>NC_004459.3:0-656373 GCF_000039765.1 Vibrio vulnificus CMCP6 | reverse complement strand
ACTGTCTAGGAAGTTGGTTAGTGAAATGTGGTAAGCATTCGGTGCGTGCTTACGTGCACGATCCGTAAGATCTTTATGCGTAATCACAATGTCGGCGCTCTCTGGTAAGCTGTTAATTGCAAGGTTAGTCACATGGATGTTGAGCCCCGCATCCTGAATTTTTTTACGCAGCATGCTCGCCCCCATGGCACTGGAGCCCATTCCTGCATCGCACGCCACAATAATGCTGTGCACGGTTGCTAGGTCTACATCACTTTTGTTTTGGTTGGTGACATTAGCACGCCCTTTTGACGCCGATTTCATGTTCTTCATCTGTGAAGTGGCTTTTTCCAATGCAGCTTCGTCGCCTTCCTCTTCTGTCGATGTTTGTGTTTTCATCAGTAATGCAGCGACAGCAAAAGAGACACCGGTTGCTGAAGCAATGGACGCTAATACGCCGAGGATAGAGGCTTTTTGCGTCATTAGGAGAATCGCGAAAATAGAACCTGGAGAGGCGGGTGAAACAATCCCAGCATTGAATACCGTCAGGACAAATACCCCAGTCATACCACCCGCGATTGCGGCAAGGATCAGGCGTGGATTCATCAAAATATAAGGGAAATAGATTTCGTGGATCCCACCAAAGAAATGGATGATCGAAGCACCACCTGCCGTCTGACGTGCTGTACCTTTACCAAACACCATGTAGGCGAGAAGAATACCGAGTCCAGGACCAGGGTTTGCTTCAATGAGGAAGAAAATCGATTGGCCAGCTTCTGAAGCCTGTTGGATGCCCAGTGGAGAAAAAATACCGTGGTTAATGGCATTGTTGAGGAACAAGATCTTCGCAGGCTCAACAAAAACAGAGGTCAAAGGAAGGAGGTGCGCAGAGACCAGGAAGTTGACGCCAGCCGCTAACCCGCCAGAAAGGACTTTGACAAATGGCCCGATAAAGAAGAAGGCGAGAATCGCACACAGCATGCCAATAATGCCGGCAGAGAAGTTGTTCACCAACATCTCAAAGCCACTTTTGACTTTGCCATCAATGTAATTGTCGAATCGTTTGATCGCCCAACCACCCATAGGGCCGACCATCATTGCCCCCATGAACATCGGGATGTCAGTGCCGACAATCACACCCATTGTGGTAATCGCACCGACAACCGCACCTCGGTCTCCGCCGACAAGCTTACCACCGGTATAACCGATGAGCAGTGGCAGTAGATAAGTGATCATTGGTCCAACCATTGCCGCCAGCGTTTCATTTGGCAGCCAGCCAGTCGGAATAAATAGGGCAGTAATAAAGCCCCACGCAATAAATGCCCCGATGTTGGGCATAACCATGTTAGACAAGAAACGACCAAAATTTTGTATCTTGATCTTTGCATCTGGTGATATCATACGAATTCCCCGTTTGATGTTCTGATGAATGTTGTAGTAACGGTTCGCCAAAACCGTTTGATTGCTTAGTTCTCAATCAATCTACCACATATTTTTCTATTAGAACTGATAGCGGGTTTTTCGTGATCCCCCTCCTGATTTTTCCATTCGCAAGCGTTTTTTACGTGATTTTTCTCACTTTATTGAGTTGTAAGTTAATAACAAATTGCGCTTTGGTTATTTGTCAAATCTTTTGTTGTTGATCTTTGTCTCGTTTTGTTAAATTTGAAATAAAAATAAATTGTGACACTGATCATTAAAATCTTCTTTTTGAGCTCTAATTAAGATTTTTGAGTGATTTTTGTCACAATTGTATTTTGAGTGGCTTTGTCGGATGTGGTGATAAAGGTCACTGTTTTGGTTTGGCTGTAATTTTTTGACAGAATACAGTGAAGAAAAGAAGCACGCTTGGTGCTTCTTTTGGGCTGGGTTGAGTGAGCTACTGCGGGTTAGTATCCAAATACGCTTTGGCGGAGATCGCCGTCCAAGCACGCACTTTCTTCAGGTAGTTTTCTTGTGAAGTGATGATCTCTTTCGCGAGCGGATCTTTGGCTGCTTCTTCCTCTAACAACTCATTGGTTGCTTGTCGCATGGCTTGTAACACAACAGGCGGAAAATCGCGCACCTTGATGTCTGGGTATTCGCTTTGCATGGTTGCCCAGCTATTGGCATTGGCATCGATCGCTTGGTTGTACATATCAAACGCCGCCACACGGAAGGCGGTTTCTAAGATCACTTGCAGATCTTTGGGTAATGTCTCCCAGGTCTTCTTATTCACTAAAAACTGTGTTTCTGAGCCCGGCTCATGCCACGCGGTATAGTAGTAGGGCGCGATTTTGTGAAAACCCATACGCAAGTCAAACGCAGGACCCACCCACTCCAATGCGTCAATTGTGCCACGTTCGAGTGATGTGTAGAGTTCTCCCGGCGCAATATTGGTCGGTTTAGCGCCAACTCGTGCCAGCACTTCGCCCGCAAAACCGGGGATACGCATTTTCAACCCTTTCAAATCTTCAACGGAATTGATCTCTTTCTTAAACCAGCCACCCATTTGGATATCTGAGTTTCCGCCAGGAAATGAGAGCAAATTGTGCGGAGCATAAACTTTTTGCATCAGTTCCATACCACCACCGTAATAGAACCAAGCGTACTGCTCCGTGGTGATCATGCCAAAGGGCATCGAAGAGAAATAGAGCGTGTTGGGGACCTTCCCTTTCCAATAATAAGAGCTGGAGTGGCCAAGATCATATTGACCAGACTTGACCATATCAAACACACCCAATGGTGCTTTGTGCTTGTTGGCTGAATCGATGCGAATCTGTAAACGACCGTTTGACATTTCTTCAGCGAGCTTAGCCATGTTTTTTGATGCGTCACCGAGTATCGGCGTATTCGGGCCCCAAGTTTCAGCCAGTTTTAAGCGATACACTTCTTCTGCAGCAAAAAGTGAAAAAGAGAGCAGGGCAGTGGAAGCGATAATCGCACGTTTCAGAAAAGAGCGGTTGGGCTTGATTGTCGGCATGACGTCCTCGTTTGTGTTGTTGTTTGCCAACAGATTCAAATTAGATGATTTTTTCGTCAATAGAATAAAAAACAGTCTAATGGACTGTGATAAGACGAATATCTGTCATAGTGAACAAAATATGCACGGAGTATCGGTGATTTAACGGTCCTGCTCAGTACTTTGGCCGCCTGGCGCTCGTGCTTTAAGAGGATTACTCTGATTGTAAAACTGCTGCTTAGGTCACGACATGGCAATGCATACGTGACCAAAAGCCATCAATTCATGCTTGATGAAGTGAGAGATAGTGCCGTGCTTTAGCTGGCGTCATGTATTTGCCTAGCGTTTTTTCGGGCACATCACGCAGATCCACCACAATCATGCCATCCAACGCATTGTTAAACGCAGGGTCGACATTAAAGCACACCAATTTGCCATTCAGCCCTAAGTATTGTCTTAGCAAAACGGGCACCCCTTTACCTTCATCAATACGAGAAATCACTCGAGACAGCAGTTGCAAATCACCAAGTGCCGTTAGCATGCTGGTGTTCCATTTGGGATGATGATCGGGAATGGGATTAAGTGGTTTGACGAGCTCGGCGCTGGCAGCATCATAATGGTGCAGCGTCATGGATTGAGCGAGCAGTTGTCTTGCAGTGGGGCTGTAATCGTTGCTGATGCTGACCGGCCCAAACAAATGCGTGTATTGCGGATGTTGAGAGACAAAGGTCGCAATTCCCTTCCACAGGAGCAAAAGTGCATTCATGCTGCGCTGGTAGGGGGAGGTGATCACAGAGCGTCCCATCTCAATCGACTGGCCTAACTGGGTAAGAAAGGGTGCGTCATAGTCGAATAATGTGCGCGAATAGAGCCCATCCAATCCAGATTTTTCCAGCAGTTTGTCCACTAAACCGAGGCGATAAGCCCCAACCAGGTGCTGGTTTTCATCATCCCAGACAAACAGATGATGATAATGGTGATCAAAACGATCGATGTCGATCGCATAACCCGTCCCTTCCCCTACAGCGCGAAAATTGATCTCTCGTTGTCGGCCGATCTCATGCAGAATCGAAGGAATATATTTGGCAGTGGTGCAATAGACACTAAAATTACCTTGGCGAAGCAATAAAGCATCTTCAGGGAGCATCGCCAGATCCAATAACCACTTTTGCTTTTCTAATGGCTCAGCAATCGGGGCTAGAGGGGGATTGGTGTCGTGATCCATTGGGGGGTGAAGTGGTGGTTCAGCGCTGAGTAAATACGTGTTTAAACGCAAATAACTGACTAGCTGCTCATCCGTCAAATGTTGTACTTCTTTGAATTTGATTGGCTGACCAATGGCAATTGGAATCGCTTGCTGCTTCTTATTGAGTAATTCACGCCCTAACATCAGCGTGCGCAAGAGAGGGTGAATCTTGCCTGCAAGATAAAAGCGTTGTGAGTTCTGCCCGTCGATAAACACAGGCAGAGCATGCGCTTTATGTCTGCGGATCAGAGCGCTGACAGAACGACTCCACTCTTTATCTTCTAAGCGTTTTTGCTTTCTATCAACAAGTTGTGATACCTCACCGGCAGGAAAAACTAAGAGTAACCCTCCTTGAGCGAGATGCTTGTTTGCATCGCGTAGCGCCTTCATGTTGGACTTTGCTGCCTGCTGGGAATCAAATACATCCACGCCAATAAAGAGCGTATCCAACTCAGGAACGGTTTTGAGATATTGGTTGGCAAGGATCTGAACATCCTCCCGCATCATCAGCAAGAGTTCAGCAAGAATCACCCCTTCAACGCAGCCTAACGGATGATTAGCCACCACCACCGTTGGGCCAATCTGTGGGACGTTCGCAAGCGAGCCTTTGACTATCTGATAATCAATACCCAGAACTTCAAGGGTATAGCGTAGAAAGGTTTGAGTGTCACAGTGAGGTGGACGCTGAGCATAAAACTTATCCAATTTGCTCAGCCCCGTCATCCATTCAGCAACATTTTCTCCAATGCCAAAAGGCGTTTTACGTGGAAGACGAAAAGGACTGTTGATTGCCATAAAGACCTCGAATCTGGGTTTCTGATCCTCATGCTAATCGTAAGAGATGACAGTCAGGCTTCAGCAAGATTGGCCTTTAATGACGCTTTTGTGACGCTTTGGTTAACAGATGAGTCGAGAAGTGCGTGCAACAACAAGTAAAATGATGGAAATAAATTATCCGCTGCTCACAAAATATACTAATTTTGCATCAAAATGTAAGTTTGGGTGTTAAGTTGAAACTGCGGGACAAAATAATATAACGCAAACGTCAATAAACCTTTGTTATGCTGCTCTGGAAAGCGGGAACCGAATTCGGTTCCCGTTTCTTTATCTAATTAGTGCCATGTCTCAGTACTGAAGAACTAACTACGCTATGTTGTAGGATTCGAAAGTTTTGGTAATTTTTAAAGGTTAGGTTATGAGAGAAATGACAACCCAAGCCGCGTTGATTCTAGGTGTATCCCTAATTGTCGGCTTAGGCGTATTGGGTTATCTAGTTCAGCAAACGGCCATTCAATACAAAGCACTGGATCGCATTGTGACGGTTAAGGGGTTATCGGAGAGAGAGTATCCTGCTGATACGGTCATTTGGCCGATCCGTTTTACGGTTGCCAGCAATGACATCCAAGATCTTTTCACCAAAGTGGATACGCAATCAACGTTAATCACCGATTTTCTCAATAAACGTGAACTTTCAGATAGTGTCCAATGGTCTGCCCCTGCGGTGATTGATAAGAAAGCTCAGCAATATGGGGGAGAAGCAAATGCGGAATATCGCTATCTCGCCATTCAAACCATCACGGTGTACAGCAATAAAGTTGATTCGGTACGTCAAGCCATCAGTCTTATTGGACAACTGGGCAAGAAGGGGATTGTTTTCAACCAAGATGCTTACGACAACCCGATTGTCTACAGCTTCACTCGCTTAAACGAAATTAAGCCGGAAATGATCGAAGAAGCCACTCACAATGCGAGAGAGGTGGCTGAGAAGTTTGCCAAAGATTCCAATAGTTCACTTGGCAAAATCCGCACAGCATCACAAGGCCAGTTTTCTATCATGGATAGAGATCACAACACGCCACATATTAAACGCATTCGTGTGGTTTCGACGGTTCAATACTATCTTTCTGATTGATTAAGGGAAGTGCCTAATGAACCAAAGCTTACCGGAAGTACTCACAGACCAGGTATAGACCGGACTAGAAAAGACAAAGGCCCGTAGATGTCTCTACGAGCCTTCTAGAATTTGGTGGCCCCTCCCAGACTTGAACTGGGGACCAATCGATTATGAGTCGACTGCTCTAACCACTGAGCTAAGGGGCCAAATCAGAGCCAAGATTATAGGAGAACTCGCGCGGGGTGTCTAGACGTAGCTACGGCTAATTGCGCTTAGTTTTTATTCACTTAGCGAAGGAAACTACAAAAAAGGTGAGCCATGGCTCACCTTTTTGCTTGAGAAGAGTATGCGTTACTCGTCAAGGAAGCTACGCAGAGTTTCTGAGCGGCTTGGATGACGCAGTTTACGCAGTGCTTTTGCTTCGATCTGACGAATACGCTCACGCGTTACGTCGAACTGTTTGCCCACTTCTTCTAGAGTGTGGTCGGTGTTCATGTCGATACCAAAACGCATACGCAGTACTTTTGCTTCACGAGGTGTTAGACCTGCAAGAACATCTTTTGTCGCTGCTTTTAGGCTGGTCGCCGTTGCAGAATCAAGAGGTAGCTCTAGCGTGGTATCTTCGATGAAATCACCTAGATGCGAATCTTCATCGTCACCGATTGGCGTCTCCATTGAGATTGGCTCTTTAGCAATTTTCAGTACTTTACGGATCTTATCTTCTGGCATTTGCATACGCTCTGCCAGTTCTTCCGGTAACGGCTCTCGACCCATCTCTTGTAGCATTTGACGAGAGATACGGTTTAGCTTGTTGATCGTTTCGATCATGTGTACCGGAATACGAATCGTACGTGCTTGGTCTGCGATTGAACGCGTGATTGCCTGACGAATCCACCAAGTTGCGTAGGTCGAGAACTTGTAACCACGACGGTATTCAAATTTATCAACCGCTTTCATCAGACCGATGTTACCTTCTTGGATTAGATCCAAGAACTGTAAACCACGGTTTGTGTACTTCTTCGCGATAGAGATAACGAGACGTAAGTTCGCCTCAACCATCTCTTTCTTCGCACGGCGAGCTTTTGCTTCACCGATAGACATACGACGGCTGATGTCTTTGATGTTGTTCACTGAAAGCGACGTTTCTTCTTCAATTGCTCTTAGCTTGGCGATTGAACGACGAATGTCTTCTTCGTGCAGCTTGATCTTTTCTACGTATGGCTTGTCAGAAGCGAGGATCTGATCTAACCATTCTTCGTTAGATTCGTTGCCAGTAAAGAGTGCAATGAACGACTTCTTCGGCATTTTCGCGATTTCTACCGCAGACTTCATGATCAAGCGCTCTTGCGTACGAACGCGATCCATGGCGGTGCGAAGTTCGTTAACCAAATGGTCAAACTGCTTCGGTGTTAGACGAAACTCTTTAAACACATCGAGCATCAGTTCATGGGCTTGAGCTGTTTGAGCACTCTCTCGACCATGTTCATTCACGGCAAGTTGCAGATTCTGGTAGCTGTTACGAAGCTGAGTGAACTTCTCTAGCGCCATTTCAGGGTCGATGCCGACATCTTCCTCTGAATCACTGCTTGAATCGCCATCTTCGTCTTCATCTTCGTCTTCATCGTCGATGTCGGTGTTGTCTTCATCTTCCAAATCAGATTCTGCAAGCTCTGAACCGATGTGTGTTGCGGTTGGAGCTGCCGTTTCATCTGCATTTGGATCAACAAAACCACTGATAAGATCAGTTAGGCGAAGTTCTTCCGCTTGTACTTTGTCGAACTGTTCAAGAATATAAGGAATGGTTCCTGGGTATTCAGCAACAGACGACTGTACTTGGTTGATACCATCTTCAATTCGTTTAGCGATGTCGATTTCGCCTTCACGAGTTAGAAGTTCAACGGTACCCATTTCACGCATGTACATGCGCACTGGGTCTGTAGTGCGACCAATTTCGCTTTCTACGCTTGAAAGCGCAGCAGCGGCTGCTTCGGCAGCATCTTCGTCGGTAATGTTTGTTTCATCACTCAGTGCTAGGTCATCGGCATCAGGAGCAGTTTCTACTACCTTGATACCCATGTCGTTAATCATCTGAATGATATCTTCCACCTGTTCTGAATCTACGATTTCAGCAGGTAGGTGGTCATTTACTTCGGCGTAGGTCAGATAGCCTTGCTCTTTGCCACGGATGACAAGTAGTTTTAGCTGTGACTGCGGATTATGATCCATAGACGGTATCCAACTTCGTAATCTGGTGAAGGAATTAGTATGCGAAATGCAAACCACTAACTATAGCAAATAAAATTGTTGCTGACTAATTAAACAGGGTTACGCTTTTAAATCTAGCATGAGTGCCATAAGCTCCCTTCTTTCATCGGCTGATAAGCCGATGCTTCTATCTTTTGCCTGCAGGTTCTCAATTTGCTTTTCAACACACTGAGCAAGAATCTTGTCCAGCGAGTCTAAAAATATGTCTTCTTCATTGTCATCGTCGAGGGGGATTTCCCAACCTGCTAAACGAGACAGAAGTTGTTCATTCTGGCTGCCACGCCAGCTTTCTAGCAATTGGCCTGTGGTTATATTGGGGCGTGCTTGGCATCTTTCAAGCACTTCTATCAATAAACTCAAGCCGGGTATGGTTAAATGTTTGACCGGGGTTAAATCCGGCACCAGCTGCGAGAAGCTTGGACGCTGAATTAATAGGGCGACCACTTCACGCATGGGTGTTCTTTTTAGCTCACGGTGGGGCTGTGGCTTTTTGTCGGTTTGGCCTTGGCGATCGATCAGTTGTTGCAGCTGTCGTTCATCCACCAAGCCTAAACGGCGGCCAAGTAATTCCCTCAAGTATAGACGCAAAGTGCCGCCTGGCACTTTATCGATCAAAGGAACCGCTAAGGTTGTGAGCTTCGCCATACCTTCTTTGCTGCTCATGTCAACTTGTTGCGCAAGCGAGCTGAACATGAACTCTGACAAGGGCATGGCATTGGCCACTTGTTGCTCAAACTGCGCTTTACCAAATTGACGAATATACGAATCGGGATCTTCGCCATCAGGTAAAAACATGAACTTCAATTGTCGGCCATCATTTAAGTAAGGCAATGCGTTTTCCATGGCTCGCCAAGCGGCTTCTCTTCCTGCCCGGTCACCATCGTAACAACAGACGACGGTGCTGGTTTGACGAAACAGCACTTGTAGATGATCACCCGTGGTGGACGTTCCCAGGGAAGCGACGGAATAATCTACGCCATATTGGGCTAGCGCGACAACGTCCATATAGCCTTCGACCACTAAAATTTGAGGTGGCTCTCGATATGCCTGTAGGACTTCGTACAAGCCGTAAAGTTCTTTGCCTTTGTGGAAGATTGGGGTCTCTGGTGAGTTGAGATATTTTGGGGTGCCATCCCCAAGCACTCGCCCGCCAAATCCGATAACACGCCCACGGCGATCGCGAATAGGGAACATCACACGGCCACGGAAGCGATCGTAGCGATTACCTTTTTCGTTCTCGATCAACATACCACCGGCGACCAGCATCTCTTGTGCTTCAGGATGCTGACCAAAGTTTTTACGCACCAAATCCCATTCATCGGCAATATAACCAATGCCAAATTTCTGTACGATCTCGCCTGATAGGCCGCGATTTTTTAGGTAATCGATCGCGATTTTGCCTGAAGAAAGCTTCAGTTGATTGCGATAGAACTGGCTAATGCTGGCCATTAAATCGTAGAGGCTGCGCTTTTGGCTACTGCTGGCTTGAGGTGCTTGGCTAAACTTAGTGTTGGTTGAGCGTTGTTCGCGTGGAACGTCGAGACCAAGATAAGAGGCAAGTTCCTCAATGGCTTCCACAAACTCCAATCGTTCAAATTCCATCATAAAATCGATGGCATTGCCGTGTGCACCGCAACCGAAGCAATGGTAGAACTGTTTTTCTTGGCTAACGCTGAAAGAGGGGGTTTTTTCGTTGTGGAATGGGCAGCACGCCCCATAGTTCTTGCCTTTTTTCTTAAGTTTCACCCGTGGGTCGATGATGTCGACGATATCAAGTCGAGCAAGGAGATCATCAATAAAACTGCGTGGGATGTGTCCTGCCATAAAACCTAATAAAAAAGAGAAGGGTAGATACAAACAAGCCGTGCGTTCCAGAGGATAGCACGGCTTGCTGCAAACAGGTGCGGGAACTAAGCCAGTTTAGCGCGAACTAAACCACTTACTTTACCCATATCTGCACGGCCTTGAATTTGCGGTTTCAGAACAGCCATTACTTTACCCATGTCTTGCATGCCTGCTGCACCAGATTCCGCAATCGCACTGTCGATCAGCGCGGCTACTTCGTCTTCATTCAGCGGTTGAGGCATGAATTCTTCAAGCACCGTAATTTCTGCTTTTTCCGCATCAGCTAAGTCTTGACGACCTGCTGCTTCAAATTGCGTAACAGAGTCGCGACGTTGTTTAACCATTTTTGTCAGCACAGCAAGAATGTCGTCATCGTTCAGAGTGATCTGTTCGTCGACTTCACGTTGCTTGATAGCAGACAGGGCTAAACGAATAGTGCCAAGGCGCTGTTTGTCCTTGGCTTTCATCGCTAGTTTTTGCTCTTCTTTGAGTTGTTCAATAAGAGCCATAACTAAATTCCTTTCCGGAGCTCAGTTATTAGTACAGGCGAACGCGACGAGCGTTTTCGCGAGCTAGCTTCTTAGCGTGACGCTTTTGAGCTGCTGCTTTAGCGCGTTTGCGAACTGTAGTTGGTTTTTCGTAGTGCTCACGACGACGCACTTCAGAAAGGATACCTGCTTTTTCGCAAGAGCGCTTGAAACGACGTAGAGCAACGTCGAACGGTTCGTTTTCACGTACTTTAACTACTGGCATATGCCTTTCACCTCAGGGGTTATTCGTTAACGCTGGCAATAAATAGACAAATCACTAGCGATTGGTCTCTAACCAGCTTGATCAAAAATGGTGCGGAATTTTAATCCGATCCCTGCGCCTTTGTAAAGCCTTTTGTCGATTATTGTCTGTACAAAATTTGTTTGTCTGGGCTGCGCGAGGTAATATGTCGGCAAATTTTCTATTAGCACTGAGCATACAGAGAAAACTATGCGCATTCTCGGCATTGAAACCTCCTGTGATGAAACAGGAATCGCCATTTATGACGATGAAAAAGGCCTACTGGCCCATAAATTATATAGCCAAATTAAACTGCATGCCGATTACGGCGGTGTCGTGCCTGAGCTCGCTTCTCGTGACCACGTGAAGAAAACCATTCCTCTTATTAAAGAGGCGTTGAAAGAAGCCAATTTAACAGCAAAAGATATTGATGGTGTTGCTTACACAGCAGGGCCAGGTTTGGTGGGGGCACTTTTGGTGGGGGCAACGATCGGTCGAAGCCTCGCTTACGCTTGGGGAGTGCCAGCCGTTCCGGTTCATCATATGGAAGGTCACTTGCTCGCACCTATGCTTGAAGACAACCCACCGCCGTTTCCATTTGTGGCGGTGTTGGTCTCGGGTGGTCACTCGATGATGGTGGAAGTGAAAGGCATTGGTGAGTACAAAATTCTAGGCGAATCCATTGATGATGCGGCGGGTGAAGCATTCGATAAGACGGCGAAACTCATGGGGCTAGATTATCCCGGTGGTCCATTGCTGTCTAAATTGGCCGAAAAAGGGACGCCGGGTCGCTTTAAGTTTCCGCGTCCGATGACCAATGTACCCGGTTTGGACATGAGCTTCTCTGGTTTGAAAACCTTTACCGCGAATACCATTGCGGCGAATGGTGATGATGAACAAACACGTGCTGATATTGCGTACGCTTTTGAAGAGGCTGTGTGCGCTACACTGGCGATCAAATGTAAGCGCGCACTAGAACAAACGGGCATGAAACGTATTGTGATTGCGGGTGGGGTGAGTGCCAACCGTCGTCTTCGTGCTGAACTAGAAAAACTGGCGCACAAAGTGGGCGGGGATGTCTATTATCCACGTACCGAGTTTTGTACTGATAATGGTGCAATGATCGCGTATGCAGGTATGCAGCGTTTGAAGAACAATGAAGTGTCAGATCTTGCGGTAGAGGCCCGACCTCGTTGGCCAATTGATCAATTGACGCCAGTGATGAAATAAACTCAGTATAATCACGGTCGCTTAGGCGGCCGTTTTTTTACTTTGCTGCTTTTTATTCACATGGAACTGAATGGCATCTTGTGTTGCCTATGTTAGGTTCTGCTGATTTTAGGAAAAATAATGAAAACATTCGTCATAGATGGCAAAAGCATGGCTTATCAAGATGTGGGTCAAGGTCCGGTCTTGTTATTTGGTCATAGCTATTTGTGGGATAGCCAGATGTGGGCGCCACAAATTGAATTTTTAAGTCAGTCTTATCGTTGTATTGTGCCGGATTTGTGGGCGCATGGGGAATCTGAGTCCGCACCAACTCACTGCAATTCATTGGTGGATTACGCTCAACACCTGCTCGCGTTGATGGACCATCTACACATTGAGACGTTTTCTATTGTCGGTTTATCCGTCGGTGGGATGTGGGGAGCGGAACTGGTTTCACAAGCACCAGCACGCGTGACTTCTTTAGTCATGATGGACACCTTCATTGGCCTAGAGCCGGAAGTGACACATCAGAAATACTTCGCCATGTTGGATGCTATTGCGCAAACCCAAATGGTGCCAGCACCGATTGTGGAAGCAGTTGTGCCGCTGTTTTTTGCCAACGATGCGAAAGAGCAAACCCCGCAATTGGTTTCGGATTTCGAACAACGCTTAGCGTCACTTTCCGGTGAACGTGCGGTGGAAGTGGCGAGAGTTGGACGTATGGTGTTTGGTCGTCGCGATGTGATTGAGGATGCGGAAAAATTTGCTTTGCCAACCTTGATCGCCGTTGGTCAGCAGGACAAACCTCGCCCAGTGTTTGAATCTTACTTGATGCACGATGTGATCACCGGCAGTCAATTGGTGGAAATTCCTAACGCTGGCCACATCAGTAACTTAGAGCAGGTTGAGTTTGTTAACCAAATGCTTGAGACGTTTCTCGCGGCAGTTTACGCCAAGTAAGCGAACGATAATGGCCTCATGAGGGGCCATTTTCTATTCCTTTGACGTCTATCGTCGTCTCTTATTTCGCTTTACTGTGACTTGGGCATTTGCAGTTTTTTCTCACCGATCTTGGGTTCTTCACCAGTAAATAAACGGCGGATATTTTGGTGATGTCTTAACACAATCAAGCAGCAGAGCATGCCTACGGGCAAGGTGTACTGGGGCTTGATCATCCAAGTGTACATCGGGGCAAGTAAAACGGTGACCAAAGCGGCCAATGAAGAGTAGCGGAAGAGTATCGCGACCAACAGCCATGTCGCCATGATCATCCCTGTCAAATCCAAACCGATAGGTGCTATGGCTCCCAGCGCTGTCGCCACCCCTTTACCACCTTGGAAATGAAAGAACAATGGGTACATATGACCAAGGCAGGCCGCAATGGCGATCACGCCAAGCAGTACGGGTTCAATGCCGAGGTAGTAACCACTCCAAACCGGAATGGTCCCTTTGAGCATATCGCACAGCAGTACGGCCGCGGCGGCACCTTTGCCACCGATGCGCAACACGTTGGTAGCACCAGGGTTGTTTGAACCCACACCTCGAGGATCGGGCAATCTCAGCACACGACAAATCAGCACCGCACTGGAAATTGATCCCAGCAGGTAGGCGATGATGGTCATTGTCACTGCCATTGCGTCCATGTGAGTCCCTAAATGATTGGAAAGTAATGCTCATTTTTCGCGTAGTTGCTATCATAGCGCGATTGCAAAAATAATACGATGAATTTACCCCATTCGGGTATCCGACCTCTATAAGGACAAATTATGGCGCTGGATAAAGTGTTTATTGAACAGTTGGAAGTGATTACCACCATTGGTGTCTACGACTGGGAACAGCAAATTAAGCAAAAATTGGTGTTGGATATCGAAATGGCGCACGACAATCGTCCTGCAGGCAAAAGTGATGATGTGGCCGATGCGTTGGATTATGCGCAAGTGAGCGAGGCGGTATTGAATCACATTGAAAACGGTCGTTTCTTACTGGTGGAACGCGTCGCGGAAGAAGTGGCTGAGCTCATCATGACTCAATTCTCAGTGCCTTGGATTCGCATTCGCTTAGCTAAGCCGGGAGCTGTTCCACAAGCTCGCGCTGTGGGTGTGGTGATTGAGCGAGGCCAAGCATGAACACCGTCTATATCGGCGTAGGCAGCAATATTGAGCGAGAAAAGCACGCACGAGCCGCTTGGCAAGAGCTCACTTTGCTTGGCGAAGCCTTACAAGCCTCACCGATATATGAATGTGCCGCTGTTGGTTTCGACAGCCATGCCTTTTTCAATTTTGTCATTCGTCTCAATACGTCTATGACGTTAGAGGAATTGGCTTCTCAGCTCCGCCAAATCGAACTGCGATGGGGCCGAGAAGAAAATGCAGCGAAGTATCAGGATCGAACACTGGATCTTGATATTGTGCTGTTCGGCGAATGCATTTCGAGCCAAAAGCCTGAACTGCCTCGCAGTGATATCTTTAAATATCCCTTTGTCATACAACCGCTTTATGATTTGCAGCCGGATCTGGTGATTCCAGGTGATGGCCGTACCGTGGAAGAGATTTGGCAAACTGCACGCGATCTCGACACATTGAAAGCGGTTGATTTTTCATTATAAAAAACTGAGTAAACCATGAGTTATTTTGAAGCGTTTGTGTTGGCTTTGATTCAAGGCCTGACCGAGTTTTTGCCGATTTCCAGTTCGGCGCATTTGATCCTGCCTTCCGCCATTCTTGGCTGGGAAGATCAAGGGTTAGCTTTTGATGTGGCGGTGCATGTCGGTACCTTAGCCGCCGTGGTGATCTATTTCCGTAAAGAGGTGATCACGCTCTTCGCTGCTTTGTTCGCGTCGATTTTTAAAGGAGAACGAAGTAAAGAAGCCAAGTTGGCGTGGATGATTGTGATTGCGACGATCCCAGCCTGTATCTTTGGCTTGGTGATGAAAGATGTCATCGAAGTTTATCTGCGTAGTGCCTATGTGATTGCCACAACGACCATTATTTTTGGTCTGTTGCTTTGGTGGGTCGATAAGAATGCCTCTTTGCTGGATGATGAATACCAAGCGGGTTGGAAGAAAGCTCTGTTTATTGGTATTGCGCAAGCATTGGCGATGATTCCCGGCACTTCTCGCTCTGGGGCGACTATTACTGCTGCGCTTTACTTGGGCTTTACTCGTGAAGCGGCCGCGCGCTTTTCTTTCCTGATGTCGATTCCCATCATTACGCTGGCGGGTTCTTATCTTGGCTTGAAGTTAGTGACCAGTGGCGAGCCCGTTCATGTCGGCTTTTTGCTAACCGGTATTGTCACTTCCTTTATTAGTGCCTATCTGTGTATTCACCTGTTCTTGAAGATGATTTCACGTATGGGAATGACGCCGTTTGTGATCTACCGATTGATCTTAGGTGTCGGCTTATTTGCTTACCTGTTAATGGCTTAATCTCGAGCTGCTTGATCGCACAATCACTATAGCGCCCACAGGAAACTGTGGGCGTTATGTTTTTTAAGCGTTGAGCAGCGCCGCTTTTACCGCTTCAGTGCGCCTTCTTTCCTGTTCATCACGAATGGCTGGCCCTTTGAACCCATCCTGAATGATCGATTGCACCTCGACAGAGAGCGCGGCTTGATACGCTAACTGGATCCGTTCTGCTTGAGGGTAAGGGTGATCTTGCAGACCTTGGCGACCCGCATGATCGGCTTGGCAACAAAGGAGGATATCGTTTAATCGCTCCGCTTTGCGCCACACATCCAGTTTGTTGAAGATTTTGACCATGGTTTGCGGCTTGAGCTCGGCTGCGCGATGGATGTTGGAGTGCTGCTCACACACCATTAAAGCCAGATCGCGAAACTCATTCGGTACGCGCACGCGTTCACACAACTGTTTAATCAACTTAAGGCCGGTATGGCAATGCATTTTGTGGCTTGGCCATTCGCTTGGCGGTGTCACGCCTTTGCCTAAGTCGTGCACTTGGGCTGCAAAGCGCACCACTGCAGACGAGCTCAGCTTCGCCGCTTGTTCTGCGACCAACAAGGTGTGTATGCCTGTGTCGATCTCTGGGTGCCATTTTTCAGGCTGAGGGACACCAAACAAAGCATCGATTTCGGGAAGTACCACGGCCAAAGCACCACACTGACGCAAGACAGCAAGAAACTGCTGTGGCGCAGGCGTGAGTAGCGATTTGTGCCATTCTTGCCAAACTCGCTCGGCGGTCAGTGCAGACAGCTCGCCAGAAGCGACAATGGACTGCATCAACTGCATGGTTTCATCGGCCACGCGAAACCCGAGTGGTGCCAGTTTGGCCGCAAAGCGAGCCACTCGCAACACGCGCAGAGGATCTTCGACAAAGGCCTCTGACACATGGCGCAAAATACGATTCTGCAGATCTTGCTGTCCACCATACGGGTCATAAAGCACGCCCTGGCTATCCATAGCAATGGCATTGATGGTCAGGTCGCGTCTGAGGAGATCCTCTTCTAAAGCCACATCAGGAGAGAAGAAGCACTCAAAGCCTTTGTAGCCTTGGCCTGTTTTTCGCTCGGTGCGAGCCAGCGCGTACTCTTGTTTGGTTTTGGGGTGCAAGAAAACTGGAAAATCTTTCCCGACAGGAGAGTACCCAGCATTGAGCATTTGTTCCGCAGTTGCACCGACGACAACCCAATCTTGATCGTAAACGGGAATACCCAATAACTTGTCTCTTACCGCTCCACCCACTAAGTAAACTTCCACGCGTGTGACCTCGAATATTTGCTTATCTGACTGGACATTGTAGCAAGCAATGGTACTTTGCTCTCTATTCAATTGACGTATTTGCATTTGGTCTGTGTATGTATAAGGATTTTTTTGGTTTCTCTGAGCTGCCTTTCTCGATAGTGCCCAACTCCCGCTATCTCTATTTAAGTCAGCGCCATCGTGAAGCCATCACACATTTACAGGCTGGCCTCGGGGATGGGGGCGGTTTTGCCATGCTGACTGGGGAAGTGGGGACGGGGAAAACCACAGTCGCAAAATCAATGTTGGCCAACCTTGACGGCCAAACCTGTGCCGCTTTGCTGCTCAACCCAACTTTTTCCAGTGTCGAACTGCTTGAAGCCATTTGTGATGAGTTTGGCTTGAGCTACACGGCCAACGCTTCCCTTAAACAGCTCAACCAACGCATTTATCAGTTTTTGTTGGAAAATCATCAGCAAAATATCCAAACCTTGTTGGTGATTGATGAAGCACAACATTTGGCGGCGGATGTATTGGAGCAGTTGCGTTTATTGACCAATCTGGAAACGGAAACACGCAAGCTGTTAAAAGTGTTGTTGGTGGGGCAACCTGAACTGCAACAATTACTGCAGACCACACAATTGCGGCAACTTGCTCAGCGCATTACAGGCCGTTACCACCTATTGCCACTGAATCCTCAAGAAACCGCAGACTACATTGCGTTTCGTATTCATACCGCTGGGGGAAATCGTACCCTGTTTGATCACGCCAGCGCCAAAGTGATTGCTCAGTATAGTCATGGTATTCCCCGCCTGATTAACTTGATTTGCGATAAAGCGTTGCAATTGAGCTATCACCAAGGCGACAAAAAAATCACTAAAGCGACGGTCGAGCGTGCTTGCCAAAATGTGATGGCATTTCAGGCTGAGATCTATCAGCAAACCTCAAACCGTTTGTCTTTCCCTTGGGGGAAAGTCTCTGTACTGGCCGTTTGCGTTGCCGGAGTGTTGGCCATGGCCGCTTATTGGCCT
Organism: Vibrio vulnificus CMCP6; assembly: GCF_000039765.1. Classification (NCBI taxonomy): domain Bacteria; kingdom Pseudomonadati; phylum Pseudomonadota; class Gammaproteobacteria; order Vibrionales; family Vibrionaceae; genus Vibrio; species Vibrio vulnificus. The sequence goes on along the minus strand of NC_004459.3, from coordinate 638,499 downwards.
TTGATCCCCACTGACAATGTCGTTTCCACTGCGCCTCAGGTCGAGCTAGACAGGCCTGCAACCGAGTTGCCTGTACCAGCTTCAGTGCCAGCAATCTTGGTGAATGATGAACAATGGCTCGGCGAGTCAGCTGTCGCGCGGATGACCACTCGAGCGCAAGGATTAGAAGAGCTTTACAAATTATGGGGATATCGAGCAACGCGCATCGATACCTTATGTGAACAGCCATCCACGTCGATTTTCCAGTGCCAAGTTCGGCAGCTTAATTGGCAAGAGTTGCAGCAAACGCCACACCCTTTGTTGCTGACACTGCAGCATGAAGGGCAACGGGCTTACGTTGTCTTGCTGGAAGTCAACTCAGAGCGCGTCGTTCTGCTTACAGGCGAGCAACGCCTCACCTTCACGGTTCCACAGTTGATGTCATTATGGCGGGGCGAAGTCACCGATCTATGGCCTATGCCTCTGAGAGAGACATTGCGCCTGGGTATGCACGGTGAGGCCATTGAAGTTTTGGACCAATTGCTCGCTAAAGCACTCAATGATGAACCGTTAATGACGACGCAGTTTAATGCAGAGCTGATGCAGCGAGTGGAATGGTTTCAACGTTGGCAAGCGATGACCGAGGATGGCATCGCCGGTCAGCGTACCTTGGCGCGTTTGCAGCACATGGTCTCATTGTCCGAGCCGTGGCGAGAACTCTCTCAGGCTGAGAAACAAGGCGAAGAGCAGGTGATGCGCTATCCTGAGTTTCCCTCGCTCGCGCCCCTTCTCAGAACATATCCGTTGGCGGAAACTGGCGACGTTATCAACGTGGCCGATCAAACAAGCCCCACTTTGGTGGCGAGCCCATCAATTCCGAGTGAAGAAAAGAAAACAGAGGACGAGCGACTGTTTGAAAACCTCGACCTGTCAGGCTTATCGCCAGAGCTGGCGCAAAAAGTCGAAAATGCCTTGCTGGTGGAGACACAAACTGACAACTCACCGCAAGCAGAGTCAACGGTTTCAAGGCTCGATCTGAGCGCGGAAAAATGGCATGGGCGCTTGCCGCCACTCAATTTGCAGACACACATGTATTCGAGCGATCCGAAACGTCGCTGGTTGAAGATTAATGGTGCGGAGTTCCATCAAGGTGAGTGGATCGATAACCAGATTCAACTGGTGGAGATTTCAGCGCAGTCGGTGATTGTTGAGTTCCAAGGAGAGCAGATCGAAATTCCAGCGCTCTATGAATGGAAAGGCTAAAGAGGAACTGCAAGGGTTCATCAGCCGAAGAGTGAGAAAGAAATCGGGCCGCGAATGCGGCCCGTTTTGATGTTTATGCCCAGCCTGAGTTTGACTTCTTACGACGTGGGATCATGTAAGGCAGAATCAAGCCGAACAGAAGACCAATGCCAGCCACACCACCACCGTACATGAAGTATTTCAACAGTAGGTCGTCTTTTTGTGTGTCGAGTTTTGCACGCAGTTGGCGATTTTCTGTTTGTACAGAAGCAAGTTGATCACTGATTTCGCTGTATTTCTTCTCTAGATCTGAAATTTGTTGGTTGCGAGTGTCAAGGGAGTCCACCAAGCCTGCCTTTTCGGTATCGGCATTTTGGCGCGCATTCGCCAATTGAGATTTTACTTCTTTCAGCTCTTTCTCAAGACGAGGAAGGCGCACAGCCATACTTTCTTGGCGTGTGATGAATTTTGCTTGAACCCAGCCCTTGCGGCCTCGCTCATCGACCACTTCGCTATAGCCAGTTTCGCTGTTGGTTTGAAGGAGTTTTACTTTGCTACCCGCATCAACGCTACCAATAATACGAAACGTGTTATTTGGGCCAGAGTGCATGTAGGTAAACAGTTCATCTGCGATGTAGCGGTCTTGGGCGAAAACGGATGGTACAGCCAGAATAGTCAGTAACACCGTGACGATGAGTTTTTTCACAATAAATCCCTTAACGATTTAATCAGAGTCGGCGATAAAAATTCGGATTAACGAATAGTAAAAACTTTCCCTGACGCATGCAACAAAGAAGGGAGGCAAAGCCTCCCTTAATGTGCGTTTGAGTCAAATATGACAAGGCGCTTACACAATCGCGGCGCGCCTTACATTCTCATGACGAGAAAATTAACCGAAGATCGCTTGCATTGCGTAGTAGAACACCACGGCAAGCAGTGCACCTGCAGGTAGTGTTACAACCCAAGAAGCAACGATATTACGAACCACGCCTAGGTTGAGTGCTGCGATACCGCGTGCAAAACCAACACCCAATACCGCACCCACAAGTGTTTGTGTGGTCGAAATTGGTAAACCAGTACCAGAAGCCAGTACAACGGTTGAGGCAGTGGCAAGCTGAGCAGCAAAACCACGGCTTGGAGTCAGTTCAGTGATACCTGTACCCACCGTTGCCATTACTTTGTGGCCCATGGTCGCAAGACCCACAACAATACCAAAACCACCAAGAGGAAGAATCCACCAAGCGATAGTGCTTTTCGCGGTTACTTCGCCCATGTGCTCAATGGTTGATACAACGGCAGACAGTGGACCGATCGCGTTTGCTACGTCGTTTGAGCCGTGTGCGAATGCCATTGCACAAGCGGTGATGACCATAAGAACGCTGAAGATGCTTTCTACGCCAGCGAAACCATGATCGTCTTCGCGGTTAGCGAATTTCTTCTGGATGTAGAGGTAGCCGCCTAGCATAACAAGGCCAGAAACACCGGCAGACCAGAACCACGCTTCGGTGCTGCTCAGGTGCAGACCAACGTGTTTTAGCCCTTTCTTGATGGTAACCAGTGCAATCACCATGGTGGTAATAAACATGTACACAGGTACGAAACGCTTGGCGTTCATCAATGGTTTTTCTGTATCGAAAATCAGGCGTTGTGCGCTGACGAAAATGACGTAAGCGAAGAAACCAGAGATCAGTGGTGTAATGATCCAGCTTCCCACGATGCCTTGTACGCTGCTCCAGTCTACCGCTTCAGTGCCGACTGAAACGCAGGCGAAACCGATGATCGCACCGATAATAGAGTGCGTGGTCGATACTGGCCAACCCATGTAAGAAGCCAACAGTAGCCATGTACCTGCTGCTAGGAGCGCAGACATCATCCCGAAGACAAGAACATCTGGTTGGTGAGCAAAGAGAGATGTTTCGATAACACCTTTACGGATAGTGTCGGTTACTTCACCGCCTGCAAGATATGCACCCGCAAATTCGAAGATCATCGCAATGATGATCGCTTGTTTTACGGTAAGTGCTTTTGAGCCTACCGATGTGCCCATCGCATTGGCAACGTCGTTCGCGCCAATACCAATTGCCATCATAAAACCAAAAACAGCTGCAACAATAATCAGGACAGTGCCGTAGTTCGCAAGGATATCCATCGTAATACCTAGTTGATTTATAACAAGCGGAGCAATATCAAACAGACGTTATCCTGCCTTAGCCAGAAAACTGTTATTGGCCAAAACAGGATGGGTCGATAATGCTCTTCGTTATGTTTCGTTGACTTAAAAAATTAAGATCGAGATAGCATCAATTCCAGACGCGCGCCTACACGCTGAGCCTGGTCTGCAATGCCGCCTACCCATTCAAGAATCTTGTACAAGAACATGACATCGATAGGGTTCATCTCTGACTCAATGGTCATCAGTTGCTGACGCAGGCCGATTTGCATCGCATCAGTGTCATCTTCAATGACATCCAATTGATTAATCATTTCTGCAACCAGCGTGACTTCACGCCCTTTGAATCCAGTTTCAAGAAGCTCATCAAGCTCATTGATCACGTTTTGCGCTTGGTTAGCCGCATCAAGACAACGTTGAACATAAGCAATGAAATTTGGTTGGAGTGCTTCAGGAATCATCAGCTTACGACCGTAAACACGGCCTGCAATGTCCTTTGCTAAGTTGGCGAGTTTGTCTTGCTGAGTCAGTAGCTCAAGCATGTCAGTACGATCGACTGGCAGGAACAAACCGCGAGGAAGTTTCAGACGAATTTCACGTTTTAGAACATCCGCTTCTTTCTCTAGATGTGAGATCTGAGCACGGATTTCTGCTGCTTTTTCCCAATCTCCCTCTGAACAAACTTCAAAGAAATTGATTAGGTGTCCGCAACATTCGTTGACACAAACTACGTGACGCTGCAAAGGCTTGATAGGGGACTTTGCAAATAACCCCATAATTGTATTCATTGGCATGGTCATTCAACCTAATAAATATAACCTTAAAAGAACATACACCATTTCGTGGTGAAATGTTGAGCGATGGCTATAAAGGCGCGCATGTTAACGCATTAAATCCATCATTAAAACTGTTTTAGATCATCATTAGTGCGATATTTCTTTCTTGCCCCTCGAGAATTTAGGCAATATCCTGTCCCAGTCTGCTTGAGAAGGTATAACTATGGAAACCGAGATAGAACTGAAGTTTTTTGTTTCTCCTGAATTTTCAGAAACTTTGCGCGAAAAAATCGCCGAAACCAAAGTACTTCAGCACAGTTGTCGCGATTTAGGAAACACCTATTTTGATACGCCAGACAACTGGCTTCGCCAACACGATACAGGCTTACGGATACGCCGCTTTGATGATGTTTTCGTGCAAACCGTCAAGACGGCAGGACGCGTTGTTGCAGGCTTACATCAACGCCCTGAATACAACGCAGAACATACCTGCAATACGCCAAATCTTCATTTACATCCTGGTGATATTTGGCCTCAAGGTAAAGATGTTGACACCTTGCAATCGGAATTGATGGCGCTGTTCTCCACCAACTTTACCCGCGAACAATGGCTGATTGGTATGCCTGATGGAAGCCAAGTTGAAGTGGCGTTTGACCAAGGAATGGTGAGCGCGGAGGATAAGCAAGATCCCATCTGTGAGGTGGAGTTAGAACTGAAATCAGGTCAAACCGAAGCCTTATTTACCCTTGCTCGCCATTTGTGTGAGTCTGGCGGTATGCGTTTAGGCAATTTAAGTAAAGCGGCGAAAGGTTATCGCTTGGCTTTAGGTTACCAAGGCGACGAAGTGAAACCATTGAGCCTAGTGGATACGGGCAAGATGGACAATGTGGAATATTGTTTGATCAACTCACTCGAGCATGCCCTTTCCCATTGGCACTATCACGAGCAAATTTATGTGGAACGCGAATCGGTGGAAGCGTTACATGAAATCAGCCACGCCATCAGCTTTATTCGCCAAACCTTGACCATTTATGGCGGAGTTGTGCCACGACGCGCCAGTGCGATTCTGCGTCAAGAGCTTAAATGGCTAGAAGAAGAGCTAGCGTGGTTGTCAGAGCACGCACATTTAACGGAACTTCTTGATGACAAAGGCAATGTGCTGCGGAAATTGGATGCGCGTAAGTTCTTAGTGGCGGAGTTAACCCAGCAATTTGAAGAGTTGCCTGATCGAGAAGAGGTATTGACCTTGCTCACCAGTGCGCGTTATACCGGATTACTGCTCGATTTGAGCCGTTGGATTTTAACGCGTGGTTGGCAGCCATTCCTTGATGACAAAGCAAGAGAAAAGATGGCCAGCGCGATCCGTGACTTTTCAGTTAAGCAACTTGATCGCACTTGGGCTGAGTTGATGGAAGCGTTTCCGGCGGAAAGAAGTATGTCGGCACAAGAGTACATCGATCAACGCTATCGTTTGATGCGCAATCTCTATACTGGTGTGGGCTTTGCCAGCTTGTATGATGCAGAAGAGCGTAATAGCTTTCGTATGCCTTGGGCCGATTTGATACATGGTATTGATGATCTCTTAATGCTGCGTCATTTACTCCCACTGGTGGAGAAACTCGAAGGCGAAGAGAAAGAGCAACTGGAACGCTGGTTGGTTCGTCAGGAGCGCTCGATGCTGCATGCGATGGATCAAACTCGCGCCATTGGTGTGGAAGCAGAGCCATACTGGCGTCATTAATGGTGAAGCGAGATAAGAATAGGGCGATGCGCCCTATTTTTTTTGCTCCTCTTCGAGCCGTTTCAGCCGCTCTAAAATTTCATGCTGTTGCTCGAGGAGGGTTTCTAGCATCTTCTCCTTGTTGATGGCTCGATTGGTTTGCTGTTTGCTCGGAGTGGTCAGTATCGAGGTGATCAAACCGGAAATCATACCAAATAGACCAACGCCGCTCATGATGATCACCACCGCCAGTAATTTCCCCCCATCTGTCACTGGATAATGATCACCGTAGCCAACGGTCGAAATCGTCACAAACGCCCACCAAAGGGCATCCGTTCCGGTTTGAATATTCGACGCCGGGTTTTTCCCTTCAATAAACAGCATCATGCCAGAGCCGACGGTCACCAAGACCACAAGCAAAAGTAAAATCGTCGCAATGGTGGTCTCTTTGCGATTTTCTTTGAGCTGATTGAGAATAAAGCGAGAAGAACGCAATACGAGGATGACGCGCAAGATATGGAACAAGCGGGCAAATCTCAGCGGCTCAATCATGGGTAAACTGGCAAGAATATCGATCCAATGTGTTTTGAGGTATTGACGCTTATCTGCGGCGCGGATCAAATCTACGCTGAGCTGAAGAAGAAAAATACTACAGATTATGAAATCGAGACCGATAAGAACTTGTCGGGTCTCTTCATCCAAAGGAAAAAACAGTAAGCCAGAGATCACAAATAGCGCCATAAAAGACAAGATTAGTGATAACAGACTCATCGGTTTGGTGTTCTCTTTGATATCATTACTTTTCATACGGGGCTCGAAATAAATAGCAAGGTGGCGTTTTTAACGCGCAAAGTATTTAAGCAAAGTGCCCAAAGGCAACATCTTCTTGATACGACTATAAAAGAACTGGTGGAGAAACAACAATGGAAAAGCTGGCTTTTAAGCCCTGGGAAAGGGTGATCTCTGACATTCGCCTCGTTCCCAAAATGATTTTGCTGATGGTGTTCAGTACCGTTTTGATTGTTGGCAAACAGCTTTGGGATGCCAGCACCTTCTATCAAGCTTTGTTGGCGGCAACGCAAAATGAGCAACTCGCGCAACAACATTACGATGAATACATGGTTCAAGTGGCTTGGCAAACGGGCTTATTGATTGTTGTGTTTGTGGTTCTTTTGATGGCGGCTGCCAGCGTGATGCTGCGTCAAACTCGCTATTTAAATGATGCGATCAAATTAATGGCGCAAAGAAACCTTTCGGTTCCGTTTGGCATGGCTTGTAAAGATGAATATGGCGATGTGGCGCGTGAGCTGGAGAAAACCCGTCAGCAATTGCACGATATGATCAAAATGCAAATCAACGCCTCTGATGAGCTGGCCGGCTTGACGGAAGTGATGACACTGAGCATGTCGGAAACCAAAGAGTCGGCACAAGAAGAGTTCAATGAAATTGATCAACTGGCGACGGCGATGAGCGAAATGACCTCGACGGTACAAACCGTGGCCGATCACGCCAACAATGCGTCGAGTTTGACCGAGCAAGCCTCGCAACAAGCGAAAAAGGGCCAGCAATTCTTGCAAGGTACAGTGTCGAAAATGAGTCAATTGTCGTCAGACATTGCTTCTTCAGCTCAAGCCGTGAACCAAGTGGAAGAGCGAGTCGGTGCCATTGGTAGTGTGGTTGGCACCATTCAAGGCATTTCAGAACAGACCAACTTGTTGGCACTGAACGCCGCGATTGAAGCTGCTCGTGCTGGTGAAGCGGGTCGTGGCTTTGCCGTTGTTGCCGACGAAGTTCGCAACCTGGCTCAGCGCACTCAAACGGCAACGGTAGAAATTCAAGACATGATCACTCAGCTGCAAACCAGTGCCAGCAGTGCCGTTGACCTCATGGAGAAGAGTGTGGTGCAAGCGGCGGAAGGCGTTGAGTTGGTGTCCAACGCCGGAACGGAACTGGATGGCATTGTTGGTCAGGTAACCAGCATCAATGACATGAACTTACAAATCGCGACGGCAGCTGGCCAGCAGAGCAGTGTTGCCGCGGAAATGGACCAAAATCTTTCCAATGTGCGTGAGCTAGTGGAAGCATCGGTTGTGGTGGTCAGTGAGCTGCTGGAAACCTCGGAAATGATGCAAGGCAACGCGGAAGAGTTAGATAAGAAAATCAAATCTTTCAAAGTCTAAGGTTTTAGTCACAATGAAACGCCCACATTACTCATGTGGGCGTTTTTTATTGCAGTAAGTCTGATATAAATAAGAACAACCGCTCAACAAGAACAAGGAAGAAAAATGTCGCTGCCATCCCCTTTGATCCCCGTCGCTGAACTGGCAATGCAAAATGCCCAGCAGTCTGGTTATCTTGAACACTGGCCGCAAGCGCTCATCACACAGTTTCAGTTTATTTCAGGACTGAGCAAGTTTGTGGTGGAAACGGTTCAGCGTGATGCTCAATTGGCCGAGAGTCTTCCAGAGATGTTGGCGCAAGAAAGCCGACAAGAAGCTTATCGAACTCGTTTGGCTGAGCAGTTGCAAGCGTGTCATGATGAAGTGGCGGGCCACCGAGTTTTGCGTCAATTTCGTAACCGAGAAATGGTCTACATCGCTTGGAAAGATTTTACTCAGGCTTGGAGTCTTGAGGAATCCTTAAGCCATCTTTCGGAGTTGGCCGAGGCAATGATTTTTGAAACATACCAATGGCAATATCAACTCTGCTGCAAAGAGTGGGGAACCCCGACCAATGCGCAAGGCGAAGCGCAACCGATGTTAATCATTGGGATGGGGAAACTGGGAGGCGGCGAACTTAACTTCTCCTCCGACATCGATTTGATTTTTACTTATCCTGAAAATGGTGAGACACAAGGTGCACGTCGCAGCATCGCCAATGCACAGTTTTTCACTCGTTTGGGGCAACGCCTTATTAAAGCGCTGGATCAGCAGACCTTTGATGGTTTCTGTTATCGAGTCGACATGCGCTTACGCCCGTTTGGCGAAAGTGGCCCATTAGTGATGAGTTATGCGGCTTTGGAAGATTACTACCAAGAGCAGGGGCGAGATTGGGAACGCTACGCGATGATCAAAGCGCGGGTGATGGGGCGTGAAATGTACCCTGAATACCAAGAGCTGCGTCAGATGCTCAGGCCGTTTGTTTTCCGTCGCTATATCGACTTCAGTGCCATTCAATCGCTGCGTCGGATGAAATCAATGATCAGCAGTGAAGTACGTCGTCGCGGCTTAAGCAACAACATCAAACTGGGGGCGGGGGGTATTCGTGAAATTGAGTTTATCGCCCAAGTTTTCCAACTGATCCGTGGTGGGCGTGAACCTGCTTTGCGCCAGCGTGGCCTATTGGTGACGCTAGAGGCAATTAAGCAACTGCAATTGCTGGAAGAGGCGCAAGTGTGTCATCTTGTTGAGGCTTACAAGTATTTACGACGCTTAGAAAACCTATTGCAAGCGATGGCAGATAAACAGACGCAAACCTTACCTGATAACGAATTAGAACAGCTCGCTTTAGCGGTGGCGATGGGCTATTCGCAGTGGCAAGCGTTGCAAAATGATGTGCAGCAACACATGGCAAAAGTGCATGCTGTATTTGTTACCCTGATCGGTGATGAAGAAGATGAAGTGAGCCCGGTGGAACGTCATTTTAATGAGTTGTGGGATATGGCCCATAACCCAGAGGTGATTGAGCAGATTCTACAAAATGACTTGGCTTGCCAAAATGCCGCCACGATGTCAGAGCAAATCATTCAATTTAAGGCGGATCTGGCCAAGAAAACCTTAGGGCCTCGCGGGCGAGAAGTGCTCAATCGACTGATGCCAAAACTTTTTTCAGCCATCTTTGCCGATGCCGATGCACAATTTGGCTTACCACGCGTTTTGCATTTGCTGCACAACATCGCCACTCGTACCACTTACCTTGAGCTGCTCGATGAGCACCCTGCGGCATTAACGCAGTTGGTGCGTCTGTGTACGGCCAGCCCGATGATTTCTGAGCAGCTCGCACGTTACCCTATTTTGTTGGATGAATTGATCGACCCACAGCAGTTGTACAACCCGATTGCACTTGATGCCTATCGCACCGAACTGCGTGATTTTCTGGCGCGAATCCCAGAGGACGACGTTGAACAGCAGATGGACGCGCTGCGTCAGTTCAAACAGATTTGTAGCTTACGCATTGCCGCGGCAGACATTGCGGGTGTCTTGCCCGTCATGAAAGTGAGTGATCACTTAACCTACTTGGCAGAAGCGATTGTTGAAGCGGTGGTACATCAAGCTTGGCAACAGGTCGCGGAGAAATATGGCGAACCAACGCACCTTAAAGATCGTGAGGGTAAAGGCTTTGCGGTCGTCGGCTACGGCAAAGTGGGTGGTTGGGAGTTAGGCTACAATTCGGATCTCGATGTTGTTTTCCTGCATGATTGCCCGGTGAACGTTTATACCGATGGTAAGAAAGAGATCGATGGGCGTCAGTTTTATCTGCGCTTAGCGCAGCGCATCATCCATATTTTCTCAACGCGAACGGCGTCGGGCATTTTGTATGAAGTCGATACGCGCTTACGCCCTTCCGGTGCTTCTGGCTTGTTGGTTTGCCCTGTCGATGCCTTTGAAGAATATCAGCATAATGATGCCTGGACGTGGGAACACCAAGCATTAGTGCGCGCTCGTATGATTTATGGTGATGAACACCTTGCCAGTGAGTTCCACCGAGTGCGCCACCAAGTGCTGGCCAAACCGCGTGAGCAAGCCAAGCTGCAAAAAGAGGTCGCTGATATGCGTGCGAAAATGCGTGATCATCTTGGCGGGAAAAAATCCGATCGCTTTATGTTGAAGCAAGATCAGGGCGGGATCACCGATATCGAGTTTTTGGCTCAATACCTGGTGTTGAACTACAGTGCTGAAAAGCCTAAGTTGACACGTTGGTGCGATAACGTGCGCATCTTTGAAACCTTGATTGCTCAAGGGGTGATGGAAGAAGCGCAGGCGATGCTACTCACTCAAGCTTACACAACGATGCGCGATGAGATTCACCGACGTAATTTGCTCAACTTAGATGCCGATGTTGCTCTCGATAAGTTTGTTGCGTTGCGCCAAGGGGTCAGCAAAGCTTGGCAAGAGTGGCTTGAATCCTCAACTATTTAGACCCGATAAAGGCTGTGTTACACTCAGCGCAGCAAAAAAATTGGAGACCGAGAATGAAACCAATCCTACCTGATTACAACAATGCAGGTGTACTGATCATTGGCGATGTGATGCTAGACCGTTACTGGTATGGCCCAACAAGTCGTATTTCACCAGAAGCCCCTGTACCTGTTGTAAAAGTAGAGAACAATGAAGAGCGCCCAGGCGGAGCGGCAAACGTCGCAATGAACATTGCCTCGCTTGGTGGTCATGCGCGCATTGTGGGTTTAACCGGGATGGATGAGCCAGCGAAAGTGCTGACTGAAACCCTGAATTCGTTAAAAGTAAAATGCGATTTTGTTGCGCTTCCTGAATACCCAACCATCACCAAACTGCGTGTGATGAGCCGTGGTCAGCAATTGATTCGCTTAGATTTTGAAGACAAGTTTGAAGGCACCGATCCTGAGTTGGTCCTAACACGTATGGAGCGCGCTCTGCCTCACGTGCAGGCGGTGATTCTGTCTGATTATGCAAAAGGGGCGTTAGAGCACGTTGAAGCTTTGATCGCGAAAGCCCGTGCGGCCAATGTTCCCGTGTTTATCGATCCGAAAGGCACCAACTTTGAACCTTATCGTGGCGCTACTCTGCTAACGCCAAACATGTCTGAGTTTGAGGCGGTGGTCGGCAAAGTGACATCCGACGATGACTTGGTGGAAAAAGCATTAGGCTTGATTGAAAAGTTTGAACTTGGAGCGCTGCTGGTGACGCGCAGTGAGCATGGCATGACATTGGTTCGTCCAGATCAGAAGCCATTCCACTTGCCAACTCAAGCCAAAGAAGTGTACGACGTGACAGGTGCAGGCGATACGGTGATTTCTGTCTTAGCGGCCTCAGTTGCAGCAGGTAAACCGCTTGATGAAGCATGTGCATTGGCTAATGCGGCGGCGGGTGTCGTAGTCGGTAAGCTAGGTACTTCAACGTTATCGACCATCGAATTAGCAGAAGCCATTCATGGCAGCCGTGATACCGATTTCGGTGTGATTGCCGAAGCGGCACTGATTGATGCGGTGAAAGCGGCGCAAGCTAAAGGCGAGAAAGTAGTCATGACTAATGGCTGCTTCGACATCCTTCATGCAGGCCATGTTTCTTACCTAAATAACGCAGCAAAATTGGGTGACCGCCTGATTGTTGCCGTGAATACCGATGAGTCGGTGAAACGCCTGAAAGGTCCTGGCCGTCCTGTGAATCCAACCGATCGTCGTATGGCCGTGCTCGCGGGCTTAGGTGCTGTTGATTGGGTGGTGCCGTTTAGTGAAGACACGCCACAACGTTTGATTTCAGAAGTGCTTCCGGATCTGTTGGTTAAAGGCGGCGATTACAAGCCAGAAGATATCGCTGGTGGCAAAGAGGTGATTGCTGCGGGCGGTGAAGTAAAAGTCCTGAACTTTGAAGATGGCTGTTCAACCACAGAGATCATTGATGCAATCAAAGGCGGACGCGGTTAACCACATCGCTTTTCAATGAGCGGTACACATCATCAATATGAGACAAAAAAGGGTGACATTGCTGTCACCCTTTTCTTTATGCGTGTGTCTCTTTATGCGTTTGTGGCTTCGATTACTTTTTCGCAATCAAACCAGCATCAACATCCAGTACATCTTGCTCGCTCAGTGTACCCACCGCCTGACGAAGTTGCAGTACACTCAAGATGTAGTTGTAGCGTGCATTCGATAGGTTTTTGTTGGCATCGTAAAGGCGACGAGTGGCATCAAGGACATCCACAATAGTACGAGTACCCACATCAAAGCCTGCTTCGGTTGCTTCTAATGCTGAACGCGCAGAAACAACAGATTGCTCATACGCACGAAGTGCGCCGATTGAGGCATTGATGTTGTTGTTTTGCGCTCGCACTTCTTTCACGACACCGCGATAAGTGGCTTCAAGATCTTGGCTCGCAGAGACGTAATTAAACTCAGCTTGTTTGGTTTGCGACGTTGTATTACCACCGGTATAGAGTGGAACAACGAGATTTACACCCACATTGAAATTATTGGTTGTACCATCACTTTGTGCACTGTTACTAACGTCTGCGTAGTTGTAGCCACCGTCTAAGGTTAATGACGGTAAGTGGCCTGAACTGGCCAGAGAAATGTTGTCTTTGGCGATGTCTTTTGTGATACGCGCTGACAGTAAGCTTAGGTTTTTCTCTTGCGCTTCTTCGATCAAGGTTTCAGCTGAAGCATTTGAGCGGCTTGCTGAGAAACGCTTGGTATCTAACACGTTCAGGTTTTTATGCTCTTGACCTGTGATTTCACGCAACGCTTCATAACTGTTGGTTAGGCTGTTTTCGGCCAGAACTTCGTCAGCTAATACGCCATCGTATTGCGCTTGGGCGTCATGCACGTCTGTAATGGCCGAGAGACCCACTTCAAAACGTTGTTTGGTTTGCTCTAGCTGACGAGCAACCGCCGCTTTTTCTGCACGGACAAATTCTAAGTTGTCTTGCGCTTTTAGCACCTCAAAGTACGCTTGCGCGGTTCTTAAGATCAAACCCTGTTGCGTCGCTGCGTATGCTGCATCTGCTTGACGAGCGGTTTTCTCTGCGTTGTCTAGCGTGATCCAAGACGAACGCTGATACAGTTCCTGAGAGAAATTAATCCCAGCAGTTAATGCATTTTGGTCATTATCGATCGTCGCCCCAGCATCAAGATCCGTATCACCGCGTTTTAGGTTATAACCAGCGGTTAAATTAATTTGCGGTAATAAGGTACTACGGCTAGAAGTGACCGCTTCAAATGCGGCGTCACGTTTAGCTTGTACGCTCAATAACTGTGGATCGTTTTGCTTTGCCAGATCATAGATTTCTGCCAAGGAATCAGCCCACACTGAAGAACTCAGGCTACCTAGCGCTGCACCAATAAGTAGTGGAAGCAGTTTTTTCATTTTCCATTCTCGCCATGTATAGTTTGATTAATTCTCAAGAGTTTAACTCAAGTTGCTGGATATTTGCCCTAAATTCTGCACTTTTTATCTTTAACTGTCCAGTTGTGCAATAAATGAATTGTTTAAACCTAAAAATTTTTAGAACAATTATATAAAAAGTTGAGCAATGTCCTTTGAGTCATGTTTAAACAGTGAGTAAACTACAAGATTCACTCAGTGAGGTGCGAAATGCAACAGGATGACAAACAACACGCTGTTTTTACTCCAGAAGATGTAGAGGTTCTCTCAAAAGAGCCACTCTTTCAGGGATTCTTCAAGATGATCAAGTACCGCTTCCGTCATAAGTTATTTGCCGGTGGGTGGAGCAATGTGATCGAACGCGAAATGTTTGAACGTGGTCATGCTGCTGCAATGCTTCCTTACGATCCTATTCGTGATCAAGTGGTGTTAATTGAACAAATTCGTGTCGGAGCACTGGAGCATCAGCATCCTTGGCAGTTGGAAATTGTCGCAGGCATGATCGATCGTGATGAATCGGCGGATGATGTCGTGCGTCGAGAGGCGCAAGAAGAAGCTGGCCTAGAAGTCGGACAACTTGTTTCGGTGGTTTCGTATTATCCTTCAGCGGGTGGGTGTTCAGAAAAGCTGGATGTTTTTATCGGTGAAGTGGATGCCTCTAAAGCGCATGGCATTCATGGTTTAGACTATGAAGATGAAGATATCCGTGTGCATGTGATGACACGTGAGCAAGCCTACGATTTGGTCAAACAAGGCAAAATCGAGAATGGTGCCTCAATTATCGCCTTACAATGGTTAGAGTTAAATCACTTGCAGTTAAAGTCACAGTGGTTGGAGATTGAGTGATGGGTTTAGCAGCAGCAAAACAACCTTATTATGTTGATTTGGCAGGGTTAATGAGAACCTATGAAACCAATTATGCCAAATTAAATGCTTTGCTGCCGTTCAACGCTGAAGTGGGTGATGTTCGCTGTTATCAAGTTGTAAACATGATCTACCAAATGACAGTGAAAGAGGTCACAAAATACACCACCATAGTGGAGATATGTCAGAGTGATGACATACCGTTATTTCCTTTACCTACGATGTCTGTCAGGCTTTATCACGATGCCAGAGTCGCGGAAGTGCTCTCGAGTGGTGAGCATGTTCGATTCAAAGCGAAATACGACTACCCAAATGAAAAGTTGATGCAGAAAGATGAAAAGCATCAATTGAATGCGTTTCTTGGCGAGTGGCTGACGTTTTGTTTAAAAAGCGGTATTAGCCGAACCCCAATAACATTTAAAGAAGAATAACAGAGTCAGGTTTTCATTTTGCAACATACATCCAGTGATACGCTCAGCGAGAACAGTATTAAGCTGTTACAGATTACGGATACTCATCTCTTTGCATCGGATGAGGGCAGTTTGCTGAGTGTTAAAACACTCCAAAGTTTTCAGGCCGTTGTCGAGCAAGTGATGGCGCGCCATGTTGAGTTTGACTATCTATTAGCAACCGGTGACATTTCTCAAGACCATAGTGCGGCCTCCTACCAGCGTTTTGCTGACGGAATTGCGCCACTAGAGAAAGCCTGTTTTTGGTTGCCAGGTAACCACGACTATAAACCCAATATGTCGAGTGTTTTACCTTCCCCCCAAATTACTACGCCGGAGCAGGTGGAGCTCAATGCTCATTGGCAACTGATTTTGCTGGATTCCCAAGTCGTCGGTGTGCCACATGGTCGCCTCAGTGATCAACAGTTGTTGATGCTGGAGCATCATTTGCAAGCGTCGCCAGAGAAAAACACCTTAATTTTACTTCACCACCATCCACTGCTGGTCGGCAGTGCTTGGTTAGATCAGCATACCTTGAAAGATGCAGAGGCGTTTTGGCAAATTGTTGAACGTTTTCCGATGGTGAAAGGCATTGTGTGTGGTCACGTTCATCAAGATATGAATGTGATGCATAAAGGCATCCGTGTGATGGCAACCCCATCGACATGTGTTCAGTTCAAACCGAAATCTGACGATTTTGCGCTCGACACGGTTTCACCCGGATGGCGCGAATTAACACTGCACGCCAATGGTGAGATCACCACTCAAGTGCAACGCCTAGCTTCAGGCAGTTTTTTACCTGACTTTACCTCAAGTGGTTACTAATATGAGCCATCCTAAGCCTTCATTGCTGCTGTACATTCATGGTTTTAACAGTTCGCCGTTATCGATGAAAGCCAATCTGATGCGTGAATATTGCGAGCAACACCGACCCGACATCAAGGTTGTGGTGCCGCAGTTACCGAGTTTTCCGCAAGCGGCTGCAGAGTGTTTGCTAGAGATCGTTCAGCAACATAAAACTACTCATCGTATTGGTTTGGTGGGGAGCTCGCTCGGTGGTTATTTGTCGACTTGGCTCAATGCCGAGTTTGGCTTTCGCGCCGTGGTTGTCAATCCGGCGGTGAAGCCATATGAGCTGCTGGCTGACTATCTAGGGCCACAAACTAACCCATATACGCATGAAAGCTATACACTCGAAGCGCGTCATATTGACGAATTGAAAGCGCTTGAGGTAAAAGAGGTCGCGAATCCAGAATCTTTCTGGCTATTGCAGCAAACCGAAGATGAAGTGCTGGACTACCGTCAGGCAGTGGAAAAGTACGCAGGTTCTGCACAAACGGTAGAAGAGGGAGGCGATCATAGTTTTGTTGGCTTTGAACGCTATCCAGAGCGAATCATTCACTTTCTTGGTTTGTAACGCTACCACTCAGAGACAGGATTAGGAGGGGCTCATAATTTTACCTCTGATATCCAACCGTTTCTTGACATAGTCGCACTGCTTTCCGACTATGTTTCTCCGAATACAGCTACCGTGAAACGCACAGAGTCACGCTCTGTGAGTAACAGGGTAGCTTTTTCGTTGTCGCCAGTTGGTGCAAAAGTGCGACCAACTAGGCTCAGACAACAGGTAAACATTGAGAACGATTCCGTATTATGACTGAACAATATAATGCTGGTGCCATTGAAGTACTGAATGGTTTAGAGCCAGTACGTCGCCGACCAGGGATGTATACGGATACAGCGCGCCCGAACCATTTGGGCCAAGAAGTCATCGATAACAGTGTCGATGAAGCGCTGGCCGGACATGCCTCCAAAGTACAAGTCATCCTACATGCAGACCAATCACTGGAAGTGATCGATGATGGTCGAGGCATGCCAGTCGATATCCACCCAGAAGAGAAAGTCTCGGGCGTTGAGCTGATCCTATGTAAGCTGCACGCTGGTGGTAAATTCTCCAACAAAAACTATCAGTTTTCTGGTGGTTTGCACGGGGTAGGTATTTCGGTGGTGAACGCCCTGTCTAAAAGGGTTGAAGTGACAGTACGTCGAGATGGTCAGGTTTACGAAATCGCTTTTGAACATGGTGACAAAGTGTCGGATCTCACCGTGACGGGAACGTGTGGTCGTCGCAATCGCGGTACCAGCGTGCACTTCTGGCCAGACACCAAATACTTTGATTCGCCAAATTTCTCGGTCACACGTTTAGTGAATAACTTGCGCGCGAAGGCGGTTCTTTGCCCTGGTTTGGAAATTACTTTCAGTGACCGTGTGAATGGTAAAGAGCATCAGTGGCTCTACCAAGATGGCTTGAAAGACTATTTGATTGAAGGGGTGAAGGGCTACACCTTACTCCCTGAAGAACCATTTACAGGCCAATTCTCGGCAGAAACAGAAGCTGCGGATTGGGCGGTGATCTGGCAGCCAGAAGGCGGTGAGATGATCACCGAAAGCTATGTTAACCTGATCCCAACCGCACAAGGCGGTACGCATGTGAACGGTTTGCGCCAAGGTTTGTTGGATGCGATGAGAGAGTTCTGTGAGTTCCGCAACTTACTGCCCCGTGGCGTGAAGTTAACGGGCGAAGACGTTTTCGACCGCTGTTCTTACGTACTGTCGGTGAAGATGCAAGATCCGCAGTTTGCCGGCCAAACCAAAGAGCGCCTTTCTTCTCGTCAAACCGCGGCGTTTGTCTCTGGGGTGGTAAAAGACACCTTTAGCTTGTGGTTAAATGAAAAGCCACAACTTGCTGAGCAACTTGCGGAAGTGTGTATTGCGAACGCCCATCGTCGTATGCGTGCGAGCAAGAAGGTCGTGCGTAAAAAGATTGCATCAGGCCCAGCTTTGCCAGGTAAGTTGACCGATTGTTCCGTGCAAGACTTAGCTCGTACTGAAATCTTCTTCGTGGAAGGGGATTCGGCAGGCGGCAGTGCCAAGCAAGCGCGTGATCGTGAGTTCCAAGCCGTGATGCCGCTGCGGGGTAAAATCTTAAATACTTGGGAAGTCTCTGCCGATCAAGTATTGGCGTCTCAAGAAGTGCACGATATTTCTGTTGCACTAGGGATTGATCCAGATAGCGACAATCTTGAAGGGCTGCGTTACGGCAAAATCTGTATCCTTGCCGATGCGGACTCGGATGGTCTGCACATTGCGACACTCTTGTGTGCGCTATTCACACGTCATTTCCGCGCGCTAGTTGAAGCCGGTCATATCTACGTAGCAATGCCACCACTGTATCGTATCGACTGTGGCAAAGAGGTGTTCTATGCGCTGGATGATGCAGAAAAAGATGGCGTATTAGAGCGCCTAAGCCAGAAGCGCGCCAAAATCAACGTGCAACGATTCAAAGGTCTGGGTGAGATGAACCCACTGCAGTTGCGTGAAACCACGATGGATCCCAACACGCGTCGTCTGGTGCAACTGACCATTGATGACTCCGATGCGACCATGGAAATGATGGACATGCTGCTGGGTAAGAAACGCGCAGATGACCGTCGTAGCTGGTTACAAAACAACGGCGATATGGCAGAGGTTTAATAGATGTCTACAGAAATTACTTATGATGGCGTCGAACAATTGCCAATGCGCAAGTTCACCGAAGATGCTTATCTAAACTATTCGATGTACGTCATTATGGATCGTGCGTTGCCTTATATTGGTGACGGTCTGAAACCGGTTCAACGACGTATTATCTACGCGATGTCGGAGCTTGGGCTTTCGGCGGCGGCAAAATATAAAAAATCAGCGCGTACCGTGGGTGACGTGTTGGGTAAGTACCATCCGCATGGCGACTCTGCGTGTTATGAAGCGATGGTTCTGATGGCACAGCCATTCTCATACCGCTATCCGTTGGTGGACGGTCAAGGTAACTGGGGGGCGCCGGATGATCCGAAATCCTTCGCTGCGATGCGTTATACCGAAGCCAAATTGTCGAAATTTGCCGATGTGCTTCTGGGAGAGCTTGGTCAAGGCACGGTCGAGTGGCAGCCTAACTTTGATGGCACGATGAAAGAGCCAAAAATGCTGCCAGCACGTTTGCCTCACATCCTTCTCAATGGTGTGACAGGCATTGCGGTGGGTATGGCGACGGACATTCCTCCTCATAACGTACGTGAAGTTGCGGATGCCACCATTCATTTGATTGATAATCCAGCTGCACCGCTGATGGATTTAATGCAGTACGTCAAAGGGCCTGATTTCCCGACAGAAGCAGAGATTATTACCCCAAGTAGCGATCTGGAAAAAATGTACCGCAGTGGCCGTGGCAGCGTGAAAATGCGCGCGGTTTGGTGCAAAGAGGGCAGTGACATCGTTATCACGGCGCTCCCACATCAAGTCTCAGGGGCCAAGCTGCTTGAGCAAATTGCTGCGCAAATGCGCGCGAAAAAATTGCCAATGGTGGAAGACTTGCGTGATGAGTCTGACCACGAAAACCCAACTCGTATTGTGATTGTACCGCGCTCAAATCGCGTTGATTGCGACCAGTTAATGAACCACTTGTTTGCGTCCACTGATTTGGAGAAGAGCTATCGTGTTAACTTAAACATGATTGGTCTCGACAACCGCCCACAAGTGAAAGGCTTGGTGCAGATTTTGACGGAATGGATCACTTTCCGTCGCGAAACGGTACGTTCACGCTTGCAATACCGTCTTGATAAAGTGCTGGCTCGCTTGCACATCTTGGAAGGTTTGTTGATCGCGTATCTCAACATCGATGAGGTGATTGAGATCATTCGTACAGAAGACGATCCTAAAGCGGTATTGATGGCCAGATTTGGCATTACCGATATTCAAGCCGATGCGATTCTGGATACCAAACTTCGTCACTTAGCCAAATTGGAAGAGATGAAGATCCGCGGTGAACAAGATGAGCTGGAAAAAGAACGTAAGAAGCTGGAAGAGTTACTGGGTTCTGAGCGTCGTCTGAATACCTTGCTGAAAAAAGAGATCCGTGCCGATGCCGAGAAATTTGGTGATGATCGCCGTTCTCCGCTAGTGGTTCGTGAAGAAGCGAAAGCACTGACTGAACGTGACCTGATGCCGAATGAAGCGATCACCGTTGTCTTGTCAGAGAAAGGTTGGATTCGTCACGCCAAAGGTCATGAAGTGGATTGTCAGGGGCTGAGCTACAAAGCGGGTGACAGCTATCTGGCGCATGCGTGTGGTAAGAGTAACCAGCAAGCGGTACTGCTTGGTTCAGATGGCCGCAGTTACTCATTAGAATCGCACACACTGCCTTCGGCTCGCGGTCAAGGTGAGCCGATTACTGGCCGCCTCAACATCACGCCAGGAAGCAGTATTCGCCAAGTGATCATGGGTGAAGAAGAACAGCTGTGGCTGATTGGCTCTGATGCGGGTTACGGCTTCGTGTGTAAAGGCAGTGATTTGTTGTCGAAAAACCGCAGTGGTAAAGCGCTGGTGTCGTTGCCTGAAAACGCAGAAGTGATGACCCCATCGGCGGTATTGGATCTGGACAATGACGATATTCTTGCCATTACCAACCAAGGCCGTATGTTGATGTTCCCAATTAAAGACTTGCCACAACTGGGTAAGGGTAAAGGGAATAAGATCATCAATATTCCAGCGGCGAAAGCCAAAGCGAAAGAAGAGATCCTGTCGCATTTGATTGCTTTGCCAAAAGGCGCTTCACTGACGCTGTATGCAGGCAAACGTAAGTTGGGCTTGAAGCCTGCTGATCTGGATAACTTCCGTGGAGAGCGAGGCCGTCGAGGTGGTTTATTGCCACGTGGCTTGCAGCGAGTCACTCGTATTGAGCTCGAGCAAAGTGACTCATCGGATGGCTCAGAAACGGCTACTGACGCGTAATAGAAGCAGAAAAAGAACCCCAAGCCTAGTCTTGGGGTTCTTTTTATCACTCGGATTGCATCGTTTGGATTGAGATTAGATTTCTCGGTTATCTTCCGCAATCGTCACTTTGAGAGTCATCTCTTGTCCTTTGCGGATGATACCGACATCGACGGTTGTCCCCGGACGTAGGTCGGTCACAATATCCATCACACTCTGACGACCTTGGATCTTCTTGTCATCAATACTTAAGATAATGTCTTGTGCTTCAAAACCGGCGTTTGCTGCCGGGCCGTTGGGATCGACGCCCAATACGACGATACCACCAATATGTTCATTGCCAAGCAAACGTGCAGTCACCGCATTAATGTCTTGCCCATCAATACCAATATAACCTCGGATCACTCGGCCATCGGCAATGATCTTTTCCATGATTTTATTTGCCAGAGGGAAAGGGATGGCGAAAGAAATACCATAAGTTTCCAGATCAGTGGCTTGCTGAAAAGAGGCGGTGTTGATACCAACCAGCTCGCCTTTGGTATTGACTAAAGCACCACCTGAGTTGCCTTCGTTGATCGCAGCATCGGTCTGAATAAAAGCTTGTCTGCCATCGGCACTGATGGAAGAGCGGCCAGTGGCCGAAATAATGCCAAAGGTGGTGGTTTGCCCGAGGTTATAGGGATTACCTATCGCCAACACCACATCGCCAACTTTGGCTTTGTAGTTTGAATTTAATGGAATGACAGGTAAGTTGTTGCCTTCTATGCGCAAAATGGCGATGTCAGTGCGACGATCTTTGCCCACCAATTGCGCGGCGGCGACTCGGCCATCTTGCAACGCCACAACGATTTGATCGGCTTGGGCGACCACATGGTAGTTGGTAATGATATAGCCTTTTTCACTGACGATGACACCAGAACCCAACCCTTGCGTTGACAGCTTGCTACGGTCGTTTTCAACGTATTTTCGGCTGTAAATATTGACCACTGCAGGCGCAGCATTTCTCACCGCCTGATTAAATGAGATTTGCAGAGAACTGGCATCTTGTGGTGATACATCCAGCGTGGTTGTAATCACATTACTACGAAGAGAGGGAACAGCGAGTAACACCAGCAAAGCTGTCACCAGCCCTAAAACGACGGAACGCATAAGAAAGTTGAGCATGCCCTCTCCACAGAAGTCACAAAGTTAGAACAGAAAGCAGAGAATAGCATTACCTGATTGAATAATAAAAGGGCAGCCCACTTTAGGACTGCCCTTTGTATGCTCGATCATCATTGAGGCGATATGTTTACTTAGCGAATGACTAAATAGATAGTGCGCTCACCACGTTGGATATTGAGCGCAAGCACACCAGTTTGTTTTTCAACAATGGCACGGAAATCGGCGAGATTTTTCACTCGCTGACGGTTGACACCGATAATGATGTCGTCTTTTTGTAACTGGTATTGTGCCGCTGGCGAGTTATCTGCCACGTTGATCACTTTAACGCCAGCAATGCGATCGTCTGACGTGGTATTAGCCAACTCAGCACCAGCAAGGCCTTCGTGCATTTTATCGGCTTTGGCCTTGGTTTGTTGCGACTCACCCAAAGTGACATCAAAGCGCTTATCCTTACCATCACGCACCACGCCAAGCTCGATTTCTTTGCCAGCCCCGAGTGTTGCAATTTTGGCTCTTAGCTCAGAGAAGGTATCGATTTTCTTACCATTGAGAGACACAATGATGTCGCCCGCCTTGATGCCGGCTTTATCTGCGGCGGAGTCAGGAACCACTTGGCTGACAAATGCACCTTTGCTCGAGTTATAGCCCAGCGCCTCAGCCAGCTCAGAGGTGATTTCGCCACCTTGAACGCCTAACATGCCACGTTTGACTTCACCAAATTCCAAGATTTGGTCAGTTAAGTTCTTCATCATATTCGATGGAATGGCGAAGCCAATACCAACGTTGCCGCCATTGGGGCCGAGAATCGCCGTATTGATGCCGATCAGTTCACCATTGAGGTTGACGAGCGCACCACCGGAGTTGCCGCTGTTAATTGCCGCGTCGGTTTGAATAAAGTTTTCGAAGTTTTCAATGTTCAAACCACTACGACCTAAGGCTGAAACAATGCCGGACGTCACTGTCTGTCCCAAACCAAATGGGTTACCAATGGCGACGCTGAAATCACCCACACGTAACTTGTCGGAATCGGCGAGCTTAATCTCGGTTAAGTCTTTAGCGCCATCGACTTTAAGCAGAGCAACATCGGACATCTCATCGCCACCAATTAACTCGGCATCGTATTCACGACCATCGTGAAGCTGAATTCGTATCTCATCAGCGCCTTTGATGACGTGGTAGTTCGTCACGATATAGCCTTTATTGGCATTAATGATGACACCAGAACCTAAACCACGGAATGGACGTTCACGAACTTGTTCTGTTGGGAAATCAGGACCAAAAAAGAATTGAAATTGATCGGGAATACGCGAGCGTTCTACCTGTTTACCTTCAACCGCGATACTGACGACCGCAGGGGTAACACGTTCGAGCATTGGCGCTAAGCTCGGCAACTCCTGTCCACTGACGCTAAAAGGCAGTGCGGCGGTTGCTGGAAGAGGGGCAAGGGCTGAGCTTAAGCTCAAAGACAATGCAGTCAAAACAAGCAAAGGTTTTTTCATCCAATAACTCCTATAAATACCAGTCTATTGCAAAGGACAGAGACTCAAACAAAATAGGTTTACTTCCTATCAATATTGTCGTCTTAAACAGTTTTCAATAGACAGTGATGTGAGTTAGGACTCAAAAACCTTTGAAAAGTTCATCAATGAGAAAAATTAGGATGCTTTTGCAGTGATGGCTTCTGGTGCATCTAGGATGACTTTTTTCTGATCATTGAATAGCCCAGTTGCGCCGTTAGCGTAATCTTTTGGCTGTTCAGTGACTTCATCCGTTACATTTTCTTCGGTGTTATCTTCTTTCGCCGACAGTGCCACTTTATCAAATGGATTGTCTTGCGCTGGCAGGTTCGGTAGAAGCTCTGCCGAAGTCTTCGCCATATGCTGATATAGCTTGCTGTAATCTTTACCGAGTGTTTCGAGTAGCTCAGCGGTTTGGGAGAAGTGATCAATCAGCTCTTGGCGTTGTTGCTCTAGTTCATATTTTGCTACATCGAGCTCTTTTTTGATGTTCTTCTGTTTTTTATATTCTGGCGTGGTAAGTCGTGATACGACAACACCAACAATTGCTCCGACAAGCAAGCCCACAATGGCATACATCCAAGGCATAACAGCTCCTTATAATGGTTTTAACATGTTATTTACTGCTTAGTTACACGTATTGCGCCACCATGTTACTATGGGAGCAGTAGTCAATAAAGCAAAATAGCAACGACACAATCTCAAGTTTGATAACGGGATTTTATGCCCTGTTTTGGTATGAGAACAATGAGCCCATTAGAAAAATACGAACACGACCTCGCGCATAACGGATTCCAGAAAGACGCTGCTCAGTACAATGCAGTGCGAGCACTAGATAGGCTTTTTCATCAATATCTCGATTATTGTGCCCAGCCTCAACCGCAACAAACGCGTTGGCAAAAATTATTAGGCAAACAGCCGCCAGCCAAATTACCACCTCAAGGACTCTATTTTTGGGGTGGTGTTGGGCGTGGAAAAACGTATCTCATGGATACTTTTTTTGAGGCTTTGCCAACTCAACGCAAAATGCGCGTCCATTTTCATCGCTTTATGTATCGAGTTCACGATGAACTGAAACGGTTAGGTGATGTAGAAAATCCACTGGAAAAAGTGGCTGATGTGTTTAAGAAAGAGGCGGATATTGTCTGCTTTGATGAGTTTTTTGTTTCGGATATTACCGATGCGATGATTCTCGGCACGCTGATGCAGGCGATGTTTAGGCGTCAAATGATACTGGTGGCGACGTCGAACATTGTACCTCAAGAGCTATATCGTAATGGATTACAGAGAGCGCGCTTTTTGCCTGCTATCGCTTTGATTGAGCAACACTGTGAAGTGCTCAATGTGGATAGTGGTATTGACTATCGTCTACGAACGTTAGAGCAAGCAGAGATCTATCATTATCCATTGGATGAGCAGGCAAATCTCAATCTAAATCTCTACTATCAGCAGTTAGTCGGAGAGGGCAAAGCCAAATTACACAGTGTTGACATCAATCATCGCCAAATAGCCGTTATAGAGGCCAGTGATGGGGTACTGCATGCTACGTTCGCCCAGCTATGCCAAACCGCACGCAGTCAAAATGACTATATTGAACTGTCCAAAATCTATCACACGGTGTTGTTGGCGGATGTGCCACAAATGGACAATAAGATCGATGATGCCGCGCGGCGATTTATCGCCCTCGTGGATGAGTTTTACGAGCGACACGTTAAATTGATTATTTCGGCGGAAGTCGCACTAGAACAACTCTATCTGCAAGGGCAATTGGAGTTTGAGTTTAAGCGTTGTCAATCTCGTTTAGTGGAAATGCAAAGTCATGAGTACTTAGCGAGAGAACATCTGGCTTAGATTGTTTATTGGGAGAAAGACGTGACGAAAAAATTAGTGATTGAGTGCAAAAAAAGGTGATTTTTTCTTCGCTCTTCTCTATAATCCTGCGACCCACCGTTACTGCAGACCTAATTTATCGAAGTTATTCGAGATATAAGGTCGAGAGTGCCAACCGCTCGAAGGGGTGATGACTGGGCTCTTAGACAGTGTGGGAGCACAGCGGTGTGTTCCTTTAAAGTTTAAATTTGAATTAACGGGTTATTATTAGCATGAAAACTTTCGTTGCTAAACCAGAAACTGTAAAACGCGACTGGTACGTTGTAGACGCTGAAGGTAAAACTCTTGGCCGTCTAGCAAGTGAAATTGCATCTCGCCTACGTGGCAAACACAAAGCTGAGTACACTCCACACGTTGACACTGGTGATTACATCATCGTTATCAACGCGGAGAAAGTTACTGTAACTGGTAACAAAGCTGCAGCAAAAACTTACTACCGTCACACTGAATTCCCTGGTGGTATTAAGTCAATCACTTTTGACAAGCTGATTGTTCGTAAACCAGAAATGGTCATTGAGCTAGCGGTTAAAGGTATGCTACCACGTGGTCCTCTAGGCCGTGCTATGTACCGTAAGCTAAAAGTTTACGCTGGCGCTGAGCACAACCATGTTGCTCAACAACCAAAAGTACTAGACATCTAATTGGGGATATCGGAAATGGCAGAGAATCAATACTACGGCACTGGCCGTCGCAAAAGCTCAGCTGCTCGTGTTTTCATCAAACCAGGCAGCGGCAACATCGTAATCAACAAGCGTGCGCTTGAAGAGTACTTCGGTCGTCCAACTTCTTGCATGGTTGTTAAACAACCTCTTGAATTGGTAGACATGGTTGAGAAGCTAGACCTATACATCACTGTTAAAGGTGGTGGTATTTCTGGTCAAGCTGGCGCAATCCGTCACGGCATCACTCGTGCTCTTATGGAATACGATGAATCTCTACGTCCTGCTCTACGTGCAGCTGGCTACGTTACTCGCGACGCTCGTTGCGTTGAACGTAAGAAAGTTGGTCTACGTAAAGCACGTCGTCGTCCACAATTCTCTAAGCGTTAATTTTTCGTTTTCGAAAAATTTACGCTCCAGAATTATTTCTGGAAGTTGTGGTTCAAAGCTCGGCTATATGCCGAGCTTTTTGTTTATTTATAGCTACTTATTTCCTTTCTTTGTTACATCTCACACCAAATATTTAGAATTTTGCCGCTTTTGTGACGTCGTGAGCGATTTACCTCACAAATGTTACAAAAAGGTAGCTTTATCTTGTCAAAAAGTAGGGTTTTATTTATCATTTCTCGTCAATAAATAGAACTAGATTCATATTTTGTTAGCCATGCTCTATAAGCGGAATAATCACGATCCAAAAGGAGCAAATGGGAGAATGTTTGGATGAGCAACGCGCCTTTAAATAACGGTCGCAGGCGTTTTCTAACCGCCACAACAGCAGTTGTTGGTGGATTAGGGGCAGCTGCCGTCGCCGTTCCTTTTATCAAATCATGGAATCCGAGTGCCAAAGCGAAAGCTGCTGGTGCGCCGGTGGAAGTGGATGTTAGTAAAATTGAAGCCGGACAGATGATTCGTGTGGAATGGCAAGGTAAACCTGTATGGGTTGTACGCCGTACCCAAGAAGTTATCGACAACCTCAAAACGATTGGTGGTCAGCTACGCGATCCTCAATCTGAGATGGAACAACAGCCAACTTATGCTCAAAACGAGTTTCGCTCAATTAAACCTGAGTTTTTTGTTGCGGTCGGTTTCTGTACACACCTAGGTTGTTCGCCAACCTATCTGCCAGATTCTTTCGCAGAACAAGTGCAAGGCGTGAAATCGGGCTTCTTCTGCCCATGTCACGGCTCTAAGTTTGATATGGCAGGCCGCGTGTTCCAAGGCGTTCCTGCACCTTTGAACTTAGTGGTACCTAAGCACATGTATTTAAGCGATACCACGATCCTTATCGGTGTTGACGAGGGGGATGCCTAATGCAAGCACTATTAGACTGGGTTGAAAAACGTATCCCTGCGATGAATGCTTACAAAAAGCATTTGTCCGAATACCCAATGCCAAAGAACTTCAACTTTTGGTACCTTTTTGGTTCTTTAGCAATGCTCGTACTGGTAAACCAGATCCTAACGGGTATTTGGTTAACCATGAACTATGTTCCTTCTGGTGAAGGTGCATTTGCTTCTATCGAATACATCATGCGTGATGTGGAATATGGCTGGTTGTTGCGTTACATGCACTCTACAGGCGCTTCTGCATTCTTCGTGGTGGTTTATTTGCATATGTTCCGTGGTTTGATCTACGGTTCTTACCAAAAGCCTCGTGAGCTACTGTGGATCTTCGGTATGTTGATCTTCCTAGTACTGATGGCAGAAGCGTTCATGGGATATCTACTTCCATGGGGTCAGATGTCTTACTGGGGTGCACAGGTAATCATTTCCTTGTTTGGTGCGATTCCGGTCATCGGTGATGATTTAACCTTGTGGATCCGTGGTGACTACATCATCTCGGGTGCAACGCTGAACCGTTTCTTTGCTCTGCACGTCATTGCCTTACCTATCGTGCTGCTACTGTTGATCGTGTTGCACATTCTGGCGTTGCATGAAGTGGGTTCTAACAACCCAGACGGCATTGAAACGAAGCTGCCGAAAGGTTCAATGGGACCAGATTACAAGACACAATTTAAGTTCCACGAGTACTACTCAAACAAATACGACATCATTGATTCGATTCCTTTCCACCCTTATGGAACGGTAAAAGATATGGTGGGTGTAGCGGGCTTCCTGTTCTTGTTCTGCTATGTCTTGTTCTTTAACCCAGAGATGGGTGGGTATTTCCTAGAGCCGCCTAACTTTGAAGCTGCAAACCCGCTGAAAACGCCTGAGCACATTGCACCAGTTTGGTACTTTACGCCTTTCTATGCCATTTTGCGTGCTGTTCCAGATAAGCTGTTGGGTGTTGTAGCGATGGGACTATCGATTGTGTTCCTATTCCTACTGCCATGGTTTGACCGCTGTAAAGTTCGCTCTTACCGTTACCGTAGCAAAATTCATTTGATTAACATTATCCAGTTTACGATCAGCTTTATTGCATTGGGTATTCTTGGTGCGCTTCCAGCAACACCAACTTACACGCTACTAGCTCAGATCTTTAGCTTGGGTTATTTCATGTTCTTTATTCTTCTGTACGTATACAGCAAGAATGAAGCAACGAAGCCACTACCAGAGAGGGTGACATTCAAATGAAGAAATGGATTGTAATTCTATTTGCTATGTTGCCATCACTGGCGATGGCGGCGGGAGCGGGTGTTCCGTTGGACAAAGCAAATGTTGATTTGTCAGACAAAGCATCACTACAAAATGGTGCCAAGTTGTTCATGAACTATTGTTTTGCTTGTCACTCGACGCAGTATCAACGTTACGAGCGTGTGGCGGATGATCTTGGTATCCCTGCCGATCTCATGAAAGAAAATCTGATGTTTAACCCAGAGAGCAAAATTGGCGATCTGATGGTAAACGCTATGCCAGCAAAACAAGCTGCGGCTTGGTTTGGTGCACCGCCACCAGATTTGACGCTTGTTGCTCGTGTTCGTGGTGCTGATTGGTTGTACACTTACTTGCGTACTTTCTATGTTGATCCATCACGTCCATTTGGTGTGAACAACTTAGTTTTCCCAAGCGTTGGTATGCCACATGTATTGGAAGAGCTGCAAGGTATTCCTAACCCTGTTTACGGCACGAAAGTGGTTGATGGTAAGGAAGTCCAAGTTGTGGTTGGTGTTGAAAGCGACGGCACTGGTGAACTAAGCAAGGGTGAGTACGACAAAGCCGTGCTCGACTTAGTCAGCTTCTTGGTTTACTCCGGTGATCCAGTCAAGGCTGAGCGTCACGCCCTAGGTTGGTGGGTCATGGCTTTCTTAGTACTATTCACTATCGTGGTTGTGCTGCTGAAGAAAGAGTATTGGCGTGATGTGCATTAATTGTGCTATCATACCGCGCTAATTCCCAATTTTATTGAATAAACAATGGAGGCTTAGCCTCCATTGTTTTTATTATTGTAAGTGTACTGGAGGGCCCATGGCTTTAGCTGCCAATAAACGTTCTGTAATGACTCTATTCTCAAGTGCATCAGACTTGTACAGCCATCAAGTGCGTATCGTTCTCGCAGAGAAGGGTGTAAGTGTTGAGGTTGAGTTGGTTGATGAAACTAACCTACCAGCAGAGCTGATCGAGCTAAATCCTTATAAATCAGTACCAACACTGGTGGATCGTGAGCTAGCACTCTATGACTCGAAGATCATCATGGAGTACCTAGATGAGCGTTTTCCTCATCCGCCGTTGATGCCTGTTTATCCGGTAGCCCGTGGTAATAGCCGTCTAATGATGTACCGTATCGAACGTAACTGGTACTCATTGGCTGAGAAAATTGTTAAAGGCAATGCAGAAGAATCAGAAAAAGCGCGTAACAAACTGCGCAATGATTTGCTGACTCTATCGCCAATCTTCGCTGAATTTGAATACTTCATGAGTGAAGAATTTAGCCTAATTGACTGCTACTTAGCGCCTTTATTGTGGCGTTTGCCTCTACTGGGTATCGATCTGATTGGTCCTGGTTCAAAAGAGATCAAAGCTTACATGAACAAAGTGTTTGAGCGTGATTCATTCCTAGCTTCTTTAACTGAAGCAGAACGCGAGATGCGTTTGGTTCGTTAAGATATGGAAATTGCTCAAATGACCGCTCGCCGACCGTACATGCTAAGAGCATTTTACGATTGGCTAGTGGATAATGATTTAACTCCTCACCTCGTTGTGCAAGCAACATTGGCTGGAGTACGCGTACCTCAAGAGTTTATTCAAGATGGTCAGATTATTCTGAACATTGCCCCGCGTGCGGTTGGTAATCTTGAATTAGGTAACGACACCATCAGCTTTAATGCTCGTTTTGGTGGTCGTCCACATTCTGTGATTGTTCCGTTGTACGCGGTGCTGGCGATTTATGCTCGCGAAAATGGTGCTGGCACCATGTTCGAACCTGAAGAAGCGTATACCAGTATCCCTGGGGCTGAGCAGGAAGAGGACGATGGTATTTGGTTGGAAGAGGAGCATTCAGCGCCTCAACCTAGCATCGATTTTGATGATGAACCAGAGCCACCGAGACCCAAAGGTCGACCTAGCTTGAGAGTCGTTAAATAACGATGAACGTCAAATAATAAAAAAGCAGCGAAAGCTGCTTTTTTTGTGCCTGAGAGTTGAGCCATGCCGATATTGATCATTGGCTGGCATTATTCACTTGTGTTGCGTTCTCGCCATACTGGAATGCGCGAACAACCTGCTTAACTCCAGATATATTGCGTGCAATCTCAGTCGCTTTCTCCGCTTGTTCGCTGTTTACATAGCCAAACAGAAACACATCACCATCTTCGGTGATGACTTTGATTTTTACGCTGTTTAAGGATTCATCGGTAAGCAAGGCAGATTTCACCTTAGTTGTGATCCAACTGTCATTACTGATTTGTGACACGCTGAGTGGTGCTTTCACTTTAACTTGATTGTGAAGCACTTGAACACCTTTAATGCTACGAGCTTGCTGTTCAAATCCCGACCTTTCCTCAGAAGTGGAGGCTTGTCCCATCAACACCACCGTGCCATTGTAAGAGCTCGCGACGATTCGCACTTTGCCACGATAAGGTGCTTTATTGCCAATAGCCGCAATTTCAAACTCGATGTTGTTATCTTGCCAGATCTCTTTGGTTGTTCGTGTATCCGTCACAAGATTTGCGGTGGTTGCTGCTCCAGCGATGAAAAGCCCGGCACAACCTGATAAGGCCCAAGTTGTGATGAAAAGCAAAACGTAACGTAGCATCTTTATTCCTCGTGAGCAGGGAAAAGCACTTGATCAATGAGATCGCACAAACAGTGCAGTGTCACCATGTGCACTTCGTGAATACGTGCGGTGCGGTGAGATGGAATTCGAATCTCAACATCGTTTTCACCGAGTAAGCCTGCCATCTCGCCACCATCTTTGCCAGTGAGAGCAATGATCGTCATGTCTCGAGTTACCGCCGCTTCCATCGCTTTTATGATGTTTTTGCTATTGCCACTGGTGGAAATCGCCAACAAAATATCGCCAGGTTGACCAAAGGCACGCACCTGTTTCGAGAAAATCTCTTGATAGTGGTAGTCATTTGCCACTGCCGTCAGGGTGGTGTTGTCGGCGGTTAGCGCCATGGCTGGTAAGCTTGGGCGCTCAGTCTCGAAACGGTTGAGTAGACATGAAACAAACTGTTGAACGTTCGCAGCTGATCCGCCATTGCCACAACACAGAATCTTGTGACCATTCAGCAGAGTTGCCACCATCGCCTGTGCGGCATGGGTGATG
Source organism: Vibrio vulnificus CMCP6 (assembly GCF_000039765.1). Taxonomy (NCBI): domain Bacteria; kingdom Pseudomonadati; phylum Pseudomonadota; class Gammaproteobacteria; order Vibrionales; family Vibrionaceae; genus Vibrio; species Vibrio vulnificus. The sequence goes on along the minus strand of NC_004459.3, from coordinate 606,480 downwards.
GCGTCTGGCAGCGCTTCTGCAGCGGCGATTTGAATTTGAATACTTTCGGTAAAGCTGTCTTTAATGCTGTCGAGCATCGATTATCCTTGAGTAATTGCATTGGCGATCCAGTTAATATCATGGCCATTGGAGTGAATGGCCACAACATCAAACCGCATCGCAGTGTTACAAGCATTATATCCGTGTTTGTTTAACCATAAATAAGCGGTTTTAATAAGCTTGTTGGCTTTGGCAGGATTCACCATCTCTGCGGCGTCACCATAACAGCTATTTTTTCGATACTTAACTTCAACAAACACAATGGTTTGTGCTTCTTTGAAAATCAGGTCGATTTCGCCAACCTTGGTCGTAAAGTTGGCTTCAATAAACCTCAGTCCTTGGCGTTGTAAGTATTCCTTCGCCAAGGACTCATATTGGTTACCAATGGCGCGTCGGCTAAAGAGCCCCATGCTCTTTCCAGCTGATTTCGCGATGAACGACGCATTGATCATCAATCGTCAGCACGCCCGTTTGACCGTTGACGGCATGATTTGGGACCACTTTCATTTGTGGTAGTTCCGCCATCAGTTTGTAGGCATCCATCCCCAACGCTTGTAAGCGCTTTTGGAAGTTTGACTGATCTGGCCAAAGTTGTTCCATTTGGCTATCCAGTGCAGGGTTCACTTCAAGCAACATTGGAATGTCGCTGTAAACAATGCCTGTGAGGTCTTCGTATTGCTTCTCACCACTGTTGCTCATGGAATTGGAGAAGAGCTTCGGTGGTTTTGCATCTGGGTTTACCGCCACTTCAATAAATGGCTTGATGAGAGTGAGCTCTGAGCTGCGAGCAGCAATGTAGACGGAGTCAATGTCACGACGACTGCGAGGCTGCGTTTCCATTGGCAACTTCATTAGCCCTTCCATTTGCGCGATTCGTTGCTGACTTTCTTGTAAGCCAAATACCGAGTTTACATCACGTTGTAGCTGACGCTTATCACCAAAGTAGCTTACGGCCACTTTATTGGTGCTGTATTTCTTCCATTCGGCTTCAAAGGCGCTGACCACTCGTTGCCCTAAGTTACCTTGAGGGGCGAAGATGAGTGGATACTTGTAGCCATTAGCAAACAAGTGCTTCGCCGCTTGGGCGACTTCTTGTTCGGGAGAAAGGGTCAGGTAGCAGATCCCCGTCCCTGTTTGTAGCTCATCGGGAATGTTGAGTGCCAGTGACGGGATGGACACTTGGCCGCTGTCGTCACTTAACTCGCCTTGTAGCACTTCGATGACATCTTTACGTAGCGGTCCGACAATGAAATCAATTTGCTCATCGGTCAGTTGCTGTTTCAACTGATGTGGTTGATAGAGATTGGTATCAATGACCTTGAGGGTCGCTTCAGGATCGCGATCTTTGTCGTTCATCATGGCAAAGATGAAACCATCACGAATCAATTGTGCTTGCTTAGCATATTTGCCACTGAGAGGGAGCAATAACGCAGTGTGCACCGGTTGAACAATCTCTAAGTCGAGAATGCTTTGAATTTCAGCCGGTGTATACAAAGCAGCAGGGTGCGCGGTATTTTCTGTAAACCAATGTTCAAGCGTGTTTTTTAGCTGTGGCACATTGGCCGACATGGTTTTCATGTATATCGCCAATTGTAACCAGCCATCGAGCACTTCTTCGCTGGCATCGGGATGAAGTTGCGTGATCTCATACTGAGAGTAACCGGTAAAGTTCGCCCAAATTTGCTGCGCGATTTCAGCTTGCTGAGATTCGTCCACGTATTGGCTTAGAGTGACCAGTTGTCGGTTGGCTTCAAACGGCTGCTGTAACGCGGTGTAAGCTTCGGCACGCAACGTGTAATAATCTTTCCACTGTTCGTTTGGTAGTTTCCACCAAGCTTTGAAATTCAATAGCTCGATCACGTTGTCAGCTTGGTTGAGTTTGAGATGGTAAGCGGCACGTGTTAACTGCCATTCCGCCTGCTGCACTTCGGAGAGCGGCATTCTTGCTAAGCGTTTGATCAGTAAGTCAGCTTGAGCAAGATCGCCATTTTGCAGCGCTGCTTTGGCTGCCATAATCAGCCAATCTGCTTGTAGGCTACCCTCACTGCTGTCTGCATTTATCATGTAGTTTTGAACTGACAGGGTGGGCTCAAGTGTAATATCAACACTGGTTGGCGTTTTAGGGCCTGAAGAACAAGCCGCTAGCGTAATTGCCAGTGCAACTGGAGTGAGTAAGCGTGGTACACTGAGTCTCTTAGGGTTCATCATTGCCGTGAGTTCTCTTAAAGTCCGTACAAAATTGTCTCTATATTAATCGTTGAAGTGATGCTAAACAAATGACAGATAAAAATAACTTCCCAACAGAAGGCGCAACCCTCTATATCGTGCCGACACCGATTGGCAATTTAGGGGATATTACCCAGCGTGCCATTGAGGTGCTATCCAGCGTGGATATGATCGCTGCAGAAGATACCCGACATACAGGTAAGTTATTGTCTCACTTCAACATTCAAACTAAAACTTTTGCTTTGCATGACCACAATGAGCAGCAAAAAGCGCAAGTTTTAGTGGATAAATTGCTTTCCGGGCAGAACATCGCTTTAGTGTCTGATGCGGGAACGCCACTTATCAGTGATCCAGGGTATCACTTGGTTACACAGTGTCGTCAGGCGGGCGTTAAAGTTGTGCCACTTCCTGGTGCTTGTGCGGTGATCACTGCATTAAGTGCGTCAGGTTTGCCCTCTGATCGCTTTAGTTTCGAAGGTTTCTTGCCGCCAAAAAGCAAAGGTCGTAAGGATAAGTTCCTCGAAATCGCAAAGGTAGAGCGTACCTGTATTTTTTATGAGTCACCACATCGAATTGTTGATTCTTTGCACGATATGCTTGAAATCCTCGGTCCAGATCGCGAAGTCGTGTTGGCGCGTGAACTCACCAAGACCTTTGAAACGATTCAGGGCATGCGTTTGTCTGAGTTGGTTGAGTGGGTTCAGTCGGACGACAATCAGCAAAAAGGTGAGATGGTGCTGTTGATCCACGGTTACCGTGATTCTGCGGAGGAGTCGCTACCGGAAGAGGCATTACGGAGTTTGGCCATTCTGACCAAAGAATTACCATTGAAAAAAGCCGCTGCGTTAGCTGCGGAAATCTACAACTTGAAGAAAAATGCGCTCTACAAGTGGGGCCTTGAGAACCTCGAATAACGGTTCTCTGGTTTGGTTGGTTTGCAAAATCGTCCCTATTTGCGCCAATAATGTGATCTCACTAGACACTCAGTGGAGAAGTCTATACAATCCGCCCTCGGAGTTGACTGGGTAGTCGCTGCTTTGTTGATGTCCTTCGGGAGACTGACGTTGAAGTCCTTTGGGAGACTGACGTTGACGTCCTTCGGGAGACTGACAAAGGGGAGGAAAGTCCGGGCTCCATAGAGCAGGGTGCCAGGTAACGCCTGGGGGGCGCAAGCCTACGACAAGTGCAACAGAGAGAAGACCGCCGATGGCCTTGATTCGCAAGATGAGAGGATCAGGTAAGGGTGAAAGGGTGCGGTAAGAGCGCACCGGACGACTGGCAACAGTTCGTAGCAGGGTAAACTCCACCCGGAGCAAGACCAAATAGGCCTCCACATAGCGTTGCTCGCGTTAGGAGGCGGGTAGGTTGCTTGAGCCAGTGAGCGATTGCTGGCCTAGAGGAATGGCTACCGCCGCGCAAGCGGAACAGAACCCGGCTTATATGTCGGCTCCACCCTTTTAAGCCCATCATTACCTAGTAATGATGGGTTTTTTGCATTTTACTGACGCAATGATTATGTGAACCAATAAACTTGGCGCTATATCACGCCTGAACTTTGTCAAATAGTGGCACTGAACAAGGAAATCAGTACACTAATGATTCGCCGCACAGGCTTTGAATATTCAACGAGAAAACCATGACCGACACATTCCAGCACATTTCCGTACTACTTCATGAATCTATTGATGGTCTCGCCATCAAGCCGGATGGTATTTACATTGATGGAACATTTGGTCGTGGTGGTCACAGCCGTACGATTCTTTCTAAACTTGGCGAACACGGTCGTCTGTACAGTATTGACCGAGATCCGCAAGCTATCGCGGAAGCGGGTAAAATTGATGATCCACGTTTTACTATCATTCATGGTCCTTTTTCAGGAATGGCGAATTATGCCGAGCAATATGATTTAGTCGGTAAAGTGGATGGTGTGTTGTTGGATCTCGGCGTCTCCTCGCCACAACTCGATGACGCTGAGCGTGGCTTTAGCTTTATGAAAGACGGCCCGTTGGACATGCGTATGGACCCAACCTCGGGTATTCCAGTTTCTCAGTGGCTGATGGAAGCGGATTTAGACGACATTACGTGGGTGATTCGTGAGTTCGGTGAAGACAAACATGCCCGCCGCATTGCCAAAGCGATTGTTGCGCATCGCGAAGATGAAACCAAAGAGCCACTGACTCGCACGAGTCAACTGGCAAAACTGATTTCGGAAGCGGCGCCAAAAAGCTTTAAAGAGAAAAAACACCCAGCGACTCGTGCGTTTCAAGCATTTCGTATCTACATCAACAGTGAGCTTGAAGAGATCGATACCGCACTGAAAGGAGCGGCGAGTATTCTGGCACCAGAAGGGCGCTTATCGGTGATCAGCTTCCACTCTTTGGAAGACCGCATGGTGAAACGCTTTATGCGCAAAGAAAGTAAAGGGCCTGAAGTGCCTCACGGTATCCCTCTGACCGAGGCGCAAATCAAAGCGTTAGGCAGTGCCAATATGAAAACAGTGGGTAAAGCGATCATGCCAACAGCGCAAGAAATTGAACTGAATCCTCGTTCACGCAGCTCTGTGTTGAGAATTGCTGAAAAGCTTTAATTTAAACCTATGCGTCAAGCCAAGCCAAATCTCGCCAAAGAAATTTTCTTCGACCTACTGACGGTAGGTCGAACGCCTTTGATCTTGCTTGTCCTGATCTTTGCCTCAGCGATGGCGGTGGTTTTTGCCACCCACCATACCCGTCAAGCGATCACCCAAAAAGATGAAGCACTGCAAGAGCGTGAGCATTTGGATAACGAGTGGCGCAATCTGATGTTGGAAGAGACCGCACTGGCTGAGCACAGTCGCGTGCAAGAGATGGCGAAAAAAGAGCTCGAAATGAAACGGCCAGATGGCGACAAAGAAGTGGTGATTAATCTGAAATGATGGGTAAAAAGAGCAAAACCACCGTCAAACCCAAAGAGAGTGAGCAAGGGACATCTTTGCTTATCCGCTGGCGTTTCCATTTAGTCCTAGGATTTGTTTTCCTCGCGTTTGCTGCGCTTGTTGTTCGTCTTGCATTTATTCAAGTCATTGAGCCTGACAACCTTATTCGTGAAGGGGATCTGCGTTCTATCCGTGTGAAAGCCCTTCCGTCCGCGCGAGGTATCATCTCCGATCGCAATGGTGAACCTTTAGCGGTCAGTGTTCCCGTTGAAGCTGTCTGGGCCGATCCGGTGACGATTTTCAAAGAAAAGGCGCTGGATAACAAACAGCGTTGGTATGCGTTAGCCGATGTGTTGGGGCTGCAGCGTGAAGAATTGATTGAACGTATCGAGCGCAATGAAAGCCGCCGCTTCATCTACTTGCAGCGCCAAGTGAGCCCCGCGATGGCGAACTACATACGCGAGCTTAAAATTCCAGGCGTGGGGCTGAAATCAGAATCGCGCCGCTATTATCCCGCTGGTGAAGTGAGTGCTCATTTAGTGGGTGTAACGGGTATCGATGGTCACGGCCTTGAAGGGGTGGAACGCAGTTACGATAACTGGTTGACTGGTGAAGCGGGTAAACAGACGATTCGTAAAGACCGTTATGGCCGAGTGGTGGAAAACATTGCCTATGAAGACAGGCAAGAAGGCAAGTCACTTGAACTCACCATTGATCAGCGTCTCCAAGCCATTGCTTATCGCGCCATCAAACAGGCGGTGGCCGATCACCGTGCGACTTCTGGTTCGGCAGTGATGTTGGATGTAAAAACCGGCGCCGTGTTGGCGATGGTCAACGCGCCTTCTTACAACCCAAACAATCGCAGTGATTGGCAAAGCTACAAGATGCGTAACCGCATCATCACCGATTCGTTGGAGCCTGGCTCCACGGTGAAGCCTTTTGTGATTCTTGCCGCGCTGGAAAACGGCGTTGCCACCAAAGACACGGTGATCGACACGGGCAACGGCATTCTCCAAGTCGGTGGCAGTCGAGTACGAGATACGAGTAAGGTCGGTAAAGCGGACCTGACCGAAATCCTCAAAAAATCCAGTAATATCGGCGTGACAAAACTGTCGATGGAAATGCCCGTGGAAGCGATTCTCGGCATGTATAACTCGGTTGGGCTTGGAGAGCCTTCTGGGTTAAATCTTGTTGGCGAAGTGACCGGTATTTTCCCTACTCGTTCGCGTTGGTCTCCGATTGAGAGAGCGACGCTGTCGTTTGGGTACGGTCTGTCTATCACTCCGATTCAATTGGCTCATGCCTACGCAACCTTGGGCAATGAAGGTATGTACGAGCCGATCCACATCATCAAAAGCAACGACCGTGATATGGCGAAGCAAGTGGTGTCCAAACAACACGCTCGTGAAGTGCTCAATATGCTTGAAACCGTGACGCAAAAAGGCGGCTCAGCCAGACGAGCGGCCGTTCCGGGTTACCGGGTTGGGGCGAAAACGGGGACATCACGTAAAGCAACGGCTGGTGGGTATAGCGATGAGTACATCACCTACACGGCGGGGATTGCGCCAGTTAGCGATCCGAGAATTGCTTTGGTCGTGGTGGTCAATGAACCACAAGGGGATGATTACTATGGTGGTTCCGTTGCTTCCCCTGTTTTTTCAGAAATTATGAAAGGTGCGCTGCAAATTTTGAATGTGGCACCCGATGAAAATGCATTCCAGAACTAGTTTTATGGCTGAGCGTGGCTCGGAGAACAAAATGCGAAATACCATGAATCTGACAAATTTATTAGCGCCGTGGCTAGATTGTCCTGAGCTTGCGGACATTACCGTCCAATCGCTGGAGTTAGACAGTCGTCAGGTGAAACAAGGCGATACTTTTGTCGCTATCGTTGGTCACGTGGTGGATGGCCGCCAGTATATTGAGAAAGCAATAGAACAGGGCGCAAATGCCGTCATTGCTCAATCTTGTCAGCAATACCCTTCCGGCTTGGTGCGCTATCAGCAAAACGTGGTGATTGTCTATCTTGAGAAGCTGGACGAAAAACTGTCGCAATTAGCGGGACGCCTGTACCAACATCCTGAGATGTCATTAATTGGTGTGACAGGAACCAATGGCAAAACCACCATCACTCAATTGATTGCGCAATGGCTAGAGTTAGCCGGGCAAAAAGCCGCGGTGATGGGGACGACGGGCAACGGTTTTCTCAATGCCTTACAGCCTGCGGCCAATACCACGGGCAATGCGGTTGAGATTCAAAAAACGTTGGCAGACTTACAGCAGCAAGGGGCAAAAGCAACTGCGTTGGAAGTCTCTTCTCATGGCTTAGTGCAGGGGCGCGTTAAGGCGCTACAGTTTGCAGCTGGCGTGTTTACCAATCTGAGTCGTGATCATTTGGATTATCACGGCACGATGGAAGCCTATGCCAAAGCCAAAATGACGCTGTTTACTGAGCACCAGTGCCAGCATGCAATCATCAATTTGGATGACGAAGTCGGTGCGCAGTGGTTTCAAGAGCTGCAACAAGGGGTCGGCGTTTCATTGTTTCCACAAGATGCAAGTGTAAAAGCACTGTGGGCCAGCTCGGTAGCTTACGCAGAAAGCGGTATTACGATTGAGTTTGATGGCTGTTTTGGCCAAGGGCGTCTGCACGCGCCATTGATTGGTGAATTTAATGCCACCAACTTACTGCTCGCGTTGGCAACACTGTTAGCCTTAGGCGTTGATAAGCAAGCTTTATTGGATTCGGCCGCAAGCCTGCGTCCAGTACTTGGACGTATGGAACTGTTTCAAGTGAACAGCAAAGCAAAAGTGGTGGTCGATTATGCACATACCCCAGATGCGCTGGAGAAAGCGCTGCAAGCACTGCGTGTTCACTGTACCGGTCATTTGTGGGCGATTTTCGGCTGTGGTGGTGATCGCGATAAAGGCAAGCGACCAATGATGGCTGAGATTGCAGAGCGTCTGGCCGATCACGTCGTGCTTACCGACGACAACCCACGCAGTGAAGACCCCACCATGATTGTGCAAGATATGCTGGCGGGCTTAACCCGTGCGGACAGTGCGGTGGTTGAGCACGATCGCTTCAGTGCGCTTCAATACGCGCTCGACAATGCACAAGCGGATGACATCATTTTGTTGGCAGGCAAAGGCCACGAAGATTATCAAGTACTCAAGCACCAGACGGTTCACTACTCGGATCGTGAATCGGCGCAGCAACTGCTAGGAATTTCATCATGATTGAGACCTCTCTGAGTCATTTGGCGCAATTGACGCAAGGACAACTGATTGGCGATGACGCCATCTTTTGTACCGTTTCAACGGATACGCGTCATATCCCTCAGCAAGCGTTATTTATTGCGCTCGTCGGTGAACGTTTTGATGCGCATGATTTTTGCCAGCAAGCGGTGGACGCAGGTGCTATTGCATTGTTGGTGGAGCGAGCGCTGGATCTTCCCGTTGCACAAGTAGTGGTCAAAGATACGAAAATTGCACTCGGTCAGCTCGGAGCGAATGTGCATCAGCGCTGCCAAACTCCAACCGTGGCGATCACGGGCAGTTGCGGCAAAACCACGGTGAAAGAGATGGTGGCCAGTATTCTGCAGCAAAAAGGCAAAGTGCTGTTCACGGCAGGTAATTTTAACAATGACATTGGCGCGCCTCTGACGTTGCTACGCTCTGAGCCAGAAGATGATTTTGCGGTGATTGAACTGGGCGCCAATCATATTGGTGAAATTGCCTATACCACCCAGCTTGTTCGGCCCGATGTGGCGTTGGTGAACAACGTGGCTGCGGCGCATCTTGAAGGGTTTGGCTCGATTGATGGCGTGAAACAAGCGAAAGGGGAGATCTACCAAGGTTTGTCTGCTGGTGGCGTGGCCATCGTCAATCTAGACAGTCATGGAGGTGAGTACTGGACACAGGTACTGGCCGATAAACAGGTCACGACGTTTTCGGCAAGCTCCGAGCAGGCCGATTTCTACGCAACAGACATCGTACTGGATACGCAAGGGAAAGCGTCATTCGTATTGCATACGCCTGAAGAACGCATTCCACTTTCTCTTGGTATCATTGGCCAACATAACGTCGCCAATGCGATTGCCGCTAGCATCATTGCTTTGCAGTTTGGTGCCAGCTTAGCGCAAATCCAATCGGGATTGCTCAATTTGATGCCTGTCAAAGGGCGTGTTGATGTTCAACAGTTATCCGACAACATCAAACTGATTGATGACAGTTATAATGCCAGTGTGCCAGCTATGAAGGCGGCGGTGGACCTATTAGGTAGTTTTACCGGACAGCGTTGGTTAGTTTTAGGTTATATGGCGGAATTGGGCAATGAAAGTCTTGCACTTCATCGTCAAGTCGGTGAACATGCTGCCCCATTAAATTTTGAACACGTCCTTACCTATGGCGAGGATACAAGGATCATTAGCCAGTTGTGTGGTGGAAAACATTTTTCAGACCATGGTGAACTGATCGAATACATCAAGCAGAATTTGGCCAACGAAAATGAAGCCTGTCACACCGTGTTGGTCAAAGGCGCAAACTCAGCTGGCATGAGTAAAGTGGCTGCTGCTTTGAAGGAGAACTATCGATGATTATTTGGCTTGCCGAGCTGCTACAGCCATACTTTTCCTTTTTCCGACTGTTTGAATACCTGTCGTTTCGCGCGATCTTAAGTGTTCTAACCGCGTTGGGGCTATCGCTTTGGATGGGGCCTCGCCTCATTAAGCGCTTACAGTTGCTGCAAATTGGTCAAGTGGTGCGTAACGAAGGCCCGGAGTCTCATTTTAGTAAACGTGGCACGCCAACCATGGGTGGTGTCATGATCCTCGCGGCTATTTCCATTACCATTTTGCTGTGGGCCAATTTATCCAACCCTTACGTTTGGGCAGTACTGGCCGTCTTGATGGGCTATGGTGCGGTCGGGTTTGTTGATGATTATCGCAAAGTGGTGCGTAAGAATACCGATGGTTTGATCGCACGTTGGAAGTACTTTTGGCAGTCAGCCATTGCGTTGATTGTGGCTTTTGCTCTATACGCATATGGCAAGGATACTGCCGCGACTCAGTTGGTTGTGCCTTTCTTTAAAGACGTTATGCCACAACTTGGTCTGATGTATATCGTACTGACCTATTTTGTGATTGTCGGTACCAGTAATGCGGTGAACCTAACCGACGGTTTGGACGGTTTGGCGATCATGCCAACGGTTTTGGTGGCAGCAGGGTTTGCCGTGATTGCTTGGGCAACTGGCAACGTCAATTTTTCTCAGTATCTTCACATCCCGTATCTACCCCACGCCTCTGAACTGGTGGTGGTATGTACTGCCATCGTTGGTGCCGGTTTGGGCTTCTTATGGTTTAACACTTACCCAGCACAAGTCTTTATGGGCGATGTCGGTTCTCTCGCGCTGGGTGGCGCATTGGGGACGATTGCCGTACTTGTACGCCAAGAGTTGGTTTTGGTCATCATGGGTGGCGTCTTTGTCATGGAAACCTTGTCAGTGATTTTGCAGGTCGGTTCATACAAGTTGCGCGGCCAACGTATTTTCCGCATGGCACCCATTCACCACCACTACGAGTTGAAAGGTTGGCCTGAGCCACGTGTTATTGTGCGTTTCTGGATTATTTCTATGGTGTTGGTTCTGATCGGTCTAGCGACACTGAAAGTGCGTTAATCGACGGACACTCTTTTTACGGTGTAATGAAATATGGATCGTTGGCAAGACATCAAACAGGTTGTCGTGGTAGGGCTCGGTATTACTGGGCTCTCCGTCGTTAGACATTTGCGAAAAACACAGCCGCAGTTGCAAGTGAAAGTGATTGATACGCGTCCAACCCCTCCAGGTGTGGAACAATTGCCTCCAGACATTGCGCTGCATGTCGGCAGTTGGAATGACGCTTGGTTAGCTGAGGCCGATTTGGTCGTCACAAACCCAGGTATTGCCTTAGCGACGCCTCAAATTCAAACGGTGTTAGCACGCGGCGTTGCTGTGGTGGGTGATATTGAGTTGTTCGCTTGGGCGGCAGATAAACCCGTCATCGCGATTACTGGCTCAAATGGCAAAAGCACCGTCACGGATTTAACCGGAGTCATGGCTAACGCCTGTGGGGTGAAATGCGCAATTGGCGGTAACATTGGTGTTCCTGCACTCGATTTGTTGGAGCAAGAGGTTGAGCTTTATGTACTTGAACTCTCGAGTTTTCAATTAGAGACGACTTCCAGCCTCCACTTGGTTGCAGCGGCATTTCTGAATCTTTCTGAAGATCACATGGATCGCTACCAAGGCATGGATGACTATCGCCAAGCTAAACTGCGCATCTTTCAGCACGCAAAACATGGAGTCGTGAATCGCGATGATCGTCAGACTTATCCTGAAACTTCCCATGGCCAGCAATCACTTGCTTTGGTGACTTTTGGCTCCGATGACAAAGAGTTTGGTGTCATAAGTCATCAGGGGGAATCTTGGTTGTCATATAACCAGCAACCTATTTTGGCAAGCCGAGAACTCAAATTAGTCGGTCAGCACAACGTGGCAAACGTATTGGTTGTTTTGGCGCTGCTGACGTGCGCTGGTATTGATTACCGTAAAGGCTTGAGCGCTTTGAAGTCTTACACCGGTTTGACACACCGATGTCAGGTTGTCGCAGATAATCGTGGCATCAAGTGGGTCAATGATTCAAAAGCGACAAATCTTGCTAGTACACAGGCTGCCTTATCGGGGCTTAACTGTGCTGGCAAACTCTACCTGCTGGTGGGTGGAGATGGCAAAGGGGCTGACTTTTCACCATTGAAGCCGATTTTGGCGCAGCTAAACCTCCAACTATGTTGTTTTGGTGCTGATGGTGATCAATTTATGCCATTGCACGCATCGGCCACGCGTTTTGAGCGGATGGAAGATGTGATTGAACATATATCTCCACAATTACAATCTGGAGATATGGTGATGCTTTCCCCTGCATGTGCTAGTTTTGACCAATTCAGTAATTTTATGGCGCGAGGCGATCGATTCGCCGAATTGGCTCGCCAGTATGCATAGCGCAACCTCTAACGCGTATTTTTAACAAGGCACGATGTTTGGTGATGGTAGGTAATATCAAAAACAATTTGTTCGGCTGGTTTCGCCACTCACCACCAGACGCCTTGTTTGATCGGCAGTTGGTTTGGATTGCATTGTGTTTAATGCTGACGGGGCTGGTGATGGTGACATCGGCGTCCTTTCCTATCAGCTCTCGTCTGACGGATCAGCCTTTTCACTTTATGTTCCGCCATGCCACTTTTTTGTGCTTGGCGTTGGGCACCTCCGCAGTAGTGTTGCAAATCCCACTACAGAAATGGCAAAGCCATAGCCACTATTTGTTGGGTATCGCATTTGCGTTGCTGGTCGTGGTTTTAATTGCGGGTAAATCGGTGAATGGCGCGTCACGCTGGATCCCTCTAGGGCTTTTTAACCTACAGCCAGCGGAAGTGGCCAAGCTTGCACTGTTTATCTTCATGTCCGGTTATTTGGTTCGTAAACAGGATGAAGTAAGAGCGACCTTTTTTGGTGGCTTCATGAAACCCATTATGGTTTTTGGCGCGTTAGCGCTATTGCTACTTGGGCAACCCGACTTGGGGACGGTTGTTGTTATGCTGGTCACCTTGTTTGGCATGCTTTTTATCGCTGGAGCCAAATTGAGCCAGTTTCTGGCGTTGATGGTTGCTGGGATTACCGCGGTTGTAGGATTGATTCTCATCGAACCGTATCGTGTAAGACGTGTGACGTCTTTCTTAGATCCTTGGGAAGACCCATTTGGTAGCGGCTATCAGTTGACTCAATCATTAATGGCGTTTGGTCGCGGTGAATGGTTTGGCCAAGGTTTGGGTAACTCGATTCAAAAATTAGAGTATTTGCCGGAAGCTCACACCGACTTCGTGTTTGCCGTTATGGCAGAAGAGCTTGGTTTCATTGGTGTGGTACTGATCTTAGCACTCATTTTTAGCCTAGTGATCAAAGCGGTGTTTATCGGTAAAAAGGCGTTTGAACATCAATTGCAATTTGGTGGATATCTCGCTTTTGGTATTGGTATCTGGTTCGCTTTTCAAACCCTAGTTAATGTAGGGGCAGCAGCGGGGATGGTCCCTACCAAAGGTCTTACGTTACCACTGATCAGCTATGGTGGTTCGAGTTTAATTATTATGTCCATCGCTGTATCGATTCTTCTGAGAATTGATCATGAATGCCGACTTATCTCGATGGGCAATAAAACAGACTTACAGACAGATGAAAAAGAATAAAAGATTAATGGTCATGGCAGGAGGCACAGGTGGACACGTTTTTCCTGGCTTGGCGGTGGCGAAAAAATTACAGCAACAAGGCTGGGAAATCCGTTGGCTCGGAACCGCGGATCGTATGGAAGCCGAGTTGGTGCCAAAGCACGGTATCGATATCGATTTCATTAAAGTCAAAGGTTTGCGTGGCCAAGGCATCAAACGCCTTGTTTTGGCGCCTTTTCAAATCCTCAATGCTATTTTTCAAGCGAAGGCACACATTAAGCGTTGGCAGCCGGATGCCGTGTTAGGGATGGGCGGCTACGTAAGTGGTCCTGGTGGTATTGCCGCTTGGCTATCTGGCATTCCAGTGGTCCTGCATGAGCAAAATGCGGTGGCAGGGTTAACCAATCACTGGCTAGCGAAAATCGCCAAAAAGGTATTTCAAGCCTTCCCGGGGGCATTTAAAGATGCACCAGTCGTAGGTAATCCAGTACGTGAAGATGTCGTTGCCCTTCCTGATCCCATGCAGAGAATGCAGGACAGAGAAGGTGCAATACGCATTTTAGTGATGGGTGGCAGCCAAGGTGCCAGAATCCTCAATCAAACCATGCCACAAGTGATGGCGCAACTCGGGTCTGGTTTTGAGATTCGCCATCAAGCGGGTAAAGGCAGTGCGGATGAAGTGCGTCTAGCCTACCAACAAGCGGGCGTTGAGCACGTTGAGGTGAGCGAGTTCATTGATGACGTTGCTGCGCAATACGCTTGGGCCGACCTATTGGTGTGTCGCTCTGGAGCTCTGACCGTATCGGAAGTCTCTGCCGCTGGCGTAGGGGCCATTTTTATCCCATTTATGCACAAAGATCGTCAACAAGCGTTGAATGCAGATCATCTCGTGGCGTGCGGAGCCGCACTGATGATTGAGCAGCCACAACTGACGGTGGATAAGCTCGCGGGAGAAATTCAAAAATTAGGTCGAGATACATTGCTCTCAATGGCGCTTCACGCCCGAGCTGCAGCACAAAATAATGCCGACCAAGTTGTGGCGGATGCGATTGTCGCCCTAACTGAACAGAAATAAAGAGAACAGGTTAATGACTATTCAACACAAGCAAGATCTTGCACAGATTCGCGCTATGGTTCCAGAGATGCGCCGAGTGAAATCCATCCACTTCATTGGTATTGGTGGCGCAGGTATGAGCGGCATTGCCGAAGTGTTGCTCAATGAAGGGTATCAAATCACCGGCTCTGATATTGCGGAAAATGCCGTTACTGAGCGCTTGGCTCAAAAAGGCGCGAAAGTGTATATCGGCCACCAAGCGACGAATGTTGCAGAGGCGAGTGTTGTTGTTGTCTCAACAGCGATCAATGAAGCGAACCCAGAAGTTAAAGCGGCGCGTGAAGCTCGCATTCCGGTTGTTCGCCGTGCAGAAATGCTGGCGGAACTGATGCGTTTTCGTCATGGTATCGCCGTCGCTGGTACGCATGGTAAAACCACCACGACAGCATTGGTGACGCAAATTTATTCAGAAGCGGGACTGGATCCAACGTTCGTGAATGGTGGTCTGGTAAAAAGTGCAGGTACCAATGCGCGTTTAGGTTCTAGCCGCATTTTGATTGCTGAAGCCGATGAAAGTGATGCGTCGTTCTTACATTTGCAACCGATGGTGTGTATTGTCACAAACATTGAAGCTGACCATATGGATACCTATGGCGGTGACTTCGAAACACTGAAGCAAACCTTCATCGACTTCTTACACAATTTGCCATTTTATGGTCAGGCGATTGTTTGTATTGATGATCCGGTGATTCGCGAGCTGATCCCGCGCATCAGTCGTCAAGTCATTACTTACGGCTTCTCGGAAGATGCCGATGTTCGCATTGAAAATTACCGTCAAGAAGGCCAGCAAGGAAAATTCACCGTGGTCCGCAAAGATTGCGAAGCGCTGGATATTACCCTGAATATTCCTGGCCGCCACAATGCATTGAATGCCGCTGCGGCCATTGCTGTTGCAACGGAAGATGAAATTGGCGATGACGCGATCCTTGCTGCCATGGTTGGTACCCAAGGTACTGGTCGCCGCTTCGAGCATCTGGGTGAGTTTGAAACAGGCAACGGAAACGTAATGCTGGTTGATGACTATGGTCATCACCCAACCGAAGTGGATGTGACCATCCAAGCTGCACGAAACGGTTGGCAAGAGAAGCGTCTCGTGATGATTTTCCAACCCCACCGTTACAGCCGTACCCGAGATCTCTACGATGATTTCGCGAACGTGCTTGAGCAGGTTGATGTGTTGGTCATGTTAGATGTGTACGCGGCGGGTGAAAAAGCGATTGCTGGAGCGGACAGTCGTTCATTGTGCCGCACGATTCGCAGTCGTGGAAAAATCGACCCTATTTTTGTTGCAGATACCCAACAACTGCCAGAGGTATTGGCGAACATTTTACAAGAAGGCGATCTGTTATTAGCACAAGGTGCGGGGGATATTGGTAAAGTCGCCCGACAATTGGCAGCACTTGAGCTAAATATCAGTAATATGAAAGCAAAATAGCCATTTGTGGCGGATATTAAGCAGTTAGTAACGCAGATCTCGTATTTGCGATAACTTCGTTGCGATTTCTCTCTATCAATGTTTGATAGTTTACAAGAGCTCAGTATAATCCCGAAGTTAAAGTCATTACTTTTCGCTCGCGAATATCCGCTGAATAAAGAGTATTTGAACAAAGTCAGGAAGCGTTAACTTTGACAGAAATAGCAGTTGATGAAGCTGATGTACTTCCCTCGCACTGGAAGAGACAAAAGCACCAAATAATTGGCGCTGCATTTTTCGTATTGGTTGTCGCTTTAATCGGCTCAATTTTATATTCAACCTTGAGTTGGATGTGGGATGACCAACGCCTGCCTTTATCAAAGATAATTCTGCAAGGGGATTTGCAGTACGTCACAGCCGATGATGTACAGCATGCCTTTGGCAGTATTACTCATATCGGCACCTTTATGTCGCAAGACGTTTCGGTGTTGCAAGAAAGCGTGGAAGCCTTGCCTTGGGTCGCGCATGCATCCATTCGCAAGCAATGGCCAGATACGGTGAAAGTGTTTATCACAGAGCACCGTGCCGCCGCGATTTGGAATGGCAACGCATTACTCAATCAAGATGGAATGGTCTTTGATGGTGACGTCGCGCAACTGAATGAAGAGAGAGTCAAACTTTACGGGCCAGTTGCGACTGGGGTTGAGGTACTGAAAAAGTATCGAGAAATGAATCCTGAGTTTAGTAAGTTAGGCTTATCGATTTCTTCATTAGTATTAAATGACCGACGCGCTTGGCAAATCATCCTAGATAATGGTATTCGCCTTGAACTAGGCAAAGAGTCTTTGGATGAGCGAGTAGCGAGGTTTTTTTCGCTCTATCGCCAATTAGGCAGCAAAGCTGATAAGGTCAGCTATGTTGACCTCAGGTATGACACGGGAGCCGCTGTTGGCTGGTTCCCTGAGCAAGAGTCAGAATAAGAGAGTACAGATGACTAAGACCGCCGATGACAACATTATTGTTGGTCTTGATATAGGCACTGCAACCGTATCCGCTCTGGTAGGCGAAATTCTGCCTGATGGTCAAATTAATATCATTGGAGCAGGCAGTAGCCCATCTCGTGGTATGGATAAAGGCGGCGTGAACGATCTTGAATCTGTGGTGAAATCTGTCCAGAGAGCGATCGATCAAGCTGAAATGATGGCTGAGTGCCAAATCAGCAACGTATTTATTTCTTTATCGGGGAAGCATATTGCCAGCCGCATAGAAAAGGGCATGGGTACCATTTCCGATGAAGAAGTCTCACAAGAAGATATGGATCGTGCTATACATACAGCTAAATCCATTAAAATCGGTGATGAGCAGAGAATCCTTCATGTGATTCCACAAGAGTTCACCATCGATTATCAAGAAGGCATTAAAAACCCTCTTGGTTTGTCTGGCGTGAGAATGGAAGTGAGTGTTCATCTTATTTCCTGCCACAACGACATGGCGCGTAATATAATTAAAGCGGTAGAGCGTTGTGGTTTAAAAGTCGAGCAAATTGTCTTTTCTGGTTTGGCGGCAAGTAATGCTGTCATTACAGAAGATGAAAGAGAGCTGGGTGTGTGTGTGGTCGATATCGGCGCAGGCACCATGGACGTAGCAATCTGGACTGGTGGTGCACTTCGACATACCGAAGTGTTCTCTTATGCCGGCAATGCTGTCACCAGCGACATCGCTTTTGCCTTTGGTACACCCGTGAGTGATGCCGAAGAGATCAAAGTGAAATATGGCTGTGCTCTGAGTGAGTTAGTCAGCAAGGATGATACGGTTAACGTCCCAAGTGTTGGTGGGCGTCCCTCTCGGAGTTTGCAACGTCAAACTTTGTCTGAGGTGATTGAACCGCGCTATTCTGAACTGATGGGATTAGTTAACCAAACTATTGAATCTGTTCAAATGAAGCTGCGTGAAGATGGAATTAAGCACCATCTTGCAGCGGGTGTTGTCCTCACCGGAGGGGCAGCGCAAATTGAAGGTTTAGTAGAATGTGCGGAGCGAGTGTTCCGCAATCAAGTTCGCGTTGGTAAGCCACTAGAAGTGAGTGGCTTAACTGATTATGTAAAAGAGCCGTATCATTCCACGGCAGTTGGATTACTTCATTACGCACGAGATATGCGCTCAAGCGATGATAGTGACTACAACGAGCCTAAACGTTCGGCAGTCACTGGCTTGTTTGGCAAGCTGCGTAATTGGATACAAAAAGAGTTTTAACCTGAGAGTTGCAGGAAAAACGGAGATAACACATGTTTGAACCGATGATGGAAATGTCTGACGATGCTGTAATTAAAGTCGTTGGGGTTGGTGGCGGCGGCGGTAATGCTGTAGAACACATGGTGCGTGAATCCATCGAAGGCGTGGAATTCATCAGCGTCAATACGGATGCACAAGCACTTCGTAAGACAAGTGTGGGCAATGTGATCCAGATTGGTGGCAACATCACTAAAGGTCTGGGTGCAGGTGCAAACCCACAAGTTGGTCGTGACGCAGCTCTTGAAGACAAAGAAAGAATTAAAGAATTGCTGATTGGTGCCGATATGGTGTTTATCGCAGCTGGCATGGGCGGTGGTACTGGTACTGGTGCTGCTCCCGTTATTGCAGAAGTTGCGAAAGAGCTAGGCATCCTGACGGTTGCAGTAGTAACCAAGCCGTTTAGTTTCGAAGGAAAGAAGCGCTTAGCATTTGCTGAGCAAGGTATCGATGAATTATCAAAGCATGTTGACTCATTGATCACCATTCCAAACGAAAAGCTGCTGAAAGTGCTTGGTCGCGGCATCACTTTGTTGGAAGCCTTTGCTAGCGCGAATGATGTTCTAAAAAATGCAGTGCAAGGTATCGCCGAGCTAATTACTCGCCCTGGCATGATCAACGTGGACTTTGCGGACGTTCGTACAGTGATGTCTGAGATGGGTCACGCGATGATGGGTAGCGGTGTGGCAAAAGGCGAAGATCGTGCAGAAGAAGCGGCGGAAATGGCTATTTCTAGCCCACTTCTCGAAGATATCGACCTTGCAGGTGCTCGTGGCGTGCTGGTTAACATTACCGCTGGTCTAGATATGCGCCTAGATGAATTTGAAACGGTGGGTAATACTGTTAAAGCGTTTGCTTCGGATAACGCAACAGTCGTAATCGGTACTTCACTTGATCCAGACATGGCGGATGAAATTCGAGTGACGGTGGTTGCTACCGGTATCGGTAACGATAAGAAACCAGACATCACGTTAGTTTCAGGTGGTAAAGCTAAAGTCGCTCAACCAACTGCAGCACCACAACCTGTTGTGGCAGCGAAGGTGGAAGAGAAACCGGCACAAACTTTGCAGGAAAGACCTCAGGTTACTCCTCAGCCATCGACGCCTGTTTCTTCTTCTCCTGCATCAGGTAGCCAGAATGCGGCACCTAAGCAGGAAAAAGAGAGCGGATATTTGGATATTCCGGCATTTTTACGTCGTCAGGCTGATTAATATTCAGGCACAAATTTGACACTGTTCAAAATTGTGGTAGCATTCACGGTCGGCGTCTTAGACGACCGTGATTTGTAGCACTTCAAAGAGGCAATCAGATGATCAGACAACGTACTCTGAAAGAAATTGTGAAAACAACTGGTGTGGGTCTCCACTCTGGTCGTAAAGTCACATTAACTCTTCGCCCTGCAGCTGCAAACACTGGCATTATTTATCGCCGCACTGATCTAACGCCTGCGGTAGATTTTCCTGCTGATCCTGCTTCTGTTCGTGACACTATGTTGTGTACTGCGCTCGTGAATGATGAGGGTGTGCGCATTTCTACAGTGGAGCATTTGAACGCAGCGCTTGCGGGTATGGGTATCGATAACATCATCATTGAAGTTGATGCTCCTGAAATTCCAATTATGGATGGCAGCGCAAGTCCATTTGTTTACTTGCTTCAGCAAGCAGGCATTGAGACACAAAATGCAGCGAAGCGTTTTATCCGTATTAAGAAACCAGTTCGTTTTGAAGACGGTGACAAGTGGGCTGAATTTGTACCATTTAATGGTTTCCGCATGGATTTTGAAATCGAGTTTAACCACCCTGCAATCGATTCTGATGAGCAGCGTTTGTTGTTCGATTTCTCAACGCAAGGTTTTGTTCGTGAAATCTCTCGTGCACGTACTTTTGGCTTTATGCGTGATATCGAATATCTCCAGTCACAAAATTTAGTCTTGGGTGGCAGCTTTGACAACGCCATTGTGTTGGACGATTACCGCATTCTTAACGAAGAAGGCCTTCGTTTCGAAAACGAATTTGTTACGCACAAAGTGTTGGATGCGATCGGTGACCTTTACATGTGTGGTCATGCGATTATTGGTGAGTTCCGCGCATACAAATCCGGACATGGTTTAAATAACCAATTGCTACGCGCAGTGTTGGCAGATCAAGAAGCTTGGGAATGGACAACGTTTGAAGAAGAAGTTGGTTCTCCAGTTGCCTTCGCAGAACCGAATATGGTTTTAGCGTAACAAGCGAATGAATAAAGAAAAGCCAGACAGATGTCTGGCTTTTTACTTTTTTGATTCATTAACAAATCAAAATTCAGCTCGATTTCTTCTCTGCCATTGCAGCCAATCGCTCGAGACGAGCTTTCACTTTTGGTGGTGCCATTTCGGCAATCATAGTTAAAGCATTTGCAGCATTTTGCGAGATCGGCTCGCGCTTCTTTTGATCCTTAGGATCTTTTTGCTGATAAAGGCCAGGATTAATGCGTACTTCGATAGCCATTAATTTAGCGAATCCGCGAGAGCGTAAAGCATTCAGGATCGTTAATCGATCATAATCAATCTTCATTTTGATCGCTGCGCTGGCGACATCGAGGATCAAACATCCCTGACGTAAATTTGCCGCTCGGCAATGCTGTGCCGTCCCATTTGGCAGCAATTCTGCTAACACTTTATTCAACTCGAGTATCTCGCACGCATGATGCTGGATCTTTTGTAGCGAGCTACCGCTACCGTCAATAAGTTCTTGTGTTGAAGTGGGGCGATGATCACGCATGATAGGCACCTAAAAAAACATCCATACATGCATTCTAAGTTACCACTTAAGCCTGCTTCAAGTTGCTTTGGGGTTATTTCACTGGTGAATCCATCGCCAATAACAATAAAAACTTCAAAGCGCTTCAAACAAATGGGGTTTGTGATGGTTGTCTTAACGAAAAATCCTTACACTAGACGACATTATTTGCCACCTTAGCCTTGAAAAAATAGCTCGTCAGTACAATATCTGAGTTACATGATTTATCTCAGTATCCTTAGTTTAAAACTGGTAGAGACTGAAGGCATTTATCGTAGGCCGAAATGGTCTAACAAAGAGAGATTCATAAGAAATGATAACTAAGCTACTGACAAAGGTGATTGGTAGTCGCAACGATCGCACACTGCGCCGCCTTAGAAAGATTGTTAAAGAGATTAACAACTACGAGCCGACCTTTGAGGCTCTCTCAGATGAACAATTAAAAGCAAAAACGGTTGAGTTTCGCCAACGTCTAGAACAAGGCGAAACGCTTGACCAACTATTACCTGAAGCATTTGCTACCGTTCGTGAAGCATCAAAGCGTGTTTACGGTATGCGTCATTTCGATGTTCAGTTGATCGGTGGTATGGTTCTCAATGCAGGCCAAATCGCTGAAATGCGTACGGGTGAAGGTAAAACTTTAACCGCAACTCTTCCTGCTTACCTTAACGCACTGGCTGGTAAAGGTGTTCACATTGTTACCGTCAATGATTACTTGGCAAAGCGTGACGCAGAAACCAACCGCCCTCTATTTGAGTTTCTAGGAATGACCGTTGGCATTAATGTGCCAAACATGCCTCATCCTGCGAAAAAAGAAGCGTACCAAGCCGATATCCTATACGGGACCAACAACGAGTTTGGTTTTGATTACCTACGCGACAACATGGCTTTCCGCAATGAAGATCGCGTTCAGCGTGAGCGTTTCTTTGCCGTCGTCGATGAGGTGGACTCGATCTTGATCGATGAAGCGCGTACACCACTTATCATTTCTGGTCCTGCTGAAGACAGCTCTGAGCTTTACACGCGTATCAATGCGCTGATTCCATTATTGCAGAAGCAAGATAAAGAAGACTCTGAAGAGTATCGTGGTGATGGCCACTACACTGTCGACGAAAAATCGAAGCAAGTGCATCTAACGGAAACAGGCCAAGAGTTTGTGGAAGAGTTGATGGTGAAAAATGGCCTAATGGAAGAGGGAGATACATTGTACTCTCCAACCAACATCAGCCTTTTGCATCACGTTAACGCGGCATTACGTGCGCATGTTCTGTTCGAGAAGAACGTAGACTACATCGTAAACGAAGACGGCGAAGTGGTGATCGTTGATGAACACACTGGCCGTACAATGCCTGGTCGTCGTTGGTCTGAAGGTCTTCACCAAGCGGTTGAAGCGAAAGAAGGCGTTAAGATCCAAAACGAAAACCAAACCTTGGCTTCGATTACATTCCAGAACTACTTCCGTCTGTATGAAAAACTGTCAGGTATGACGGGTACAGCGGACACCGAAGCGTTCGAATTCCAATCGATTTACGGTCTTGAGACAGTGGTTATCCCAACCAACAAGCCAATGATCCGTAACGACATGCCAGATGTTGTTTATCGTACTGAAGCAGAGAAATTTGCTGCCATTATTGAAGACATCAAAGCGCGCGTAGAAAAAGGTCAACCTGTACTTGTGGGTACGGTTTCTATCGAGAAATCCGAGCTGCTTTCGAATGCGCTGAAAAAAGCGAAAATTAAACACAATGTTCTAAATGCCAAGTTCCACGAAAAAGAAGCGGAAATTGTTGCAGAAGCCGGTAAACCGGGTTCGGTGACCATTGCAACCAACATGGCTGGTCGTGGTACGGACATCGTGCTAGGCGGTAGTTGGCAAGCGAAAGTTGAATCGATGGCTAACCCAACGCAAGAACAGATTGATGAAATCAAAGCTGAGTGGAAGCTAGTTCACGATCAAGTGCTTGAGTCGGGCGGTCTACACATTATTGGTACTGAGCGTCACGAATCCCGCCGTATCGATAACCAGCTGCGCGGTCGTTCAGGTCGTCAGGGTGATGCCGGTTCATCTCGTTTCTACCTTTCTATGGAAGATTCATTACTCCGTATCTTTACTTCGGATCGTATGGCGGCATTGATTCAAAGTGGTATGGAAGAAGGGGAAGCGATCGAATCTAAGATGCTGTCTCGCTCTATCGAAAAAGCGCAACGCAAAGTGGAAGGACGTAACTTCGATATTCGTAAGCAGCTACTTGAGTACGATGATGTGGCGAACGATCAGCGTAAAGTCGTGTATGAGCTACGTGATGAGTTGATGAGTGTTGATGACATTAGCGATATGATCGAACACAATCGCGTTGATGTGCTTCAAGGTGTCATCGATGAATACATTCCACCTCAATCACTGGAAGACATGTGGGATCTTGAAGGCCTACAAGAACGTCTAAAGAACGATTTCGATATCGATGCTCCTGTGAAGCAATGGTTGGAAGAAGACGACAAGCTTTACGAAGAAGCACTACGTGAAAAAGTCATTAATACCGCGGTTGAAGTCTACAAAGCGAAAGAAGAAGTGGTTGGTGCACAAGTGCTACGTAACTTCGAAAAATCAGTGATGTTACAAACGTTGGATACATTGTGGAAAGAGCACTTGGCGGCGATGGACCACTTACGTCAAGGTATCCATCTGCGTGGTTATGCACAAAAGAACCCGAAACAGGAATACAAGCGTGAGTCGTTTGAACTGTTTGAAGGCTTGCTTGAAACATTGAAATCTGATGTTGTGATGATTTTGTCAAAAGTTCGTGTGCAGCAGCAAGAAGAAGTGGAGCGTATGGAAGCTCAGCGTCGTGCACAAGCTGAAGAAGCCGCTCGCCGTGCACAAGCTCAACATGCCTCAGCTCAAAGCCAGCTTGCTGATGATTCTGACGAAGGGCATCACCAGCCAGTGGTCCGTGACGAGCGTAAAGTAGGTCGTAATGAACCTTGCCCTTGTGGTAGTGGCAAAAAATACAAACAGTGTCACGGTCAAATCAATTAGTGTTAGCCTAATTAATGTAATCAATTAAGAGTCGCTTAGGCGGCTCTTTTTTTAAGGAAAAAATGATGAAACGTATCCATATTGTTGCGGCGATTATTTTCAATCAAGATAAGAGCCAGGTTTACATTACCAAGCGTCCGGATGATAAACACAAAGGTGGCTTTTGGGAGTTTCCTGGAGGCAAAGTCGAAGAGGGGGAAAGCATAGAGCAAGCCATGGTACGTGAACTCGAAGAAGAAATTGGTATTACGGCGACTCAACAACAGCTGTTTGAGCATTTAGAGTACGATTACCCAGATAAATCGCTCAAGTTTGACTTTATCACAGTGACGGATTTTAACGGTCAGCCTTATGGAAGAGAAGGACAACAGGGAGAGTGGGTGGCGATTGCGGAACTGAGCCGTTACCCGTTTCCAGAAGCAAACGTACCAATTCTCGAAAGAGTGCTAAAAGAGTTTGCTTGAGATCTGGTCTCGCTTTGCAATAGTTGATAGTTTAAGAACCTATTTGATCGATTTGCCCGTTTGGCAGATCCAGAAACACGGAGAAAAATGCAATGGTAAGAATTGCAGTGGCAGGAGCGGCGGGTCGTATGGGTCGCAATTTGGTTAAAGCAGCACATCACAATCCCGTAGCCAAGGTTGCCGCTGGCTCAGAGCGTCCAGAATCATCACTGGTTGGTGTCGACCTTGGTGAGCTATGCGGTGAAGGTAAGTTTGACGTTGTAGTATGTGATGATTTAGCCAAACAGATTGATCAATTTGACGTAATTATTGACTTTACCGCTCCAGCAAGCACCTTGAACAATTTGGCGCTTTGCCAACAATATGGCAAGAGTATTGTTATTGGTACTACTGGCTTTACCGAAGAGCAACGTGAGCAGATCGATCTGGTCGCGCAACAGGTACCTGTGGTCATGGCGCCAAATTACTCTGTGGGCGTGAATCTTGTTTTCAAGCTGCTTGAAAAAGCGGCTAAAGTGATGGGCGACTACTGTGACATCGAAATTGTGGAAGCGCATCACCGCCACAAAGTGGATGCTCCATCGGGTACAGCTATTGGTATGGGCGAAGCGATTGCTGGTGCCATGGGTAATAAACTCAGTGATGTTGCCGTCTATGCTCGTGAAGGGATCACTGGAGAGCGAACCAAAGACGAAATTGGTTTCGCGACCATTCGAGCGGGGGATATTGTTGGCGAGCATACCGCGATGTTTGCTGATATTGGTGAGCGTGTAGAAATTACCCACAAAGCAACAGACCGTATGACTTTTGCTAATGGTGCCGTCAAAGCCGCAGTGTGGCTGCACGAAAAACCTGCCGGGTTTTATACCATGACAGATGTCCTTGGTCTTAACGACCTGTAAATAAATAATTATGCGCCAGCCAATGCTGGCGCTTCTTTTATCTGCTCTACTTTTCCTTAAAGTTTGCTCAAAGTTCTTGTCTTCTTAGCGTTAAGTTAATGTGTTATTTCTTGTTGTTTAGTCTTGTTTTGTTCTGAAGTGCTAGAAAGTAAGTGTAATGGAAACTTGCGCAACGTTTGCTTTTTGGTGTAAATAAAAAATGTGATCTATGTTTGCTTGGTTTTTGCTCGTTTCATAAAATTTTCATGAATTGGGTGGTTGAAGCTGAATAAAGTTATACTTTTGGGGCTGTTTTGCTGTTTTTTACCCTAGATGCTCTAAAGTGCTATTTTGTTAAAAGCGAAATGTTGACATGTATCAAGAGTGTCTTTAGAATACCGCCAATTTGTCTGAATTCCCCAAAATCACACTTTTCTGGTGATAGATAGGGCAGATTTGCAGTTTAATTTATTTTTTATGCATTTTTATTCTGGAGGTTGTCTTGAGTAAATCAGCACTGTTAGTCCTGGAAGATGGGACAGTGTTCCGCGGAGTGTCCATTGGCGCAGATGGTATTTCCGTTGGAGAAGTCGTTTTCAATACCTCGATGACGGGGTATCAAGAAATCCTCACTGATCCTTCTTATTCCCAGCAAATCGTTACTCTTACTTATCCTCACATTGGCAATACCGGAACCACTTCCGAAGACGAAGAATCCTCTTCCATTCATGCTCAAGGCCTTGTGATTCGCGATCTTCCTCTTATCGCTTCTAACTTCCGTAGTGAACAATCTCTTTCTGATTACCTCAAATCGCAAAACATTGTCGGCATTGCTGATATTGATACGCGTAAGCTCACTCGTATTCTGCGTGAGAAAGGTGCACAAAACGGTTGTATCGTTGCAGGTAACAACCTAGATGAAGCTTTGGCACTGGCGAAAGCAAAAGAATTCCCAGGTTTAAAAGGAATGGATCTTGCGAAAGAGGTTACAACAAAAGAAGCGTATCAATGGAAACAAGGTTCGTGGACGCTTGAGGGTGGACTTCCAGAAGCGAAAGATGACAGCGAATTGCCATATCACGTTGTTGCCTACGATTTCGGCGCAAAACGCAACATCTTACGAATGTTGGTTGACCGCGGCTGCCGCTTAACGGTCGTGCCAGCAGAAACGTCGGCAGAAGACGTTCTGGCGCTAAACCCAGATGGTGTTTTCCTGTCAAACGGCCCTGGTGACCCAGCACCTTGTACTTATGCGATTGAAGCAACCAAAGTGTTCCTAGAAAATGGCCTACCAGTATTTGGTATTTGTCTTGGCCACCAAATTCTCGCGTTGGCGTCTGGTGCGAAAACGGTGAAGATGAAGTTTGGTCACCATGGTGCAAACCATCCTGTAAAAGATTTAGACCGCAATGTGGTGATGATTACTTCGCAAAACCACGGTTTTGCCGCTGATGAAGCAACTCTACCAGATAACCTACGTGCTACTCACGTATCGCTCTTTGATGGCTCTTTGCAGGGAATTCACCGCACAGACAAGCCAGCATTCAGCTTCCAAGGTCACCCTGAAGCGAGCCCAGGTCCACACGACGCAGCTCCGCTATTTGACCATTTCATCGAACTGATTAAACAACACAGCGCTTAATTTGGAGTAGTAGACAATGCCAAAACGTACTGACATTCAAAGCATTCTTATCCTAGGTGCTGGTCCAATTGTTATCGGTCAGGCTTGTGAGTTTGACTACTCAGGCGCACAAGCATGTAAAGCGCTACGTGAAGAAGGTTACCGAGTTATCCTAGTAAACTCGAACC
Organism: Vibrio vulnificus CMCP6; assembly: GCF_000039765.1. Lineage (NCBI taxonomy): Bacteria > Pseudomonadati > Pseudomonadota > Gammaproteobacteria > Vibrionales > Vibrionaceae > Vibrio > Vibrio vulnificus. Next base: position 579,260 of record NC_004459.3, on the reverse strand, counting down.
CAGCGACCATCATGACAGACCCAGATATGGCGGATGCGACCTACATCGAGCCAATTCAATGGGAAGTGGTACGCAAGATTATCGAAAAAGAGCGTCCAGATGCGGTTCTACCAACCATGGGTGGTCAGACGGCTCTAAACTGTGCGCTTGCGCTTGAAAAGCACGGCGTGCTAGCGGAATTTGGCGTAGAAATGATCGGTGCAACTGCTGATGCCATCGATAAAGCGGAAGACCGTTCGCGTTTCGACAAAGCGATGAAATCTATCGGCCTAGAGTGTCCTCGTGCTGATACGGCGAAGACCATGGAAGAAGCGTACAAAGTGCTCGATATGGTTGGCTTCCCATGTATCATCCGCCCGTCATTCACCATGGGTGGTACGGGGGGGGGTATCGCGTACAACAAAGAAGAGTTCGAAGAAATCTGTCGCCGTGGTCTTGACCTGTCGCCAACCAATGAACTGCTTATCGATGAATCTTTGATCGGTTGGAAAGAGTACGAAATGGAAGTGGTTCGCGACAAAGCGGACAACTGTATCATCGTATGTTCAATCGAAAACTTCGACCCAATGGGCATCCACACCGGTGACTCTATCACCGTGGCACCGGCTCAAACGCTGACAGATAAAGAATACCAACTGATGCGTAATGCGTCGCTAGCGGTACTTCGTGAAATCGGTGTAGAGACAGGTGGTTCAAACGTGCAGTTTGGTATCAACCCGAAAGATGGCCGTATGGTTATCATCGAGATGAACCCACGTGTATCGCGCTCTTCTGCTCTAGCGTCAAAAGCGACAGGTTTCCCTATTGCGAAGATTGCAGCGAAACTAGCCGTTGGCTTCACGCTTGATGAGCTACAAAATGACATCACTGGTGGTGCGACGCCAGCATCATTTGAACCGACCATCGACTACGTAGTGACTAAGATTCCTCGTTTCAACTTCGAGAAATTTGCCGGTGCTAACGACCGTTTGACGACGCAAATGAAGTCAGTTGGTGAAGTGATGGCCATTGGCCGTAACCAACAAGAATCACTGCACAAAGCGCTGCGCGGTCTAGAAGTGGGCGCGACTGGTTTTGATGAGATGGTTGATCTTGATTCACCAGATGCACTGACCAAAATTCGCCACGAGCTGAAAGAAGCGGGCGCTGAGCGTATTTGGTACATTGCCGATGCATTCCGTGCGGGTATGTCAGTTGATGGTGTGTTTAACCTAACTAACATCGATCGCTGGTTCCTGGTTCAAATCGAAGAGATTGTGAAGCTGGAAGAGCAAGTGAAAGCGGGTGGTTTTGCTGGTTTAACTCAAGATGTGCTTCGTCAAATGAAGCGTAAAGGTTTCTCCGACGCTCGCCTATCAAAACTACTCGGCGTGGCTGAAAGTGAAATCCGTCGTCTACGTGACCAATTCGACATCCACCCTGTATACAAGCGTGTTGATACCTGTGCGGCAGAATTCTCATCGGATACGGCTTACATGTACTCATCTTATGATGATGAGTGTGAAGCGAACCCAACCGATAAAGAAAAGATCATGGTTCTGGGCGGTGGTCCAAACCGTATCGGTCAAGGTATTGAGTTTGACTACTGCTGTGTACACGCTTCGCTAGCGCTACGTGAAGATGGTTACGAGACCATCATGGTGAACTGTAACCCAGAAACCGTATCAACCGACTACGACACTTCAGACCGTCTCTACTTTGAACCGGTTACTCTAGAAGATGTGTTGGCGATTGCTCGTGTTGAAAAGCCAAAAGGCGTGATCGTGCAGTACGGTGGTCAAACTCCACTGAAACTGGCGCGTGCGCTAGAAGCGGCGGGTGTACCAATTATCGGTACTAGCCCTGATGCCATCGACCGTGCGGAAGACCGTGAGCGTTTCCAACAAGCGGTTGACCGCTTAGGCCTGCTACAGCCAGAGAACGCAACCGTAACCACCATGGAGCAAGCGGTTGAGAAGTCGCGTGAAATTGGCTTCCCATTGGTCGTTCGTCCATCTTACGTACTGGGTGGCCGCGCTATGGAAATCGTTTATGACGAGCAAGACCTACGCCGCTACTTCAACGAAGCGGTTAGCGTGTCGAACGAATCACCGGTTCTACTGGATCGCTTCCTAGACGATGCAATTGAAGTCGATATCGACGCTATCTGTGACGGTGAGCGCGTGGTGATTGGCGGTATCATGGAGCACATCGAGCAAGCGGGTGTTCACTCAGGTGACTCAGCATGTTCACTGCCTGCTTACACGTTAAGCCAAGAAATCCAAGACAAGATGCGTGAGCAAGTTGAAAAGCTGGCATTTGAGTTGGGCGTTCGTGGCCTAATGAACACGCAGTTTGCCGTAAAAGACAACGAAGTGTACCTCATCGAAGTGAACCCTCGTGCTGCACGTACCGTTCCATTCGTATCGAAAGCGACCGGTGCACCACTTGCGAAAATCGCAGCACGTGTTATGGCTGGTCAGTCTCTGGAATCGCAAGGTTTCACCAAAGAGATTATTCCTCCTTACTACTCGGTAAAAGAAGTGGTTCTGCCATTTAACAAGTTCCCTGGCGTTGACCCACTATTGGGCCCTGAAATGCGCTCAACGGGTGAAGTGATGGGTGTAGGTGCAACTTTTGCTGAAGCGTATGCGAAAGCAGAACTGGGTTGTGGCAATGTGTATCCTGAAGGTGGTCGTGCGCTGCTTTCGGTACGCGAAGGCGACAAGCAACGTGTGGTTGACCTAGCGTCTAAATTACTGAAACTAGGGTACAAGCTGGATGCGACACACGGTACGGCAGTGATCTTAGGTGAAGCGGGCATCAACCCACGTCTAGTAAACAAAGTGCACGAAGGTCGTCCTCACATTCTTGACCGCATCAAGAACAACGAATACACCTACATCGTGAACACGGCGGCTGGTCGTCAAGCGATTGAAGATTCGAAAGTTCTACGCCGTGGCGCACTTGCAGAAAAAGTGAACTACACCACGACACTTAACGCGGCATTTGCGACCTGTATGTCTCATACGGCGGACGCGAAAGCAAGCGTGACGTCGGTACAGGAACTGCACGCGCAAGTGCAAGCGAGTTTGAAAGCGTAACAATCAGTAAGCCCTGAGTTCATAACTATAACGGCTTATATGACAACCTCATTGCCCGCTCATTTGAGCGGGCTTTTTTCTAGAAAGAAATCGCCAAATACGCTTGGCTTGTATTCTCTTAGTCAACGACTTGATGGCGCTGAGTGAAATCCTCGTACTCTTTCCTTGCTTGCTGAAGGTTATTCTGCCTCTTGCGAATTTCCTCTGGTGTTGAAGCTTGATCCCTTTCCAGTTCTGCGATTCTTAGGTTCTGTTTCAGTAACGTTCCCTTGATGTAGTTTGTCCAGTTAGGAAATCCGATGTTCTGCATTTCCCAACTTGTGTTGTCCACTTTCTCCATCAACTGGCTATCGACTATTTCCGTCATCTCTCTATAACTGTCAAGTGATGACGTAATCGACGCGAGATGCTCTAAAGCAATTGTGTGGTCATAAACTGGGCGCTCAGCAATAAACTCGCCTTGTTCCGCATGTGCCAACGATGAGAGGAAAAAGAGTTGAATTAAGAGTAGTTTTCTTTTCATGTTATTGATTCAGGTGGTCAAAAGTGAAATCCGAACTCGCCGCTGACCAATTATGTCACTTTTGGGCTGGTTGCTGTTCTATCAAGGTAAGTGACATGTACGCATAAAGGAAAAGCGAAAAAAATGACTCTGCCTAAAGAATTCAGCGCAGATCAGAGAAAAATTGGTGTCATGCTTGGTTTAATCATTAGACGCTGTGACTTTCGCTCATTTTCAAGTACTTCAGAGAATGGAAAATAACGTCAGTTAAAATGTGGCGCATTTTGAACGTGAATCACGCTCTTCAAGAGAGGTAATTTGTTACTGAGTGTGAAGATTGAAGGGCAAATAGCGCTTTCAGGATATGTCTTTGCAATAAATGAGCGTATTTGAAGCATCCCAAATAAACTATGTTTCTAACAAAATACAATTGATGAATTTTAGGAATGGATTGCTGTCTTGGGTTTCCTTTTTACCTCGCTAGTTTTGATGCTACCGTCTTGTTCTTTACTCTTCCTCTTTGAAAAGGATGCTTGAATTGGACATAACGATTGAGATGTTGGCAGCACTGTTCTTTGTTGCTTCTGTGGCTGGTTTTATTGATGCCATGGCGGGTGGTGGTGGACTGCTCACTCTTCCTGCGTTGTTGGCTTCAGGGTTGAGCCCAACACAAGCATTGGCGACCAATAAGTTGCAAAGCTCATTCGGCAGTTTCTCAGCCAGCTTATATTTTGTCCGTAATGGCATCGTTAGTTTAAAAGAGATGAAAGTCGCCATCGCATGCACCTTTATAGGGGCGGCCATCGGGGCAGAGCTTGTTCAAGTGATTGATGCCAGCGTGCTAACCAGCTTGATTCCCGTGCTGCTAATCGCGATTTCGCTCTATTTTTTACTCGCGCCGCCCACCCGCAATACAGGGGGACAGCCAAAGTTATCCGAGGCGATGTTTGCACTGTCGGTCGGTGGTGGTGTTGGTTTCTATGATGGTTTTTTTGGCCCGGGAACGGGATCGATCTTTACCGTTTGTTTTGTTGTGCTTGGGCAGTTTTCCCTCGTTGAAGCCACTGCGCGAACCAAGGTGCTCAATTTTACCTCTAACATCGCGGCATTGCTGTTTTTTGTGCTGGCGGGATTGCCAGTCTGGAAAGTGGGCTTAGTGATGGCAGTGGGGGGCTTTATTGGTGCGCGCTTGGGGGCAAAAGTGGTGGTGACCAAAGGACACAAATGGATCCGTCCTCTGGTCATTGTGATGTCGATGGCAATGGCTTCTAAACTACTTTGGCAACAGCATCAGCAATGGTTGTTATCACTGTTTTAACTCGGCTGTTTTGATGACTTTTGGCGCGGCAACATATCGTCACCGGACGAGTGAGATGGCTAAGCTCGTCAAAGTGATAGCAATACTGTGGCTCTATTCGTAATGCGTTAATCACGGATTTCGGCACTAGGGCGGGGGCCATTCCACCCACGGCGAGCTGGGCTGACGCGGTGTAAGAGTCCATTTGCATCAAGGGCGTCACACCCACCGCTGACAATGCAGCCAGTTGATAGGTATTGGCGGGATTGTTGAGGTCATTGGTTATGATTGCTTTTGGTAGCTCAGTTAGTGGGTACTTACTAATGATGCTAAAAGATTCATCAAAAAGGTGAAAGGTCATCAGCCCATGATTTGGCGGTAAATAGCCGGCGCAAAATCCGAGTGTGGCTTTGCCTGACTGAACGTGTTCCACAATCCTAGGTGTGTGGTTGGTGGTCAAGGAAAGGTGACGATCCTGCTGATACAGTGCTTCCATCGCATTGTTCAAATAACCCGCCAGTAGCGTTTCTGAACAATCGATTTTAATCAATGCATTATCTTCGATAAGTTGCTGATCGTAGATCTGCCCACGCAGCTCATTAAAACTCGGTTCAATACTCTTTATTAAGGCTTGAGCGTCAGCGGTTAAACGAATATGACGTCCATCAGGCTCAATCAGTTTCTTCCCAAGCTTTTTCTCAAGATTCGCAATGCGTTTACTGACAGCAGATTGACTAATATAGAGCTGACTGCCGGTGCGACTCATGGTCTTTTCTTTATGCAGAACCAATAAGGTTTCAATGCCTTCGAGTAACATAATGATTGATGACGAGTGGGAATAGGTAGTTCACTTTAACGAGTAAAGAGTCGGCTGCCAAGGCGAAAGCAAGTGAGGCGTGACGTTGGCCGATAAAGTCGGCCAACACAGATTATTTATTTAGTGCAAATGTAGGCAATGATAAATGCCAGCGAATGGCGCCCAAGCGGATGATCAAGGTCGAAAACACACCTGCCAATAAGGCTGTAGAGTGATCATAGCCAAGGCTTAGGGCAGATGTGTGGAATATCCCACCAACAAGACAGGCAGTCGCATACACTTCACTTCGCAGCACCATTGGAATCTCACGCGCTAACACATCGCGAATAATACCGCCACCACAGCCGGTAATGACGCCCATGATCACCGCGACCATCGCTGAATCTTGATAGGCGAGGGCTTTCTCGACACCGATCCCAACAAATACCGCCAAGCCAATGGCATCGCAGACGGGTAATATCCACCACGCTAAGCGCTTAGGTCGGCGCACAACGAGCATTGTCAACAGACAGGTAACGATGATAACCCAAAGATAGGTGGTGTCCTTGATCCAAAAGACGGGGGTTGCGCCCAAGGCCATATCGCGAATAGTGCCACCACCAATCGCGGTCACGCTGCCTAATACAACCACACCAAAAGGATCCATCTTTAACCGTCCAGCCAAGAGAACGCCGGAAACAGCAAAAACAGCGGTGCCAAATAAATCGATAAAATACAGCAGCATGGAGTCCATGTTACTTAATGCCTTAAAAAGTGAGGGAACAGAAAATGGGGGCAAATTGTACGAAATTTTCCAGCCAAACGTTAGCGTTTTTGCTCGATGCTGGCAAAGTGCTCACAGACTTGTTCAATCGCCAGTAAGGTGCGAGGGGTTGGTCGGTTTAACCAATCTGCATCGAGCTGCCAAAAATGCGCATTTTTTAATGCTGGAATCTCCTCAACCCAAGGGCTCCACATGCCGTTATTTTGAATCGCGTGAGGAGAAACGAACATGGCTTGGGGTCTTTTTAGAATCACCTGCTCAATACTGACTTGAGGATAAGGTGCTGATGCGCCATCAAACACATTCTCACCGCCACAAAAACGAAAGACCTCTGTAGGCCAGTTTTGGCCAGCAACGGTGATGATCGGCGTGTCGCTGAGTTGGTAGAAGTAGCGGGTTTTAGGGAGATTTTGGTACTTTGCTCTTAGTGCTTCGAGATGAGTTCGGTAATCTCGAGCATTGTTTAGGCCGATTTGCGGATCATCACTGTATTGACTGAGTTGTTCAATGTTATCGCCAATATCTTTAAGTGATTTGGTTTGTGAGTAGTAGATCTTAAAGCCAAACTGCTCGAGTTTTTCTAACTCTTTTGCAGGGTTACCCGCCGGCCATGCGATGATCAAATCCGGTTTTAAAGTGATGATTTTCTCTAGGTTAATCCCCTTGTAGTTGGAGACTTTCTCTAACTTTTTTGCTGCCTCTGGATAATCGCTCATCTCGCTAACGGCAATCAGTTTATCTCCAAGCCCTGCTGCGTACGCGATCTCGGTGGCGTGTGGTGCCAAGCTGATGACGCGTTCAATGGGGGCTGCTTGTAAACTGACCGAAAACAGTAGAAGAAGTGAAGAGAGAGTTTTCATCATATCCCTTGATAAATAAGCCCCATAAGTAGGCTCTGAAGCAAAATCCAAACTAGGATCCTACGTGCTAATAAATGTTGTAGCTGATCAATATGCAAAGCGGAGGGCGCAATGCGTCCACCAATTTTGGCTCTTTCGGCTCTTTTACCTTGATAAATCGCTGGCCCTCCCAAAGAGAGTTGCAGCTTGTTGCCTACGGCACACAGTAACCAAGCCGGACCCGGCAATGGCCAAGAAGCGACTTGTTGACGCATGCCTTGCCATGTTTGACCTGTGTGTTGACCAAGCAGGATCATAACGGCAAATAAACGCAGCGGAATAAAATCCAGTACTGCGGCGAATCGCACGGTGGCCACACCAAATGGCGCATAGTTGGCGCGACTTGGTGACCAGGCTCTTGCTAGTTCAATCGTGAGGCGATACATCAATGCCCCAATGCCGCCTGAAAGCGCAAACCAAAAGAGAACGCCAACGACATTTCTCCCATATCCCATGATCAAGGTCTCTGCAGCGGCTTTGCCGATACCAAGTTGGGAGAGGGTGGTGGTTTCTCGATTGAGGTAGGGGGCCAATAGGCTTCTTGCCGCAGCTTTATCCTCATTAGCCATAGCACGAATCAGCGCTTTGGCGAGGCTCTCGTTACTGCGCCAATCTAGCGCCAACAGCAGCAATGCAAGTTCAAATAGCTGCGGTTGCCAAACCAAGGGTTTTAAAGCAAACAGGACCGCTAAACAAGGAAACAGCATCAACAATAACGCTAAATGGCCTGAGATGAGGCTTTGTTGATAGCTTTGTTGGGTATTGACTTTATCTGCCAACAGCTGTGCAAATTTGTGCCAGAGTGTGACGGGATGAGAGGAGCGTGGAATCGGGATAATGAGATGGAACAGTAACGCTCCCCAAAGAATGAGGAGCGCACCGTTGGCATAGAGTTGATCAAACAGCTCTGTCATAGATATGGCGATTACTTCAGCAGTTCCAACATTTTGAAGACCATTTCTGACGAGCTCTTGGCTGCCAAAGGTAAGAACTCTTCAAAGCTCATTGGTGATTCTTTGTCTGCCACATCTGAAATTGCACGTACGACTACAAACGGCACTTTGAATTGGTAACAAGTTTGTGCAATCGCAGACGCTTCCATTTCAACTGCAATCACGGATGGGAAGTGTTGACGGATAAAGGCTTGACGCTCAGCGGTACAAACGAATGCATCACCAGTACAGATGAGACCACGAACCGCGTGTTGTCCATCCATTTGCTCTAACGCTTTTTCAGCCAAGTTCATCAATTTTTCATCAGCGAGGAAAGCGGCTGGTTGACCTGCCATTTGGCCCATTTCATAGCCAAATGCCGTCACGTCAGCATCGTGATGACGGACTTCAGTCGAAATGACCACATCACCAAGATTTAAGCTGGAATCAAAACCACCTGCAGAACCGGTGTTGAGCACCATATCAGGTTGATATTCATCGAGAAGGATAGTGGTGCCAATCGCGGCAGCAACTTTACCAATGCCGGATTGCAGTAGCACAACCTCAACACCATTGATTTGACCTGAATAGAAGGTGCAACCTGCTTTATTTACGGTTTGTGCGTTGGTCATTGCTTCTTTAAGGATGGCCACTTCTTGTTGCATGGCACCGATAATACCGACTTTCATATCAATCTCTTAATTTTTAAACAAACATAGAATTGGCGAGAGTATAGCAAAGCTCTGTCACAATAAGTACTTTCGCTTGTTGTTTACCCTTTGCCTTTACTTAATGAAACCCGCCTCAGTCAGTAAGCTTCTTAATTGCTCTGCGCGCTTGCGATTGACGCCAAGATCGGAGTAACCAACGCGTGACTCTGAACGGACGAGCAATTGGCCATCGACGATTTTGAGTTCAAGATCATCAACAAAGCGAAACAGTCGTGAGGTGCATTCTACTCTTAAGTAGTGTTCCGTTTTATCCGCCACTTTTGCGCCAGGAAGTTCAAGGGCAACTTGCTCTATTTGATCTAAGGTGGCGTTGGATGTGAGCTTAAAAGGGTCGAGTTGGAAACTCGCGCGCTCATCTTGTGTCGACACACAGTTGGGTTTATTGCCACAAGGCTGAGAAGTTCGATCGGTCATTGTGTAAGCTCCATTGCTGCAAGCGGTCAGGGCTAAGGTGGCGCAAATCGTTAAAATGAGTTTTTTCATCCTGTACACCTACTGTTCCCAAAAGGGCGTTATCCGCAGATCCTAAACATTAAGTCTAAAAGAAAAAAGGTTGATGATCGCTCACCAACCTCTCATAACACACCGATAGATATTAGAGTTCGAGATAATCTAATATGCCTTCCGCGGCTTTACGGCCTTCATCAATCGCCGTCACCACCAAATCGGAACCACGCACCGCATCACCACCGGCAAAAATCTTCTCATTGCTGGTTTGGAATTGGTAAGTCTGTTTCGCAGCAGCTTTGATGCGACCCCATTGGTCGAGCTCAACTCCATAAGGCTCCAACCAACTCATTTGATGGGGTTGGAAGCCAAAGGCCATGATCACCACATCGGCAGGTAACACATGCTCACTGCCTGCCACAGGTTCGGGACGACGGCGGCCTGCCTCATCGGGCTCACCTAACGCAGTCTGCACCACTTTCACGCCCGTCACTTGTCCGCGAGTGTCCACGTCAATCGACAGAGGTTGCAGGTTAAACATAAAGTTCACCCCTTCCTCTTTGGCGTTTTTCACTTCACGACGTGAGCCTGGCATGTTCTCTTCATCGCGACGATAGGCACAAACGACATTGGCAGCGCCTTGGCGGATAGAAGTACGAACACAGTCCATCGCGGTATCACCGCCACCAAGCACGACAACATTTTTGCCCGCCATATCGATGAAAGGCTGGTCGTGTTCAAGGCCCATTACTTTGTAAGTGTTGGAAATCAAAAAAGGCAGGGCGTCATACACGCCGGAGGCATCCTCATTCTCCAAACCAGCACGCATGTATTTGTAGGTGCCGACGCCAAGGAACACGGCATCATACTCTTCCAGCAGTTCTTGCATCTGTACATCTTTACCGACTTCGACGTTCATGCGGAACTCAACCCCCATTTCGCTGAAAATGCGGCGGCGGTTTTCCATCACCCCTTTTTCCAGTTTGAAAGACGGAATACCAAACGTCAGTAGCCCACCGATCTCTGGGTAGCGGTCGAAGACAACGGGTTTGACCCCATTGCGCACCAAAATATCAGCCGCCGCGAGACCTGCAGGGCCCGCGCCAATGATGGCCACTTTCTTATCTGTCCATTCGACTTTGGACATGTCTGGCTTCCAGCCCATCTCAAAGGCTTTGTCGGTGATGTATTTTTCAATATTACCGATGGTGACGGCACCAAAGTCGTCATTTAATGTGCAAGAGCCTTCACACAGTCGGTCTTGAGGGCAAACTCGGCCACACACTTCCGGCAAGCTGTTGGTCTGATGTGAAAGCTCGACCGCTTCCAAAATTCGTCCTTCATTGGCCAGTTTTAGCCACTGAGGGATGTAGTTGTGTACCGGGCACTTCCATTCACAATAAGGGTTACCACAATCTAAGCAGCGATCCGCTTGAGCGGTCGCTTGCTGTTTAGTAAAGGGTTCGTAGATTTCGACGAACTCGATCTTGCGAATCTGCAGCGGCTTCTTAGCAGGATCGACACGTTGAACATCGATAAACTGGTATACATTCTGGCTCATGTTCATATCCTCCTTGAATTACTGGGCCTGCACGCGAAGTTCTGCCGCACTGCGGCTTTGGTGGCCAAGCAGGGTGTTAAGATCCGCTGCTTTCGGTTTCACCAAGTAGAACTTCGGTATCCATGCGTCAAAGTTGGCCAGAATATCTTCGGCGTGAACGGAGCCGGTCTCTTCCAGATGCTCGGCGATCAAACCGCGTAGATGTTCTTGGTGGATATAAAGATCAGAAAGCGAAATTGCTTCAACCGATTCACTGTTAACACGGCCTTGGAAATCTTCATTCTCATCCAGAACGTAAGCAAAGCCACCTGTCATCCCCGCGCCGAAGTTAACCCCAGTCGCGCCAAGAATGGCCACGATGCCGCCGGTCATGTATTCACAAGCGTTGTCGCCCGCGCCTTCAATCACGGTGATGGTGCCAGAGTTACGTACACCAAAGCGTTCACCCGCTTTACCTGCGGCAAACAGTTTTCCGCCTGTTGCGCCATAGAGACAGGTGTTGCCGATAATGGTCGCATCGTTACAACGGAAGGCAGTGCCTAAGTGCGGTTTGATGACAATCTTACCGCCCGCCATGCCTTTGCCGACGTAGTCATTGGCATCACCAGTGAGATAAAGCTCGACGCCACCTGCGTTCCACACGCCAAAAGATTGGCCAGCGGTACCATCGAGGTAGAGTTTAATGGGCGATGCAGCCATGCCTTGGTTGCCATAACGCTTGGCGATTTCACCGGAAAGGCGTGCGCCAATCGAACGATCGGTATTGATCACGTTGTAGAAGAAGCTGGCAGATTGACGGTTCTCAACCGCATCAAGCGCATCTTCAATGATCTTTTGGTTTAGCACTGCTTTATCAAATGGTGCATTGGGTTCTGTCCAGAACAGAGGTAGATTCTGCGGTGACACCGGTGCTTCAAGAATGCCTGACAGATCAAGCTTGGACTGCTTGGCGGTCATGCCTTGCACCACTTCGAGCAGATCGGTGCGGCCAATCAAGTCGGTGAGCTTTTCAACGCCCAGTTCAGCGAGCAAGCCTCGTACTTCATCAGCCAAGCCGATGAAATAGTTCATCACCATTTCTGGCAAGCCTTTGAAGTACTCTTTACGCAGAGTTTCGTCTTGTGTTGCTACACCAGTCGCGCAGTTGTTGAGGTGGCAGATGCGCAGGAACTTACAACCCATTGCCACCATTGGAGCCGTACCAAAGCCAAAGCTTTCGGCACCTAGAATCGCTCCTTTCACCACATCCAAGCCCGTTTTCAAACCACCATCCACTTGAAGACGAATTTTATGGCGTAGGCCATTGGCCACTAGGGCTTGTTGCGTTTCAGCTAGGCCCAGTTCCCATGGACTGCCGGCGTATTTTACTGAGGTCAGTGGGCTGGCAGCAGTACCGCCATCATAGCCAGAGATGGTGATGAGATCGGCATAGGCTTTGGCAACGCCGGTGGCGATGGTGCCGACGCCTGGCTCAGACACCAATTTGACGGAAACCAGTGCTTTCGGGTTGACCTGTTTCAAGTCAAAAATCAATTGCGCTAAGTCTTCAATCGAATAGATGTCGTGATGCGGTGGTGGCGAGATAAGTGTCACGCCTTGCACGGAATAACGCAGCTTAGCAATCTCGGCAGTGACTTTGTGGCCAGGTAACTGACCGCCTTCGCCTGGTTTTGCACCTTGAGCGACCTTGATTTGCAGTACATCAGCGTTGGTGAGGTAGTGCGGCGTGACGCCAAAACGGCCAGAGGCAACTTGCTTAATGCGCGAGTTACGCTCGGTGCCAAAGCGACGTGGATCTTCGCCCCCTTCGCCCGAGTTGGAGTAACCGCCCAAACGGTTCATGGCGGTTGCCAACGCTTCATGTGCTTCTGGGCTTAATGCACCAATCGACATCGCCGCAGAATCAAAGCGCTTAAACAGTTCGGTACTGGGTTCAATTTTTTCTAACGCAAGTGGCTGGTCCGCTTTTTTCAGTTGCATTAAATCGCGCAGCATGGCGACAGGGCGCTGATTCACTTGTTGAGCGAACTGCTGATAATCACCGCTTTCTCCCGATTTCACCGCTTTTTGTAACGTGCCAACAACATCAGGGTTGTAGGCGTGGTACTCACCACCGTGTACGTATTTGAGTAAGCCGCCATGTTCGATCGATTTACGTTTTGCCCATGCCTTGCGAGAGAGGTTAAAGAGATCTTGTTGGAAGTCCGTAAACCCAGCGCCTTCAATGCGGGTGGTTACGCCTTTAAAGCACAACTCCACTACATCACGGCTCAAACCAACCGCTTCAAAAAGTTGAGAACAGCGGTAAGAAGCAACGGTGGAGATGCCCATCTTCGACATGATCTTATACAGACCTTTATTGATGCCATATTGATAGTTTTGCATCACCTCGCGATAGCTTTTTTCGAGTGCGCCATCGTCGATCAATTTCCCTAGCACTTCATAGGCAAGGTAGGGGTAAACTGCGGTTGCACCAAAGCCGAGCAACACAGCAAATTGATGAGGGTCACGCGCGGTCGCTGTTTCCACCACGATGTTGGCATCACAACGCAAGTTGGCGTTGACGAGACGAGTTTGTACCGCACCCACCGCCATGGCTGCTGGGATTGGCAGTTTACCTGCCACTAAAGGGCGGTCAGAAAGCACAATCAAAACCGTGCCATCACGGACAACTTGCTCTGCTTGATCGCAGAGATCCAATATCGCTTGCTTGAGATCTTTTTCACTTGGATCGTAGTTGATGTCCAAAATGGTGTTGCGATAGTGGTCATCGCTCAGCTCAAGTAGTTGCTGCATATCGGAATAGAGCAGCACCGGAGAACCGAATGTCACGCGGTGAGCGTGCCCGTCTGTTTCACAAAAGACGTTCATCTCTTGGCCGATGCTGGTGGCCAATGACATGACGTGCTGTTCGCGCAATGGATCAATCGGTGGGTTGGTGACCTGAGCAAATTTCTGACGGAAATAGTCCGTCACGAGTCGCTCTTTTGAAGACAAGACGGCCATCGGGGTGTCATCGCCCATAGAGCCGACGGCTTCTTGCGCCATATCACCCAACACGCGCAGTACTTGATCGACTTCTTCATTGCTCATCGCAAACTGCTTTTGATAGGTTTTTAGTGTGTCACTATCAAAGCTGCGTTCACCCACTTGATCTTCAGGTAGTTCAGAAAATGGTGTAAGGCGGCGAACGTTGTTGTCCATCCATTCGCGGTAAGGATGGCGGCTCTTGAGATCGTTATCGATCTCGCTCGATTGCCACAACTTGCCTTTACGGGTATCAATCACCAACAGCTCGCCGGGACCAACGCGACCTTTCTCCGCCACTTCATCCGGTGCGTAATCCCAAATGCCCACTTCTGAGGCTAGGGTGATCAACTTGTCTTTGGTGATCACATAGCGAGCTGGGCGTAGGCCGTTGCGGTCGAGGTTACAGGCGGCGTAGCGTCCATCAGAAAGTACGATACCAGCAGGACCATCCCAAGGCTCCATGTGTTTGGAGTTGAAATCGTAGAAGGCACGTAGGTCTGGATCCATATCTGGGTGGTTTTGCCATGCAGGCGGCACCAACATGCGCATGGCACGGAAGATATCCATACCGCCAGCAAGGAAGAGATCCAGCATATTGTCTAAGCTGGAGGAGTCCGAGCCCGTTTCGTTAACAAATGGTGCAGCGCTTTGCAGATCAGGCAGAAGTGGCGACGCAAATTTATAGCCACGAGCGCGAGCCCATTGGCGGTTGCCTTCAATGGTATTGATCTCACCATTGTGTGCTAAGTAGCGGAACGGTTGAGCGAGCGGCCAACGTGGTTGAGTGTTGGTTGAGAAACGTTGATGGAACAAACAGATAGCTGACTCCATCCGCAGATCCGCGAGATCCAAATAGAAACGCGGCAGATCCGCTGGCATACACAAGCCTTTATAGACAATCACTTGTGTTGATAAGCTACAAACGTAGAAATCTCTATCGTCAGTGATCTGTTTTTCAATACGGCGGCGAGCAATATACAAGCGTCGCTCGATATCTCGCTCACGCCAGCCAGCGGGAGCTGAAATGAACACTTGTTGAATATCGGGTAAAGAATCCGCGGCAATGGGACCAAGTACCGCTGGATTGGTTGGCACTTTGCGCCAACCTGCGACCGTGAGTGTCTCTTTGGCGAGTTCTTTGTTGATGATATCGCGAGCGGTTTGCGCCTTAACGGGATCTTGACTGAAGAAGATCATACCAATCGCATACTGCTTCGCTAAATTGAAGCTATTTTCTTTGGCGATAAGACGTAAATAAGAGTCGGGTTTCTGAAGTAATAGTCCACAACCGTCACCGGTTTTTCCATCGGCAGCGATACCACCGCGGTGTGTCATGCGATCAAGTGCTGAAATCGCGGTACGGACCAGCTTATGGCTAGGCTCACCTTCCATGTGTGCGATAAGACCAAAACCACAGTTGTCCTTCTCTAAACTTGGATCATAAAGAGCCATTGCAATTCTCCCTTTGCTTCTCTGTCTTCCAGACAGAAATACCAACACAGTTTATGCTGGTATGTATGACTAACTATGCGTTCTAATTATTCGTATTTGTATGTTTATGCAATAAAAACGTTCTAAATTCTTAACAATAAATGAGGCTTTATGTTGCACTGAATTCACAACGTATAGGTTATTGTGAAAAAGGTCAAGTTGTTAGTGAATAATCACGTCAATATGCGATTTACCACGTAATGGTCTAAATAAGGTGTTTAAATTCAAAAAGATAGATTTTTTATTGTTACAATTTTGCAACATAAATGAAGTCTGGAGAAGAAAAAAGACCAGCATAAAATGCTGGTCAAAAGAAAAAGTTTGGAAGGATTGGATTATCTTTCTTTACTCGGATAGGTTTCTTGACCGCTCCGAGTAAAGAGTAGGCAATTAAGCAGAAAGCATGAGTGAATCGGCTTTTGCTTCCAGATTGGTATTGCCCATTAGGTATTGGTCGATAGCACGTGCACATTCACGACCTTCGTTGATACAGCGCACCACCAAAGATTGACCAGTACGCATATCACCTGCGGCAAATACGCCTTGTTGATTGGTCTGGAAATCTTGAGTTGCCACGTTACCGCGTTCATCCAGCGCGACATTCAACTGCGCAAGTACACCATGCGGTTCTGGGTGAAGGAAACCCATCGCCAAGAAAGCCATATCACATGGAATCACGCGCTCGCTACCTTCGACTTCTTTGAAGCTTGGGCGTTCGCCTGGTTGTGCATCTTGCCAAACAATGTCTGCAAGACGTAGACCTGTGACTTCACCTTTGTCGTTGCCGATGAACTCTTTGGTCAGAATATTCCAATGGCGATCAACCCCTTCTTCATGCGAAGTTGAGGTGCGAAGAATCATTGGGTATTGCGGCCAAGGCATATTGGCAGGGCGCTTTTCTGGTGGCACAGGCATGATTTCTACTTGAGTTACACTTGCAGCACCATGACGGTTAGAAGTACCCACACAGTCTGAACCAGTATCACCACCACCGATCACGACAACATGTTTTCCTGCTGCGTGAATTTCTTCACCTTTAAGGTCCATTTCATTTGCTCGGCGGTTGTTTTGTGCGAGGAACTGCATCGCAAAGTAAACGCCTTTCAGTTCGCGGCCAGGGACAGGAAGATCGCGTGGTACGGTCGAGCCGCCAGTAAGCAGTACAACATCGTATTCTTGGCGAATTTGCTGTGCGTTCACATCCACACCAACATGTTGATTCACCTTAAACTCAACCCCAGCTTCTGCCATGAGATTGATCTTGCGGTCAATGATGTCCATGCCCAGTTTGAAATCTGGGATACCGAAACGCAGTAGACCACCGACTTTCTCATCGCGCTCGAAAACCGTCACCGAATGGCCCGCACTATTGAGCTGCTCTGCAGCGGCTAAACCTGCTGGGCCTGAACCGATGATCGCGACTTTCTTACCTGTACGCGAACGCGGTGTTTTAGGTTTGGCGTACCCTTCACGATACGCCGTTTCTACAATGGTTTTCTCAATGTTACAGATGGTGATTGGGTCTTGGTTGATGCCCAAGACACAAGCACTTTCACATGGCGCAGGGCAAACTCGTCCGGTGAACTCTGGGAAGTTGTTGGTTGAACTTAGAATGTTCCACGCTTCTTCCCAACTGTCGCGATAAACCGCATCGTTAAATTCCGGAATGATGTTACCAATTGGGCAGCCGTTGTGACAAAACGGCACACCACAGTCCATACAACGAGACGCTTGGGTATTAATTTTCTTACCAAACTCCGCGTTGAGTACGAACTCTTTGTTGTTTTTGATTCGCTCTGCTGGTGCAAGCTTCTTTGGAAGCTCGCGTCCAAACTCTAAAAATCCAGTCGGCTTACCCATTACACTGCCTCCGCTTCACGTTGCTTTGCTTCTGCCTTGCGTTTTTGTAGTACCGCTTTGTAATCACGTGGCATGACTTTTACCAAGGATTTCAAGCTGGTTTCAAAATTGGCAAGGAAAGCTTGAGCCACTTCACTTCCTGTGAACTGAACATGTTTGTTCAACATATCCAGCAGTAGATCTTTGTCTTCTTGTTCGATTGGATCGAGGTCAACCAGTTCAGGGTTCAGTTTCGACTGGAAGTCACCTGATTTGTCCCAAACGTAGGCCACGCCGCCACTCATACCGGCGGCAAAGTTGCGACCTGTTGAACCGAGGATAATTGCGACACCACCGGTCATGTATTCACAGCCGTGGTCACCAACGCCTTCAACGACCACTTTGGCACCGGAGTTACGAACACAGAAGCGCTCGCCAGCCAGGCCACGAATGTAAGATTCACCGGATGTTGCACCGTAGAAACAAACGTTACCCACGACGATGTTGTCTTCTGGCACCAGTGTAGAGTTGCTGTCTGGGTAGAGCACCAGCGTACCGCCAGAGAGACCTTTGCCCCAGTAGTCGTTCGCATCGCCTTCTACTTCAAACGTCACGCCTTTCGCGAGGAAAGCACCAAAGGATTGGCCAGCAGAACCTTTGAACTTGACGTTCATTGGTTGTGGTAAACCTTGGTCTTTGTACACTTTCGAAATTTCGTTCGACAGCATGGTACCCACAGAGCGATCGGTGTTGATGATTGGGAATTCCGCGGTTACCGCCAAACCGTCTTCCAGTGCTGGTGTCGCCACTTGAATCAATTGACGATCAAGTACCGCTTCTAGCTGGTGGTTTTGTTTGGTTTGACAGTAAATGCCATCTTGCTCGCGAGGCTGCTCTAGGAAGAGAACTGGAGAAAGATCCAAATTCTTGTATTTCCAATGAGAAACGTTGTCGCGTACTTTGAGTTTTTGCGCCTGACCCACCATCTCATCCACAGTACGGAAGCCAAGTTCCGCCATGATTTCACGCACGCCTTGTGCCATGTAGAGGAAGAAGGTCACCACGTCTTCTACGCGGCCATCAAAGCGCTCACGTAGCGTTTTGTTCTGAGTTGCAATACCAACAGGGCAAGTGTTTTTATGACACTTACGCATCATGACACATCCTTCAACCACGAGGGCAGCAGTCGCGACACCCCATTCCTCTGCACCCAATAGCGTTGCGATTGCGATGTCTCGAGGGGTTTTCATCTGGCCATCGGCTTGAACTACGATACGGTTACGTAAGCCGTTCTTCAGCAGCGTTTGGTGTGTTTCTGCAAGACCAAGCTCCCAAGGTAGACCGGTGTGACGAATCGACGAAATCGGTGAAGCACCGGTACCACCATCGTGACCGGCAATCAGAACCACGTCGGCTTTTGCTTTTGCCACGCCAGAAGCAATTGTCCCCACGCCAGCTTCCGAAACCAGCTTAACGTTGACACGGCCTTTACGGTTGGCGTTTTTCAAGTCGTAGATCAACTGAGCCAAATCTTCGATCGAGTAGATGTCATGGTGTGGCGGTGGCGAAATCAAACCAACCCCAGGAGTGGAGTGACGTGTTGCACCAATCCAATCGTCGACTTTGTCGCCCGGTAGCTGACCACCTTCGCCCGGTTTTGCCCCTTGTGCCATTTTGATCTGAATTTCGTCAGAGTTGGTGAGGTAGTAAGAGGTCACACCAAAACGGCCTGAAGCAACCTGTTTAATCGCAGAGCGTTCTGAATCGCCATTTTCATTCGGTGAGAAGCGAATTGGATCTTCACCACCTTCACCGGAGTTTGATTTCGCGCCGAGACGGTTCATCGCGACCGCTAGAGTCGAGTGTGCCTCGTAAGAGATAGAGCCAAATGACATTGCGCCAGTGGCGAAACGTTTGACGATGCTCTCTACGGGTTCCACTTCATCGATTGGGATTGAACCCGCAGGATTTTTCACGAAATCAAGTTGGCTACGTAGGGTAACGGCTTTGTCACCTTGGCGATCCACTTCTGCCGCGTATTTCTTGAACTCTGCGTAGTCTTTGTTACGAGTAGAGTGTTGCAGCAGGTGAATGGTTTCAGGGTTAAACAGGTGTTTTTCACCACGTTGTTTCCACTGATAAACACCACCCACATCGAGCATTTGAATTGGGATTTCACGAGTTGGGTAGCCTACGCGATGACGCACTAAGACTTCTTTAGCGATGTCATCTAAGGTCAAACCTTGAATACGTGTAACGGTACCGGTGAAGTATTTTTCGACCACCGCTTTGCTGATACCAAGGGCTTCAAAAATTTGCGCACCGTGGTAGGACTGCAGCGTCGAAATACCCATTTTCGAGAAGATCTTTAATAGGCCGCCGTTGACCCCTTTACGGTAGTTGTTGAAGTACTCTTCAACCGACACGTTGGCATCCAGCTTTTTACGACGTTGTAGATCAACGATCGTTTCAGTGACCAGATAAGGGTTCACCGCATTGGCGCCATAGCCCACGAGCGTGGCGAAATGGTGTGTTTCGCGCGCATCACCCGTTTCCACTACGATGCCACATTTGGCGCGTAGCCCTTTACGAATCAGGTGATGATGAACCGCACCCACTGCTAACATCGCTGGAATCGCTGCGTGGTTAGAGTTTACGGCACGGTCAGTCAATAGAATGATGGAGTAACCGTCGATCACGGCATCTTCCGCGTACTGACAAATACGTTTGAGTGCGCGTTCCAGTTTGCCAGCGTCTTCGTTGGCTTGGAATACGATATCTAACGTTTTTGCTTGTAAGTGTTCGTTGTCGATAGCACGCAGTTTTTCGAGCTCAGCGTTTGAGATCACTGGAGACTCAAGTTCTACTTTGCGGCAATGAACCGGCGATTCTGCCAGTAGGTTCTGATCTTTACCGATGTAGGTATTGAGTGACATTACCATACGTTCACGGATCGGGTCGATCGGCGGGTTAGTCACCTGAGCAAACAACTGCTTAAAGTAGTTAGCTAAATGCTGAGATTGATGCGATAGGATCGCAACTGGCCAGTCAGCCCCCATCGAACCAAGGGGTTCATAGCCGGTTTGTGCCAACGGCAGAATGATCTCATTCACTTCTTCTGCGCTGATGCCAAACGCTTGCTGGCGATGCAATAGACGCTCTGGAGAAGGTTGGCTGTGTACGTTATCGGCATCTGGCAGCGATTTTAGGCTGAGCAGATTGTCCGTTACCCACTGCTCATACGGCTGAGCGTTGGCAATCGAATCTTTCACTTCTTCATCGGAAATGATGCGGCCTTGTTCGAGATCGGCGACGAAGATGCGTCCTGGCTGCAAACGGCCACGGTATTCAACGTTTTCTGGTGGGATTTCCACGACGCCAGATTCGGATGCCATGATCAGCATGTTGTCTTTTGTCACGGTATAGCGTGACGGGCGCAGACCGTTACGGTCTAGTGTTGCACCAACTTGTACACCATCGGTAAAGCAGACAGATGCAGGGCCATCCCACGGTTCCATGATGTTGGCATGGTATTGATAGAAGGCACGGCGTTTTGGATCCATGGCTTTGTTTTCTTGCCACGCTTCAGGAATCATCATCATCAGCGCGTGCGGCAGACTGCGGCCTGAAAGCACCAGCAGTTCCAACACCATGTCAAAGTTGGCAGAGTCAGAAGCACCTTCCTGACAGATCGGCAATAGCATGTCGATCTCTGCTTGCGTGAAGAGCTTAGATTCTAAGATCGCTTCGCGTGCTTTCATCCAGTTAAGGTTGCCGCGAACCGTGTTGATTTCACCGTTGTGCGCAATGTAACGGAAAGGTTGAGCCAAGCGCCATTTCGGGAAAGTATTGGTAGAGAAACGAGAGTGCACAAGAGCCAGTGCGGTGACCATGGTCGGGTTTTGTAGGTCTTGGAAATACTGAGGCACTTGCTCAGTGGTTAGCTGACCTTTATAGACCAAGGTTTTGTAAGACATCGAGTTGATGTAGAAGTCATCCCCGATATTCGAAACGCTCTCAAGGCAAACGCGTACGGTGTAGTTACGCAGCACATACAGCTTGCGCTCAAGTTCTTCTGGTGAGGTACCTGGGCCGCCGGAAATAAACACATGCTCAAATTGAGGCTCTGTGCTTAGCGGATCGGCGCCAATCATCGAATTGTCGGTTGGCAGAACACGATAGCCAATGATATCCAAATCAAGGCGTTTCGCATTGCGTTCTAGGATGTCACGGCATTGTTCGCGTTTGTATTCATCTTTCGGGAACAAAACGACACCGACACCGTATTTCTCAAAAGAAGGTAGCTTGATACCAAGCTTGACCGCTTCTTCTAACAAAAATTCGTGAGGCTTTTGCAGCAAAATACCCGCACCGTCGCCACTGCATGGATCGCAGCCTTGACCACCACGGTGTTCCATGCGAGCTAGCATATCTAGAGCTTGAGTCACAACTTGATGGGATTTGCGGTTTTTGAGATGAGCGACAAAACCGATACCACAGGCATCATGCTCTAGCTCGGGAGTATAAAGCCCTTGCGAACTTTGCTCTCTATCTACCATAGATACTTCCTTCCAGTTCTAGAAGGCGCAGCAACACCAATACGATGAGATCGCATTCTCGGGTTGAGCACCTTGTCCTTTATAGTTTTGAATCGCAATCAACCAGAGGGGGTTGATTTTGAGTCCTTTCCGTATCCCACAGGAAAAATTTTGTGGGAAAAACAATCCTTGGTGATAAGCCTGTTTTATTGGTCACTTTTTAGTGATTTATATAGGTTGGAGTGGCTTATCGCAGACATATTCCGCATTTGATTTTGTAATAAAGCTCACAAAAATGACGGTTATGTGTAAGTATCCTACAATTTTGTGACTAAGGAATGCAACGAAAAGTAACCAGAGTTAGGCAAAATTCTTGTTTAAAAATGCACTTATTGTTTAACAAATATGCAACATTGGCTTGTTTTGCTTTTATTTATGCATGTTTATTGATTTTTGCCATGAAAAGCTTCGTTTGAATTCACTAAAATTTTGTGTTTTTTCTTGCAGGTGTGTAATTAATTTACATAAACCGTAGTGAGATTGATTGCGGTTTACAATTGGTGGTTTTCAATGCAATTACATGAGCTAGTGAATACGATTGGTCAGGATCTTCAGCGTCGATATGGAGAAAAAGTGCATAAATTGACGCTTCATGGAGGGTTTAGCTGTCCAAATCGTGATGGCACGATCGGCCGTGGTGGTTGTACTTTCTGCAATGTGGCGTCGTTCGCTGATGAGCAAGCTCAAGTCAAAAGTATTCGAGAGCAATTGACCGAACGAGCGGGAGAGGTGCATCGCGCGAAGAAGTACTTAGCCTATTTTCAAGCTTACACCAGCACCTATGCTGAAGTGCAGGTGCTGAAAAACATGTATGAAGAGGCGTTGAAAGCCGCGGATATTGTCGGTCTTTGTGTCGGGACTCGCCCAGATTGTGTGCCAGATGCGGTATTAGACTTGCTCTCGGATTACGTGCAGCAAGGTTATGAAATTTGGCTGGAGTTGGGGCTGCAAACGGCCAGCAATAGCACCTTGAAGCGGATCAATCGTGGACACGATTTTGAATGCTATGCAGAGATCACTCAGCGAGCCCGTGCCTTGGGCATCAAAGTATGTACGCATTTGATCGTTGGGTTACCAAAAGAGTCTCGAGACGATAACTTCGCCACCTTAGAAAAAGTGATTGAGGTCGGTGCGGATGGCATCAAGTTACACGGTTTGCATATTGTTGAAGGCAGTACCATGGCCAAAGCTTGGCGTGCGGGTAAGTTGGATGCACCAGAATTGGAGCAATATGTCGAGATTGCCTGCGAAATGATTCGCCGAACACCGCCAGAGGTGATTTTCCACCGAGTCTCTTCAGCCGCTCGTCGTCCGACATTGCTATCGCCTTTATGGTGTGAAAATCGCTGGTTAGCCATGACTGCAATCGGTCAATACCTTGCTCAGCATGGCGGACAGGGCAGTGCGCTTGGCCATTCTTTTGTCTATACTAAACCGCAATTAAAATGCGGAATTCACCCTCAATAGTTGGTATAGTCGCCGCACACACAATTCATCTAAGAGTGAGAATGGACAAGCAGTTTGCATGGATAGCACACCTCGCAGAGCATTACGGCGCGATTATTTTAATGGCGGTGTTCGGCTATGTTGTGGCTCGGCTACTGCATCTTCGCTATCAACGAGAGCTTGATACGCTGATTCTCGATTTGATGTCCCCAGTCTTATTAGTCGATCTCACTGGGCAGCATGTTCTATTGGCAAACAGTGCGGCAATGCAGCAGCTTGGGGTTCGTCAGCTTAATCGAACGTATCTTTTTCCGGCGACGTTCGCCATTGAACAGTTGTCCAATTCGTTAACCTCACTCTCTGGGCGTCAGTTCAGTCAGCTTGCATTCGCCTGGCAAGCGTCGGAACATGAGCATCTTGACGTGGCGTTAAGTGGCCGCAAAGTTTACTACCGTGGTCAGCACTGCTGGCTACTGAATATCCAATTAAATCCTTCGAATCGCTCTCGTCATATGGACGATCTCGATGCCTTCTTAGTGGCGCAATCAGCGTTAGATTCGCTAAGCGAACTGATCTGCCTGAAAGACAATGACGGCAAAATTCTGGCCACCAACCGCGCTTTTGAACTGTTCTGGGAAGGGCGGAGAGATGAAGCGATTATGCCGGAAAGTCGCCTGATGAAAGGTCGTCAAAGCGAACGCCGCTGGACGACTGATCCGCAAGGGCGCAGTTGTTTGTTGGAAGTTAATCAAAGTTTATTAATGACCAAAGCGGGTGAGCCGATTGGCACTCTTAGCATCAGCCACGATGTAACAGAGTGGCATGCCATGCAGCAAAATCTACGAGATGAGATGGAGCGCCGCAAAGATACCGAGGTGGCGTTGGCACAGCGAGATACCATCTTACAAAACATTTTGGAAGCCAGCCCTGACTCGATCGGCATCTTCAATGAGAATCTGGTGTATCAAGCGTGTAACGAGCCATTCGTGCGAGCTCTGGGTATCGCGGACGTGAATGATCTCATCGGTAAGCGTTTGCAAGATGTGGTTCCCGGCGAGATGTACCAACGCCTCTCTGTGACGGACAGCCAGGTGTTGCACGAAGGTAAGTCGCTGCGTTATATCGATAAAGTGCTCGACAGTAATGGAGAATACGCTTGGTATGACGTAGTGAAGTCACCGTTTCGCGATCCCGCTTCAGGGACCAACGGTGTCTTGATCATGGCACGCGATATCTCTGAGCGTTATCTCGCCGAGCAGAAATTGGAAGCCGCAAACCTAGAGCTAGAAAAATTGAGCTTTATGGACAGCTTAACTCAAGTGTCCAACCGTCGCCGTTTTGATGAGCAACTGAATACTCTGTGGTTCCACCATGCCCGAGAAAAATTGCCGCTGACCATCATGCTCTGCGATATTGATTTCTTCAAAGAGTTCAATGATCGCTATGGCCATCAAGCAGGAGATGAGGCGCTAATCCAAGTTGCGACCGTTTTTAGTCAAGTTGTCAGCCGCTCGTCTGACTGTGTTGCGCGCTATGGTGGCGAGGAGTTTGCTCTATTGTTGCCCAACACTACGGCAGAAGGGGCTTTGAAAGTGGCGGAGAAGATCCACGCTTACATCGCTGAAAGCAACATAGCCCATCAAGGTTCCAAGATTGCAGGGCGAGTGACCATCAGTATTGGTTTGGTTTCTTACATTCCCTCCCCCGAAGATGTCCCTGATATGGGAGTGGCGCTTGCTGATAGCGCGCTTTATCAAGCCAAATCAGATGGCCGGAATCGCACTTGTGTTCATCCTATTTCTCTCTCTTCTGGCGAATCGCCGTCCACTTTGGCATAGGGTAATCCCCCTCACGCCAACTGATTTTCTATTGATTGCGCTTGTTGTGATTTCAATAGCTTAACCCTCAAGGGTAAACAAGCTAAACTAAGTGCGTGAATTTGATGTTGAAACGTGCCGCGATCGCCATTTTCATTACATGGTCTGTTCGATGTTTGCACGGCATTAAATGCTAATGTTGCCAACGACTTCACTCGTTCAGGTTGTCCTCTCATCTTTTGGAGCATTAAATGAAACCGATGAAAAACCTTGCCCAGTATTACGTTGATCTACTGGTTAAGCTGGGGATTGTGCGTTTTTCGATGTTGCTAGCCTTGGCGTTGGTTGCATTAGCTGTGGTGGTCCAAGTGGGCATCACCTTGGTGCTGAAAGGTAATGTGGATGATATCGATATTGTCCGCTCAGTCTTTTTCGGTTTGCTCATTACTCCTTGGGCGGTTTATTTCTTGTCAGTGGTGGTGGATCAATTGGAAGAGTCACGCCAGCGTCTCTCAAAATTGGTTTCTAAATTGAAAGATATGCGTTCACGAGATCAAGAGCTTAATGTTCAGTTGCAACAGAACATCGAGCAATTGAACCAAGAGATCGAAGAACGTATTCGCGCCGAAGAAGCCAGAGAAGAGGCAATGAAAGATCTCGAAAACGAGGTGTTTCAACGGGAACGGACCCAAGTGGAACTTGCGGAGCGTACGGCGTTATTGCGCTCTTTTATTGATGCCTCTCCGGATTTGATTTACTACCGCAATGCCGAGGGGGTGTTCTCTGGTTGTAACCGAGCGATGGAAGAGTTGACTGGCAAGAAAGAGCATCAATTGGTCGGCTTAAGCCCTTGGGATGTTTACAGCAAGGAAGTTGCTCAACAAATTGTCGATACGGATCAGCAAGTTTTTGCCAATAATCGCGCTTTGACTTACGAGCAGTGGCTTGAATACCCAGATGGTAGAAAACACTACTTTGAGCTGCGTAAAGTGCCGTTTTACAGCAAAGATGGGCGTCACCTAGGATTGGTTGGCTTTGGCCGTGACATTACAGAACGTAAGCGCCATGAAGAATCATTGGAAAAAGCGAGCCGCGATAAAACCACGTTCATTTCAACCATTAGTCACGAGCTTAGAACCCCACTTAACGGCATTGTTGGTTTAAGTCGTATGTTATTGGATACGCGCTTAACCGATGAGCAGCGCAAGTACATGCAAACCATCAATGTCAGCGCGATCACCTTAGGTAATATATTCAATGACATCATTGATATGGACAAGTTTGATCGCCGCAAATTAGAGCTGTTACCCGCTCCGCTTAACTTTGAAGATTTTGTCGCAGAAATCGAAAGCATTTCGGCACTTATGGCAGAACAAAAAGGATTGCGATTTGATTTAGAGCGTCTGAGTGAACTGCCTAAAGCCATCGAGGTGGATGCCACGCGCTTGCGCCAAGTCATTTGGAATCTCATCAGCAATGCGATGAAGTTTACCAAAGAGGGCGGAGTGGTCATGACGGTGAGTTCCGAAGTGGAAGAGGATTTTGCCACCATCATTATTGAAGTAGAAGATACAGGGATCGGGATTCCAGAAGCGGAACTGGATAAGATTTTTGCCATGTACTACCAAGTCAAATCGGGTAAAGATAACTTGCATGCCGTTGGAACCGGGATTGGTTTGGCGGTTTCACGCCAGCTGATCAACATGATGGACGGCGATATTACCGTCAGCAGTGAGGAAGGCTTTGGTAGTACGTTCACTATTTCGATTCACGTTCCTGTGATTGAATCTGCACCATCGACTGTGGACAAACCGAAAACCCAGCTCCATCTCAGTATCTTTATGGTGGAAGACATTGCACTCAACGTCACCGTTGCTCGCTCTCTACTTGAAAGTCTCGGCCACAAAGTGACGGTTGCGATGACAGGGGACGAGGCGATACGCTCCTTTGACCCGAGCCGCTACGATTTGGTGTTACTGGATATCCAACTGCCGGATATGACGGGGTTTGATGTCGCTGCGTACTATCGCAAACACTATAGCCAATTGCCACCGCTGGTTGCTCTCACTGCCAACGTATTGAAAGATAAACGAGAGTATCTAGACAATGGCATGGATGAAGCCATTAGCAAGCCACTTGCGGTACAGGCAATTCAAGATGTGATTGAAAAACTGATCATCAAACAAGAAAGCACCACGATCGAGATGGAAGAGGCAGAAGTTGTTGAGATCACAACCAGCCATGTAGAGAATCATATTTTGGATCTGGTGATGCTTGAATCCTACGTAGAGATTGTTGGACCGCAGCCCGTCCTCGATAGCATTCGTATGTTTGAAGAGATGATGCCTGAATACCTTGAAATACTCGATTCCAATATGATTGCAAAAGATCAACCTGGGATTGTTTCCGAAGCGCATAAAATCAAGGGAGCGGCGGGTTCGATCGGGTTGAAACGAATTCAAAGCGTTGCGCAAAAAGCGCAATCTCCAGACATGCCCGCATGGTGGGAAAATATCGCGGACTGGGTAGAAGAAATCAAGAATGAGTATCAAAATGATATTCAGATATTGAAGAGTTGGTTAGAACAGAGGTGAAGAAATGAAAAAACCATTAATTGCACTGCTGCCACTATTGCTGTTGGTAGGATGCACCTCCGAGCCAAACGTGAGTTGGCAGCAAGATAATCGTATCACCATTGCTGATACTCGCATTGAACTGGCCAGTAACCTTTGGATCAACCAGATGCCGACGCTAGGTGAATCGCAACAAGATAACCTGCATGGTGCTTTGTATCTCTCGTCGGATCGCGATCTGCCAGCTAGCTTAACAGTGAGTGAGTTAACGATTAAGCAAGGCGATCAAGAGTGGAAAATTGATGGCGATTTGCTTGAATTGCGCACGCACAGTGAGAATAAATGGGAAATTGCCTTTGTGTGGCAAGCGAATTTTGATCCAGAAAAGAATGTTGATTTGCTGGTGGAGCTCGATAATCACGGTAAACGTGAATGGTTAGTTGAGCGCAACATTACGATCGATAAAGTGTTTTAAGCCAAACGGATAGGGCATGACAAAATAAAAAAGGTTGGTAAACACCAACCTTTTTTTGTTTATGCGGTGCGCTTACGCTTCTAAATCACCACAGAAACGGTAGCCTTCACCGTGAATGGTTGCGATGATTTCTGGTGTGCCAGATACCGATTCAAAGTGCTTACGGATACGACGAATGGTCACGTCAACGGTACGATCGTGCGGCTTAAGTTCACGTCCCGTCATCTTCTTCAGAAGATCGGCACGAGTTTGGATCTTGCCCGGGTTTTCACAGAAGTGCAGCAATGCACGGAACTCTGAACGTGGCAGTTTGTAGCCATCACCCGATGGGCTGATGAGTGAGCGGCTGTTGATATCCAACACCCAACCGTTAAATTCGTATTTCTCAACCGAACGTTTTTCTTCCGGCATAACACTGCTGCTCATAGAGCGGCTTAGCAGGTTACGAGCACGGATCGTCAGTTCGCGAGGATTAAATGGCTTCGTGATGTAATCATCTGCGCCGATTTCTAAGCCAAGAATCTTGTCGACTTCATTGTCGCGACCGGTTAAGAACATCAAAGCAACATCGGCTTGCTCGCGGAGTTCACGGGCAAGAAGAAGGCCGTTTTTACCAGGCAGGTTGATGTCCATAATCACCAGATTAATACTATTTTCAGACAGCATGTGATGCATCTCATCACCGTTGCTGGCTTCAAATACAGCATATCCCTCTGCTTCAAAAATACTCTTAAGAGTGTTACGAGTTACTTGCTCATCTTCGACGATAAGAATCTGCGGGGTTTGCATTGGCGGTACCTAAATTTGTGACAAAATTGTACGAATAGAATAAATTCTAGGCAAAAACATAACATACAGGTAATGATTTTTTGATAATAAAACAAAGTGATCAAAAAAACACTTCTTTAAGTTATCTGCCTTCCGTGGGTTCTCGCCAAATGTATACAGTGTCCAACTGTTACTGGATTATTCTACTGGGTCTGTTTACCTTTCGACGCCTTTCGTCTGGTGTGGAAAGGTAAGCATCCCAAGGCTTTTGTGCGGATTCTATAATGTTAACAGCATGCTAACAATGAACAAATGTTAATTCCATTCACTTTGTTGATTTATATCAATTGATGAAATGTAACAATTATTAATCGATGGAGACTTATGATAAATAATGGTGAAACAACTGTAGATGCGTCATTATGGCATGCCTATTCAGCCTCTTTTTTCCATTTTAATGATGAATGGCAAAGCGATCGTTTCGCCATTATTACAGCATGGAACCCTGCGAGTATTTTGCAGTCAAAAAAAGAGAATTGCATAAGTAATCAGAAGTTAAAAACAAAGATTAATACGCGACGCTTTTGTTCTGTTTTAGTCGCCGATAAGGCGTGCTGCTGGAGCGAAGAAAGTTTTGCTGTCGAGATAAATTTGAATTACGCACTAAACTTAGCAAGAGAGTTCAAACAAAACGCGATTTATTTTGTTGAACAAGGAGAGCTTTTTTTAGTGTCTTGCTTGAGTGATGAAAGGAAAGAATCACTGGGGCCGTTTGACCAGCGCATCAGATAAGAAATTTTGAATTCGAGCCGCATGTTTGATGTGGCAAAAATTTTCTCAAGGAGGATATATGAAGGACATTACCCCGGATATCTGTGATCAACATGAAGACAAAGTCACTTTACTCAATTTGCCATTACAGAATTTTGGTCAGAAAGCGGCATTCTTCGGAGAGATTGTGACCGTTCGCTGTTATCACGATAACTCGAAAGTGCGAGATGTTTTGAGTGAAAATGGTAAAGGTAAAGTGTTGGTTGTGGATGGGCATGGTTCCTGCCAAAAAGCATTACTTGGCGATCAATTAGCGATATTAGCCATTGAAAATGATTGGGAAGGGGTGATTGTGTTTGGTGCCGTGCGCGACGTCGCCCAGATGTCACAGATGGAACTGGGGATTAAAGCATTGGGTACGTCACCATTCAAAACGGAAAAACGAGGGGCCGGTGAAGTCAATGTTACCTTAACCATGCACAACCAAATGGTGCAGCCAAAGGATTACATCTACGCCGATTGGAATGGAATTCTTATTTCCAAAGAGTTGCTTCAATTCTAAAAGCGGAAACCTAAACCAAACTCAATACCTTGTTGCCACTCTTGCAGGTCGAGAGTGGCATGCAAATCCAGTTGTTCGCTAATTTTGACTCGGCTTGTCACTTCTGCAGCAAAATTACCATTATGTTCAGTGCCACTTTCTTCCTGAACTTTGAAGGAACGAATGGTACTTTTCACTACCACCCGATCGCTAATTTGGTAACTCACGCCACTTAAAAAGCCACTCTGATTGGCTGTTTGCGAGTTATTGACACGAGCGCCCACGTAAAGGTCCACTGAATCAAACAATTGATAGGCGTAGCCTCCATCGATATTCCAGACATCAAAACTTTCTTCTGTTTGACTTTCACTGGTGAGAAACAGTTTGTGGGGCGACGTTTTCGTCGGGTTTAAAGCAGGCAAATTGTTGGCATATGCATGAGAAAACACAAAGAAAAGCAGCAAGATGAGCCAGTTTTTCATACCACTACTCCTTGTGATTATTATGAGGATTTTTTTATTGTATTCTCAAGTTAAGCACAAAATTCCTCCCATGTTGGGAAAAATTTTTCCGTCGAAGATCTAGGTTAGCGAGTTTTCTACAGCCATTTTGCTGAGAAGATCAAAATGCTGAGATTTAAGATCCTGAAAATGAGAACACGATCCTAAAATGTGCGCATATGCATAACCCCCGTGATAAAAAAAACGTAACTTTTTGTTGACGAACCGCTCGAAACTACGGTAAACGTAGATACAAGCAAACACACAAAAGCAATAGATAACGTTTTATGATTCTTAACAGCCAACTAGTAATGACCACCACCATTATTATTACCGACATCACACATGTTGGGGCAGGCTGCTGAGCGAAAGAACAAATTTCAAAAAAAGGCCTGTATCCAACAAGATACAGGCCTTTTTTTATACAGATTAAAAATAATCCGGGAGGAAGGGATGCGAGTATTAAAGTTTGGTGGCTCATCGTTAGCCGATGCAGACCGCTTTTTAAGAGCGGCGGACATTGTTGCTAACAATGCCAAGCAGGAAGAAGTTTCTGTAGTGTTGTCGGCGCCAGGGAAAACAACCAATAAATTGGTCGCGGTCATTGAGTCTGCACTGAAAAATGGCGAAGCAGAACGACAAGTCGACGAGCTAGACAGTGCGTTCAAACAACTACTGAGTGATATTAAACAGCAGCTTCCTAGCCTTAACGGTGACGCGTATTTAAAGCAAGTCGCGGATTCACTTTCGCAACTGCGTCAATTTGTTCATGGTATCGGCTTGTTGGGGATGTGTCCTGACAACGTCAATGCTCGCATCATCAGTAAAGGTGAGCGTGTTTCCATCCAGTTGATGAAGGCGGTGTTGGAAGCAAAAGGTCATCTCGTTAATCTTATTGACCCGGTTGACTACTTGCTTGCCCATGGTGATCACCTCGAAGGGATGGTGGATGTCGATGTATCTACGCAAAACTTCCGTTCAAATCCTCTTCCTCAGGGGCACGTTCATATCATGCCAGGCTTTACCGCGGGCAATAAGCATGGTGAGTTGGTTACTCTAGGTCGTAATGGTTCCGATTACTCAGCAGCCGTGTTAGCGGCATGTCTGCGCGCGGATTGTTGTGAGATCTGGACGGATGTGGATGGGGTGTACAACTGTGACCCGCGTTTAGTCGAAGATGCTCGCTTATTGAAGTCCTTAAGCTATCAAGAGGCCATGGAGCTTTCATACTTTGGCGCATCCGTTTTGCATCCCAAAACCATTGCGCCAATTGCTCAATTTCATATTCCATGTTTGATTAAGAACAGCTTCAATCCTCAAGGTGCTGGTACGCTGATTGGCCAAGATACAGGCGAAGATAATCTAGCGATCAAAGGCATCACTACGCTCAATAACCTGACGATGGTCAACGTGTCCGGACCGGGAATGAAAGGCATGGTTGGTATGGCGAGCCGAGTATTTGGTGCGATGTCGGCCTCTGGCGTGTCAATCGTTCTGATTACTCAGTCTTCTTCTGAGTACAGTATCAGCTTCTGTATTGAAGCTGCCGACAGACCTTTAGCCGAGCAGGCACTCTCAGATGCTTTTGAGTTGGAACTGAAAGATGGTCTATTGGAGCCCGTCGAGTTCCTGACTAATGTCTCTATCATCACGCTGGTGGGTGATGGTATGCGCACTTCCAAAGGTGTCGCATCACAATTCTTTGCTTCTCTTGCGGAAGTGAGTGTCAATGTCATCGCTATTGCTCAAGGTTCGTCAGAACGCGCTATTTCAGCGGTGATCCCAGAGGATAAGATCTCTCAAGCGATCAAAGCGTGTCATGAAAATCTCTTCAACTCGAAACATTACCTTGATGTGTTTGTTGTTGGTGTCGGTGGTGTTGGTGGTGAGTTGGTGGATCAGATCCAGCGTCAGCAAGCCAAACTGGCAGACAAAGGCATTGTCATCCGAGTGTGTGGTTTGGCCAATAGCAAAGGGCTGTTGTTAGACAGTAATGGCTTACCACTGGAACATTGGCGTGACCGCATGGCCAATGCATCTGAAGCGTTTAGCCTTGCCAGTTTGATTGCCACTGTGCAGCGTAACCATATCATCAACCCTGTGCTCGTCGATTGTACTTCTAGCGACGTGATTGCTAACCAATACGCAGAGTTTTTAGCCGCTGGTTTCCATGTTGTGACGCCAAATAAGAAAGCAAATACCGCGAGTATGGCGTATTACCATCAGCTACGCGATGTGGCACGCAGCTCTCGTCGTAAGTTGATGTATGAAACCACGGTTGGTGCAGGCTTGCCTGTGATCGAGAACTTGCAAAATCTGATTTCTGCCGGAGATGAGTTGGAGCGATTCAGCGGCATTCTCTCTGGTTCACTTTCCTTTATCTTCGGTAAGTTGGATGAAGGCATGACGTTGAGTGAGGCGACCAATATCGCCAAACAAAATGGCTTTACAGAGCCGGATCCTCGTGATGATCTGTCCGGAATGGATGTGGCGCGTAAACTGTTGATCTTGGCGCGTGAAGCGGGCATGGCATTAGAGCTGGAAGATGTCGAAGTGGATCAAGCCTTGCCACCAAGTTTTGATGATTCAGGCAGTGTCGATGAATTTATGGCTCGACTACCGGAAGCTGATGCGTACTTCAAGCAACTTTCTGCGCAAGCGGCCGAAGAAGGCAAGGTACTGCGTTATGTCGGTGAAATCATCGATGGTAAGTGCAAAGTCTCGATCGCTGCGGTAGATGAAAATGATCCGATGTTCAAAATTAAAGATGGTGAAAATGCGTTAGCATTCTACAGCCGTTACTATCAGCCGATCCCGTTAGTATTGAGAGGTTACGGTGCCGGTACTCAAGTGACTGCGGCAGGCGTGTTCTCAGATGTGATGCGTACTTTAGGCTGGAAATTAGGGGTTTAATCGATGAGTTCAAGCGATATGGCTGTGGTAGTGTACGCTCCCGCTTCTATTGGTAATGTCAGTGTTGGTTTTGATGTATTAGGGGCGGCAGTGTCGCCCATCGATGGTACTTTGCTTGGCGATCGAGTCATGGTGAAAGCGGGGAACGAGCCGTTTTCGTTAAAGACGGCGGGTAGTTTTGTCGCAAAGCTGCCAAGCGATCCGAAAGAAAACATTGTTTATGATTGCTGGCGAGTGTTTGCTCGCGAACTCGATAAAAAAGGTCTTGAGCTCAAACCGCTTGAGATGACATTAGAAAAGAACATGCCGATTGGATCTGGGCTTGGCTCTAGTGCTTGTTCTATTGTTGCCGCGTTAGATGCCCTCAATCAGTTCCATGCCAACCCACTGGATGAAATGGAATTGCTCGCACTGATGGGTGAAATGGAAGGCCAAATCTCCGGTGGAGTGCACTATGACAACGTTGCACCCTGCTATTTAGGTGGCTTGCAATTGATGCTCGAAGAGCTCGGCATTATTAGCCAAGAAGTTCCGTGCTTCGATGATTGGTATTGGGTGATGGCCTACCCTGGCATTAAGGTGTCGACTGCAGAAGCGCGTGCGATTTTACCTTCTCAATACCGACGTCAAGATGTGATCGCACATGGCCGCCATTTGGCCGGCTTTATTCACGCTTGTCACTCAGGGCAGCCTGAGCTTGCCGCGAAGATGATCAAAGACGTGATCGCAGAGCCTTATCGTGAGAAACTGCTTCCCGGTTTTGCCGATGCGCGTAAATATGCCGCTTCTGCGGGGGCATTGGCAACGGGCATTTCTGGCAGTGGGCCGACACTGTTTAGTATTTGCAAAGACCAAGATGTTGCACAGCGTGTAGCACGCTGGTTAGAACAAAATTACGTACAAAATGAAGAAGGATTCGTCCACATTTGTCGTTTAGACAAAAAGGGCTCAATTGTGACAGGAAGTGAGCTATGAAGCTTTACAACATAAAAGAAAATGACGAACAAGTTTCCTTTGGCCAAGCCGTGCGTCAAGGGTTAGGCCGTAATCAGGGGCTATTTTTCCCAGCAGAATTACCGAAATTTGATGATATCGATGCGTTGCTTGCGCAAGATTTTATCTCGCGCAGCACTGCGATTCTTTCCGCGTTGATTGGTGATGAGCTAGCAGAAGACAAAGTTAACTCAATGGTGGATGCGGCATTCCAATTCCCAGCACCGATTAAACAAGTGAAAGAGGGTGTCTACGCGCTTGAACTGTTCCATGGACCGACACTTGCCTTCAAAGACTTCGGTGGCCGCTTTATGGCTCAGTCGTTGGCTGCGGTTTCTGATGGTGGAAAAATCACTATTCTAACAGCGACATCGGGTGATACAGGAGCCGCGGTTGCACACGCTTTTTACGGTATGGAAGACATCAATGTGGTCATTCTTTATCCGAAAGGCAAAATCAGCCCATTGCAAGAAAAGCTGTTCTGCACATTAGGCAAAAACATTCACACGGTAGCGATCAATGGTGACTTTGATGCGTGTCAGGCGCTGGTGAAGCAAGCGTTTGATGATGCAGAGCTGCGTGAAGAGATTGGTCTAAACTCTGCAAACTCAATCAACATTAGCCGTTTGATGGCGCAAATCTGCTACTACTTTGAAGCAGCGGCACAGATGAGTAAGCAAGAGCGCGAGAATCTGGTGGTGTCGGTACCAAGCGGTAACTTTGGTAACCTTACTGCAGGTTTGCTTGCTAAAGCTCTGGGTTTACCGATTAAGCGCTTTATCGCGGCAACGAATGCCAATGATACCGTGCCTCGTTACCTAGAAACCGGTAAATGGGATCCAAAACCGACTGTCGCGACGACCTCAAATGCCATGGACGTGAGTCAGCCTAATAACTGGCCACGAATTGAAGAGTTGTGCCGTGTGAAAGAGTGGGGTTTGGAAACTTTGGGCAAAGGTGCTGTGTCTGATGAGCAAAGTGCGCAATCGGTGAAAGATCTCTATTCACTTGGTTACCTGTGTGAACCACATGGTGCGATTGCCTATCGTGTGCTGGATCAGCAGCTACAAGAAGGTGAAACTGGCTTGTTCCTCTGTACCGCACATCCGGCGAAGTTTAAGGAAGTGGTCGATGACATTCTTGGCAGTGACATCGATTTGCCAGCACCACTGGCAAAACATGCGGTGATGGAACTGCTCTCAGAAGAGTTGGATGCGGATTTTACGGCTCTGAAAGAAGTATTGCGTCGCGTGCAATAAGCAGGCATCAATCTCACAGGTGGAGCTTGGCCTCCACCCTATTGTTTTCTTTAGAAAACAAACGCAAGAATAGAAAAACGGCGCTCGATGAGCGCCGTTTTTTTATTGTTTAGCTCTCTATCTTATAGAGATTCAGTAAACGTACGAGCAATGACGTCACGTTGTTGTTCAGGTGTTAGTGAGTTGAAACGCACAGCATAACCCGATACACGGATGGTTAGCTGTGGGTATTTCTCTGGGTGCGCAACTGCATCTTCTAGCGTTTCACGTTTTAGAACGTTCACGTTTAGGTGTTGACCACCTTCAATGCGTGGTGCTGCTTCGATAGCCACTTCACGGCTTTCAAACTCACCTAGCTCGTTAATTGCAACGATTTGATCGGCTTCGTAGCCAGAAACTGCCGCTACACAGCGAGCTTCATTTTTCTCGCTATCTAGAAGCCAGATTGAGTTTAGTAGGTCGTCGTTTGCTGCTTTAGTAATTTGGATACCTTGGATCATCACTATCTCCTAGTCCACTTACGTGGTGATTATTGGTGTTAATTTTCGAATTTTGTCGAGCTGAGTATTATATAGCTAATATCCATTATGATAGTATTGATTTAGGTCAAAAAACAACTAAAAACATTAATTTTGTGAAGGTTATTTTATTGAGTTAAATCAATAAACTCTTTAAAAACTATCAATTACGATTTATTTGATAACATCAAAAATAGTTAAGTGTTAATTTTGTTGTAAATTTACTACAAAATTAATTGGAAATTTGACTGAACTAAGCTAAATGGTTGTAATTAGCCCCTTATCTTGAAAGTGTTAAGTGATTAAATGACAAACAGCAAAAACCGTTTTGGTAACAAATTTATTGGCGCGCATGTTTCAGCGGCGGGCGGGGTTGACAATGCACCTCTGCGGGCGCGTGAGATTGGAGCAAACGCGTTTGCTTTGTTCACGAAGAATCAACGCCAATGGGTTGCCAAGCCATTAGAAGAGAAAACCATCTCGGCGTTCAAAGCCAATTGCGCATTGTTGGGTTTTTCTCCACAGCAAATTCTTCCCCATGATTCTTATCTTATTAATTTAGGTGCGCCAGAAGCGGAGAAGCTGGAAAAGTCTCGTCTCGCGTTTATTGATGAAATGGAGCGATGCCAGCTGCTAGGGTTGAACTTACTCAATTTCCACCCAGGCAGCCATTTGGAGAAGATCTCAGAAAAAGCGTGTTTGTCTTTAATCGCAGAATCGATCAACTTAGCGCATCAAGCGGTACCTGATGTGGTGGCGGTGATAGAAAACACGGCCGGACAAGGTTCCAACTTAGGTTGGCGATTTGAGCACCTTGCAGAAATCATTGAGCAGGTTGAAGATAAGAGTCGAGTTGGGGTTTGTTTGGATACTTGCCACACCTTTGCCGCAGGCTATGATCTGCGAACTCCTGAGGCGTGTGAGACGACCTTCGCTGAGTTTGAACGTGTGGTCGGAATGCACTATTTACGTGCAATGCATATTAATGATTCAAAAGTAAAATTAGCCAGTAAGGTGGATAGGCACCATGCCCTAGGGAAAGGTGAAATTGGCTGGGACTGTTTTGAATACATTGCGAAAGACAGCCGTTTTGATTCTATCCCATTGATTTTAGAGACTATTGAACCTGAACTTTGGCCGCAAGAAATTGAGCAGTTGAGAAAATATCATCTCTCTTCAATCGCTTAGCGCTTTTTGTCATCAGATTGGCATCTTTCTTTCATAGCAAACAAGAACAATAGTGTTTATCGAGTTTGTCACAGGAGGATGCCACTATGTTTACAACCATGATGTTCCATTCCACTTACGTTGTTCGTGCTGTCGCAAGATGGCCAATACCGAACCGTCATATTACCGGGCAGGGGCATGTAAGAACGCCACAAAAAAGCCCACAAAGTCACGAAAAAAACCAATAGCCTGTGATGAATTTGGTTAGGGGAGTGACCTGACATAGAATAACCGCCTGATGGTTTTCAATAGGATTCTCCCCATGACACAGCAACTCACTTGGCACGATGTAATTGGTGCGGAAAAAGAGCAAAGCTATTTTCAACAGACACTCAACTTTGTTGAAGCAGAGCGACAAGCTGGCAAAGTGATTTACCCTCCAGCAAAGGATGTCTTCAATGCCTTTCGTTATACCGAGTTTCAAGATGTCAAAGTGGTGATCTTAGGACAGGATCCTTACCATGGCCCCAACCAAGCTCATGGTTTGTGTTTTTCAGTATTACCGGGTATCAAGACACCTCCTTCTTTGGTGAATATGTACAAAGAGTTGGCGCAGGATATCCAGGGCTTTCAGATCCCGGCGCATGGTTACCTTGAAGCTTGGGCTAAACAAGGCGTATTGCTGCTCAATACGGTGCTTACGGTGGAGCAGGGCAAAGCGCATTCTCACGCTTCATTAGGATGGGAAACATTCACTGACAAAGTGATTGAGGCGATCAATCAGCACCAACAAGGTGTGGTATTCCTATTGTGGGGATCGCACGCACAGAAAAAAGGCCGCTTTATTGATCGCCATAAGCATGTGGTTCTCACCGCGCCACACCCATCCCCTCTTTCTGCTCACCGCGGCTTTTTGGGCTGTAAGCATTTTTCACAAGCGAATCAACATTTACTTGATCAAGGAAAGCAAGCAATAGACTGGCAACTACCTTTGTCGCTCTAAGCACATTTGAATGTAATTTCGTAGAAAGCGATGGTTTTTTGAGCGACATCTAAGCCGAATGGCGTTCTATCTTATACACTTACAACAAATGAGGTGTTAAGGAGAAACGCTATGATGATTGAACGGATAAGACGCGAACACGGTTACATTGTGCGCATGCTCGCTATACTGCGTCATAAAGTGGAGTTGCTCAAAAATGAGCAACCTATTAACTACAGTTTGGTCGCCGAGATTGTCAGCTATTTATCTGATCATGCGGAGAAGGTGCACCATCCGAAAGAAGACATCCTTTATCGCCATTACTTAGAGCATTACGGCGCGCAGAGAACCATTGAAAACTTAGAGCTTGAACACAAAGAACTAGCGAAGAAAACCGCAGCCTTTGCTGACGTGGTGCATATGATTTTGAACGATGCAGTGGTGCCACAAGCGATGTTCATTGAGCAGTTAGAGGCGTTTATCTCATCACAACGCCAACATTTGGACATTGAAGAGCGCTTGATTCTGCCATTGATCGCCGAGTCTTTTACCACACAAGATTGGCAACAAGTGGAATCGCAATGGCTGGTTAATGAAGACGATCCCGTCTTTGGTGAAACCATTGCCGATCATTACCGACAACTGGCAGAGCGTGTACAGCAAAGTGAAAAAGAGATGATCTAGCCCAAAATAAACAAAGGCACCTGTGAGAGGTGCCTTTTTCGTTGAGTAAGAGTGCTATTTTTTGTTCGTTAATGTGGTTAAAGCTTAATATCTTCCAGTGAGTAGTCGTGACACATGTCCATATCACGCAGCTCTTTGAGTAAGTTACGTCGGTCAAGCATCGCCTCAATTTCACGCCATTTCCTTTTTACTGGTTTAGAGCGCGTTTTCGTTGTGCTTGTTGTTTCAAAATCCAGTAAGTCATCTAGTTCAAAGCCATCCATAAGCCACCTCACATAAATCACCAGCGCTTGTGCAGTCACTAAGTACCACAGTTTCTCCGAGCATAACCATGATAGATTTCGCATTTGTGTCGGTATGATGAAGATTTCGATTAAAACTGAACACACCATCACATTTTGCTTGCAATAAGAGCTCAAAAAGTGAGCGATCGATCTCACGAAAACGATTAAATGAAAAGAATTTTAATGTTAACAATGTGTGTGTTTATACAGTACGAAGTCAAAGAGAGGAGGGTAAGGATCCGAAAAGGCGCTTGTGAATTTCTCATCCACAACAGGTAAGTGAGGGAGGGGGCGTGGGGAAAGAGTAAAAGCCTTGTCACTCTTGGTTTAACAGAGAATTGACGCGAAATGAAAAACAAAATATTTCGATATATTTTGTTGTAATGGAATTGTTTGGTTTATGTAACTGCTTTTGATTCTTGATTCTGGTTTGTATGTTAAAAAATGGTATAAAAATAGTGAAAAATACAAAAATTGAGTATGCAGTTTCATATTGATTTTTGCGTGGCTAGGCTGCATTATCCGCCCGTCAAAAAACGCTAGTACGTAAAACGGATGCATGAAGCGACATTTACGATTCTAGATTGCAGAAAGAAAATAATAGTTCACCAAGCTAATTTGACACTTGGTTAAGCAATCTGGTGGATGGCTCGGAAGCACAGACTGGCGCAAACTCAATTTGAGGTAACTATGACAGACTTGATCAATCTAATGAATGACCTGCTTTGGGGTTCCATTCTTGTTTATTTGCTTGTCGGTGTGGGAATTTATTTCACGGTTCGACTCGGCTTCATTCAGTTCCGCCATTTCGGCCACATGTTTTCTGTTCTAAAAAACAGCCGTAAATCGGACAACGCTGGTATCTCCTCCTTTCAAGCGCTTTGTACCAGCCTTGCTGCACGTGTAGGCACTGGTAACATGGCCGGTGTGGCTGTTGCGCTGACCGCCGGTGGCCCTGGTGCGATTTTCTGGATGTGGCTCATCGCCATGTTGGGTATGGCGACATCATTTGCTGAAAGTACGCTAGCTCAGCTCTACAAAACCAAAGATGACGATGGCAACTATCGTGGTGGTCCTGCTTACTACATGGAAAAAGGCCTTGGTATGCGTTGGATGGGGGTGCTGTTCTCCATCTTCCTTATCATTGCTTTTGGTCTGGTGTTTAACGCGGTGCAAGCCAACTCGATCGCCAACGCAATGCAAAATGCCTTTGGTTGGGAAAATGCCTACGTAGGCGTTGTGATTGTGGTGCTGTCTGGTGTGATTATCTTTGGTGGTATCAAACG
The DNA here is from genome assembly GCF_000039765.1 of Vibrio vulnificus CMCP6. Lineage (NCBI taxonomy): Bacteria > Pseudomonadati > Pseudomonadota > Gammaproteobacteria > Vibrionales > Vibrionaceae > Vibrio > Vibrio vulnificus. Next base: position 538,293 of record NC_004459.3, on the reverse strand, counting down.
TATCGCGCGTACTGCTGAGCTTATCGTTCCAGTGATGGCATTGGCTTACCTTGCTTTAGCGCTGTTTGTGATGCTCTCTAACTTGGAGAAACTACCTGACGTACTCATGCTGATCTTCAAGAGCGCTTTTGGCTTGCAAGAAGCGGCTGCGGGTGGTTTGGGCTACGCGATTGCACAAGCGATGATTAATGGTATCAAACGTGGCCTGTTCTCGAACGAAGCCGGTATGGGTTCCGCGCCAAACGCTGCGGCGTCAGCAACGCCATATCCTCCACACCCAGCTTCTCAGGGGTACGTGCAAATGCTGGGCGTTTTCATGGATACTATTGTGATCTGTTCAGCGACCGTTGCAATTATTTTGATGTCGGGCGAGTACGTGCCGCATGGTGAGATCACGGGCATTGAATTGACTCAGTTAGCGTTAAGCTCGCAAGTGGGTAGCTGGGGTAGCATTTTTGTCGCGGTCGCGATCTTCTTCTTCGCGTTCACCTCCATCATTGCTAACTACTCTTATGCAGAAACCAACTTGGTCTTCTTGGAGCACAACCACAAAGCTGGCTTAAATGTTTTCCGTTTGGTCGTGCTTGGTCTTGTGGGCTTTGGTGCGATTGCGCCACTTCCAGTGGTATGGGCTCTGGCTGACGTATCGATGGGTCTGATGGCCATTGTGAACTTAGTCGCGATCCTGCTGCTATCTGGTATCGTGATTAAACTGGCAAAAGACTACAACCGTCAGTTACAAGCGGGTAAGTTGCCAACCTTTAATGCCGATGATTTTCCTGAGCTGAAATCTCAACTGGAAGAAGGCATTTGGGACAACAACAAGAAAGACTAAGGTAGAAATCGAGATTTTCTATCACTGTGATTCGAAAAGCCGTGCAGACAATGCACGGCTTTTTTTGTACCCTAGACAAAAAGAAAATAAGGGAAAGAATCGTCATGCTTATCGTTGTTTCACCAGCTAAAACGCTGGACTACGAATCACCACTCGTGACCCACAAGTTCACTCAGCCAGAGCTCGTGGATTACTCAAAACAGTTGATTGAAGTTTGCCGCCAGTTGACGCCTGCGGATGTGGCTTCGTTGATGAAAGTGAGTGATAAAATCGCCGATCTCAATGTGGGTCGCTTCCAAGAGTGGAGCGAAGAATTCACTCCAGATAACGCGCGCCAAGCGATTCTGGCTTTTAAAGGTGATGTGTACACAGGGCTTGAAGCGGAAACGCTCAACGATGACGATTTTGATTACGCGCAAAAACATTTGCGTATGCTATCTGGGCTGTATGGGCTATTAAAGCCACTGGATCTGATGCAACCCTATCGCTTGGAGATGGGCACAAAATTGGCCAACCCCAAAGGCAGTAATCTTTATCAGTTTTGGGGCAATGTGATCACTGAGAAACTTAATGAGGCGATTGTGGCTCAAGGTGATAACGTGTTGATCAATCTGGCGTCCAATGAGTATTTTAAAGCGGTGAAACCGAAAGCCTTGGACGCGCAAGTGATCACGCCGATTTTTAAAGATGCGAAGAACGGTCAATACAAGGTCATTAGCTTTTTTGCTAAAAAGGCGCGAGGCATGATGGCGCGCTACATCATTGAAAATCGTATTTCGAGTGTGGCGGATTTAACTCAATTTGACAGTGCGGGTTACTACTTCGTCGAAGAAGAGTCGACCCCGACAGAATTGGTGTTTAAGCGCGAAGAGCAACACTGAGATTTGGTTTTAGTTAAGGTCTGAAAACAGAAAGGGTTGGCACAGTGCCAACCCTTTTACGTTATCGAACCATTACTTTTTCTTTTTGGTGCTTTTCTTTTTCACTGACGTTTTTTTATCGTCTTTTTTCTTTTTCTTCTTAAACACCGGCTTCTTGTGTTGAGGGCGAAGCTCTTTGACAAAGCGCTCTTTAATATCCTCTTTCACATAGCGAGCAACGCGATCCATCATTGGTTGGTCGTGGGCTTCTACAATAGAGATTGCGTTGCCTTTCTTACCTGCGCGAGCGGTACGACCGATGCGGTGAAGGTAAACATCGGCACTGCGTGGCATGTCGAAGTTTACAACGTGTGACACGTCAGGCAAGTCGATACCACGAGCTGCGACATCGGTTGCAAGTAGTACATTCACACTGCCATCACGGAAGCGAGCAATCGCGTTGTTACGACGATCTTGCGGCATTTCACCTTGAATCCAAGCGCAATTGACTTGTTCGCTTTCGAGGTGAGCACGTAGATCCGCCAGACGTTCACGTGTTTTGAGGAAAACAATCGTACGTTCCGCTTGGTTGTTGATGATGTCTTTCAGTAGCGCGAGCTTGTGCTCCATGTTATCTGCACGGTAATACCACTGGGTGATTTTTTTACGCTCGCGGCGCGAAGGCTCAGCATCAATGTCCGCAGGATCGTTCAGCAGATCCGCGGTAAAACCTTCCACCCCTTTGCCTTCTAGCGTTGCAGAGAAGAGCATGGTCTGTTTGCGCCAACGACATTCGTTAGATAGGCGATCCACTGTCGGAGCAAAGCCCATGTCAAGCATGCGGTCTGCTTCATCGAGGATCAGCCATTCGATCGCGCGGCAATCAAAGCGCTCTGCTTGGATGTATTCCATCAAGCGGCCCGGTGTCGCTACCACGATATCTTGCGTGGTCGCAAGGATATCCGCATGTTCTTGGTATTGAACACCACCTGTGATGGTGAAAATGTTCAAACTGGTATTTTTGGCAAGCGCACGAGCTTGATCGGCCACTTGCATCGCTAGCTCACGGGTTGGCGTGAGGATAAGAACGCGTGCTGGTCCTGGTTTACGGCGTGGAAAATCTTGCAAGTATTGCAGCGCAGGCAAGACAAATGCGGCGGTTTTTCCGGTTCCTGTCGGAGCGGAAGCAAGAATATCACGGCCTTCTAGGGCTTGTGGAATTGCTTCTGCCTGAATTTGAGTTGGACGCTCGTAGCCCATCTCTTCGATGGCAGCCAGCAAGTTTGGGTCAAGATCAAGATCGGCAAAGGTTCTGATCACAGCGTGTTCTCCACAAGCAATGCCCTGAGATACAAAGTTCAATGGGCAGCAATAGTTTAAAAGGGCGAATATTATAGAGTGTTCGGTGATTTTGATCACACGTTATTTCTACATCTTGAGATAAAAATCCTGGCACAGTTTGACAAAGGCTGCGCTGTAGGTCGATCCATCGTTGATCGTGAGATGCTCTTCACTCGTTGTAGCCGTGGATAAACCGAGTTCAAACAGTAAGCGATGAACAGGCTTATTCGGACTAGGCTTGACACGACATAGCCGGTGCAGGTGCCAACCTTGCTGTTGAGCGAGTTGCAGAAATTGTTCTCCCTCGGTCAGTGGCAACACAAAGTTGGCTTTGCCATTCGGGGTGAGTAATTCTCTGCAGCGTAATAACAGCGCATCGTGGGCCAGAGTATCGGTGTGTCTGGCGGTAGCGCGCTGCGTCGCTTGGGCTTGTTCGCCGCTATTAAAATAAGGCGGGTTACAAATAATGCCATCAAAACGATGTGTAAAATTGAGCTTGAGTACGTCACCGTGTTGCAACTGAAGCCTTGAGTGCCAAGGGCTGTGGCTGAAGTTTTCTTGTGCGGCTTCCATGGCATGCGCGTCAATATCGACGGCTGTGATCGAAAGATGTACGTATCGCTGAGCGCACATCAAGCTAAGCAATCCTGTCCCTGTACCAATATCGAGTAGGTTTTGGCAGTGATGGAAGTCGGCCCAAGCACCAAGTAATACACCATCAGTACTGACAGGCATACCTGAGTTGCTGCTGGCGATTGAAAACTGTTTAAATTTGAACCCTTTAGTTTTTAATGTGCCACTCTTCATGTTTATCTCTTCATTTTCTCTATTTCTAGATAGAAAAACCATTGTTAAGGATTTGTTTGAATTATTTCTCTATCTGTTATCGCTTTGATGCGGCATTGTGTAGGTTATCTGTCTAAATACAAATTAGATCTCAGTCACATTCACTGTGATATTGTCACTTATATAAATTAATATAGTGTTTTCGGGCTTAAAGGTTGCCAATTGGTGGTCATTTCGTCATTATGCGCCCCTAAAATTAGCACAATCGTCGGTCGCAAGAGCGGCGAATGCATACACAACATCATTCAGAATTATTCTAAGGGTTATCTGTGAATCAGACTTTAAAACTAACCGATATTATCGCAGTCGGCTTTATGCTGTTTGCGTTTTTCTTGGGAGCGGGCAACATTATTTTCCCTCCTCTAGCAGGTCAACTTGCGGGTGAGCATCTGTTCCCTGCGATGTCAGGCTTCCTTGTGACGGCAGTAGGTCTTCCTTTGATCACCATTATTGCCATTGCCGTTGCTGGTGGATCTTGGGATCACTTAACCAAAGATCTTCCTAAACAAGCAGCAACATTGATGGCGGTATTGATTTTTATCATCATCGGTCCTGCGTTTGCCGCGCCACGTACTGGCCTAGTAGCCTACGAAATGGCGGTGAAGCCTTTCTTTGTTGATGCGCTTCAGTCGCATTTGACCATTTTCTCGATCCTTTTCTTTGCGGTGGCGATGTTCTTTTCTTGGTCGCAAGGCAAACTGATTGACATCATTGGTAAGGTATTAACACCGGCGTTGTTTGTTGGTCTGATTATTTTGGCGCTTGCGGTATTTATTGATCCTCAGGGCGAAATGCTTGCTGCGCAAGGTGAGTATCTAACACAGCCACTCACCAAAGGTTTCCTTGAAGGTTACAACACCATGGATACGTTTGGTTCACTGATGTTCGGTATGCTGATCGTTGATGCGCTGCGCAGCCGTGGTATTACGGAGCGTTCTGCAACGACTAAATACCTGATTTACGCAGGTTTCATTGCTGCAGCCGGTCTGGCATTTGTTTACATCTCATTGTTCTACCTTGGCGCAACGAGCGCGGCGGTGGCCTCTGGTGCAGACAACGGTGGCGTGGTTCTCAGCCTATACGTTCAAGCGCTGTTTGGTCCTTATGGTCAAATCGTGTTGTCTGTAATTGTACTGCTTGCCTGTTTAACCACTGCGATTGGTCTGATCTCAGCGTGTTCAGATTACTTCAGCTCACTGACTCCGCTTTCATACAAAGCGTGGGTTGTGATCAATGGCGTTGCTTGTGCTGTGGTGGCGAATGTTGGTCTTGCACAGCTTATCGCTCTGTCTGTGCCGGTCCTGTTTGCACTATACCCAGTGGCCATTGCGTTGGTGGCACTGACTTTCGTGCGTAAGAAATTGCCAAACCCACAAGTGGCGTACCGCGTGGTTATCCTTGTTTCACTGCTGTTTGCCTTGATTGATGCAGCAAAAGTGGCGGGCGTGGATGTGTCTGCATTCAAAGTACTGCCGCTATTTGAAGTGGGCATGGCGTGGTTGCTACCAACCATGACGGCGATTGTGTGTATGTTCTTTGTCAGCCGCTCTGTTCGTCAAGAACTGGCTGAAGAAGCCGCTTAATCGCAGCACTTTAAGAAAACGTAAGACAATAAAAAGCCCGTCCAATGTGACGGGCTTTTTGCTGACTTCTGATTCACAAACCGGCGAGATTCAGAAAATTCGCCTTAAGCGTTACAGCTTGTCGTGAAATTCCGTTAGAACTTGCTCAATCCAAGTTTCAATGCGCTCGTCGCTCAATTCGTATTGGGAATCTTCATCGAGCGCCAAGCCAACAAAGTGGCTGCCATCTTCAGTGAGGGCTTTGGAGGCTTCAAACTGGTAGCCTTGATTTGGCCAATAGCCGATGAACTCCGCACCTACCGCTTTAAGCTCATCGTGCAGCAATCCCATCGCGTCGAGATACCATTCACCATAACCTTCTTGGTCACCAAGACCGAAAAGTGCGATGGTTTTACCTTGCACTGGTGAGGAGGCGAGATCGTGCCAAATGGCAGCCCAATCTTCTTGAATTTCGCCAAAATCCCAAGTGGAAATGCCAAGAAGCAGCAGGTCATAGTCTGCCATTTGTGCGAGGTCGCACTCTTTGACATTATGGATCTCAACCAAGTCATCCCCCAAAATGGCGCGCATTTTTTCTGCCGCCATTTCGGTGTAACAGGTGGTTGAGCCGTAAAAAAGTCCGATTTTCATCTGCGTTATCAGTACTGTTTTGCCATGCGATGGCGAATTCTACCTCGATTCTGCGGAGGATTGCAGCGAATATCGCGTCCGAATGGATTTTTTATAGCATTAAATCTGTGGCTGTCTTACTCTCAGCACTGTTGATTTACAGTGATTTAAGGTGTGTCCATGCAACAAACGGCATCGGTTAATATGCAAGATTTTGGCTACGTAGAGCAATTTCTCGATGCGATGTGGATGGAGCGAGGCCTCGCAGAGAATACGTTGGCCTCTTACCGCAACGATCTGATGAAGTTATTGCAGTGGATGGAGGCGAATCATTATCGGCTCGATTTCATCAGCCTGTCTGGGCTTCAGCAATACCAAAGCTATTTGGTGGATCAAGACTACAAGCAGACTTCAAGAGCACGGATGTTGTCAGCGATTCGTCGTCTGTTTCAATATCTTCATCGAGAAAAAGTGCGCGCCGATGATCCTAGTGCCCTATTGGTCAGCCCTAAATTACCGCAACGTTTGCCAAAAGACATCAGTGAAGAGCAGGTCGATGCGTTATTGGATGCGCCCGATCCGAATGATCCGGTGGAACTGCGTGACAAAGCCATGCTTGAGCTACTGTATGCCACGGGATTGCGTGTTACCGAGCTGGTGAGTTTAACCATGGAAAACATCAGCTTGCGTCAAGGTGTGGTGCGGGTGACGGGTAAAGGTGGCAAAGAGCGCTTAGTGCCCATGGGGGAAAATGCCATCGACTGGATCGAAACCTTTATCAAACAAGGTCGTCCGGCGTTATTGGGTGAAACCTCTTCGGATGTGGTGTTTCCAAGTAAGCGTGCCAGACAAATGACCAGACAAACCTTTTGGCATCGCATCAAGTTCTATGCGGTGATTGCAGGTATCGATACTGATCATTTGTCACCACACGTTTTGAGGCACGCTTTCGCCACCCATTTATTGAACTATGGGGCCGATCTCAGGGTCGTACAGATGCTGCTTGGTCATAGTGACTTATCGACCACGCAAATTTATACTCACGTGGCAACAGAACGACTAAAACAGATTCATAGCCAACATCATCCGCGTGCTTAAAGCGGAATAACGACAAGGTGATTTTAATGAGCGTATTACGCCGATTAACTCTTTTAACTCTTCCTCTCTTTGTGACGGCCTGCGGTGCTGAAGAAAGCCAAGCTGTCGAAACAGCTCAGCCAGCGGCACAAGTGGCGGCGAGCACGCATTTTGATAGCGAGGCTCTCAAAGCTCGTTTTTCCAAGCTGGGCCTGAACATCATGGATATTCAACCTTCGGATGTGGCTGGTTTAGTCGAAATTCAAACCAGTGGCGGGGTGTTATTTGCGTCTAATGACGGTAGCCACTTTATCGCAGGAACCTTGTATGCCATTGACGAAAATGGTCAATACAAGGATGTGATTGCAGAACGCCAAGCGCCGCTCAACGCCAAGAAAATTGCCGAATTTGCTGACAGCGCGATCGAGTACAAAGCCAAAGATGAAAAATACGTGGTGACAGTGTTTACCGACATTACTTGTGGTTACTGCGTTCGTCTACACAGCCAGATGCAGGGCTACAATGACTTAGGTATCACCGTGCGTTACATGGCATACCCACGCCAAGGTGGCACGGGCCCAGTGGCAGAACAAATGGCGGGCATCTGGTGTGCCGCTAATCCGCAAGAAGCGATGCATGATGCTAAAGTGAACCGCAAATTTGCCCCAGCGAAAAATGATTTACAACAGTGCAAGCAGACCGTGGCTCAACATTACCAACTTGGTCAGCAACTCGGTATTACAGGCACGCCTGCAATTTTCTTGCCAAATGGTGAACTGGTTGCTGGTTACTTGCCACCAGAAAAACTGCTAGAGCGCTTACAGCAACAATAAACCTTCAAGGAGCAGAGCCTGCGCGTCTGACCCGCGGGCTCTATTCAATTAATGATAGAAATACAACGACGACCAGAACCCGATCTTTCCCTCTTGCCCGACAGTGTGCCGGATATCCTCAAACGCATCTATCTCAACCGTGGTATTCAAGACATAAGCCAGTTGGAAACTGCCGTCAAAGGGTTGCATTCATACCAAAAACTGCACGGAATTGAACTTGCCGTTGAGCTGCTTTTTGAGGCTATACGTGAGCAGAAGCGAATTATTGTGGTCGGGGATTTTGATGCCGATGGCGCGACCAGTTCGGCACTCTCAGTGCTTGCCCTGCGCATGCTTGGCAGCAACAATGTCGACTACTTAGTGCCCAACCGCTTTGAAGATGGCTATGGTTTGAGCCCTGAAGTGGTCGAGCAGGCTATCGCCTTGGGCGCTGAAGTGATCATGACCGTGGATAACGGCGTCTCCTCCATTGAAGGGGTGCGTTATGCCAAAGAGCATGGCTTAAAAGTGTTGGTGACCGATCACCATTTGCCCGGGCAAGTGTTGCCTGAGGTAGATGCGATGGTCAATCCAAACTTACAGACCTGCGCTTTTCCTTCCAAAGCACTGGCTGGGGTTGGCGTGGCTTTTTATCTGATGATGGCCTTGTGTGTCCACATGCGTAAATGCGGTTGGTTTGCCGAGCAAGGTATGGCAGAGCCGAAGCTGATGGAGCTGGTGGATTTGGTGGCCTTAGGCACCGTTGCGGATGTTGTTCCGCTGGATGAGAACAACCGCATTTTGGTGCACCAGGGCCTGCAGCGCATTCGCGCCGGGAAAGCGCGTCCGGGTATTCAAGCCTTGATTGAAGTGGCCAAGCGCGATGCTCGTCGTTTGGTGGCGGCAGATTTCGGTTTTGCACTGGGCCCGCGCATCAATGCCGCAGGGCGTCTGGATGACATGTCGTTTGGGGTTGAATTGCTGATGTGCAACAACATCCACGCGGCGCGTCGTATGGCGCATGAACTGGACGGGCTCAATCAAACTCGTAAAGAAATTGAAGAGGGCATGAAGCAAGAGGCAATGGCGTTTTGTGAACGTCTGCAGTTTGGCGAAAACAGCGAGTTGCCTTATGGTTTGGCTCTTTTCCAGCGTGATTGGCATCAGGGCGTGATTGGCATTCTAGCGTCGAGAATCAAAGAGAAATATCATCGTCCGGTGATTGCATTTGCCGATGGTGGCGATGGGTATATCAAAGGATCCTGTCGCTCTATTCCTGGCCTACACATGCGCGATGCGCTGGACTTGATTGACACACAAAATCCCGGCTTGATCCTCAAATTTGGTGGTCATGCGATGGCGGCTGGCTTGACCATCAAAGAGTGCGATTTTGAACGATTTAGTCAGCTGTTTGATCAACTGGTGAAACGCGAATTGGATGAAGCCGCACTGAAAGGTATTGTGCTTTCTGATGGCGAACTCAAGCCTGAAGAGTTTTCTATGCATACTGCGGAGCTGCTGCGATCTGCGGGGCCTTGGGGGCAGGCATTTCCAGAGCCCATTTTTGATGGCGAATTTAAAGTGCTACACCAGAAATTGGTCGGCGAAAAACATCTAAAATTGATGCTTGAGCCTCTATTCAAAGGTCATCCAACCAACATCATGATTGACGGGATCGCCTTCAACGTCGATTTACGTCGCTGGCCAGATGCCTCGGTGAAAACCGTTCGCCTTGCCTACAAACTGGATATCAATGAGTTTCGCAACAATCAATCGTTGCAATTGATGATTGAACACATCGAAGCTCGATAACCGTCATTAAAGGAGTGAGAACGAATCTCGCTCCTTTTTTCTCTTCAGGATTCGGCAAATTTCTTCCCAATTTTTCCTGTATCTCTGTCACATTTTTGAGTAGAATTCCTCGGTTAAATTCTACTCTAAAATGTTGAGCCAACATGTTTGAAATCAATCCCATTAAAAACCGTCTACAGGACGTGTCTGAGCGCACAAATGTCCTGAGGGGGTATCTTTGACTATGACGCTAAGAAAGAGCGTCTAGAAGAAGTTAACGCAGAACTTGAACAACCGGACGTTTGGAACGAGCCTGATCGAGCGCAAGCTCTCGGTCGTGAACGTGCGTCACTGGAAGCGGTTGTTGAAACCATTGATCAACTTGATCAAGGTGTGGATGACGTTGAAGGTTTGCTTGAGTTGGCCATTGAAGCTGAAGATCAAGAGACCTTTGATGAAATCGGTCCAGAACTTGAAGCTTTAGAAGAGAAGCTCGCGGGCCTAGAGTTCCGTCGCATGTTCTCTGGCGCACACGATTCTTCAGATTGCTATATTGACCTGCAAGCAGGTTCTGGCGGTACAGAAGCACAAGACTGGACGAGCATGATGCTTCGCATGTATCTTCGTTGGGCTGAAGCGAAAGGCTTCAAAACCGAAGTGATCGAAGTCTCCGAAGGAGATGTTGCTGGCCTTAAGTCGGTCACCGTACGTATTATCGGTGATTATGCTTATGGTTGGTTGCGTACCGAAACGGGTGTTCACCGTTTGGTGCGTAAGTCTCCGTTTGACTCAGGCGGTCGTCGTCACACTTCTTTTGCTTCTGCGTTTGTTTACCCAGAGATTGATGAAAACATCGACATCGACATTAACCCTGCCGATCTCCGTATTGACGTGTATCGTGCGTCTGGTGCGGGTGGTCAGCACGTAAACACCACCGAATCTGCGGTACGTATTACCCACGTACCAACGAATACCGTGGTTCAGTGTCAGAACGACCGTTCTCAACACAAAAACAAAGATCAAGCGATGAAGCAGCTTCGCGCTAAGCTGTTTGAACTTGAGTTGCAAAAGCAAAATGCGGAAAAACAAGCTAATGAAGACGCTAAGTCTGACATTGGCTGGGGTAGCCAGATCCGTTCTTACGTATTGGATGATTCACGCATTAAAGACCTCCGTACGGGCGTCGAAAACCGTAATACTCAAGCGGTTCTTGACGGTGATCTGGACAAATTTATTGAAGCTAGCCTGAAATCAGGCCTTTAAGCTTTTCACCGACTAAACAGGATACATCGAAAATGACTGATGCTGTTCAAAACGAAACTGTACAAGAAGCCTCTGCACAAGAAGAGAATAAGCTCATTGCTGAACGCCGCGCAAAATTGGATCAAATCCGAAAGAGCTGCAAAGCAAATGGCCACCCAAACGACTTCCGTCGTGACAGCCTAGCTGGCGACCTTCAAAAAGAGTTCGGTGAAAAGAGTAAGGAAGAGCTAGAAGCACTTAACCACGTTGTTGCTATTGCGGGTCGTGTTATGGCGAAACGTGGTCCATTCTTGGTGATCCAAGAAACTTCTGGTCGTATCCAGGCTTACGCGGACAAAGATGTACAAAAAGTATTGAAAGACAAATACCAAGGTCTTGATATCGGTGACATCATCGGTGTGAAAGGTGCGCTGCACAAATCTGGCAAAGGCGACCTATACGTAAACATGGAAGAGTACGAGTTGCTAACTAAAGCACTTCGTCCACTGCCAGAGAAGTTCCACGGTCTCACTGACCAAGAAATGCGTTACCGTCAGCGTTATGTTGACCTCATCGTGAATGAAGATTCTCGTAATGCGTTTGTAGTACGTTCAAAAGTGATGTCGGCAATCCGTAATTTCATGATCTCTAAACAGTTCATGGAAGTTGAAACGCCAATGATGCACGTGATCCCTGGCGGTGCGAGTGCGCGTCCATTTGTTACGCACCACAATGCGCTAGATATGCCAATGTACCTACGTATTGCGCCAGAGCTATACCTGAAGCGTCTAGTTGTTGGTGGTTTTGATCGCGTATTCGAAATCAACCGTAACTTCCGTAACGAAGGTCTTTCTCCACGTCACAACCCTGAATTCACTATGATGGAATTCTACATGGCGTACGCGGACTACAAAGATCTGATGGATCTAACTGAAGAGCTACTAAGCTCGGTGGCTTTAGAAGTTCTAGGTTCAACGTCAATGCCTTACGGTGAGCATACTGTTGAGTTTGGTGGCACATACACTCGCATGAGCATGTTTGAAGCAATCAAGCACTACAACCCAGACCACGCGCAAATCCAAGCGCTAACGGAAGAAGACATTCAAAACCGTGACCTAATGGTTTCTATCGCGAAATCGGTTCACGTAGAAGTCGAACCTTTCTGGACATGTGGTCAGCTTCTTGAAGAGATCTTTGGTGAAACAGCAGAACCTAAGCTAATGCAGCCAACGTTCATCACTGGCTACCCAGCAGATATCTCTCCACTGGCTCGTCGTAGCGATGACAACCCGTTCTTCACAGACCGCTTTGAGTTCTTCATCGGTGGCCGTGAAGTGGCGAACGGTTTCTCTGAGCTTAACGATGCAGAAGACCAAGACGCACGTTTCAAAGCACAGGTTGAAGCGAAAGAGTCGGGTGATGACGAAGCCATGTTCTACGATGCAGACTACATCACAGCACTAGAGCACGGCCTACCACCGACTGCTGGTCAAGGTATCGGCATCGACCGTCTAGTGATGCTACTGACCAACACGCACACGATTCGTGACGTTATTCTATTCCCAGCGATGCGTCCTCAGGCGTAAGAGCAAATAGATTGAAAAACCACCTTCGGGTGGTTTTTTTTATCGAGCAGAATTCCTTTTACATCACTAAATGCTACCTGCATTCCAAGTATTAGTAATTGAGTCTAGAATTAATTAACTGTCTCATATTTGAAACAGACTTATGAATCATTAGTCTCGATAATGTAACTAACGATCGAAATAGTGAAAGGGTTGTATATGGCTACTCAGTTTAAGATGGATTCTGTACCGGGGTCATTGGTAGTGGTTGGTGGTACTTATGAGCCTTGGTTGTCCGTTTTGGAGCAGGTGGGCTGGAAGTGCCATCAATGTGCGGATTTACGCAAAGTGGACGCGCTGTTAGAAGATATTGGGCCATGCATCGGCATTGTTGACCTTAGCCATGATGAGTTCAGTCTCAATGGCATCGCTAATCTTGTGAGTACACACAAGCACGTGCGCTGGCTCGCCTTTATTCGTGAACAGCAACTCAGCTCTGACACGATTTGCCAGTTTATCGTTAACTTTTGTATCGACTTTTTCACCGCACCTATCCCTGATGCGCAACTGCTCAGTACGATAGGCCATCAATTGGGCATGTTAAAGCTCGAGAAGAAGGTTTGGCCGACGTTTGGCAATAATCAAGATATGGGACTGATTGGGGAATCGGTTCCTTTGAAGCGCCTACGCGATCAAATTAAACGCATTGGTCCTACCGATGTGAGCATTCTGATCAATGGGGAAAATGGCTCAGGAAAAGAAACGGTCGCTCGAGCCATTCATAAAATCTCATCGCGTGCGATGAAGCCATTCTTTTCTGTCAAATGTCGTGCAATGAGCGAGCAACGTTTTCAAGCGGATGTTTTTGGCATTGGGGCTGACGCAAATGCAGGGCCGTCAATACTAGAGCAGGCTGATGGTGGCACGGTGCTGTTTAATGACATTCTAACCATTTCCAAAACTCAGCAACTGCACCTTCTTCGTTTCTTGCAAGAAGGAACGATAGAAACCAGCGATGGTATGAAGAAGGTCAATGTCCGCATTTTGACGGCGAATGCTTCCGATATTGAAAAAGCATTGATCGATGGGGATTTTAGTGAAGAGCTTTACCACTACATCAATGTGCTGCGGATTAATGTGCCAAGTCTCAAAGAGCGTGCCAGTGACATCACCTTGTTGGCTCGTTACTACCTGCAAGAGTACTCAAAAGAGTATAACGCGCAGGCAAAAGGCTATTCTGAAGAAGCGCTGAGAGCTTTGATGCGTTATTACTGGCCTGGCAATGTACGCGAGCTGATGAATCAAATTAAGCGTGCTGTCTTGATGTCAGATAGCGTGATCATCGATGTGCCGCAATTGGATCTTCCTAAACGTGGCGATAGTAAACGCAGCTTAAAAAATATCCGTGAGAAAAGTGAGCGCGATGCGCTATTGCTGGTACTGGAATCTCATTCTGGTCAGGTCTCTAATGCCGCCAAAGAATTGGGGGTTTCACGTGCGACGATGTATCGACTGCTAAACAAACACAATTTGATTTCCGAACAAACGGTGTAGCGGAATATCCTGTTTAAATCACCCAAAGCTTGAGGCCATTCTATTGAATGGCCTTTTTACATTCAGATAATCATCTAACAACCTCATATTGCTAAGGTGAATATGTTATAACCAATCAATATGCAACTGACATTTAGTAGGATGTTTTGTAATTGCTGCATTGGAGAAAAAGTGATTGATTAGCAACCGTTTTTGCTTACAATTTAACCGTAACTTTCGAGTTATACCACATCAAAACTTTAGGATTAATAAACCATTGAAGGGGGCTAACATGTTGAAATTGAATGCAAATCAACCTGTTTGTGCTCTTCGTGATGCTCATTCATCTGAGATGAGTGTGGTTATCAGCATCGGCGCTGATACCGCTATCAATGGTTAGTTAATCCGCACCCTCATTGTTATTTAACTGAGCTGCGGAAAATGGCAGCTTAGTTTGTGTCTCTCTCTACGAGTTGATCTACCCGAAAGCACGTCATTTTTCTCAGCAATCATTTTTATTTGGAGAAAAATAATGCGTCACTCTATTTATTTGAAATTAGCCACTATTTTGGTTCAAGCCGATTTAAAACGTGAAGAACGTGAATGGGCGAAACGTGTCCGTCGTAGTAGTTATGAAATTCCTTGGAACAACGCCTTCTTACTAAGAGACATTGGTTTAGATGAAGGTGGTCGAGCGAACCCAAACACCACTCCGGACGAAGTCAAAGTCGCGCGTCGAATCCGTCATATTCGCCGTGTGCTTAGTGCGCGAATACCGACGTAATCGAAAGGGCTGTAACCTTGGTGGTTACAGCCCGCAATGTTATGGGCATGGATTGGAGTAGGTGGTACCAATCTGCTGTATTTTATTTAACACCTCATCTTCTAACTTGACATTGAGACTCTCGATATTGGCTTTAAGCTGATCGAGAGTCGTTGCTCCAATGATATTACTGGCGACAAATGGGCGTTGATTAACAAAAGCCAGCGCCATTTGCGCGGGATCCAAGCCGTAATCTCTGGCGAGTGAAACATACGCTTTGGTTGCTTCTAGCCCTTGCGGGGTAAAGTAGCGCTGAAAACGCTCAAAGAGAGTACAGCGAGCGCCTTTTGGGCGAGCGCCATCGAGGTATTTACCGCTTAACGTGCCAAACGCCATCGGAGAGTAGGCAAGCAACTGAACGCCTTCATAGTGGCTAATCTCGGACAAACCAACTTCAAAGCTGCGATTGAGTAAATTGTATGGATTTTGAATCGAAACAATTCTTGGTAAGTCGTGTTTTTCGGCTAAACGCAGCAAGGTCATTACGCCCCAAGGGGTTTCATTAGACACGCCTATATAACGTACCTTTCCTGCTTTAACGAGTTCATTCAGTGCTTCTAGCGTTTCAATGAGCGTCACTTCTTCTTGCGCATCGGGATAAGGGTAGTTGAGTTGACCAAAGCAGTTGGTTTGACGCTGAGGCCAATGTAATTGATAGAGATCGACATAATCGGTTTGTAGGCGCGTTAGGCTGTCATCGATCGCCGTATGAATATGGCGTCGGTTTAAACTCATGTTGTCTCGAATATAGGGAACATTGCGAGGGCCGGCTATTTTTGTGGCGATGAGGACTTTTTCACGTTTGCCACTTTTGCTTAGCCAATTACCGATAAACTGCTCCGTTAACCCCTGGCTTTGTGCTTTTGGTGGTACCGGATACATTTCTGCTGTATCAATAAAATTAATACCTTGAGCGACCGCATAATCGAGTTGTTCGAAAGCGTCTTGTTGAGAGTTTTGTTCACCAAAGGTCATGGTTCCAAGGCAAAGTTTGCTGATCTCAAGCGTGGAATGGGGCAGCTTAGTGTATTGCATGGCACTTCCTTGTTAATTGGATTTATTGTCGGTTACCTATTGTTCAACATCTTATGCCGACTTAACGCTCAGGAGAAGAGGTGAAGATGCAATATCATAATTGATAATTTCATCAACTTAAGCGAGCTTCTCTCTTGCCCTACCATATTGATCATGGACTACACTTACAGCCTAATGGACAAATCGCGAAATCGGATTGAGGTAGGCTATGCAGAAACATCAATTGGATCTTTGGCTACACAGTAAACATCATGATCATTATGTGCCGCCTAAAATGTTCGTAATAGGTTGCTCTGATGCCAATGAGTATCTGTTGGCCATAGAGTACAAACATCATCTTGAGCCTATTAAACAAGGGGAGGAATTGATGCATTTCTCGTCTTTGGATTTAGTGAAAGAAGAATTACTGAGATTGGGGGTGGAGAAAGCGTATCTTCGTTTACATAACGTCTACGAAGAAGTTGGTAGCGACCGATTGGCTTCTTACTATGATATTGAACTGCAACTCACTCCTCATTGAGCAATGAGTTGAAGGCATTTTGCAAAATCTGAGCGGTAAACTGAGTTCGTAAATAAAATCCACGTGGCAGTGTTTTAATCGGTTTTCCGTTGATGTTATACGCTTCGGTGAGTGCTTTGCTATTCGCGGCTTTTGGTCTGAGATGAAGAGCCACGCCATGTCGGGCCGAAATTTGATCAAATTGACCAAACACGATCATCTCCATCAATTCTTCCCAGTCATTTTTGAGTAATATTTCTTCCTCGTCATTGGGAGACCAAAGCAGTGGTGTACCGACATGACGCTCTGCCAGTGGGATTTCTCGCTCCCCTTCAACCGGAATCCATAACACGCGGGAGAGTTTATTGCGCACATGACTGGTTTCCCACGTTAATCCATGCACACCCGTCAGTGGTGCTACGCAGACAAACGTCGTTTCAAGCGGTTTGCCGCTATAACTGACGGGAATACTTTTTAACTCAATACCCAGTTCGGAAAAATCCTGCTGTGGTTTACTGCCAGCAGGCGCGCCTAAGTGCCACTCAAGAAGTTGCCCCACCCAACCTTTGTCGCGTTTGAGATCCAGAGGAACGTCCATATTCGCTTCTTCTGCCAACTCGGCGAAGCTACAACCTGCAATTTGATTCGCTCGTTGGAGCAGTTCTGCTTCTGTTTGTGGAATGGGTTTCATAACCAAGGCCGTAATAATGGGAAAGCGATATGGTAACAAAGAATCGGATCGAAGCGATACGCTCAAGGATCATCATTGCTGGTGTTTTGATCTATTAATAAGTTATCCACAGAAAGGGGCGTTCTCAAAGGTGAAAAGTAAAATCATGGATCAATAAACAGTATATGGTAAGCGATATTTTGCTTGATTTTTGGTGATGTTAGTCATTTTTAAAACTTTGAGTGTGGATAAAATAGGCGTTGTATGATCTTTGACCGATCTGTTTGTGGTCAAAAGATCATCAAGAGTTAGTTTGCTGAAAGATCTTGTTTGTATTTTTAATTGATTGAATATTAAAGGCTATTTTTTATTTTTGGAAAGAGGTAATGTTTATGAGTGAGTGATGATGAAACTATCATTGACGAAAAGAAGTTATTCTTCACAAAGTTATTCACAGAAAAGGTGAATAAATGTGGTCTGTGTCTCAAACTTGTGTTGATAACTGTTTTTGTGCTGAAAAGTTATTCAATTGGGTCTGAAACACGATAAATCTTAGCTATATCACATCAGTAAGTTTGCTACTGTTGGGGATATGTGGAAAAATCACTGTAATAAAAAACTTATCTTAGAGGTTAGCCAGTGATAGATGGCGATGGTTACCGGCTAAATGTTGGTATAGTGATTTGTAATAACCATGGTCAGGTCTTCTGGGCTAAGCGATACGGGCAACACTCTTGGCAATTTCCTCAAGGGGGGATTGATGATGGTGAGACTCCGGAACAAGCAATGTTTCGAGAGTTGTATGAAGAAGTCGGTCTAACGCACAAAGACGTTAAGATCATTGCGAGCAGTCGTCATTGGTTAAGATATAAGCTACCAAAGAGACTGGTTCGTTGGGACTCTAAGCCTGTTTGTATCGGCCAAAAGCAGAAATGGTTCCTTTTGCGTCTTGAGTGCGATGAATCCAAGATCAATATGCAAAAAGGTAGCTCTCCTGAATTTGATGGTTGGCGTTGGGTTAGCTATTGGTATCCTGTGCGTCAGGTGGTTTCATTTAAGCGAGACGTTTATCGCCGAGCGATGAAGGAATTTGCATCGTTAGCCATGCCTTTTCGCGAACGTAAATTGAAAGGTAAAAAAGTTAAACGAAGAGGATAACCATGCTGAGTCAACTCAGGGAGATAGTTGAAAAGGTTTCTCGTGTCGAGGATGTTCACCAAGCATTGAATACGTTGGTACGAGAAACTTGCACAGCATTGAGCACAGAGTGTTGCACGATTTATCTGGCGAATGAAGAAAGGCAACGACTAGAGCTAATGGCAACGCAAGGCCTGACTTTTCATGGCGACAGTATTCACATCCAGTTTGAAGAGGGCTTGGTTGGCTTAGTGAAACGCAGCGCCGAGCCTCTTAACTTAGCCGAAGCCTCGAAGCATCCCGCTTTTAAATATTTTCCTCAGTTAGGCGAAGAAACGTATCACTCGTTTTTAGGTGCGCCGATCATCCATCGTAAAAAAGTATTGGGCGTGCTGGTTATCCAGCAGAAAACCCCACGACTTTTCAGCGAGATGGAAGAATCCTTCCTTGTCACTCTATCCGCTCAGTTAGCCGTCATCATTGCGCATGCACAAAGTCTTGGCCATTGGTCATTGGCGTCTAAACCTGCTGCGGTGCAGGGCATTGCCGCTTCAAGTGGGGTCGCAATTGGCGAGTTTTGGTATGACAATTCACAGCCGATATTGTCGGAGGTGTGCCCAGCCTCGACACTCGATAAAGAGCGAGAGCAAGAGTGGTTAGCTGTTGCGATTGAAGCCGCGTTGGCGGATTTTCGCCGTATGCGCAAAAAGTTCGACAGTGAAATCAATAAAGATGCGCTGGCCATATTCGATCTCTTCACGCACTTGCTGAACGATCCTATGTTACGTACAGACTTGAAAAAGCATGTGGAGCGCGGAGATCGCGCGGACTGGGCATTGCGTCAAGTGGTCGAAAGCTATTCCAGTCGCTTTGCACGAATGTCGGATGTTTACCTGAGAGAGCGAGCGCATGATATTCGTGAGTTAGGTCAGCGTTTACTGTTCTTTTTACACAACAGTGAGCAAGAGCAGCCAAGAATTGAGCGACCGGTAATTTTGGTTGCCAATGAACTCACCGCTTCACTTTTGGCGTCTGTACCGAAAAAATACCTGTTGGCAGTGGTGGCATTAGAAGGCGCGGCGAACTCCCACGCTGCGATTTTATCCAGAGCGCTAGGAGTGCCTGCTGTCATGGGGGCGAACCTGAATCTGGAAGAGGTGCATGGCAAGCAGGGGATCGTCGATGGCTACTCCGGCGAGATTTATATTCAGCCTAATCGCCAGATTTTGCGTGAGTACCGCAGCCTTGTAACGGAAGAGAGTGAATTGTTCGCGATGGTGAACAAGGAGCTTGCTCTGCCCGCGAAAACTCAGGATAACGTCGACGTCGAGGTATTACTCAACGCGGGCTTGAGCGCCGACAGTAATATCGCGATCAACGCGGGTGTGGATGGTGTGGGATTATATCGCACTGAAATTGCTTTTCTCTTGCAACATCGTTTTCCTTCTGAGGATGAGCAATATCAGCAATATCGCGCTATTTTAAGTAGTTATCCTCAGCAGCGAGTGGTGATGCGCACCTTAGATATTGGCGGTGATAAACCGCTGCCTTACCTGCCTATTGAAGAGGATAACCCCTTTTTAGGCTGGCGTGGGATCCGTTTTACCCTAGATCATCCAGACATCTTCCTTATCCAGTTACGAGCCATGTTACGAGCCAGTGCTGAGCATGGCAATTTGAGTATTCTCTTGCCGATGATTTCTGGTGTCGGAGAGCTTGATGACGCCATTCGTTTGATTCAGCAAGCTTATCATGAGGTCGTGTTGCTGGATGAACGCGTGGTGATGCCACAAATTGGCGTGATGATTGAAGTCCCTTCGATGGTCTATTTGATTCCATCAATTGCTCAGCGCGTGGATTTTGTCTCGGTGGGGACAAACGACTTAACGCAATATTTATTGGCTGTGGATCGGAACAATGCACGAGTTTCTGATGTCTATGAATCGTTGCATCCAGCGGTATTGCAAGCCCTGCAGCAGATTTATCAGCAGTGTGGACAATACCACTTACCCGTTTGTATTTGTGGCGAGTTAGCGGGAGACCCATTTGGCGCATTACTGCTACTTGGTTTGGGTTACCGTAGTTTGAGCATGAACACCTCAAACGTCGCGCGGATCAAATATTTGATTCGCCATAGCCAATTGAGCGATTTACAAGCCTTGTCTCAACAAGCTTTGTCGCTTTCTTATGGCAAGGATATTCACCAGTTGATGCGGGATTATTTTATTAATCATGATTTTGCCGGTTTTATCCGTGCAGGTAAGAAGTAGGTTGCTGTGACGTTTGAATTATTAAGTGTGTTGTTGGTGCTGGGTGCGTTTGTTGGCGTGATGGCAGGGTTATTAGGCATCGGTGGTGGTTTGATTGTGGTGCCTGCGTTGCTTTACTTATTGCCGTGGGCTGGAATTCCCACAGAATTGAGCATGCACATGGCATTAGCAACGTCTTTAGCCAGTATTATTGTTACCTCGGGCTCTTCAGCGTTAAATCATCTCAAATTGGGCAACGTGGATATCTTTGTCGTGAAGTGGCTGATGCCGGGAGTGGTGATTGGTGGATTTGTCGGGGCGAATATCGCCGAATGGATCCCAACCCAATATTTGCCGAGAGTGTTTGGGGTTATCGTTTTATTCTTGGCACTGCAAATGTTCCGCTCGATTCGAGTGACGACAACCCGCGCAATGCCAAGCAGCCCAGTCACCATGCTGTATGGTACAGGTATCGGAGTGGTATCGAGTTTAGCAGGGATCGGTGGTGGTTCTTTATCGGTTCCGTTTCTTAACCGACACGGCGTTGAAATGCGCAAAGCTGTTGGATCCTCATCGGTATGCGGTTGTGTGATTGCGATAGCGGGGATGACGGGATTCATCCTGCATGGCTACAGCGTCGCTTCATTACCTGATTACAGTGTGGGCTATGTTTATCTACCAGCCCTGCTGGCGATTGCAGGAACCTCAATGCTAACCACTCGAATTGGTGCTCGCTGGGCCACCACGCTTCCAACGGCAAAGCTGAAAAAAATCTTTGCGTTATTTTTAATGTTTGTCGCGCTCAGCATGTTAGTCTAGCCGCGTTATTTCAAAGTTGATGATTAAGAGTACTTCATTATGTCTCAGGGTTACCTGCCTTTTCCTAATATCGACCCCGTCTTTTTCTCGATAGGACCCATCTCAGTTCGTTGGTACGGGTTGATGTATCTATTTGGTTTTTTGTTTGCGATGTGGCTCGCCAATCGCCGAGCAGACAAACCGGGCAGTGGCTGGACGCGAGAGCAAGTTTCGGACTTGCTGTTCGCTGGATTCCTAGGCGTTGTGCTGGGTGGTCGCATTGGGTACGTGCTGTTCTATAACTTCGATCTCTTCCTCGCTGATCCGATTTACCTCTTTAAAGTCTGGACAGGTGGCATGTCTTTCCATGGCGGCTTGCTGGGTGTCATTACGGCTATGCTCTGGTACGCGAAGAAAAATGGCCGAACCTTTTTTGGCGTGGCGGACTTCGTTGCTCCGTTAGTGCCATTTGGCTTAGGGGTAGGGCGCTTAGGCAACTTTATGAACGGCGAGCTTTGGGGCAGAGTGACCGATGTGCCTTGGGCGATGGTGTTCCCAACCGGCGGACCACTACCACGCCACCCTTCGCAATTGTATGAGATGGCATTAGAAGGGGTGGTGCTGTTCTTTATCCTCAACTGGTTTATCCGCAAACCAAGACCTTTAGGATCCGTATCTGGTTTATTCCTTGCTGGTTATGGTACATTCCGTTTCCTCGTTGAATACGTGCGTGAGCCGGATGCGCAACTGGGTCTGTTTGGTGGTTTCATTTCAATGGGACAGATCTTGTCGTCACCGATGATTATTGGTGGATTGGCGCTGATGGCTTGGGCTTATAAACGTGGCCACTATCAAGACAAAGTAACCGTGAAGTAAGGAATTGAAGTGAAACAATATTTAGAATTGTGCCGTCGCATCGTTGATGAAGGGCACTGGGTTGAAAATGAACGTACCGGTAAGCGCTGCCTTACTGTGATCAACGCGGATTTAACCTACGATGTTGCCAACAATCAGTTTCCTTTGGTTACCACGCGTAAGAGTTTCTGGAAGGCGGCGGTTGCAGAGTTGCTTGGCTACATTCGAGGTTATGACAATGCGGAAGATTTTCGCAAGTTAGGTACGAAAACCTGGGATGCGAACGCCAATCTCAATGATGCTTGGTTGAATAACCCATATCGCAAAGGCGAAGATGACATGGGCCGTGTCTACGGCGTACAAGGTCGAGCTTGGGCGAAGCCTGATGGTGGTCATATCGACCAATTGCGTAAAATTGTCGATGACCTGACGCGCGGAGTAGACGATCGCGGGGAGATCCTCAATTTCTACAACCCAGGTGAATTTCATATGGGTTGTTTGCGCCCTTGTATGTACAGTCATCACTTCTCATTGCTGGGTGATACGTTATACCTCAATAGCACACAACGTTCGTGTGACGTGCCACTGGGGCTGAATTTCAACATGGTCCAGGTGTATGTGTTCTTGGCGATCATGGCACAGATTACGGGCAAGAAACCGGGCCAAGCATTCCATAAGATTGTTAATGCACATATCTATGAAGATCAGTTAGCACTGATGCGTGATGTGCAACTCAAGCGAGAACCGTTACAAGCGCCAACGTTCCACATCAACCCTGAGATCAAATCTTTGGAAGATCTGGAAACTTGGGTCACTTTGGATGATTTCTGGGTAGAAGGGTATGAACATCATGACCCAATCCAGTACCCATTCTCGGTATAACATCACGATGGTTGAAAAGGGCTCCTAGAGCCCTTTTTTGTTACCTACAGCGTTTGTGCTATTTGAGCGCATTGGCGACAAATTTATAGATAGGATCCGCTGGGGCGGGTTTGGCGATGGCTGGGCTAATGAATTTTGGTGGCTGAATGAGGCCATCTGCGACCAGCGACTTGATGGTGGAGAAATAGCGTATTTCTGTTTTGCCTGCGAGCAACAAATTAAAATCGTCGCCGAGCTGATCATAGGCATTGAGGATTTCTCTAAAGCCGCGTAGATAGAGATAATCCTTGGTATAACCACCGCCACGATAGACGCGAGCCGTAATCGTAAATGCTGTCATGTCATCCGTTTTATACTGCTCTTTGAGCAGTAAAAAGGTATTGCGAAAATCTCGATCTTTGATCATCGATTCGACAGCAATAACTCGAAGAGCCAAGGTTCTAAGGCGTTTGAGACTAAAATGCCCAGAGAGAAACTCACAGAGAATAGCCAATCCTTCTTGTGTGGTCGTATTTACTGGGCAACCCAAGCTGAGTAATTTCAACGGCTGGGCTCGCCCGTTCAACGTCGTAAGCAAGTGAACACCGAGTTCATGATGGGCAAGAGCGTGCATCTCTTTCGTGGTGATGCTGGCCGAAGCATTAATTTTCACTTTGGTTCCCGAGACCAGCGCATTAGCAATCATGCTGTTGTTGATCTCAATCTCCCCTGTATAGCCATGATCCTGACAAAACTGCTGCATAAAGGCGGCGATTTCATGGCAATCGTGGCGCTGGGAGGCTTCTTCTTCAATGGGAAGATGCAATAAAAAATTGGCATTACGGATATCTTTGCTGCTCGGTTCACCATAATAACGCAGTGAGTTATAGAGAAACTCCGCATTACCGATGGAACAAAGTTGATCGAGTTTGTCTGCATAAGACTGGATCACTTCCGCGTACAGAGCACGTAGCTTCACGCTGTCGATGTTTTCAATGGGAAGAGAGTAAAGATTTCGCTTAGCTTGATGAACATCAAACGTTTGATCTTTGTAGGTAAAGCTGGGTTCAATGGAAAAGCGATTATCAAAAAAGAGCTGCCGCTCTTCCTTGTAGTTTTGCGGCGTGACACTGCTCAAAATGTCTATGTTTTCAACAAGTAGAGAAAGTTGGTCGTCAATCTTTCTTGCCGCTTCTAACCGTTGTTGGTTCTCTTTATGTTCCATCATTGCGTACACCGCTGTTTTTCTTCAGTGTGTATCAGCCAACGATTTTTGCCAATGAAAACCTTTGCTTCAGCAACAAAAAAGGAGAGCAATTTGCTCTCCTTTTCCGGTATTTCAATGTTCTATGCCGTTAGTGCCAGAATCGACCCTGGGATGAAGATGAATACTGCAAGTAGGTACCCAGCAACCACCGCTTTGTTCTTAATCGCCATCTCTGAAATGAATTCTGCACCTTTAATTGGGATTTCGCGTAAGAACGGAATACCAAAGATGAACAGAGTTGCTAACACGTTAAAGGTTAAGTGGACGAGAGCAATCTGTAGTGCAAACACAGCAAACTCACCAGAAACTGCCGTTGCTGCAAGCAGTGCGGTAATACAAGTACCAATGTTCGCACCCAGAGTGAATGGGTAAACATCACGTACTTTCAGTACACCAGTACCAACGAGTGGAACCATTAAGCTGGTTGTTGTTGATGAAGACTGAACCAACACCGTTACGATAGAGCCTGACACGATACCGTGGATAGGACCGCGGCCAATTGCGTTCTTCAGGATGTCACGAGCGCGGCCAACCATTAGGCTCTTCATCAATTTACCCATCACCGTGATAGCAACGAAGATGGTAGCGATACCCAGTACAATCAGCGCAACACCTGCAAAAGTATCACCAAATGTGCTTAGTGGACCTTTCACTGCACTTACGACAGGTTTGGTAATTGGCTTGATGAAGTCAAACCCTTTCATGCTCATATCACCCGTGTTCAATAGTGGTGACACAAGCCAGTGAGACACTTTCTCTAGAATGCCGAACATCATTTCCAAAGGAAGGAAGATGGCAACCGCAAGTAGGTTGAAGAAATCGTGAATTGTCGCACTTGCAAAAGCGCGCTTGAATTCTTCTTTACAGCGTACGTGGCCAAGAGAAACCAAGGTGTTTGTTACTGTGGTGCCAATGTTTGCACCCATAACCATAGGGATTGCAGTTTCTACTGGTAAGCCACCAGCGACCAAACCGACGATAATCGAGGTCACAGTACTGGAAGATTGAATAAGAGCTGTCGCCACAAGACCAATCATTAGGCCCGCAACAGGGTGTGAGGCAAACTCAAAAAGTACTTTAGCTTGATCGCCAGTAGCCAGTTTAAAACCACTACCTACCATAGATACTGCTAAAAGTAGCAGGTATAACATGAATGCCAAGTTAGCCCAGCGAAGCCAACGAGTTGTGCTCGAAATTGGCGTTGCTGCCGTAGTAGCTTGGTTCATCATAATTTTCTCCATTGACCGTCTAAATCTCAGTTTGGTCTGTTGTTGAAACTGAGGCCGATACTAGAGATGAAATATTTCAGTAATATGACAATTCGGTGTCATCTGGATATTTTCACCGTTGAGCTCGGATTAATTTGCTGAAATAAAAATAACTCATCATTAAGTTTTTGATTTTTAGTTGTTTTTTACTTCATCTCAAGCGGTTGTTTTTTGGTTCAATTAGTGGGTGGTATGTCACAAAATATGACAATATGAAATTGATTGGTTCTGTTTTTTTTAATGTTATTGCGTTTTAAATTCGGTTTTTTCGATATAATTGGCGACGTCTGTCATATTTGTCACGTTCTCAGGGACGGCAGTGGTTTCTTTTAAGGAAGGGTTATGTCACATCTCAATTATAATCACCTCTACTATTTCTGGATGGTTTGTAAGCAAGGTTCCGTTACTAAAGCGGCAGACGCGCTGTTTCTCACGCCACAAACGGTGACTGGACAGATCAAAGCGCTAGAAGATCGCATGAAAGGCAAGCTGACAAAGCGAAACGGCCGTACCGTTGAACCCACTGAGCTTGGGCAATTGGTATTCAAATACGCTGACCGTATGTTCGGTTTAAGTTACGAAATGCTCGATATCGTCAACTATAGCCAGCATGCCAATATTCTATTTGAAGTCGGTGTTGCTGATGCGTTGTCAAAACGGCTAGTGAGTAAGGTGCTGAAAACCACTGTACCTCAAGACAAAAAAATCCACTTATGTTGTTACGAATCGACGCACGAATTGCTGCTGGAACGTTTGGCACAACACAAGCTCGACATGATTCTGTCTGATTGTCCTGTCGACTCGACACAAAGTCCCGGCCTATATAGTAAGAAACTGGGTGAGTCGAGCATGAGTTTCTTCTCTTCCACCAAAATAGATAATGCTGAATTTCCCGCAATTTTGGAGCAGAAAAAACTGTTGATTCCTGGGAGCCGAACAGCGATGGGGCGTAAGGTTTTACAGTGGTTTGATCGCCAAGGGATTCAACCTGATGTCTTAGGGGAATTTGATGATGTGGCCCTAATGAAAGCCTTTGCTCGCTACCATGATGACGTCATTTTCCTTGCCCCGACCGTCTATATCTCAGAAATCGAAGAAGATCTGACTTTACAACTCATTGGCCATGTTGACGATCTCAAAGAAGAGTATTACGTGATCTTTGCTGAGCGTATGATTCAACATCCCGCAGTAAAGAATGTATGTGACGCAGATTTTAGCCAATTGTTTGAATGAAACCGTTCCCTTGAATACCCCAAATAGATTACTATCTACAAAAATATAAACCTAAATTATAAAATTGTTTAACACAACTATCTGCAACAACCGTTGGGACATGTGAGTTGTAGCTAGAGGACCAACACATGAACTTAAAAGATATGGAGCAGAATTCTGCTAAAGCTGTCGTATTACTCAAAGCCATGGCCAATGAAAGACGCCTGCAAATCTTATGCATGCTACACAATCAAGAGCTATCGGTCGGGGAACTTTGTGCCAAATTGCAATTAAGTCAGTCTGCATTGTCTCAGCATCTGGCATGGTTGCGTCGTGATGGTTTGGTGACCACGCGTAAAGAAGCACAAACGGTTTACTACACTCTGAAAAGTGAAGAAGTAAAAGCAATGATTAAACTGCTGCACAGTCTTTATTGCGAAGAATAATGCTTTTGCGTGCCGTGTAGAAAAGAAAAGCTGGCTTACAAGCCAGCTTTTTTATATGGGTAATTTGATAGCAATAAAAAAACCGGCATAAAGCCGGCTTTTTTCACTGAATCGAGACTCTATTAAAGAGCTTTGATTTGTGCAGCGAAACGAGACTTGTGACGAGCTGCTTTATTCTTGTGAATAAGGCCTTTAGTCGCCATGCGGTCTAGGATCGGTGTAACTACAGCGAATGCAGCAGTTGCAGCTTCTTTATCGCCAGCAGCGATTGCAGCAACAGTTTTTTTCATGTAAGTGCGCATCATTGAACGACGGCTAGCATTGTGCTGACGACGTTTCTCAGCTTGGATAGCGCGCTTCTTAGCAGATTTGTTATTTGCCAAGGGTCTAACTCCCAAAAACTTTAGTTCGGTGACAATTTAAGGGCGAGGAATATCCCTCATTTATGCCCGATTGTCAAATGATTTGTGCAAAAACCCCATCGCGACCAAAACAAGTTTTGGTAAGAAAGGGCATCGCGGTTAAGATGGCGGGGATTCTATCAGCATTTTTAGACCAATGCTAATAAATATCCGCGTCTGTCCTAACAAAAGACGGATAAAAGTTAAGCTACGGTGATATTTCGAGGTTACAGTGAGTAAACGACTACTCAAGTCCGGCATGATCGTCAGCGCTATGACGTTGGTTTCTCGTGTTTTAGGCTTAGTGCGCGATGTGGTTGTCGCCAATTTAATGGGCGCAGGTGCCAGTGCCGACGTATTTTTCTTTGCCAACAAAATTCCGAATTTCTTAAGAAGACTTTTTGCTGAGGGAGCGTTCTCTCAAGCCTTTGTGCCAGTACTGACGGAATACCACGCCAGTGGCGATCTAAACAAAACACGGGATCTCATCGCTAAAGCATCAGGGACGCTCGGAGTGATCGTTTCCGTCGTGACGATTTTAGGGGTGCTCGGTTCTGGCGTTGTCACGGCATTGTTTGGCGCGGGATGGTTTATTGATTGGTTACATGGTGGGCCAGCCGCGGAAAAATTTGAGCTTGCCAGCTTTATGCTCAAAATCACCTTTCCTTATCTTTGGTTTATCACCTTTGTTGCCTTGTCTGGTGCGATTCTCAATACCATGGGCAAATTCGCGGTGTCCTCATTTACACCCGTTTTTCTCAACGTGATGATCATTCTCTGTGCATGGTACATATCACCGATCATGGCTCAACCTGAAGTGGGTTTGGCGATAGGGGTGTTTCTGGGTGGTTTAGTACAGTTTCTTTTTCAAATGCCCTTCCTTATTAAAGCGGGGGTTTTAGTCAAACCGAAGTGGGGTTGGCGCGATCCGGGCGTGGTTAAAATCCGTACCTTGATGATCCCCGCTTTATTTGGGGTATCGGTCAGTCAAATTAACTTATTGTTTGATACCTTTATTGCCAGCTTCCTGCAAACTGGTTCGATTTCATGGCTTTACTATTCTGATCGTTTGCTTGAGTTCCCATTGGGCCTATTTGGTATTGCCATTGCGACGGTGATCCTTCCTGCGCTTTCTCGCAAACATGTGGATGCACACAGCGAGGGTTTTGCCCATACCATGGATTGGGGGGTTCGCATGGTCACCTTACTAGGCATTCCAGCAATGCTCGGTTTGATGGTATTGGCCAAGCCAATGCTGATGGTGCTGTTTATGCGTGGTGAGTTTACCCCACAAGATGTGCATCAAGCCTCTCTGTCTCTTTTGGCGTACGCTTCTGGGTTGTTGAATTTTATGCTGATTAAGGTACTCGCGCCTGGCTACTATTCTCGTCAAGACACTAAAACGCCAGTGAAATATGGCATTGTTGCTATGCTGACCAACATGGTGTTTAACGCCATTTTTGCTTGGTTCTATGGTTATGTTGGTTTGGCTATCGCGACCGCTTTGTCTGCCTTTGTTAACATGGCACTGTTGTACCGAGGTTTGCATATCGCTGGTGTTTATAAAATCTCTCGACGTACGTTTTTATTTATCAGTCGTTTAGTGGTTTCTGGTGCGGTGATGGTGGCGGCGATTTTGTGGCAACTTGATGAGATGAGTGTTTGGCTTGAGTGGACCACCGCCCATCGTGCCGCAATGCTGACGATGTTGATCGGCTTTGGCGCATTGGCGTACGTTGCTTGTGCCTTTTTACTCGGGATTCGGGTAAAAGACCTAAAAGCTGGGACAGAGTAAGGTGGATTGGTATATAATCCGCCAGTTTGACACTGCATAAAACGAAAACAGAGGCATTTCGCTGTATCCAAATGGAACTGATACGAGGTATACACAATATAAAACCACAGCATCGCGGCTGTGTATTGACCATAGGTAACTTTGATGGTGTGCATTTAGGGCACCAAGAAGTGTTGCGTCAAGTCTCTCTGCGAGCTAGGGAAATGTCGTTACCTTCTGTCGTGATGACATTTGAACCTCAGCCTTTAGAGCTGTTTGCCAAAGAGAAAGCCCCTGCGCGCTTAACGCGTTTACGCGATAAGTTTGTCCAATTGGGTAAGCTTGAGATCGACCGATTGTTGTGCGTCAACTTTAATCGTCATTTCGCTTCCTTAGATGCGGATGCCTTTATTCGCGACTTGTTGGTTGAGCGTTTGGGTGTTAAGTTTCTCGTTGTTGGCGATGACTTTTGTTTTGGTAAAGCAAGACAAGGCAATTTTGCCATGCTGCAAGAAGCGGGCAAAAAATACGGTTTCACCGTAGTGAATACCCAAAGCTTCTGTTTAGCGCAGTTAAGAGTTAGTAGTACCGCCATTCGTGAAGCGCTTGCTCACGATCAGCTAGCGGTTGCCGCTCAAATGTTAGGGCGGGATTACAGCATTAGCGGACGTGTTTCACATGGCCGTAAATTAGGCAGGACGATAGGTTTTCCTACCGCCAATATTCCGCTAAAACGCTGTGTTTCTCCCGTCTCTGGCGTGTATGTCGTTCAAGCGTTAGGCTTGGATAACAAACCGATTGGTGGTGTGGCCAATATTGGCCAAAGACCGACGGTTAACGGCGTGCGTCAGCAGTTAGAGGTACATTTATTCGACTTTCAAGCCAACTTGTATGGCAAGCAGTTAGAAGTGGTACTTTTGCATAAACTGCGTGATGAAAAGAAGTTTGAGTCTTTTGACGCACTCAAACAGCAAATTGAATTGGATGCTGAGGCAGCAAGGGTGTGGCTGCGTCAGCTAAAGCGTTGAACGGTTTATTCCACCGAACAACATAATGTCTAACTTTCGCCCAATATAACGGAATTAAGAATCGATGAGTGAGTATAAAGATACCCTGAACTTACCTGAAACAGGGTTTCCGATGCGCGGCGATCTGGCTAAACGTGAGCCAGAAATGCTAAAGCGTTGGTATCAAGAAGACCTTTACGGTGAAATCCGTAAAGCGAAAAAAGGCAAGAAATCATTTGTGTTGCACGATGGTCCTCCATATGCAAACGGTGATATTCACATTGGTCACGCACTAAACAAGATTCTTAAAGACATTATTATTAAATCCAAAACACTTTCAGGTTTTGACGCACCTTACGTTCCAGGTTGGGACTGCCACGGTCTGCCAATTGAATTGATGGTAGAGAAAAAAGTGGGTAAGCCAGGTCAAAAAGTGACGGCTGCTGAGTTCCGTGAAAAATGTCGTGAATACGCAGCAGGCCAAGTAGAAGGTCAAAAAGAGAGCTTTAAACGTCTTGGCATCATGGGTGAGTGGGATAAACCTTACCGCACCATGGACTTCACGACGGAAGCCAACATCATCCGTGCGCTTGGTCAGATCGCTGATAACGGTCACTTATTGAAAGGTTTCAAACCTGTTCATTGGTGTACCGATTGTGGTTCTGCATTGGCAGAAGCAGAAGTTGAGTACAAGAACAAAGTGTCTCCTTCTATTGATGTGCGCTTTAAGGCTGCTGACGAAGCTGCACTATTAGCGAAATTCTCTTTGAATGAAGGCCATCAAGGTCAGGGTGACGTTTCCATCGTCATCTGGACAACTACGCCTTGGACACTTCCTGCAAACCGCGCAGTGTGTCTGCGTGATGATCTTGAGTACGTGCTTATCCAAGTTGAGGGTGACAACCCTGAGCGTATTATCGTTGCGGCGGAATTGGCGAAAGACGTGATGGATCGTGCGGGTATCGAGCACTTCCATAACCTTGGTTTTGCCAAAGGTGCGGATCTTGAGCTTACTCAGTTCCAACACCCATTCTACGATTTCACTGTTCCGGCGATCCTTGGTGATCACGTGACGACTGACTCAGGTACTGGTGTGGTTCACACTGCGCCTGGCCACGGTCAGGAAGACTTTGCGGTTGGCCAAAAGTACAACCTAGAAGTGGCAAACCCAGTGGGCTCAAACGGTGTTTACCTACCAGACACAGAACTATTTGCTGGTCAGCACGTATTTAAAGCGAATGACGCTGTAGTAGAAACGCTAAAAGAAAAAGGCGCGCTATTGCATCACCACGCTTACGAGCACAGCTACCCACATTGCTGGCGCCATAAAACGCCGATCATCTTCCGTGCAACTCCTCAATGGTTCGTTTCTATGGACCAAGCTGGCCTGCGTGCTAAAGCGCTTGAGTCTATCAAAGGTGTTCAGTGGATGCCTGAGTGGGGTCAAAGCCGTATCGAAGGGATGATCGAAGGTCGTCCTGAATGGTGTATCTCACGTCAACGTACTTGGGGTGTGCCAATTGCCCTGTTCGTGCACAAAGAAACCGCAGAGCTGCATCCAAACACGTCTGAGCTGATTGAAAAAGTCGCTCAAGTGGTGGAGCAAAAAGGCATTCAAGCATGGTGGGATATCGATGCAGCGGAATTGCTGGGTGATGACGCAGCTCAATATGAGAAAGTCCTGGA
The DNA here is from genome assembly GCF_000039765.1 of Vibrio vulnificus CMCP6. NCBI lineage: Bacteria > Pseudomonadati > Pseudomonadota > Gammaproteobacteria > Vibrionales > Vibrionaceae > Vibrio > Vibrio vulnificus. The sequence goes on along the minus strand of NC_004459.3, from coordinate 506,211 downwards.
TACCCTAGACGTTTGGTTTGATTCCGGCGTAACACACTACGCAGTGGTAGACAAACGTGAAGAGTTCAACGGTGCGGAAGCAGATATGTACCTTGAAGGTTCAGACCAACACCGTGGTTGGTTCCAATCTTCATTGATCTCTTCTATTGCGATGAAAGGCAAAGCGCCTTACAAGCAAGTATTGACGCATGGTTTCGTGGTTGACGGCCATGGTCGTAAAATGTCGAAATCGATCGGTAACGTGGTTGCGCCAAAAGATGTCACCAACAAATTGGGTGCAGACATCCTGCGTCTATGGGTTGCTTCTACAGACTACACGGGTGAAGTTGCGGTTTCTGATGAAATCTTAAAACGTTCAGCCGACGCTTACCGTCGTATTCGTAACACTGCGCGCTTCTTCCTTGCTAACTTGAACGGCTTTAATCCTGAAACGGATATCGTGCCAGTTGAAGAGATGGTCGCGCTTGACCGTTGGGCAGTTGGTCGTGCACTGGCGGCGCAAAATGAAATTGTTAAAGCGTACGATGAGTACAATACGCACGCAGTCACACAGCGCTTGATGCACTTCTGTTCTATCGAGATGGGTTCATTCTATCTTGATGTGATCAAAGACCGTCAGTACACCGCCAAACTGGGTGGTCACGCGCAACGTAGCTGCCAAACTGCGCTGTACTACATCGTAGAAGCCTTGGTTCGTTGGATGGCTCCGATTATGTCGTTCACTGCCGATGAAATCTGGAATCAAATGCCAGCTTCTCTTCCTAGTGGAGAAAGCCGTGACAAGTTCGTCTTCACCGGTGAGTGGTTCGATGGTCTGTTTGGTCTTGCTGAAGGTGAAGAACTGAACAACGCATTCTGGTCTGAAATGCAGAAAGTGCGTGGTGCGGTGAACAAACTGCTGGAAGCGGCACGTAGTGATAAAACCATTGGTGGTTCTCTACAAGCAGAATTGACTCTATTTGCTGACGATGCCCTAGCGGCGAAAATCAACAAGCTGGAAGATGAACTGCGCTTTGTTCTGCTCACGTCTGCCGCAACAGTGAAACCACTGAGCGAGAAATCAGATGCTGCGCAAGCCACCGACATCGAAGGTCTGTTCGTCGCAGTTCGTGCAACGGAAGCTGAGAAGTGTGACCGTTGTTGGCACCACACTCCAGACGTAGGCACCATTGAAGGTCACGAGAAGATTTGTGGCCGTTGTGTGTCGAACGTGGATGGTGAAGGCGAAGCGCGTAAGTTCGCTTAATCGGTCTCTTTAATACGATTGAACTTTTTTTAAATTTTATAGCCCCAGTATCGACTGGGGTTATTTTTAGGAAGAAAGATGAGCGGTAAAGCGCAGATATTCAAACAAACGGGTGTACGTTGGTTGTGGCTGGCACTGGTGGTGTTTTTAGCCGATATCGGTATTAAATTCATTGTGATGGAAAACATGGGGTATGGCTGGGCAAATCGCATTGAGGTTTTGCCTTTCTTTAACCTGCTCTATGTGCATAACTACGGTGCCGCATTTAGCTTTTTGAGCGATCAAGCCGGTTGGCAACGCTGGTTATTTACCGGTATTGCTTTTGTGGTCACGGGTCTATTGACCTACTGGATGAGCAAGCTACCAGCGGCAGAAAAATGGAATAATGTCGCTTATGCCATGATCATTGGTGGTGCGATTGGCAACGTGTTTGATCGCATGGTGCATGGCTTTGTGGTGGATTACCTCGACTTTTACTGGGGTACTTACCATTGGCCTGCGTTCAACTTAGCCGACACGGCAATTTGTCTTGGCGCGGCGATGATCATTCTCGATGGCTTCCGGAAAAAGGAAGAAGAGAAGTAATCTTTGCGAGATCGCGAATAACCCTAAGCGTCGTCGGTTGATTCTGGCGACGCTTTTTAGTATACCCGTCATATTTGAAGCTGCAGCGTTGTTGACTGCGATAATTTCCCGGTACGCCAGCCGCCCTAATTACATAGCGCATTATGCTCATAGGGATGAATTATCTTGTCGCCTAGCCGCAACTCCCACTATTTAGGGTATACACCAACAAAAACAATAATGACCTCAAGGAAGCAGTAACGTGAGTACAATCAATAATAATTCCGCAGTCACACTGCATTTTACGATAAAAATGAAAGACGGTTCTGTCGCAGACAGCACGCACAATATGGGCAAACCCGCGAAGTTTGTTATGGGCGATGGCAGTTTAAGTGAGAATTTTGAGCAGTGTTTGCTTGGTCTCACGGTAGGGGAAAACAAAGCGATTGAGCTAAAAGCAGCGGACGCTTTTGGCATGCCTAACCCAGACCATATTCATCATATGGACCGCTCGAAATTTGTTGGCGAAGCGCAAGTGGAAGTCGGCACCATCATGGCGTTCAGTGGGCCGGATGGCATGGAGATCCCTGGCATCATTACTGAAATTGCTGGTGATTCAGTGACGGTGGATTTCAATCACCCACTTGCAGGCCAAGATGTGACTTTTGAAGTTGAAATTTTGTCAGTAGAATAGCCAGCGAAAAGAAAACTACCATGAGCAATGAAATGAAAATCTTGTTAGCGAACCCACGTGGATTCTGTGCGGGTGTCGACCGTGCCATCAGTATTGTTGAGCGTGCACTGGAACTGTATCAACCGCCTATCTACGTACGCCATGAAGTGGTGCACAACCGTTTTGTGGTGGAAGGCTTAAAGCAGCGCGGCGCGATCTTTGTCGAAGAGTTGCATGAAGTGCCAGACGACAATATTGTTATTTTCTCTGCTCATGGCGTGTCTCAAGCGGTGCGTCAGGAAGCCAAAGAGCGTGCGCTAACTGTGTTTGATGCGACATGCCCATTGGTGACGAAAGTGCATATGGAAGTGGCGAGAGCCAGCCGTAAGCATATGGAAGTGGTGCTGATCGGCCATGCGGGCCACCCAGAGGTAGAAGGCACCATGGGTCAATATGCCAGCTTGCAGGGTGGCATGTACCTTGTAGAAAAACCGGAAGATGTACTTGGCTTGAAAGCCATTGTTAAAGATCCGAGCAACTTGCACTACGTAAGCCAAACGACCTTATCGGTGGATGAAACCGCGGACGTGATTGATGAGTTGCGTCGAGTTTTCCCAGAGATCCAAGGCCCACGCAAAGACGATATCTGCTATGCGACACAAAACCGCCAGGATGCGGTGCGTGAATTGGCGAAAGATGTCGACGTGGTAGTGGTAGTTGGTTCAAAGAACTCCTCAAACTCGACCCGACTAAAAGAGTTGGCGGAAAAACTAGGCACACCTGCTTACTTAACAGATTGTCCGCAAGACATTGAGCCACAATGGTTTGATGGCAAAGTCAAAGTGGGCGTAACGGCAGGGGCCTCTGCACCAGAAGAACTGGTCAATCAAATCCTAACTCGCATTAAAGAGTTGGGTGCTCAATCGGTTGAAGAAGTGCTAGGCCGTGAAGAGAACATGTTCTTTGAAGTGCCTAAAGAGCTGCAAATTAAGCAGATTGACTAACGAGTCACCCTGATTTGAATACCTAAGGTCAATAGACCCTACTAATGGCGATCTCAGTATCGCCATTTTTAATGGCTGAGTCCCAGCATCTCTTTGAGCAATTTCAGGTAGCGGCGACTGACGGGCACTTCAAATCCAGTTTTAGTGATGATTTCCGCTAACCCATTTTCCAGCAGTTTGATCTCGCTGATGGCTTTAATACTGATCAGGTATTGGCGGTGGCAGCGCACCAATGAGGTTTTTTCTTCCAGAACTTTTAAGGTGAGCTGAGTACTGGCGGTTTGGCTGGCTGAGCGCACATGCACACCACTGATGTCGCTGTAGGCGCATTCAACGCTCTCTGTCGCCATGATCACAATGCGGTTGTGACCAATACAGGGAATTTGATCGAGGGTCTCTGGGGCTAAACTGGCGATGTGCTGGCTCAAGGCGGAATGACTGGCGGCTTTACTTAGACGTTTAACCGTTTTACGTAAGCGTTCCGGATCAACGGGCTTGAGTAGGTAATCAAACGCATTATCTTCAAAGGCTTGGATGGCGTATTGATCGTAGGCGGTGACAAACACCACGTAAGGCATGGTGTCGGGATCCATCATGCCCAGCAGTTCAATGCCCGTGACTTGCGGCATCTGAATATCGAGAAACACCACATCCGGTTTTAACTCATTAATTTTCTTTAAGCCGACAATCGCGTTGGCGGCGTCGCCAATCACATCAATGTCACCTGTTTCGCTAAGCAGGTCTGTAAGCTCTTCGCGAGCAAAAGGTTCATCGTCGATTACCAGTGCGGTCAACATCCGTTTACTACCTTGTTGGCTAAATTGCAGTGTGATGGCTGCGGGGAATGATAAAGCTCATTTTAGTAAATTGATGCTCTTTCGCCTCGATTTTTAGTGCTGAGTCACGCCCAAAATGGTGCGTCAGCCGTTTATCGACTATTTCCATTCCCAGTCCTGAATGATTTTCTGCTGGGGGCTGATAGCTACCTGCATTATCTTCGACCACGATGACATCACCTTGCTCACAAGATTGGCTGTAAATGCGCACCCGTCCTCCCTCAAGCATATTTGAAATACCATGCTTAATGGCGTTTTCCACCAAAGGCTGCAAGGTAAAGCTGGGCAGTTTTGTGTCGAACAGCTCTGGCGTGATATCAATCTCTATCTCTAGGCGGTCAGCAAAACGTGCTTTTTCAATGCTGAGGTAGGCATTCACATGCGCCAGCTCTTCTTTCAGTGTGACGGTGTTGATGTTCTGTTTTAAGTTGCTGCGAAAGAAGTGTGACAAATTTTGAATCAGTTCACGTGCTTTGTCAGGATCGCGACGAATCACCGCGCTAATCGTGTTTAGCGCGTTGAATAAGAAATGCGGATTCACTTGAGCATGCAGCAGCTTAATCTCCGATTGCGTCAGCAGCGTTTGTTGTTGCTGATAATCGCCATAGAGAATTTGGCTGGAAAGCAGTTGGGCAATGCCTTCGGCCATCGACATATTAATGGTTGAAAACAACTTGCGCTTTGGCTCGTACAGCTTAATGGTTCCCACCACCTCTTTGCCTGCTCGTAGTGGAATGATCAGTGCCGAGCCTAATTTACAGTCGGAAGCGAGAGAGCATTGATATGGACGCTCGCTACCATCGAGATAAATGATGGCGTTTTGACTCATCGAATCAAGGGTGCTTTGCGACGAAATGGGCGTATTAGGCTTGTGGTGATCATCCCCAATGCCGACAAACGCGAGAATCTTCTCTTGGTCGGTGATCGCAACCGCGCCCACATTGGTTTCTTCATAAATAATGCGGGCGATTTTTTCTGCGTTGGCACTGTTAAAGCCCGTGTGCAAGATACCCACAGAGCGATCCGCAATGGTCAATGCCCGACGCGAAAAGGTGGCGGAGTACTTTTCAAAGATGGTTTTTCTGTCTTGTAAAATGCTCATAAACAACGCGGCACCCACCGAGTTGGCAATGATCATGGGGGCGGCAATGGTCGAAACGAGGCTGTACGCTTGATCAAAGGGCTTAGCGACCACCAGCAAAATGATCATTTGTATTATTTCGGCGACGAAGGTGATGCTAAACACCACGGAGGGGTTGAACAGTTGGGCACCTTTGTTTTTCTTGATTAGATAGATATGCAGCAAGCCACCAATCAAGCCTTCCGCTGTGGTCGAAATCGCGCAGGCTAAATCGGTGAATCCTCCTAAGGTGTAGCGATGTAAACCACCGGTTAATCCCACGGCAAAGCCCACAATCGGCCCGCCAAACAAGCCGCCCATGACTGCCCCAATTGCACGAGTATTGGCTATGGCGTCATTGATGTGTAAACCAAAGTAGGTGCCCAAGATACAGAAGGCGGAAAACAATAAGTAGCACAGAACGCGGTGGCTCAAACGCGATGAGATGTTCAGCAGTGGTAAGATGATGGGGGTCTTGCTGAGCATATAGGCTAAAACAAGATAGACACACATCTGTTGTAGCAGTGAAATCACCAGTTCCATATTGCCTCTTCGTGGCTACTGTTTGTTGTCGGTGGCATCAGCGTTTGTGAGTCACGATTATTGACAACACCGAAAGTGAGAAAGCGTTAGTCTGCCTGAGTTTAGTGGATAAAAACAGAGCCTACACTTGGCAGGCTCTGTTGGGTTTAGCAAGCAAAGGTGGATTGATTACGCGGTTTCAGTGACGCCTTGAGGTTTTTCCTCATCGGCAAGGTCCGTTTCGCCTTTGCCTTTTGATGTTTTAATCACGTAACCGGTTACCGCTGCCGCGAAGATTACGCCAGCAATGGTGGAGAGTTGCATTGGCAAACCAAAGCCCAGCGCGCTGTTGTTGAGGATAAAGGTCACACAAACCGTTGTCATGAAGAAAGCGGGCACTGTGGTGATCCAATGTAGCTTGTTGTGACGCAGTAGGTAAGCTGATGCTGTCCACAACATCATGACTGCGGTGGTTTGGTTGGCAAAACCGAAGTAGCGCCAGATGATGCCGAAATCGACTTGAGTCAGAATGCCACCCAGTACGAACAGTGGTACGGCCATCAACAGGCGGTTACGTAGGGTTTTCTGTTCCATGTTGAAGTATTCAGCAAGAATCAAACGGCTAGAGCGGAACGCCGTGTCACCCGAAGTGATAGGCAGAATCACCACACCTAGGAAGGCAATCACGCCACCAAATACGCCAAGCAGACCAAATGATGCGCTGTAAACCACGTTGCCAGGGCCACCGTTTTTCACCGCTTCTGCTAGTCCTTCAAGTGTGCCGAAGAACGAGAGTGCGATAGCACACCAGATCAGTGCGATAACACCTTCACCAATCATCGCGCCGTAGAAGACAAAGCGGCCGTTTTTCTCATTTTCCATACAACGAGCCATCAAAGGTGATTGCGTTGCGTGGAAGCCAGAGATCGCACCACAAGCAATAGTGATGAACAGAGCTGGCCACAGAGGCATATCATTCGGGTTCAAGTTAGTGAACATGTCGCTGACTTGGAAATCACCCATCACCGTGTGCTCAGAAGAGAATGCAATCGCCGTCATCAGACCAACAGACATGAAAATCAGTAACGCACCAAACAGTGGGTAGAAGCGACCGATGATTTTATCAACCGGTACGATGGTCGCGATGATGTAGTAAGCAAAAATCACCACCACCATGGTTGTCATGCTCACAGAGAAGCTGGTTTGGTCATTGATCAGATTGGTGATCATGCCAGCCGGGGCGGAAACGAATACCACACCAACAAGCAGCAGCAAGACAATGGCAAAAATGTTCATAAAGTGTTTCGCGCCATTGCCAAGGTAGCGACCTGTGATGGTCGGTACAGAAGCACCACCGTTACGCACAGAAAGCATGCCAGAGAAGTAATCGTGTACTGCACCAGCGAAGATACAGCCGACAACAATCCAAAGCATCGCCGCAGGGCCGTATAGGGCACCCATGATTGGACCAAAGATAGGGCCAACGCCAGCAATGTTAAGGAGTTGCACTAAGTAGACTTTTTGGGTCGACATTGGCACATAGTCAACGCCGTCGGTTTTTGTATGGGCAGGGGTACGGCGATTTTCATTGATACCAAATACTTTCTCAACGAAAGCACCGTAGATGAAGTATCCGCCAATCAGGGCTGCGACACAGGTAAGAAACCACATCATAGCAATTTGTCCTTGGATAATTAATTAAGCTCAGGATGGATAGTAAAGCGTGGTTTGGCGAGATGCATTCGGTGATGAAGTCAGTGGTCGAATATCGAGTTGAGTGGTCGATGGGCCAATTAAGTGGTTTTAACGTTTGCTCAATGGTCGGAACAAAACTATTTTTTGTGCACGAGCGGCATATTCGCTGTTTTGATGATAATGTATTTGCACAAACAATCAGTTAAGGAAATGGAATGAAAACAAGTGCGCTAGGATTGGCCGTGTTTCTGCTGGCGGGTTGCGTCGCTTCAACAGAGCAACTCGCTCAGCAAGGCGATTGGCAGCAAATTGGTTATCAAGATGGTATCGCAGGACACACTCAGCGTAGCTATAAAGCGTTGGTGGAGTTAGGTGAAGTGAACAAAAGTGACTATGAACAAGGTTACCTTGAAGGGGTAGCGGAATATTGTAACCCCGATTTTGCCTATCAGATGGGACTCTCTGGTCAATACTATGAAGGTGTTTGTGAAGGGACAGAGCAAGCACAAAAATTCCGCATGGAATGGCAGCGTGGTTGGAATGAATACCAAAACTAATTAACCCAACGGATGAGGCAACGGATATGCAAACCGAAACAACCGCATTATGGCTTGCTGGTATAGGGGTAATAGGGCTTGCTTGTCAGTGGTTTGCTTGGCGGTTAAAACTGCCTGCAATTCTATTTTTATTGGTGGCGGGCTTATTGGTTGGGCCGGTGAGTGGCTGGCTTCAGCCAGAGCTGCTTTTGGGAGATTTGCTTTTTCCTATGGTGTCATTAGCGGTCGCTGTGATTCTGTTTGAAGGCAGCTTAACGCTGAACTTTCGCGAAATACGCGGTGTCAGTAACACCGTTTGGAGCATAGTTACACTCGGTGCGGTGGTTTCATGGGGGTTAACCAGTACCGCAACTCACTATCTGCTGGGGTTTGATTGGCCGCTTGCGTTGTTGTTTGGTAGCTTGACCGTGGTCACCGGACCAACGGTGATTGTGCCGCTGCTGCGCACCGTTAGGCCATCGACGCGCCTCTCCAATATTTTACGTTGGGAAGGGATTTTAATCGATCCGCTCGGTGCTCTGTTTGTGGTGATGGTGTATGAGTTCATTGTCTCCAGCAGTGAAACGCACAGTTTGGTGGTATTGGCGTGGATTCTGGCCATTGGCCTTGGATTAGGCGTTCTGTTTGGTCAGTTTCTCGCGGTGGTACTGCGCCGTGGCTGGCTGCCTGAATACCTACAACCGTTTGCCGTTTTAAGCTTAGTGCTGGGCGTGTTTGCGCTCTCGAATCATCTGGAGCATGAATCGGGTTTATTAACGGTCACTGTGATGGGGATGTGGTTAGCCAACTCCAAAGGGGTGGATATCAAGCATATTCTTCACTTTAAAGAGCATCTCACCATTCTCTTCATTACTGGCTTGTTCATTTTGTTGGCGGCGCGTATCCAGCCGGAAGACTTTTACACACTCGGCATCAGCGCCTTGGTCTTATTCGCGTTTATTCAGTTTGTCTCTCGCCCGGTCTCTATCTATCTTGCGACGCTGCGCAGCTCGCTTAATGGTAAGGAAAAGGCCTTTCTGGCTTGGGTGGCACCGCGTGGCATTGTCGCCGCGTCCATTTCGTCGTTATTTGCGATCAAGTTAGAATCACTCGGCATGTCTGAGGCTGCGTTGTTAGTGCCACTTACCTTTATGGTGATTATTGGCACTGTGGTGCTGCAAAGTGCAACGGCTCGGCCAGTGGCGGTGGCACTAGGGGTGTCAGAACCCGCTCCAAAAGGTTTCTTGATCATCGGTGCGAACGATGTCGCGCGTACATTAGCGCAGGCAATCAACAAGTACGATTGCCGCGTGGTGTTAACGGATTCGAACTGGGATTACATTCGTCAAGCACGCATGGCAGGCTTGGATCACTACTTTGGGAATCCGGTATCGAGCCATGCTGATGAGTACCTCAACTTAATTGGCATCGGGCATGTGGTGGCGCTGAGTCCTGATCGCTACTTCAACATTATGGCGTGTATGCACTTTCTCAACGACTTCAGTGATAAGCGGATTTTCTGTTTATACGATAAGTCCAATGGCAATGGCTCGGGTGACAAACATTCGGTGTCCGATGGTTACAAGGGGCTGCCATTCTTAGATGAAGCGATCAGTTATAAAAAGTTAGCCAGTCTGATCAATCAAGGGGCGGAAGTGCGTCACACCAAGATCAGTGAAAACTACACGTACGCAGATTATCGTGAGACGCACGCGAATAATTACGTATTGCCGCTGTTTGTGGTGGATACCAATGGGCGTGTGCAAATTTGCCACAACAGTGCGAACTTCTCGCCAAAAGAAGGCGAGACGATAGTCTCTTTGATCAAGGTGCAAGAAGCCTAATTTCACGCGGTGACAGGCATCGACCCGTCACCGCATTTCATCTAGGCTTTGGAATAGAGTACACCGAGGCTTGCCAAGCGGCTCGCGCCAGTCACTTCGGGTAGATTGCTTGGTAAGCGGTGCAGGTGGCGATAGGCCAACCAAGCAAACGCCATGGCTTCCATGTAGTCCCCACTGACCCCTTTTGCATCGGTCGTTGAGACCTGCCAGTGAGACAGCTGTTGCTGCAATCGTTGCATCAACAGTGGGTTACGTGCGCCGCCACCACAAACCAGCAACTGCGGTGTTGGACCATAGCGAAAGCGCTCAACTTCTTTACTAATGGTTAAGGCGGTGTACTCACACAAGGTGCGCTGTACATCTTCGCTTCGATAGTTCTGCCCTTGCAGTTTTGCTGTCAACCATTCCATATTGAAAAGCTCGCGCCCTGTGCTCTTTGGGGCATCTTGATGCAAATAAGGCTCTTGCAACAGCGTATTCAGTAACGCCTCATTCACCTCTCCTTGAAGAGCAAACCGTGCGTCTTTGTCGTAATTCTGTTGTGTGTGTGTTTCACACCAAGCATCCATCAACATATTCCCAGGTCCTGTGTCGTAACCAAGAACAGGGCGAGTTGGGTGGAGCACTGAGATATTGGCAATCCCGCCGATGTTCAACACCACGGTAGTGGAATCTTGCAGCGCAAATACACTTTGATGAAAAGCCGGAACCAAAGGGGCGCCCTGGCCGCCCAATGCCATGTCTTTGCGACGAAAATCTGCCACGGTGTCAATGTTGGTGCGGGTGGCAATAATGTTGGCGTCGCCCAATTGGGTGGTAAAAGGAAACTCGCCATTCGGTTGATGAAATACCGTTTGGCCATGATTACCGATAGCGCGAATCTGGCTCGTGTCGACGCCTGCTTGGCTGAGCAAATCCATCACGGCATCGGCAAAAAGATGACCGAGGCGGTGATCAAGTTCGCCAATCTGCTTTAAGTTGGTGGCTTGCCCGGTGCAAACGGAGAGCAGTTTTTGGCGCAAATCTGCTGGCATCGGGTAGTCACTGTGGGCAATTAAGCGGACTTGCTCTTGGTCGAACTCCACGAGGGCACAATCTACCCCATCCATACTCGTGCCGGACATGACACCGATATATAACTCTTTTGTGCTCACACTCAATTCCATTGTGTTTTCATCATGCAAACCATTGTAATGCAAATTCATTCGGAATAACCTCGATGAGTTTGAGATATTCCGTCGATTTTGGAGAGAAAAATGGGGCCACTTTGGGTTGATGTCGCAGGTTATGAACTGAATGCAGAAGACAAAGAAATTTTACAGCATCCATCCGTTGGCGGATTGATCTTATTTACCCGCAACTATCACGATAGTGAACAACTGTTGGCGCTCACTTCTGCCATTCGCCAAGTGGTCAAACGTCCTTTTCTGATTGGTGTCGACCAAGAGGGAGGGCGAGTTCAGCGTTTCCGTGAGGGTTTTTCTCTGATTCCCGCCGCGGCAGAATATGCCAAACAGGCCAATGGGGAAGCGATGGCACAAATGGGCGGTTGGCTGATGGCGGCCGAACTGATTGCTCATGATATCGACCTGAGTTTTGCCCCCGTGTTAGACCAAGGCTTTGGATGTAAAGCGATTGGCAATCGAGCGTTTGGTGAAGATACGCAGACTATTTTGCGCCATAGCAGTGCCTACATGCAGGGCATGAAAGCGGTGGGGATGGCAACAACGGGCAAACACTTCCCTGGTCATGGCGGCGTGGTGGCAGATTCGCATCTTGAAACCCCGTTTGACCAACGAAGCGATATTGTTGAGCAGGATATGGCAATCTTCAAAACGCAAATAGACGCAGGCTTATTAGACGCCATGATGCCCGCGCATGTGATTTACCCGCATTACGATCCTCAACCAGCGAGTGGTTCAGAATATTGGTTAAAACAGGTATTACGCCAGCAATTGGGGTTCAAGGGCTTAATTTTTTCTGATGATCTCACCATGGAAGGGGCTGCCGTGATGGGAGGCCCTGCAGATAGGGCTTTACAAGCATTGAATGCGGGCTGTGACATGCTTTTGATGTGCAATAAACGCGATGCACAAGTGGCAGCCTTGGACGCACTGCCTATAGTCGAGGTTCCCTTGGCATTATCCTTGTTGAAGAAACGCAGCTTCAGCCTTTCTGAACTGAAATTGGCGCCGCAATGGAAAGAAGCAAGAGAAAACATGCTACGCATACTGGGCCACTAAAAACTTAACAAAAGACGAACTTGAAAACCAAAGCGAGGCGCTTTGGTTTTTTTATAATGTGTAATTTATTTTTTACACTTGATGTTTTTTATTGTTTACGGTTGATTTTTAATTCAACCCTGTTAACTTGTGTTCAAACAGATTTCGACTCTCAGGGATATGAGGGTGTAAAAAATAATATACAGGTTGAGTGTCATGCAGAAAAGTGAACTAAGCAATATTAATATCAGCGATGAACAAGTGCTGATTACGCCAGAACAGCTAAAACAGAAACTGCCACTGAGCGACAACGCCCGCCGCTTCATTCAAGAGTCGCGTAATACCGTCGCCAATATTATTCATAAGCAAGATCATCGTCTGCTGGTGGTTTGTGGTCCTTGTTCTATTCACGATCTGGACGCGGCAAAGGATTACGCGCGTCGCCTAAAAGCGCTCTCCGCCGAGTTAAGCGATCAACTGTATATTGTGATGCGTGTTTACTTTGAAAAACCTCGTACTACTGTGGGTTGGAAAGGGCTCATCAACGACCCTCATCTGGATGGTAGCTTCGATATTGAGCATGGTCTGCATGTTGGCCGTCAATTGCTGGTGGAGCTGGCTGAAATGGAGATCCCTCTGGCGACAGAAGCACTCGACCCAATTAGCCCGCAATACTTGGCTGATACATTCAGTTGGGCTGCGATTGGTGCGCGTACGACAGAATCACAAACTCACCGTGAAATGGCCAGTGGTTTGTCTATGCCGATTGGTTTTAAAAATGGCACGGATGGCAGCTTGTCAACGGCGATCAACGCAATGCAAGCGGCCTCTTCAAGCCACCGTTTTATGGGGATCAACCGTGAAGGCCAAGTGGCATTGCTGACGACTCAAGGTAACCCAAATGGTCACGTGATTTTGCGTGGTGGTAAGCAGACCAACTACGATTCTGTGTCGGTGGCGGAGTGTGAGCAAGACATGGCCAAAGTGGGTTTAGATGCGTCATTGATGGTGGATTGTAGCCATGCCAATTCACGCAAAGATTACCGTCGTCAGCCTTTAGTCGCCGAAGACGTGATTCATCAAATTCGCGAAGGCAACAAATCGATCATTGGTTTGATGATTGAAAGCCACATTAATGAAGGTAATCAATCCTCAGATTTACCGCTTTCTGAGATGCGGTACGGTGTTTCTATTACCGATGCCTGTATCAATTGGCAGGCAACTGAGGCACTATTGCGTAAAGCACACAAAGAGTTAGTGCCACATTTAGAAAACCGTCTCAAATAAGGATAGAGCAAGGTAAATCATGGCAGTTGAACTGAACGCATTGCGTGAACAGATTGATGCAGTAGACAAACAGATGTTGGAGCTATTGGCTCAGCGCTTGGCATTGGTAGAGCAAGTTGGCCATGTGAAAAGCCAACATGGCTTACCGATTTATGCACCCGATAGAGAAGCGGCGATGCTGGCTTCTCGTCGTGCAGAAGCCGAAAAAATCGGTGTGCCACCACAGCTTATTGAAGATATTTTGCGACGTACCATGCGCGAATCTTATGCCAGTGAAAAAGACTCCGGTTTTAAATGTTTGAATCCTGAGCTGCGCTCTGTGGTAATTATTGGCGGCCATGGTCAATTAGGTGGCCTGTTTGCTCGCATGTTTACCCTCTCGGGTTACCAGGTCAAAATCTTAGGCAGTAAGGATTGGCACCTCGCTGATGAGATATTGGATGGGGCAGGATTGGTGGTGGTTACCGTGCCGATTCATTTAACCCAAGGAGTGATTGAAAAGCTGACCCAACTACCATCGGATTGCATCTTGTGTGACCTTACTTCGATCAAGTCGAAGCCGCTGAAAACCATGCTCGATGTGCACTCTGGGCCGGTTGTTGGTTTGCACCCTATGTTTGGTCCCGATGTGCCGAGTTTAGCCAAGCAAGTGATTGTCTACTGTGATGGTCGAGGTGCTGAGCAATATCAGTGGTTACTGCAGCAGTTTAAGATTTGGGGGGCAAGCTTGTGCCAAATTGAGGCCAGCGAACACGACCATGGCATGACGTTAATTCAAGCGTTAAGGCACTTTACGTCCTTTGCGTACGGCATGCATTTGAGTCAGGAAAATCCAAGTCTCGATAAACTGCTGAAACTGAGCTCGCCTATTTACCGTCTTGAGTTAGCGATGGTAGGGCGTCTGTTTGCCCAAGATCCAAACTTGTATGGCGACATTATTCTTTCGTCGCAAGAGAACATCGACATGATCAAGCGTTTCCATCGCCGCTTTGGCGAGGCACTAGAGATGTTAGATCAGCACGATAAAGCGCGTTTTGTTGAACGTTTCACGCAAGTGAGTGATTGGTTTGGGGGGTATTCGCAGCAGTTTATGGCGGAAAGCCAAAATTTACTCAAACAAGCGAATGACAACTTGCATCGTGATTAACATTTAAGCGTATTAGAAATAGAAAAAGAGCAGCCTGATGCTGCTCTTTCTATTTTCGGCTTACCCATTGCGTTAGTTGGTTTGCAAGCTTGGGTCGAGGCTATTCTCTTCGCTGGAAACCGTGTCAATACTGGTGTCACGATAGGGGGATTTAGTGAGATTGACTTGTAAGCGAACCACGTTATCAATCATCTTGACCAAAGGACTCCATTTAACCGTTTTCTCTTTTTCAAACAGATAGTTGAAGTTCTCTTGGTTCCAATCCATGGTGTACTGTGGATTGAGGGCTCGGCCTAAAAAACGCACTTCGTAATGCAAGTGAGGGCCAGTTGAATTCCCTGAGTTACCACAGGTGGCAATCACATCGCCCTTGCTGACAAATTGGCCACTTTTGACTTTGAAGCTCTGCAAATGCGCATAAGAGCTCATGAAACCAAAGGAATGACGCATGGTGATGAAGTTGCCAAAGCCTTTCTTACTTGGGCGTACCGTCTCAATCACCCCATCGGCAGGTGCCACGATTTCTTCCCCGCGTTTACAAGTGAGATCAATACCGGTATGGGTATGGCGTTTACCAGAGATAGGATTGGTTCGACGTCCAAACGAAGAAGAGACACGCAAGTAAGACATTGGTGAATCATTTGGGATCAAACGGAACATGGTGGCTCGTACCGCAGAGTCAATAGCAGCGGTATCGATGCGCTCTTCCAGAGAGTTCTCATCGACGATGATCTCTTCATCGGCAATGCCGAGTACGGATTCCACATCAAATACCCGTTTGCCTAGCAACTGAATTTGGTTGCTTTTTTCGGTTAACGTCTGCGACAGAGAGTGATTGGTATCAAGCTGTTCTTGGTAGTCGGCCATCAATTGCTGCTTTTCTGATGTCAATACATCAAGTTGAGCACGCAATTGTTGGGATTGTTCGCTTTGCTGCTGATACCAATACCACCCGCCACCGAGTACCAGTGGAAAAGCGGTGATAGAGAGCAGTAGGGTAGCAACGGTACCTTTACCCAAATAAAAAAGCTGATCCCCATTTTTAGTGGGGATCTGCATAGTAATTTTTTTCGACATAGCTACATGATTATATTAGTCAGGCAATCTAACTTGCTTCGTCACCGAGATCAGACAAATGTTCTATTTCTCGATGAAGCAGCGCGTCATCACCCACATTTAGTTCAACCAAGCGTTTTAAATGACTGATACTATCTATATCAATGTGGGTAATTTTAAGTCTAATTGTCTGTTGATCAAAGCCCACAACATCTGCTTCGAGACTGATATCAATATCACTATCAGAAAGTGTGAAGTCCACCAACACAGTGTCGTTGTTCCTTAACGTATGCATTGAATCAGTACGTAACAACAGCCCGTGCAGTGAGAGATCCTGAATCGTAGTATGCAACACATATTGCCCCTGTTTCACTATCGCAGGGACTTGATACATGATGCGTGAAAATCGACGTCGTTCAGCCATATTTACTCTCTCAAAGTTTCCGTTTTCGGGCTGGATGGCAATGGGAACAGTAGACCGTAATTAAAACAAAGGCCGCTATATTAGCGGCCTTTGCACAAATTTCAAGCAATAATCGATTACTTAGTCATACGCTTGTATTTGATACGGTGTGGTTCCGCTGCCGCAGGACCAAGAGTCTTCTTCAGCCACTCCATGTACTCAGTATAGTTGCCTTCGTAGAAGTTAACCTGACCTTCGTCACGGTAATCAATGATGTGAGTCGCAATACGGTCGAGGAACCAACGGTCGTGCGAGATCACCATAGCACAGCCAGGGAACTCAAGCAGCGCTTCTTCTAGTGCACGCAGTGTTTCAACGTCAAGGTCGTTGGTTGGTTCGTCCAGTAAGAGAACGTTGCCACCGGCTTTGAGCAGCTTCGCTAAGTGAACACGGTTACGCTCACCACCCGAGAGTTCGCCGATTACTTTCTGCTGATCCACGCCTTTGAAATTAAAACGTGAGCAGTAAGCTCGCGCTGGAAGTTCGAAGTTGTTGATCTTGATGATGTCCGCACCTTCAGAGATCTCTTGGAATATGGTGTTTTTATCGTTCATTGAATCACGGAACTGATCAACTGACGCCAACTTCACCGTTTCGCCCATCTCGATAGTACCGGAATCAGGCTGCTCAACACCACTCAGCATCTTGAATAGGGTTGATTTACCCGCACCGTTGGCACCGATGATGCCGACGATAGCCCCTTTAGGCATGCTGAATGAAAGATCGTCGATCAGAACACGGCCGTCAAATGACTTAGTCAAATTCTTCACTTCGATGACTTTATCACCTAAGCGCTCACCTGGTGGGATGAACAACTCGTTGGTTTCGTTACGTTTCTGGTGATCGGTGTTCTGTAGCTCTTCAAAGCGTGCCATACGCGCTTTAGATTTGGCTTGGCGACCTTTTGGATTTTGACGAACCCATTCCAGTTCTTTCTCAATGGTTTTCTGACGAGCTTTTTCTTGAGAGGCTTCTTGTTGTAGACGCGCATCTTTTTGCTCTAGCCACGAGGTGTAGTTACCTTGCCATGGAATACCTTCACCACGGTCAAGTTCCAAAATCCAGCCTGCAGCGTTGTCTAGGAAGTAACGGTCGTGGGTGATGGCCACAACAGTGCCTGAGTAATCCACCAAGAAGCGTTCAAGCCAAGCGACAGATTCAGCATCCAAGTGGTTGGTTGGTTCGTCAAGCAGCAGCATATCTGGTTTTTCAAGCAGTAGACGACAAATAGCCACACGGCGACGTTCACCACCGGACAGGTGCGCCACTTTTTGATCCCACTCTGGAAGACGCAGTGCATCCGCAGCACGCTCAAGCGCGTTATCTAAGTTATGACCATCTTTCGCTTGAATCAGAGCTTCAAGCTCGCCTTGTTCTTTTGCAAGCGCATCGAAATCCGCATCAGGATCGGCATAAGCAGCGTACACTTCATCAAGACGTTTCAATGCTCCCGCCACATCGGCAACGGCTTCTTCTACCACTTCGCGGACGGTTTTGCTTTCATCAAGAACAGGCTCCTGTGGAAGGTAGCCCACTTTCAAACCGGGTTGTGGACGTGCTTCACCATCAATATCGGTATCCAGACCTGCCATAATGCGCAATAAGGTTGATTTACCTGAACCGTTTAGGCCCAAAACACCGATTTTTGCACCAGGGAAAAAGCTTAGAGAGATGTCTTTAAGAATTTGACGCTTAGGTGGCACGATTTTGCTCACCCGCGACATGGTATATACGTATTCAGCCATTGCCGATCGTTCCTAATTTTAAATCCACATAGAGGCGGTATTTTATATCAACTGCTGAGGATTTGTTACTGTCCAAGGAGAAATTCAGTGGCCATTCCACACTATTCTGCTCACAGAGATTGGCCTGCAAATGAATAAAATTGACAACACGATGACCGCATTAGTGTGTAACTGTGTTTCATTAAAATGAAATCACTATTATTTACATCTGTCATCTTTACAACACTATAACAGAACGGTGTAATTGGATGCATATCGTGAGTTATTTGGCCCTAATACCCTTATGGGCAATGAGCGGTAAAAAACGTCTGGGGATATGACGCGAATGAATTTAAAAAATATTGGGAGAGAGTCGGCCACAAAATGGCTGATGGCAGCGTTGTGTGGCGTGGCGATGAATGTCAGTGCTGCGGATGTGGTGACATTAGAAAAACAGCGCGCCTTGTATGAACAAGCGCAAAAACTGTTGGATGACAAAAACGATGAGGCCTATGTACAAGTGCGTTCTCAACTGGACGACTATGCTCTTACGCCTTATCTCGATTACCGTTTTTTCCTGGCGCAGCTGTCAAAAAAATCGCCAACAGAAGTGGAGCAATTTATCACTCAAAGCCGTGATTACCCGTTTTCCCAACGTATTCGCGCGCCATATCTTGATGCTTTATATCGCCAACAAGCATGGTCTGAGGTGGTGTCATTTCAGCAGCAAGAGCCGAGAGGCGAAAGTTATCAATGTATTTATTACTACGCGCAATACAATCAAGGGCAGAAAAAACTGGCCTATCAAGGCGCAGAGCAATTATGGCTAAGCGGATTAGAAATTGCGGATGAGTGTGATCATTTGTTTACGGTTTGGGAGCAGGCGGGAGGACGAACCGACAACCTGATTTTGCAACGTATGTTGCTTGCGTTTGAGCAGAAAAACAGCAAGTTAATGACTTATTTGCTGAAATTGCCGAAAAGTAGCCAAGCGAAAAAGCAAGCCCAAGAGATGAAAGCGCTGTTCAATCGTCCTGAGTCGGTGTTGGAGTTTGCCAAGCAGCATAAAGCCAATGAATTTTATCGTAAGCAAACTGAGCTAGCACTAGAGAAACTGGCACGTAAAGATATCAAACGTGCTCAAGAGCAGTACGCACAGGTCATCAAAGCTCAAAAGTTTTCATCGGTACAGGCTCAGGAATCGGCCGAATATTTGGCTTTCCGTTTGATTAATACCGAATCGGAAGCGCTGGCTCAGTGGCGTGATGCAGTGCTGAAAAAATCACATAAGCAAAACCTCATTGAGCGCCGAATTCGTCTTGCGTTACAACAGGCGGATTGGAAAGGCGTGCAAAGCTGGGTTGCTCAGTTGGATGATGAACATCGAAACTCATTGCGTTGGCAATATTGGTTGGGGCGCAGTGAAATTGAAATGGGCAAAGCAACCCAAGGGAAGCTGCGACTGAGTAAACTGGTTGGCCAACGTAATTTTTATAGTGTCGCGGCAGCGAAAGAGATCGGGCAGTCTATTAATTATCCTACCTCCACATTGAAGTTGGATAGCAGCTTGGTTGAACCTTATCGTCGTTCATTAGCGCGTATCGAAGAATTGATTGCGCTAGACAAAATTGCCGCGGCAAAAAGCGAGTGGCAATACCTGTTATCTCGCAGTGACGAACAAACTCAAGGCATGCTTGCGGTCTATGCGGCCTCTAAGCGTTGGTATCATTTGACGGTGACCGCCAGCATTGCGGCGCAAATGTGGGACAACATGGAAATTCGTTTTCCGGTGGCGCATCGCTGGTGGTTCAACTTCTATGCTGAGAAGCACGATATTGATCCTATCATGTTGATGTCACTTGCCCGTCAAGAGAGCGGTATGGACGCAGAAGCCACCTCTCCTGTGGGGGCTCGCGGTATCATGCAAATTATGCCGTCCACTGCGAAGTACACAGCAAAGAAGTATCAATTGAGCTATGAAGGTTCTGATGACTTATACCAAGTCGGTAAGAACATCGAAATTGGCAGCCATTATCTCAATGGTTTATTGGAACAGTACGATAATAATCGAATTTTTGCGTTTGCCGCTTATAATGCAGGTCCACATCGAGTAAAAAGCTGGCGTGAACGTACTGGCGGGAAATTGGATGCGTACGCGTTCATTGAAGCCATTCCATTTAAAGAAACGCGTGGGTATGTACAAAATATCCTGATGTTTGAAACCTATTATCGAGACATTCTCGGGGTAGATGGTGCGTTCCTAAATCAGCATGAGCTTGAGACTAAATACTGAGATAGGTAAAGAGTAATGTCGCAACAACCAGAATATACAGACTGGCAACAAATTGTGGATTTGGTCAAGCACAGTGTCGAACAAAAGCAGCATGATATGTTATTGACGATGCTGATGACGCCTGACGAACGTGAAGCTTTAGTGTCTAGAGTGAACATCGTTCGTGAGTTATTGAAAGGCGAGCTTTCCCAGCGACAAATCAGCCAAATGTTGGGCGTTGGTATTGCGACCATTACTCGAGGTTCCAATGAGCTGAAGTTAAAGTCAGATGAAGATAAAGCGCGCTTGAATCAGTTATTGGAAGGGACGAAAAAAGGCGGTTGATACCGCCTTTTTTGCTCTTGAGTTCCCATCCTAGCTTAAATTGGCAGGGAAATGCTCAGGATTGGTAAAAGGAATTAAGGCTAAGATTAACGCTTGATGGTAGACCGAGCTACGAGTGAGCTGGTTTTGCGTCAATAAACTGATCGCTCCACCTTTTTGTTTAATATTCTCGGTGCCAAACACCTCATCCATCACATCACCCAGCTCGTTTGCATTGGCCAATTTGGCAATGACATTCGGTGGCAACATCAAACTGGCTGAACGAGATTCGCCACGATGAGTGTGAGATTCAATCACCGTCCAAGCGAAGGTGACGTTACCATCAATGCCCGCCTCCAAACCAACATAAAATGCACCGTCTGCTCGGCAAGCCTTAGCATTTCTGACTCGATTAAGAGCACCAAGGTGAGTTTCGCTGTCGCTCATTGGCTGATCGGCCACTTCACTAGGGACATTCACTCCCACAAACTCAAAGGTACCGTTGGGAAAGGCGCTTGTGAACGCGCTTTCCACTGCGGTGATTTTGGCTGGGTTCAGCGAAGCAATAATGACTTTTTGAGTTGCCATGATCTTTTTGCTCATTCTGTACTTTTAGCTCAGTTTAACTTGGGTGGGTTTAACGTTTTCACTTGGGTAGCAACCAAGCACTTTCAGATGTTTGGTGATCTTAGTGAGTTCTCCAAGGGCCAGTTGCATCTCTTCAGAATCAAGATGTGCTTCGAGATCGACATAGAACATTTCTTCCCAAGGGTTGCCCATGATAGGACGCGATTCTAGCTTGGTCATGTTGATGCCATAGCGTTGTAACACCAACAAGGTTTCCACCAACGAACCCGCCTTTTGCGAGGTAGACATGATCAGTGTGGTCTTGGCTGGGATCTGCGCGGACACTTCAACTGGCTTACGTGCCACGACAATAAAACGTGTGTGGTTCTCCGTTTGGTTGGCGATGTTGCCCTGAATCGGTTGCAGCCCGTAAAGTTTGCCACTGGATGCGTTGCCAATCGCCGCCACATCATCACGGTTTAGCTCTTGTACTTTCTTCATCGCATCGGCAGTGCTCGCGCACGATTTGAGGGTAACGCCTTTAAGACGGCCCAAAAACTCGCTGCATTGCTGATGAGGCTGTGGATGAGAGTAAAGCACTTTTATTTCTTCGAGACGCACATCTTTGGTGGCCACTAGGCAATGCTCAATGGGTTGCGTCAGCTCGCCAACGATGTAGAGCGTGGTATGTTGCAGTAAATCGTAAACTTCGTTGATCGAGCCTGAACTGGTGTTTTCAATCGGCAAAACGCCAAAATCTGCGTGGCCCGATTCCACGGTTTGGGTGACTTCTTTGAAGTGATCGCAATTGAGTTCGATCAGTTCAGTGTTTTTGCGACTAAAGTACTCACGGCTTGCCAGATGCGAGTAGGAGCCCTTAGAGCCTAGAAATGCGACTCGAGCGAGAGGCTTTCTGCTCTGCTCAGGGTTGAGCAGGTTTTGCAGGTACGATTGCTGTAGCAGCACCGAATCTTCAATAATGGTATGGAACAGCTTGGTGATGTACTGAGCGTCGAGCTGATATTTCTCACGGCCATTGGTGATCAGTTTTACCAGTAATTGTTGTTCACGCGAGGCGTCTCTGACTGGTTTCGAGGTTTCAACTTTGCTTTTAGCAACTTCAATGCTGAGCTTGCGACGCTCAGAGAGCAAGCTGAGTAGTTGGTCATCTAAATCATTTAATCGCAAACGAATCTCATCGAGAGAAAGTGGCTGTTCAGTCATCGCTCATTTCCTTAATAAAAAAGCCCCCCGATGTGGGAGGCTTTCTGTTTGTTTTTGACTTTTCTTTCACAAACGAGTTAGCCCCTCCGCTATCGAAGAAAAAAGAAGTCAAAACTAAACAGAGAGTGGATTTGCATAAATAGTAAACTTTTGTGAATGTGGGAACACAATAAGCAAGCCAGCATTGAGCGTCAAGCAAAAAAATGGCGCCTTTTGGCGCCATTCCCTCAATCTGGTTGTTGATTACTCTTCTTCTACGACTTCTGGTTTTTCAGCTCGACGTGCATCAGGCTTATGTTGCAGTTTGTTCAATTGTCGTTCTAGTTTTTGTTCCACCTCGTTGATGGCTGCGTATAGATCTTCATGAATCGCGGAAGCAATTAGCTGTCCTTTAGGAACCTTAATCACGGCCTCGAACTTCATCTGTTTTCCAGGTTCTTCACTAAAGGTCGTTTGACAACTAATAATGTCGGTTTGCCATTTTTCTAGCTTTTTAAATTTGCTCTCAATGTGATTGCGGATAGCAGAGGTGATTTCGATGTTTTTACCAGTGATGTTTAGTTTCATAAATGCGTTTCCTCTGTTGCATCCCTCATGGGTTGACTCCAGATTACGATTTTAAGGATAAAAGAGTGTGATATAAATCACATTTTGGTGGGCGTTTTTTATTGTTCAAGAGGAATGTGATCTTTCGCAAGCCTTGTCGTTTTTTCTTTGAAAAAAGCTTGTGCTTCGATAGGAAAACAGTAGATTGGGTAGAGTAGATGGCTGAAATTCAACTGGTTTTCAGGGGAGTTGTTCAGCTTAAATAACGAGTTGTATCAAAAAGTAACCAATATCGATTTGTGATCTTTGTCACTATGATTCATATAAAAACGCCGCTGTATAGCGGCGTTTTGTGTTTCTTGTCATCGTGGCATTAGAGCGGATTCAGACGTATCAACTCTTCAGTGCGTGCGATGGCATCTTGTAAACCTAATTGTTTATACGCCTCAAGCTGGATTTTGAGTGATTTTCTCGCAGCGATGGTATCTGGATAGGTTTTCTGCAACTCCTGAGAACGATTGATGGCTGCAATCCAAGCTTCACGACGCAGATAGTAATCGGCGGTTGCTAGATCATATTCTGCTAAACGGTTTTTAAGAGCAAACATGCGTTTTTGAGAATCTTCCGCATATGGGCTGTTTGGATAGCGCTCAAGCAGTTTTTTGAAATCATCAAAAGCTTGTTTGACTGGCTCAGGATCGCGATCGCTACGATCAATGTTAAACAAGTCGTGCATGAAGTTACGATCTTGTGCCATATGGGTGAGACCACGCATGTACAGCACCCAGTCCATTTTTTCGTGTGTTGGATTTAAACGCGTAAAACGCGAAATGGTCGCCAGACCCAAAGCCAAATCATCGTTCTTGTAATAGGCGTAAATCAAATCAAGTTGTACTTGTTCTGAGTAAGCACCAAAAGGGTAGCGGGAATCTAGCGCTTCTAGTTTCTCAATCGCTGTGAGCCAGTTTCCTCCTTGAAGAGAGGTTTGTGCTTCTGCATACAGCTCTGCTGGTGGCACATCCGGCACAATTTGTTCACTGCTTGAACAGCCAAACAACACTGATACCGCGAGCAGGCCTGCTAAAGTATGGTGTTTCATGTCAGGAGTCGATTCCTTGATTCTAAATATTTCTTAAGCTTCCGTTACTTTCTTGTCAGTAACAGATACAATGTTGCAATACACTATTTTTCCACAGTAGTGAGCATTAGTCTCACAGTTTTTAAAAAAGTTCGATATGGCTCAGCAGATTGAATTAACAAATACCGTAAAAGATAGCCAATTAGGCCAACGCCTAGATCAAGCTATCGCAGAGTTGTTCGCTGACTTTTCTCGCTCGCGCCTGAAAGAATGGTTGCTTGACGGAAAAGTCACAGTGGACGGTAACGTAGTCACCAAACCTAGAACGAAAGTAATGGGTGGGGAAGTGATTACTGTTTTGGCCGAGCTGGAAGATGAAGTGCGCTGGGAAGCGCAAGATATTCCACTGGATATTGTCTATGAAGATGACGATATCTTAGTGATCAATAAGCCTCGTGATTTTGTCGTCCACCCAGGGGCTGGTACGCCAGACGGTACAGTGTTAAACGCATTGTTGTTCCATTGTCCTGAAGTGGCGGAAGTGCCGCGTGCAGGTATTGTTCACCGTTTGGACAAAGACACCACGGGTCTGATGGTTGTGGCGAAAACCGTACCGGCACAAACACGTTTGGTGCGTGCTCTTCAAAAACGCAATATTACGCGTGAATACGAAGCCATTGCCATTGGCCGAATGACGGCGGGGGGCAAAGTCGATAAACCGATTGGCCGCCATGCAACAAAACGTACCTTAATGGCGGTGAGCCCCATGGGTAAGCCTGCTGTGACGCATTTCCGAGTGGCGGAGCATTTCCGAGAGCACACGCGTATCCGTTTGCGTCTTGAAACTGGCCGTACTCACCAGATTCGTGTGCATATGTCTTACCTACAACATCCATTATTAGGTGATGCGGCTTACGGTGGGCGTGCTCGAATTCCAGCGGGCGCTTCTGAAGACGTTACGGCAATGATCCGAAACTTTGATCGCCAAGCGCTTCATGCAGTGATGCTGCGCTTTGAGCATCCGATCACAGGTGAAGAGATGGAGTTCCATGCGCCGGTGCCAGACGATATGGTTGAGTTGACTGAAACTTTACGTCGTGATGCACAAGAGCATGGTTTACCAGACGAGTACTGATTGATGCTTATCCCCAACTGGCCTGCGCCTAAGAATGTCAAAGCATTATCGTCGACTCGCCAAGGTGGCTATTCGACGGGTGTTTACACTGGTTTGAACTTAGGCACACATGTTGGGGATGATTTTTCAATAGTAATGAGAAATCGTCAATGGTTAGCCGAACAGGCTCAGATGCCGAGTGCACCGATTTGGCTCAATCAAACTCATTCTACGACGGTGATTGAAGCAACAGGACCAACCGAAGTAATCCTTGATGCTGATGGGGTTTTTACTCATTCCTCTGATGTCGTTTGCAGTGCGATGACTGCCGATTGTTTACCCGTTTTAATCACCAATACCTCAGGGACGCAAGTTGCCGCCGTGCATGCGGGTTGGCGTGGTTTGGCGGGCGGGATCGTTGAGGAAGCACTTCGTCACTTTTCACAAGATGTGCTGATTTGGCTTGGCCCTGCGATCGGTCCTCAGGCTTTTGAAGTCGGAGAGGATGTGGTGGAGGCTTTTTGCCAACAACACCCTCAAGCAGTGAATGCGTTTTCTACTCATATCACACCAAATAAGTGGTTGGCTGATATGGATCAGCTGGCGCGTATTCGTCTCTCTTCAATAGGGGTTGAGGCGATTTACTCTTCTGAATTGTGTACCTATCAAGATTCACGCTTCTATTCTTACCGTCGCGAAGGTGTCACTGGACGTCAAGCGAGCTTTATCTGGTTTGAATAACGTCAGTTTAATTTACCGAGCGTTAGTTTTTAATTCCCCCTTGAAAAACGATTTTTGCGTAGCCATCTTTCATACTGATTAAAGAATTTACTTCAGTTGAGGTTAGGAAGGTAGCTATGCGTCTTGATCGATTTACCAGCAAATTTCAAATCGCTATCTCTGATGCACAATCATTGGCGTTAGGGCGCGATCATCAATACATTGAACCTGTTCACTTAATGGTGGCGCTGCTTGATCAAAACGGCAGCCCTATTCGTCCACTGCTGACCATCTTAAATGTGGATGTCACTCACCTACGTTCAAAACTCAGCGAAATGCTGGATCGTTTGCCCAAAGTGAGCGGTATTGGTGGTGATGTACAGCTCTCCTCAGCCATGGGCGCGATGTTTAACTTGTGCGATAAGATTGCACAAAAACGCCAAGATGCTTACATCTCATCTGAAATCTTTTTGCTCGCAGCAATCGAAGATAGAGGACCACTTGGCCAGCTCTTCAAAGAACTTGGCTTAACTGAACAGAAAGTGAGTCAAGCTATCGAGCAAATTCGCGGTGGTCAAAAAGTGAATGATCAAAATGCGGAAGAACTTCGCCAAGCGTTAGAGAAATTTACCATTGATCTGACGGAACGTGCAGAACAGGGCAAACTTGACCCTGTGATTGGACGTGACGATGAAATTCGTCGCACCATCCAAGTATTGCAGCGTCGAACCAAAAACAACCCCGTGATCATTGGTGAGCCAGGTGTTGGTAAAACCGCCATTGTTGAAGGTTTAGCACAACGTATCATCAATAACGAGGTGCCCGAAGGTCTGCGTGGTCGCCGAGTATTGTCACTCGATATGGGCGCGTTGGTGGCTGGAGCGAAGTACCGTGGTGAATTTGAAGAGCGACTTAAATCGGTATTGAATGAGTTGTCTAAAGAAGAAGGCAATATCATCCTCTTTATTGATGAGCTTCATACCATGGTTGGCGCCGGTAAAGGTGAAGGGTCGATGGATGCGGGCAATATGCTCAAACCCGCATTGGCACGTGGTGAGTTACATTGTGTGGGCGCAACGACACTTGATGAGTATCGTCAGTATATCGAGAAAGATCCGGCACTTGAGCGCCGCTTCCAAAAAGTGCTGGTTGATGAACCAACAGTGGAAGACACCATTGCAATTTTGCGTGGTTTAAAAGAACGCTATGAGCTGCATCATCATGTTGAAATTACCGATCCAGCGATCGTTGCTGCGGCCAGTTTGTCGCATCGCTATGTTTCTGATCGTCAATTACCGGACAAAGCGATCGACCTCATCGACGAAGCCGCATCCAGTATTCGCATGCAGATCGATTCTAAACCCGAAGCTTTGGATAAGTTGGAGCGCAAAATCATCCAACTTAAGATAGAGCAGCAGGCGCTGAGTAATGAACACGATGAAGCGAGTGAAAAACGTCTGCGCTCACTTAACGAAGAGTTGAATGAGAAAGAGCGTGAGTTTGCTGAGTTAGAGGAAATTTGGAATGCGGAAAAAGCCGCGCTGTCTGGCACTCAGCATATTAAAGCGGCGTTAGAGCAAGCACGCATGGATATGGAGTTTGCAAGACGAGCGGGGGATCTTAGCCGCATGTCTGAGCTTCAATATGGCCGTATTCCAGAGCTTGAGAAGCAACTTGACCTAGCAACGCAAGCAGAAATGCAGGAAATGACCTTGTTGAAAAACAAAGTCACCGATAATGAAATTGCGGAAGTGCTTTCCAAGCAAACGGGTATCCCTGTTTCCAAAATGCTTGAAGCAGAAAAAGAAAAACTACTTCGCATGGAAGAGGTGCTGCATAAACGCGTTATTGGGCAGAAAGAGGCGGTGGAAGTTGTTGCGAATGCAATACGTCGCAGCCGCGCGGGTTTGTCCGATCCCAATAAGCCGATTGGTTCGTTCTTATTCTTAGGTCCAACCGGTGTGGGGAAAACGGAACTGTGCAAAACGTTGGCGAATTTCATGTTCGACAGTGAAGATGCCATGGTGCGTATCGACATGTCCGAGTTTATGGAGAAACACTCAGTGGCACGCTTAGTCGGTGCACCTCCTGGCTATGTGGGTTATGAAGAAGGTGGTTACTTAACGGAAGCCGTTCGACGTAAGCCTTATTCAGTGATTTTGCTCGACGAGGTGGAAAAGGCGCATCCTGATGTGTTCAACATCCTGCTGCAAGTCTTGGATGATGGTCGATTGACGGATGGACAAGGTAGAACAGTGGATTTCCGCAATACCGTGGTCATCATGACATCAAACCTAGGCTCCAGCCGCATCCAAGAAAACTTCGCTATGTTGGATTACCAAGGCATCAAAGAACAGGTGATGGAAGTGGTGACCAAGCACTTCAGGCCGGAGTTTTTGAACCGTGTTGATGAGACAGTGGTCTTCCACCCACTTGGTCAAGACCATATTAAGTCGATCGCAGCGATTCAACTTAACCGCTTGGCGAATCGCATGGAAGAGCATGGCTATCCGTTGGAAGTGTCTGATAAAGCGCTCGAATTGATCGCACAAGTTGGTTTTGACCCGGTTTACGGAGCAAGACCATTGAAACGAGCGATTCAGCAAAGTATCGAAAACCCGCTGGCGAAATCTATTTTGGCAGGTTCAGTGCTACCGGATAAGAAAATACAGCTTATCGTCAACAACGACCAAATTGTGGCACACCAATAGATAGAGTGGTTTTCTCTTCTTTGAGGGAGAAAATAGTAAATCAAAAGAGGCGAAACGCCTCTTTTGATGTTTTTAAATACGACTTGAGCAAAAAGTAGGCAAATGATTTGCTTTTTTCTTTTTTTTCTAATTTTGCTCTTGTGCATGTGAAGAAACTACCTATAATGCGCATCCACTGACACGGCAGACAGCGTAAGGCTTCAGCAAGTGAAAAGTTAAGGTAAGTTCCTGAGAAATAAATTTGAAAAAGTGTTTGACTCTTCAAATTAACTCGCTAGAATGCACCTCCGCTTTGAGAGAAAAACTTCTCGAAAAGCAAGCTCTTTAACAATATAAACCTATCAATCTGTGTGGGCACTCGTTGATGATAATCCAAAAGATTTATCAATGAACTGAGTGACCAAAACGATACTAAGTATCGGCACAGTCAATTTATTCAGTATTCATTGAGCCGAAGCGAAAGCTTCAAAAAACTTTTAATTGAAGAGTTTGATCATGGCTCAGATTGAACGCTGGCGGCAGGCCTAACACATGCAAGTCGAGCGGCAGCACAGAGAAACTTGTTTCTCGGGTGGCGAGCGGCGGACGGGTGAGTAATGCCTGGGAAATTGCCCTGATGTGGGGGATAACCATTGGAAACGATGGCTAATACCGCATGATGCCTACGGGCCAAAGAGGGGGACCTTCGGGCCTCTCGCGTCAGGATATGCCCAGGTGGGATTAGCTAGTTGGTGAGGTAAGGGCTCACCAAGGCGACGATCCCTAGCTGGTCTGAGAGGATGATCAGCCACACTGGAACTGAGACACGGTCCAGACTCCTACGGGAGGCAGCAGTGGGGAATATTGCACAATGGGCGCAAGCCTGATGCAGCCATGCCGCGTGTGTGAAGAAGGCCTTCGGGTTGTAAAGCACTTTCAGTTGTGAGGAAGGTGGTGTCGTTAATAGCGGCATCATTTGACGTTAGCAACAGAAGAAGCACCGGCTAACTCCGTGCCAGCAGCCGCGGTAATACGGAGGGTGCGAGCGTTAATCGGAATTACTGGGCGTAAAGCGCATGCAGGTGGTTTGTTAAGTCAGATGTGAAAGCCCGGGGCTCAACCTCGGAACTGCATTTGAAACTGGCAGACTAGAGTACTGTAGAGGGGGGTAGAATTTCAGGTGTAGCGGTGAAATGCGTAGAGATCTGAAGGAATACCGGTGGCGAAGGCGGCCCCCTGGACAGATACTGACACTCAGATGCGAAAGCGTGGGGAGCAAACAGGATTAGATACCCTGGTAGTCCACGCTGTAAACGATGTCTACTTGGAGGTTGTGGCCTTGAGCCGTGGCTTTCGGAGCTAACGCGTTAAGTAGACCGCCTGGGGAGTACGGTCGCAAGATTAAAACTCAAATGAATTGACGGGGGCCCGCACAAGCGGTGGAGCATGTGGTTTAATTCGATGCAACGCGAAGAACCTTACCTACTCTTGACATCCAGAGAAGCCAGCGGAGACGCAGGTGTGCCTTCGGGAACTCTGAGACAGGTGCTGCATGGCTGTCGTCAGCTCGTGTTGTGAAATGTTGGGTTAAGTCCCGCAACGAGCGCAACCCTTATCCTTGTTTGCCAGCGAGTAATGTCGGGAACTCCAGGGAGACTGCCGGTGATAAACCGGAGGAAGGTGGGGACGACGTCAAGTCATCATGGCCCTTACGAGTAGGGCTACACACGTGCTACAATGGCGCATACAGAGGGCGGCCAACTTGCGAAAGTGAGCGAATCCCAAAAAGTGCGTCGTAGTCCGGATTGGAGTCTGCAACTCGACTCCATGAAGTCGGAATCGCTAGTAATCGTGGATCAGAATGCCACGGTGAATACGTTCCCGGGCCTTGTACACACCGCCCGTCACACCATGGGAGTGGGCTGCAAAAGAAGTGGGTAGTTTAACCTTCGGGAGGACGCTCACCACTTTGTGGTTCATGACTGGGGTGAAGTCGTAACAAGGTAGCGCTAGGGGAACCTGGCGCTGGATCACCTCCTTATACGATGATTATTGCGATGAGTGTTCACACAGATTGATGGTTTATTATGTTTTAGTGATAGATGTGGGGCTATAGCTCAGCTGGGAGAGCGCTTGCATGGCATGCAAGAGGTCGACGGTTCGATCCCGTCTAGCTCCACCATTACTAAAGGTTTTAATTTAGAATCTTTAGTAATGGTTTCGAAAGAAATCTGCTCTTTAACAATTTGGAAAGCTGACAAAACAACAATTTATTGTTGTTTGTAAAGTTCTCAATGTTTGTCTTTAGGACAAACACCAACAAACACATTCAAGTGTTCTTGGGAAGGTCACTTTTAGTGACTATTCGAAATTGAGTCCGGCAAAATCAACGCTATCTCGCTCATTCAAATAATGAGATAGCAACTTTGGTTGTTTAACAAAGACCCTTTGGGGTTGTATGGTTAAGTGACTAAGCGTACACGGTGGATGCCTTGGCAGTCAGAGGCGATGAAGGACGTAGTAACTTGCGATAAGCGTAGATGAGGCAGTAACAGCCACTTGAGTCTACGATTTCCGAATGGGGAAACCCACTGGCATAAGCCAGTATCATTGAGTGAATACATAGCTCAATGAAGCGAACCGGGAGAACTGAAACATCTAAGTACCCCGAGGAAAAGAAATCAACCGAGATTCCGAAAGTAGCGGCGAGCGAAATTGGATTAGCCCTTAAGCTTTACATGTGTTAGACGAACGGTCTGGAAAGTCCGACGATACAGGGTGATAGTCCCGTAGTTGACGATGCATGTTCAGTGAAATCGAGTAGGGCGGGACACGTGTTATCCTGTCTGAATATGGGGGGACCATCCTCCAAGGCTAAATACTCCTGACTGACCGATAGTGAACCAGTACCGTGAGGGAAAGGCGAAAAGAACCCCTGTGAGGGGAGTGAAATAGAACCTGAAACCGTGTACGTACAAGCAGTAGGAGCACCTTCGTGGTGTGACTGCGTACCTTTTGTATAATGGGTCAGCGACTTATATTCAGTGGCAAGGTTAACCATCTAGGGGAGCCGTAGGGAAACCGAGTCTTAACTGGGCGCCATAGTCTCTGGATATAGACCCGAAACCGAGTGATCTAGCCATGGGCAGGTTGAAGGTTGAGTAACATCAACTGGAGGACCGAACCGACTAATGTTGAAAAATTAGCGGATGACTTGTGGCTAGGGGTGAAAGGCCAATCAAACTCGGAGATAGCTGGTTCTCCCCGAAAGCTATTTAGGTAGCGCCTCGGACGAATACTACTGGGGGTAGAGCACTGTTAAGGCTAGGGGGTCATCCCGACTTACCAACCCTTTGCAAACTCCGAATACCAGTAAGTACTATCCGGGAGACACACGGCGGGTGCTAACGTCCGTCGTGGAGAGGGAAACAACCCAGACCGCCAGCTAAGGTCCCAAATTACAGCTAAGTGGGAAACGATGTGGGAAGGCTTAGACAGCTAGGATGTTGGCTTAGAAGCAGCCATCATTTAAAGAAAGCGTAATAGCTCACTAGTCGAGTCGGCCTGCGCGGAAGATGTAACGGGGACTAAGTTGTAAACCGAAGCTGCGGCAATGTTCTTTGAACATTGGGTAGGGGAGCGTTCTGTAAGCCGTTGAAGGTGTGTTGTAAAGCATGCTGGAGGTATCAGAAGTGCGAATGCTGACATGAGTAACGACAAGGGGGGTGAAAAACCTCCCCGCCGGAAGACCAAGGGTTCCTGTCCAACGTTAATCGGGGCAGGGTAAGTCGACCCCTAAGGCGAGGCCGAAAGGCGTAGTCGATGGGAAACGGGTTAATATTCCCGTACTTCTTACAATTGCGATGGGGGGACGGAGAAGGCTAGGTGGGCCTGGCGACGGTTGTCCAGGTTCAAGTGCGTAGGCTGAGTGTTTAGGTAAATCCGGACACTCTTAAGGCTGAGACACGACGTCGAGCTACTACGGTAGTGAAGTCATTGATGCCATGCTTCCAGGAAAAGCCTCTAAGCTTCAGATTGTAAGGAATCGTACCCCAAACCGACACAGGTGGTCGGGTAGAGAATACCAAGGCGCTTGAGAGAACTCGGGTGAAGGAACTAGGCAAAATGGTACCGTAACTTCGGGAGAAGGTACGCTCTTGATGGTGAAGTCCCTTGCGGATGGAGCTGACGAGAGTCGCAGATACCAGGTGGCTGCAACTGTTTATTAAAAACACAGCACTGTGCAAAATCGTAAGATGACGTATACGGTGTGACGCCTGCCCGGTGCCGGAAGGTTAATTGATGGGGTTAGCGTAAGCGAAGCTCTTGATCGAAGCCCCGGTAAACGGCGGCCGTAACTATAACGGTCCTAAGGTAGCGAAATTCCTTGTCGGGTAAGTTCCGACCTGCACGAATGGCGTAATGATGGCCACGCTGTCTCCACCCGAGACTCAGTGAAATTGAAATCGCTGTGAAGATGCAGTGTACCCGCGGCTAGACGGAAAGACCCCGTGAACCTTTACTACAGCTTGGCACTGAACATTGAACCTACATGTGTAGGATAGGTGGGAGGCTTTGAAGACGTGACGCCAGTTGCGTTGGAGCCGTCCTTGAAATACCACCCTTGTATGTTTGATGTTCTAACGTTGGCCCCTAATCGGGGTTGCGGACAGTGCCTGGTGGGTAGTTTGACTGGGGCGGTCTCCTCCCAAAGAGTAACGGAGGAGCACGAAGGTGGGCTAATCACGGTTGGACATCGTGAGGTTAGTGCAATGGCATAAGCCCGCTTAACTGCGAGAATGACGGTTCGAGCAGGTGCGAAAGCAGGTCATAGTGATCCGGTGGTTCTGAATGGAAGGGCCATCGCTCAACGGATAAAAGGTACTCCGGGGATAACAGGCTGATACCGCCCAAGAGTTCATATCGACGGCGGTGTTTGGCACCTCGATGTCGGCTCATCACATCCTGGGGCTGAAGTCGGTCCCAAGGGTATGGCTGTTCGCCATTTAAAGTGGTACGCGAGCTGGGTTTAGAACGTCGTGAGACAGTTCGGTCCCTATCTGCCGTGGGCGTTGGAAGATTGAAGGGGGCTGCTCCTAGTACGAGAGGACCGGAGTGGACGAACCTCTGGTGTTCG
This sequence comes from Vibrio vulnificus CMCP6, assembly GCF_000039765.1. Lineage (NCBI taxonomy): Bacteria > Pseudomonadati > Pseudomonadota > Gammaproteobacteria > Vibrionales > Vibrionaceae > Vibrio > Vibrio vulnificus. The sequence goes on along the minus strand of NC_004459.3, from coordinate 472,600 downwards.
GGTTGTGTCGCCAGACGCATTGCCCGGTAGCTAAGTTCGGAATCGATAACCGCTGAAAGCATCTAAGCGGGAAGCGAGCCCTGAGATGAGTCTTCCCTGATACTTTAAGTATCCTGAAGGGTTGTTCGAGACTAGAACGTTGATAGGCAGGGTGTGTAAGCGCTGTGAGGCGTTGAGCTAACCTGTACTAATTGCCCGTGAGGCTTAACCATACAACACCCAAAGGGTTTTGATGGACTCGATGTAAGAACATTGAATGTGTAGAGAACATAAACAGCTTTCCAGATTTTTTGCTTTCACTTTTTTAGAAAAAGTGAAGACAAAAACAGAATTTGCTTGGCGACCATAGCGTTTTGGACCCACCTGAATCCATTCCGAACTCAGAAGTGAAACGAAATAGCGTCGATGGTAGTGTGGGGTTTCCCCATGTGAGAGTAGAACATCGCCAGGCTTTTAATTTAGACTTAGGTCTAACCAGTGCGGAGCGGTAGTTCAGTTGGTTAGAATACCGGCCTGTCACGCCGGGGGTCGCGGGTTCGAGTCCCGTCCGCTCCGCCACTTATTCTAAGACCTCGCTTTTAGCGAGGTCTTTTCAAATCTGAGATTTATCATCTTTGATGAATCGACAGGGGTGTAGCTCCAATTGGCAGAGCAGCGGATTCCAAATCCGCGTGTTGGGAGTTCGAATCTCTCCACCCCTGCCATATTCAAAGGCTCTGACTTAGGTCGGAGCTTTTTTGTTTCTTTACTATTCCTATACCGATAATCGTTGTCCAATCATCCACTGCTTTCGACGATGGATATGACTGTTACTTGTATTTCACGCTTTTGTTCACTTCAATTGAAATCATGACTTCCTAGTCGCAATATGCTTTAGAAACCTTTCTTCACAATAAGCAAGGATCAATGGATGTTCGCTAAAATACTGGCGTCATTGTGCGCGATGTATTCAATACCTACTTGGGCATTACAAATGACAGCGTGGGAACTGGTGACCGCACCAACGCGTGAACGTGCTCAATCAATAGGATCGTACGCAAATGGCTGTTTAGATGGTGGTATCGCTTTACCACTAGAGGGGGAAGGGTATCAAGTTGTGCGTGCAGAGCGTAATCGCTACTTTGCGCATCCAGAAACCGTCACTTTTATACAAGAGTTAGGCTATTACGCGGATACACATTTGGCTTCGACTCTAATGATTGCGGATGTCAGTTTACCACGAGGTGGGCGTTTTTCTTTTGGTCATGCGAGTCATCAAACCGGACTCGATATTGATGTATGGCTTAAACTAAACACCTCTCCTTTGAATAAATATGAGCTTGAACAGGCAAAGACTGCGAGTGTCGTCAATTTCGATACCATGACTATTCGTGCCGATGAATGGCGTGATGAGCAATTCGAGTTGATCCGAGCCGCAGCCGAAAATGGCAGGGTAGCGAGAATTTTTGTCCACGCCGTTATCAAGCAACGTTTATGTCAAATGGAAACATCCACTCATAGGTCGTGGCTGAGAAAGGTAAGGCCTTGGTGGGGACATTCTTCACACATGCATGTGAGACTCTCTTGCCCACAAGGAAGCGATGACTGTATCGAGCAAGCTTTGCCGCCGGAGGGAGATGGTTGTGGTGAAGAAGTGTTGAGCTGGATAGAGCGTCCAACGCCACCGGCGAAAAAAGCACTGGAGCCCGAGCCTATCTCTGAGGCATGTGTGACGGTACTAAATCAGAAACATGAGAAATAAATAAAGCGCCCATTGGCGCTTTATTTGATATCGATTAGGCTAAGCCTTGGATGATGACAAACTTTTCAAGCAGTTGCTCTTCCGTTTCGATGTGGTTTGGATCCGTAATGATGCATTTTGTAATAGGACAAACCGACTGACAGGTCGGCTTGTCGTAATGCCCTTTACACTCGGTGCAGAGGTTAGGGTCAATTTCAAAGATTTTATCGCCCATTGAAATCGCCCCATTTGGGCATTCAGGATCACACATGTCACAGTTGATGCACTTATCCGTGATAAGCAATGCCATAGCTTAGTTACCTGTTGGGTTACGGGTATCCTGACCTTCGTTTAGGTTACGCATAAGTAACGCGTAGCTCAGATCCATATCCTGTGGAACTGGAATAAAGACAAAGTGGCCGTTACCTTTTGCATCGTCAATTGACTCAGACTTACGGTTTTCCATCTGTTCAAGAGTGAAAATGACGTTACCTTTTGGCGTCATTAGCTCTAGGCTATCACCCACAACAAATTTATTTTTCACTTCTACTTCCGCCAAGTCACCGCGGCGTTTGCCTGTAAATTCACCAACAAACTGTTGTGAATCTGAAACGGAGTAACCGTAGTCATAATTTTGGTACGCGTCATGAGTGTGACGACGTAGGAAACCTTCTGTGTATCCACGGTGAGCAAGGCTTTCTAGCGTTCCCATTAGTGTTTCGTCAAATGGTTTGCCCGCTACCGCATCATCAATGGCTTTACGATAGACTTGCGCCGTACGTGCACAATAGTAGAAGGATTTAGTACGGCCTTCAATTTTCAGAGAATGAACACCCATCTGAGTTAAGCGCTCTACATGCTGAACTGCACGTAGGTCTTTTGAGTTCATGATGTAGGTGCCGTGCTCATCTTCAAATGCTGCCATTTTTTCGTCAGGGCGATGACTTTCTGATAGAAGAACAACATCGTCGATGGGTTTGCCACGACCAATGGTGGTTTCTGGGCGCTCTTCTTGCACTTCGATCGCTTGCGCAGCATTTGGATCAAACTGTTCTACGATTTGACCTGCATCGTCTTCTTTGCCTTGCTCAACCTTGTATTCCCAACGACAAGCGTTAGTACAAGTGCCTTGGTTAGGGTCGCGTTTGTTGATGTAGCCAGACAGTAAGCAACGACCTGAGTAAGCCATACACAAGGCGCCATGGACGAACACTTCGAGTTCTGTTTCTGGACACTGTTGACGAATTTCTTCGATCTCTTCGAGTGATAGCTCACGAGAAACAATGACACGCTCTACACCATATGCAGCCCAAAACTTCACCGTTGCCCAGTTCACCGCGTTGGCTTGAACTGACAGGTGAATCGCCATATCAGGAAAGGCTTCACGCACCATCATGATCAAGCCTGGGTCAGACATGATTAGCGCGTCTGGGCCCATATCCACAACCGGCTTCAAATCTCGGATAAACGTTTTTAGCTTAGAGTTGTGCGGTTGAATGTTACATACCACATAGAACTTCTTACCTAAGGCATGCGCTTCGTCGATACCAATTTTTAGGTTCTCGTGATTGAACTCATTGTTACGAACACGAAGGCTGTAGCGAGGTTGCCCTGCATAAACCGCGTCAGCGCCATAAGCAAATGCGTAACGCATATTCTTTAGACTGCCCGCAGGCGACAATAGCTCAGGAACAAAGGGTGTATTTGATGTCATTGCTTGAATTCTCTTTTTATCTGATCACAGGTCAGTACGATTCCACCATATGGAATCGGGGCGCAAATTTTACGCCAAATTGTGATCCTTGACTAGGTAAAAGAGAGAAAAACGCCTTCTGTGGCGAAGGCGTTGAAAAGGCTTAAGCGTTAGGGTGAGGTAAACCACCCAGTGCTTGAAAAAGGTTTGGCAAAAATGCAGACAGCTCGCCACACATGAGAGAAAAGTCTGCATCAAAGCGTGCGGCTTGATCTTCTCGCGGAATATCATCGTTCTGATCGCGTAATTCATCAGAAAACTTCAAACGTTTGATGCTTGCATCATCGGCCAGAACAAACTCCAATCGCTCTTGCCAATTGAGGGCCAGTTTTGTCACAACTTTATCTGCAGCGATATGACTGAGAATTTCGTCGCTGGTTAGCTCTTGCTTCTTACAGCGAATAATGCCGCCATCTTCCAGAACCGATTTAAGTTCGGCTTCATCGAGTAAATGGAAACCTTGTGGTGTTTGGCCTGTTTTTACCCATTCAGTCAACGTGGTCTCAACCGCTTTTTCTGGAATCGCAGGTACAACAGGTAGGCTACCCATGGTTTTGCGCAGCAGTGCGAGCACGTCTTCTGCTTTTTTGTAGCTGCTGGCATCGACCAAAATAAACCCTTCTTTTGGCAAGATGAGCACATAGGTGTGATTACTGCGGCTGAAAGCTCGTGGTAGAAGATCAATGATGATCTCTTCTTTAAGTGTTTCTTTCTCTTTTTTCTTCAGCGGGCGGCCTTCTTGGGCTTCCATCGCTTCCACTTTGGCATTCAGTGATTCTTTGATCACCGAAGCGGGCAGCATTTTTTCTTCTTTTTTAGCACAGATAAGAATGCGGTCTTCTGACACGTGGGTCATCATATCACCGTGTCGTCCCATCGCGCTTACCCAGCCAAATTTTTGCTTATCCTGGCTGCCACAAGGCGTATAACGGAACTCTGCCAATTGTTTTTCAAGTTGATCTGCGTTGAATTCAATCTCGCGATTCACGCGATAGACCATACAGTTTTTAAACCACATAGCGCTTCTCTAAGATAAATACAGGGGCAACATGATAGGCAATTTTTTCTGGCTTGTCCTAATCGAGTTGGAAAAAATCAAGATGAATCAACAAAGACAGTTATATGAAAATTTGTTTGCAAAGGTCACAAAAGTGTCATAATTGAACGTGATAATGCTTTCAGTTGCAAAGGGCTAGGGCCTATAAATTATTCAAACTTACATAAGGTTATTCAATTATGTCTAGAAGGATTCTGGTAGTAGAGGACGAAGCGCCAATTCGCGAAATGCTGTGTTTCGTGCTTGAACAGAAAGGTTACCAGGCGGTTGAAGCTGAAGATTATGATACGGCAGTAAACAAACTTGCTGAACCCTTCCCAGATTTAGTATTACTGGATTGGATGCTGCCAGGTGGCAGTGGCATCAATTTCATTAAGCACATGAAGCGTGAAGAGCTGACGCGTAACATCCCTGTGGTGATGTTGACGGCTCGTGGTGAAGAAGAAGACAAAGTTCGTGGCCTTGAAGTCGGTGCGGACGATTACATTACCAAGCCTTTTTCGCCAAAAGAGTTAGTGGCTCGCCTTAAAGCGGTGATTCGCCGTGTCACGCCAACCGCACTAGAAGATGTGATTGATGTTCAAGGGCTTAAACTCGATCCTGTTTCTCACCGTGTGACGGCCAATGACGCGCCTGTTGATATGGGGCCAACAGAATTCAAAATGTTGCATTTCTTTATGACCCACCAAGAGCGCGTGTACAGTCGAGAGCAACTGTTGAACAATGTGTGGGGCACTAATGTTTATGTGGAAGATCGCACGGTTGATGTTCACATTCGTCGCCTGCGTAAAGCGCTAGAAGATGCAGGGCATGATAAACTGATTCAAACAGTGCGAGGCGCGGGCTATCGTTTCTCAACGAAAGCGTAAATACCATGTCGGAGTTGTGAGTGGTTGAAAGATTAACTTGGAAAAAGCTGGCATGGGAGCTGGCTTTTTTTTACACCCCCTGGGTGATTGTTGGGTGGATATTCGGCTATATGCCGTGGCTGCTTTTGGTGGCGACGGCTTTGCAGCTTGGTTGGCATTTACACAATCAGGTACGTTTGTCTGCGTGGCTCTGGGATGAAAAGCGTTTAACGCCGCCATCGGGCAGTGGTAATTGGGAATCGCTGTTTAATGGCCTTTATCGCTTACAGCAAAGGCAGCGACGCAAGCGTAAAGAACTGACGAATTTGATCCGTCGTTTCCGCAATGGTGCAGAATCGTTGCCGGATGCGGTTGTGGTGTTTCGTGCGGAGGGCAACATTGTCTGGTGTAACAAGCTGGCGCAACATCTATTAGGTTTCCATTGGCCTGAAGATTCTGGTCAGCCTATTTCTAATCTTCTTCGCACTCCTGACTTTATTAAATATCTCTCTGGTAATGATTTTTCTGAACCGTTGGAAATGTGCTCGCCGCTAAACGTTGAACGTACGCTGGAACTGCGTATTGTTCCTTATACTGAAGGTGAGCACTTGATGGTGGTGCGTGACGTGACGCAGTTGAAACAGCTAGAAGGCATGCGTCGAAACTTTTTTGCTAATGTTTCCCATGAGTTACGTACGCCAATGACGGTGCTTCAGGGTTATCTCGAAATGACCGAAGACCCGGACATGTTGGTTGGCCCCATGTGGGGCAAAGCCCATCGTGTGATGACGGAACAGCTGAATCGAATGAACAGTTTAGTGAATCAGTTGTTAACCTTATCCAAGATCGAAGCGTCGCCAATTCATGAGTTGGATGAAGTGGTTGATGTGCCCGCCATGCTGGAAGTGCTAGAGAAAGAAGCGGTAAGTTTGAGTGGTGATAATCAGCACGCCATCTCTTTCCAAGTGGATAAAGCGCTTAAAGTCTATGCCGATGAAGATCAACTGCGCAGTGCTATTTCGAACCTAGTATACAATGCCGTGAAGTACACACCTGCTGGTGCAAGCGTACAGGTTCGTTGGTATCGCAATAGCAAGGGTGCTTGCCTAGAAGTGGAAGACAGTGGTGATGGTATTGAACCGCAACATATCCATCGTCTAACGGAGCGTTTTTATCGTGTTGACAAAGCACGCTCTCGTGACACCGGAGGCAGTGGTTTAGGTCTAGCGATTGTAAAACATGCTTTGACTCATCACGACACTCATTTGGATATCCAAAGTAAAGTTGGCAGTGGCAGTAAGTTTTCATTCGTTTTACCGGCAAAATTGGTGGCGAAATGAAACGATGGTGGTTGAGTTTATTGTTGATGGGTGGAATAAGTGCGAGTGCTCAGGCATTGGATACACCATTGCAACCTTATAAAAAAATCCCCGGTGTTTCTGGGAATTTGTTATCTGTCGGCTCGGATACGCTTGCGGGGATGACCACTCTTTGGGTGGAAGAGTTTAAGGCGCTTTATCCGAACATCAATGCTCAGGTGCAAGCCTCGGGCTCCTCAACGGCGCCTCCCGCTCTGACGGAGCAAACGGCGCAGTTTGGCCCAATGAGCCGTCCAATGCGTTTAAGAGAAGTGGAAGCCTTTGAGCGAACTCATGGTTATAAACCTACGGCGTTACGAGTTGCGATTGATGCCATCGGTATTTTTGTTCATCAAGACAATCCGGTTCAAGGTCTCAACTTTCCGCAGTTGGACGCCATTTTCTCCGCGACTTTACGCTGTGGTGCAGAAGATTTTGTCAGCACGTGGGCGCAGCTTGGTATTGATGCGGAGTGGGCAAAGCGCAACTTTCAGCTCTTTGGGCGCAATTCGGTTTCTGGAACCTACGGCTACTTCAAAAAGCACGCCCTGTGTGGCGGCGATTTTAAAAGCCAAGTGAATGAACAGCCGGGGTCGGCTTCGGTAGTGCAATCGGTGGCATCCACGCTCAGTGGCATAGGTTACTCTGGTGTGGGTTATCGTGTGGCGGGCGTGCGCCTACTTCCTATTGCTAAGCAAGGTAATGAGTTTGTTTATCCGAGTCGAGAAAACATTCTGACTGGCGATTACCCTCTTTCACGTTATTTGTATGTGTATGTCAACAAGCATCCGAGTAAGGCTCTGAGCCCCATTGAAGCTGAGTTCATTAAATTTATCTACTCGGCACAAGGACAGGCGCTAGTAGAGAAAGATGGTTACGTGTCGATAACGGAAGAGTTTGCCAAGCAAGAGTTGGCAAAAGTCGGGTTATAAACCCAATAAGGCCGCACTGCGGCCTTATTGTTTCGCGCTTTTCAGCGCCAGTTAGTCAAGCTCGAGCTGCCAGTTTACTTGTTGCCAGCGTTCTTGTTCACTTTGCAGATCCGCGGAAAGTAATTTGTTGTTTTCCTGCCAATCCGTTTCTTTACCTTGCAATGTCCAATGGTTCTCTTTCACCTGTAGATGAAATTCAGGCAATGGATCGTCATTGCGCTGCCCGTTGATCAAAATGGCTAATCGCAATATACGGATTAAGTTGATCACTTGCTCGCGGCTGTAGAGATGGAAATCGGGAAGTTCAGTGAGTTTGAGCGACTTTCGCTGATAGCGAGTAAGAAAAGCCAATAGCAGTTGTTGTTCGCTGTTAAAGCCAGGCATGTTAGTGTGTTGCAGAATGTAGGCTGAATGGCGATGGAAGCCGCGTAGGCTGATACTTAATCCCACCTCATGCAGTAACGCAGCCCATTCTAACAGAGTGGCAAGTTCACTCTCTCTTTTGATGCCTAGAGGTTTATGAGCTTGCTCCAGAAGCTCAATGGCGAGCCCTTTCACACGCGCAGCATGCTCCAAATCAACGAGGTGCTTCTTCGCTAAGTTTTCTGTTGTGCGCATGCGTAAATCGGATCGCGCAAAACGGGCTTCCATCTCATAGAGTAACCCTTCTCGCAGAGCGCCATCAGAGTAATGCATTTCGGAAATCTTTAGTGTTTGGATAATGGCGCTAAGAATGGCTACGCCTGCGGCAAACACCGGTTTACGCTCATCAGTTAAGCCTGGCAATTGAATGTCATCGATGGTTTCGAAGCTACAGAGCATATCCATTAAGGTGTTGAGACGAGCTTGAGTGATGAGTCCATCCTCAAAACCAATCCCCACTAGAACTTCACGAATGGCTTTAATGGAGCCTGAAGAACCGTAAGCGATTTCCCAGCCTTTTTTCCGATATTGGCTGGCGATGGATTCGAGTTTTTGCTCGCAAGCGACCATCGCTTTATTGAAATTCTTCTTGGTCATTTTACCATTTGCAAAGTAGCGGCTGGTAAAACTGACGCACCCCATTTGTTTACTGTTTAGAAGCTCGGGCTCAAAATCCTTACCGATGATCATCTCGGTACTGCCACCACCGATATCGACCACAAGTTTGGAAGAGACCTCTAACTGAGTATGTGCCACGCCCAAATAGATCAAGCGCGCTTCTTCTTCCCCAGGAATGATTTCGATGGGAAAGGGCAGCACTTGCTTTGCTCTTTGTAGAAATAAGTGAGCGTTTCGTGCTTGGCGTAGGGTATGCGTGGCAGCGATACGTACGTTTTCTGGCTCAAATCCTTGCAGCCTTTCAGCAAACATCGCCAAACATTCCAAGCCTCTTTCCATCGCAGAATGGCTTAAATTCATTTCCATATCTAAACCATCAGCAAGATGTACTCGCTGTTTGTGGCGACTGATCAATTGCAGATCTTCATCGACCACCTTGGCGACGACCATATGAAAACTGTTGGATCCTAGGTCGATAGCGGCAATATCTCGACTATTGGTTGTTGTCATTCGGTTCTACTTGCCCCTTTTGCTTGCGCGTATGTTTCTCAACATTTTTAAGATAGTCGTAGATGGCTATCTGAGAACGTATTTTTTTGCGATTACCGCGTTCAACATAGTTATTGCTCATCTCTTTGTCGATGCGGCGAGCCTTCACTGTATCAGTAAATTGGATGCTGAGAATATCGATAATCCGTTGTTTGATACGTGCATCACGTACAGGGGACATCACCTCAATACGGTTATCGATGTTGCGTTCCATCCAGTCCGCAGAAGAGATGAATACTTGCGGATCACCATCGTTGTGCACCACCAACACGCGTGGGTGTTCTAAAAATCGATCAATGATGCTGATGATTTCAATGTTTTCGCTAATCCCTTCTAACCCAGGAACCAATGAGCACATGCCCCGAATGATCATGCGAATTTTCACCCCAGCGCTGCTGGCCGCATAGAGCTTACTGATCAACCCTTTATCGACCAAATTGTTCACTTTGAGGGTAATTGAGGCTTTTTTGCCCGCTTGCGCGTTGTGAATTTCTCTATCCAATAAACGATAAAGTTGCGAGCGAGAGTTTCTGGGGGAAACGATGAGATGACGAAATTTTATCGGTCGGAAAGGATTCATGATGTAACTAAACACGCCTCTCACTTCTGCAGCGAGTTCTTGATCCGCCGTAAGCAGCGAAAAGTCGGTGTAGATACGGGCAGTGCGCTCGTGGAAATTACCCGTACCGATGTGCGCGTAGCGAACGAACCCTTGCTCTTCGCGACGTGTGATCAGTAGTAACTTGGCGTGAATTTTCATCCCCGGCACACCAAAAATGACGTGCACACCGGCATCAGTCAGCAGCTTAGACCATTCAATATTGGCTTCTTCGTCAAAACGAGCCTGTAACTCTACGACCACGGTGACCCGCTTGCCGTTATGCACCGCATCGATCAATGAGTTCATTAAGCGTGAGTTTTTGGCAACGCGATAAACGTTGATCTTGATACTGACCACCTTGGGGTCAAACGAAGCCTGACGCACGAGCTCAGTGATGTGTTCAAAGCTATGGTAAGGGTAGTGCAGGAGAATATCTTGATTGCGAATGGCATCAAATGCGTTGGCGTAGCCTTCAAAATCTGCGCAGGCCAATGGTGGCAGCGGTTTGTTCTCTAAGTAGTCACGTCCAACGTTTGGAAAGGCGATAAAGTCTTTGAAATTGTGATAACGACCGCCAGGAATCAAACTGTCGTAATGAGAGATTTTGAGTTTGTAGCAGAGATATTTGAGCATGTCCTCGGGCATGTCTCGCTCGTAAACAAAGCGCACTGGCAAGGCGGTTAGGCGTTGGCTGAGGCCTTCAGACATCTGCTCTAGCAAGCTGTATTCAACTTCATGACGCAAGTCGTATTCGGCGTCTCGGGTCATTTTCATCGCATAGCCATTGAGCTCGTCGTAGTCAAAAAAGCCACGGAAGATATCGTTAAGGCAAAAGCGAATGATGTTGTCGAGCAAGATAATGGTTTTCTTACGTTTGCCTTTTTGCTCTGGCACCATAATGAAGCGAGGAAGGTGATCGGTGGGGATTTCCAGTAAGGCATATTTGGCCTGTTCTTGTTGTTTCAACTCCACAGCGATGTACGCGTACTCGTCTTTCAAAAACTGCAGTACGTCAATTTCATCGGTCAACATCAGCGGAGTGATGTGAGGCAACACTTCTTTCTGGAAATATTTGATGATCCATTTTTGTTGAGCTTCATCGAGTTGGCTTTCGTTGACGAGAAAAATATGCCGCCTTGCCATATCTCGGATCAGTTCATTGTAGAGTTCATCAAAGCGTTCGTTGAGTTTTAAGGCTTTGCTCTGCATCTTTGACAACAAGTGCTTTGAAATGTCGTTACCACCTTGCTCTCGATTAATCAAAATTCGGCGTTTCACATCCGAAAATCGCACTTTGTAAAACTCATCCAAGTTATTGGAGAAGATACCAAGAAAGCGAATGCGCTCAATGAGCGGCACGGTTTTGTCGGCGGCTTCTTGTAATACCCGTTCATTGAATGACAGCCAGCTAAGCTCTTTTTCTATATAGAATTTATCCGCACTCATAAATTGGCCTGACGTTGATCATGTAATTAAAAATGGACTCAATAAGGAGGCACAGTATGTGTTTTTTGTTACAGATTTATTTCATACCATGACTATCATAATAGTTGTATTATTTTCATATGGTTAATGTGATCTGTAATATAATTGTCATCTTAACGAAATATTATGTCAGCACGTCAAAAAGGGTAGAAAATTCGATGGCCAGAGCCGAGTTCACATTGCAGACCAGAGACAAGTCGAGATTGTTAAAAGATCGCCTAGTTCGTTTGGCTGTAACCAGTGGCGGTGTTGGGGTTTTGGCTGCCTTAGTGTTGATTTTTGTCTATTTAGCGATGGTGGTGATCCCACTCTTTTCGGACGCTAAACTAGAACCCAATAAACTCAGTATGCCTATTGCGACGAAGCCGCCCGTCGCGATTGCTGTTGATGATTATGGCCTTAGAGCATTGACTATTACCGAAGATGGTCGTCTAACGTTTTGGCAGCTAGATAGTGGTGAGGCAATACTCGAAACACAAATCAGTGAGAATCCGACCGCTTTTGCCAAGAGTGTTTCTGCGTTAGACAGCTATGGCTTTGTTTCTCAGCAAGGGCTAGTGACGTTGTTTAAACCTCGTTTTAACAGTTCGCTGGCGAAGAGTGTTCAACGACCTGAGGTTGAGATTTATGCCCCTAGCTTTGACTTTCGTCTTGCGGCGCAAGGCAGTGATATCGCACGGTTTGCGTTCAGTAACGTAGAACCTTCTCCAACGCTAACTTGGTTAACAAACGATGGACGAGTCCACGTTCGTTGGCAGCAAAGTGTGCAAGGTGAGTGGGTGCAACGCGATTTCCAATTCGCAACCAGTTTTGATGCGGCATCGCAACTTCTTATAACGCCAGATGGAGAAACCCTCTACGTACGTTCTGGTTCTGAGTTGGTGGTGGCGAAGAAGCGTGATGAGCAATTTGTTGTGCGAGAGATTGTTGATCTCACCTTGGGTGATCAGAAGCACTCAGTACGTCAAATAGACCTGCTTGCCGGAGCCTACTCTTTATTGGTCACCCACAATGATGGCCGGGTGTCGCAATGGTTTGATACCCGTCAGCAAAATCAGCGCAAATTGACGCACATTCGTGATTTTAAGTTAGCTTCAGAAGTGCAATTCCTCTTGCCGGATACGCATCGTAAAGGCTTCTACAGTTTTTATACCAACGGAACGTTACAGAGCCACTATACCACCAGTGAAAAATTGGCTCTGTTTTTGCGCGCCTATCAACAAGCCCCGCAGATGGCGGCTATGTCGAATAATGAACAATACCTTTTAACGTATTTTCCCGAACGATTAACGCTGGCGACGGTGGACAATCCATACCCTGAAATTTCGCTGTCATCGCTGTGGCAAAAGGTGTGGTATGAAGGTTATCCAGAGCCCGAGTTTGTTTGGCAATCCACTTCAGCAAGTGACGATTTTGAAGCGAAGTTCAGTATCGTTCCGATTGCTTTTGGTACCATTAAGGCTGCGCTGTTCGCCATGCTGTTTTCTGTTCCCATTGCTGTTCTTGGTGCCATCTATACCGGTTATTTTATGGCGCCGAAAATGCGTCGTATCGTTAAACCTTCCATTGAACTAATGGAAGCGATGCCAACGGTCATTATCGGTTTTTTAGCGGGCTTGTGGTTTGCACCGATCGTTGAGCAGCATCTGATCAGTGTGGTGCTACTGATGGTTGTGCTACCTCTGAGTACCGTCTTTATTGGTGGACTTTGGACTCTGTTGCCCGCGACGATACGACATCGTATTCCTAATGGTTGGCATGCTCTGATCTTAATCCCGAGTATGGTGCTGGTCGTCGCGCTCGGAATGCAGTTTGCTCCTGAATTGGAAACGCTATTTTTTGCTGGCGATATTCGGTTATTTTTATCGCAGCATGGGATTGGTTTTGACCAGCGTAATGCGATGGTGGTGGGATTAGCCATGGGCTTTGCTGTGATTCCAACCATTTTTACCATAGCGGAGGATGCGATTTTCTCCGTGCCTAAGCATCTCTCTGATGGTTCTTTGGCGCTGGGCGCGACAGCGTGGCAAACGCTCACTCATGTGGTGATTCTCACCGCGAGCCCGGGAATTTTTTCTGCCATCATGATGGGGCTTGGGCGTGCTGTTGGCGAAACCATGATCGTTTTAATGGCGACTGGAAACACGCCGCTAATGGATTGGAATATTTTGGAAGGGATGCGCACCTTATCTGCGACCATTGCGGTTGAGTTGCCGGAATCAGAAGTGGGCAGTTCGCACTTCCGATTATTGTTTTTAGCCGCCCTATTGCTGTTTGTTTTCACCTTCGCCGTCAACTCGCTGGCCGAGTGGGTACGCCAAAGATTAAGAGATAAATATCGTGCGCTGTGATCATAGTCGAATGTTGGGAGAGCTAGCGTGCTGAAATGGATTCGTTCAGGAGCGCCGTGGATTTGGCTGACAGGGGGAGCGGTCAGCATCAGCTTGCTTTCGGTGTTGGCACTGCTGCTTTTGATTGGTTGGAAGGGGCTTAATTACTTCTGGCCTGCGCCTGTCTATCAGTGGACGATAGTAAAAACCTCACCTCAGTTGTCTCCACAAACATCGGTTGGAAGCCGTGTGATTGGCCAGGTTTATCAGCGAAACCAAGTGGACTATTCGCAACTGCCGCCATCTTTACAGGCTATTGTGCAAGATGAGCAAGAAGCGGTGCGTTTGAAAATCAAAGTGGCGAATCGAGGTTTGTATCCCTCCGAATTTATTTCGGTGTTGGAGTCGCAACTCAGTGAACCCACAACTCCGGAAGAGATTGTTGTGTTTGAACGCAGCAGTGGCGGCGATTTCTATGGCCGCTACTTAGCGTTTCGTGATGGCGATATACAGACTGACGAGAATATCTTCCCATTGTTGCGAGACAAGCTCGAATACGCTGAACGTTTACGTGAAGAAATTGCGCTGGTGGTTGAGCAAAACATCAAACCGTTAAGTTGGAAATTGGAACAGCTCCGTCTTGATAAGCGGCGCAAAGAGCTCAATGGCACGTTGAGCTCCGAGTATTTGCAGCAATATCAAGCGGAACGCGAACACTATGAACAGGAGTTAGCCAACTACGACCAGCAGCTTGACGGATTACGTTTGCAACTCACGGGTTACACGCTGCTGGTGGAAGAAATGAGTGGTAATGTGATCTCTATTCCTCTCAGTGAAATTTTGGATTTTTGGCAGCCAAACAAAATGAATGTTGGCGATAAAATTGTGCACTGGGGGAGAGAAATTTGGAAATTCCTCTCAGAAAATCCACGAGATTCCAACTCGGCAGGTGGCGTCTTTCCTGCCATATTTGGTACTGTGTTCCTTGTGTTGATCATGTCGATTATTGTGATGCCGCTGGGGGTTATTGCTGCCATCTATCTGCATGAGTACGCCAAAAATAACGCTTTTACACGAGTCATCCGTATCGCGGTCATTAATCTTGCCGGTGTGCCTTCCATTGTGTACGGCGTTTTTGGCTTAGGCTTTTTTGTTTACACCATCGGTAGTTCAATTGATAACCTGTTTTATGCAGAGCGCCTTCCTGCTCCAACCTTTGGTACACCTGGGCTGTTGTGGTCTGCACTGACCTTAGCCGTATTGACGCTGCCCGTGGTCATCGTGACCACTGAAGAGGGCCTAACACGCATTCCTAACTCGGTTCGACACGGCTCACTTGCGCTTGGAGCGACGCAATTTGAGACGTTGTGGCGCGTGGTGTTGCCGATGGCGACTCCCGCTATCATTACGGGATTGATTTTGGCGATTGCACGGGCGGCAGGAGAAGTAGCGCCGCTGATGTTGGTTGGTGTGGTTAAGTTAGCGTCCAGCTTACCCGTGGATGGCCAGTTTCCTTACATTCATCTTGAGCGTAAGTTTATGCACCTTGGCTTTCATATCTACGATGTGGGCTTCCAAACGTCGAACATCGAAGCGGCGCGACCACTGGTGTATGCCACGTCCTTTTTGTTGGTGACGGTCATTGTCGGTTTGAACTTAACGGCTATCAGTATCCGCAATAATTTACGCGAAAAATATCGAACATTGGGGCAAGACTAAGATGTATTCTTTCAATGACACATTGGGCTATCACGCCCCTTTAGATGTGAATAATCTGCCTGACGATAAAACGGCCATTACGATTGAGAACTTGGATCTGCACTATGGTCAAAGTCAGGCACTGTACGACATTTCGATGCGCATTCCCAAAGGGAGAGTGACGGCATTTATCGGTCCGTCAGGTTGTGGTAAGTCAACGTTGCTGCGTTGTATTAATCGCATGAACGATCTAGTGGAAGGATGCAAAGTGACAGGCAGCGTTAAGCTGTATGGCAGCAATGTTTACGATCCTAGTGTCGACGTTGCAACCTTAAGGCGTCGGGTCGGGATGGTGTTTCAAAGGCCCAATCCATTTCCTAAATCCATCTATGAAAATGTGGTGTATGGTTTACGCTTGCAAGGTGTGAAAAATAGCCGAACGCTTGATGACGCAGTAGAGCGATCTTTACGCTCGGCGGCGTTATGGGATGAAGTGAAAGACCGCCTGCATGAGAATGCCTTTGGTCTCTCTGGTGGGCAACAGCAGCGATTGGTCATTGCCCGAGCGGTCGCCATCGAGCCAGAAGTGCTGTTATTGGACGAACCAACATCGGCTTTGGATCCTATATCAACTTTAACGATTGAAGAGCTTATCAACGACCTAAAGACTCAATATACTGTGGTCATTGTCACTCACAACATGCAGCAAGCTGCGCGAGTGAGCGACTATACTGCCTTTATCCACATGGGTAAGCTCATTGAGTATTCGGACGCAGATACCATCTTCACCTCTCCGATGAAAAAGCAAACTGAAGATTACATTACTGGCCGCTACGGCTAGCACATATTTTAGATAAGGATCGTTATGCATTTCGGGCGTCATATCTCAGGGCAATTCAATGTAGAACTTGAGTCTATTCGTACTCATGTCTTGACGATGGGGGGCTTGGTTGAACAACAGCTTTCTTTTGCCATGCAAGCGCTGCATAACGACGATATCGATCTTGCCAGACGAGTGGTGCGTGATGATCACAAAGTCAATGCGATGGAAGTTTCCATTGATGATGCCTGCACGAGAATCATTGCCAAGCGTCAGCCAACCGCAAAAGATTTGCGCCTTATCATGGCGATCATCAAAACCATTACCGATTTAGAACGCATTGGTGATGTGGCAACTAAAATGGCCTATGTCGCCATAGAAAGCCCTTCATCAAAAGAGCGTCAGTTTAATGTTTCCTTAGAGCCACTGGCTCGACAAGCTATTCAGATGCTGCACTTGGTGTTAGACGCGTTTGCGCGGATGGACGTGGATGCGGCAGCCGAAGTGCACAAAATGGACGATAAAATCGATGCGGAGTATGAGGCGGTGATTCGCCAGCTTATGACGTATATGATGGAAAATCCGAAGAATATCCCCAACATCCTTCAAGTAATGTGGTCTGCTCGTGCGATTGAACGAGTTGGTGATCGTTGCCAAAATATCTGCGAGTACATCATCTATTTCGTCAAGGGAAAAGATGTGCGTCATTTGGGTGATCAAGGGATCAATGACGCACTGAGATAATCGTTAGAAACGTAAGCCAAAGCCGAGATTAAAGTTAGGCGAGGTATCGGATGGGATATACGTTGCATTGGTGTCAAACACGTTGAAGTCAACACCGGCGCGTAAAAACAAATGTTGGTTTGCTTGGAATACATAGCTACCACCAATGCTTAAACCATTCGCTGTTTTATGCTCTTCTCTTAAATAGCCATCATATTGAGCCAACCCTAGGCTTGCCTGAAAACCATGCTGTTTGCTGGCACCAAACATTTGTTGAAAACCAACACGGTATGAATAGATTTCTTCATCGTAGATTTTGCTCTCATAACGCGTTTTCGCCAACTCGGCAAACACCGCATCAAAACCGAGAGTGTTTGTTAAACCCACTTGAATTCCGGCACCTTTATAAGGACCCAGTTTGAGCTCTGGTGAAATAGTGATTCCCGCGTAAGCACTAGAGCAAATAAGTGAAGAGAGAATTATCGCCATCTTTTTCATGATATTACCTAAAAGTTGATTGTATTAAGATGGAGTTCCATTCCTGTATGAGGTTATCTTGGTTATTAATTTTGTTTATGTATAAGTCGCAATGGTTATCTCTTTAATAAGTCCTGCTTATTATGTGTGTTAAAATGAAATGGTTCCGCCCATCGACCAACTTACATTGGTGCTTTGGCTTCCGTAATAGGTACCATTAGGGCTTAAAATATTGGCTTTGAGATAAGGATAAATTTTCCATATTGATCGCATGGTGCCGATTGAGAATTCCCATTCGTTGGCGTGTCCTTGATTGAAATCGATCATGTCTGAGCGATCAATGGCGTAATGATGTTCGTATCGGCCAGTAACATAAAGAGACTGAAAATAGCGGGCTACAGAAGCATACATGGAATACTTATCAGAATCGTCCACTGTAATCCAAGTAAAGCCGTTGCGCGTAAACTCTCCTGTGATACCCAGCTTAGTCGAATAGTCATCAAAACGGTGCGTGGTTGAAAAATCTAAAAAATGGCTTTTGGTTTTTACACCATCAACTTCCAGAGCGTCATTCATCAGCCAATCATCTTCTAAGCCAAACTCATAGTAAGCGTTGGCGGTCCATTGTGATGACAAACGGTGTTGGTAGCCAACACCAATGCCTAACCATTCATTGCTATCTGCGCCAATGTATAAATAACTTTTATCGGTGACAGCGGCAGACACTCCGAGTTCAATTAAGTCCTTTTCAATTGAAACACTAAAGCCCGCTTGAACTGCTTCGCTAATAACTAAGCAGCAAAAGGCCATTGCTTTTTTGCTCATGAAAATACCTATTCAGAGATTGGCTCCCACAATGGGAGCCAAAGGAAAGGAGAAGATGTTATAGGTTGATTCGTGCGCGAATCGTATCTCTGACTGCTTGGCGGTCCAATTTAGGTTTTGCTGCTTCAAGTGCTGGAGCGATGCCACCTTTGACGGTGTCGCCACCGACATAAATGATTTCCCCATTGTGAAATACTGCGAAGTTTCCACTGTGTTCACCATCTGTTAGCCTTCGAACCCAATAGACGTTGCCATCTTTATCTTGAACGGTAAATTCATGGTCATTCCAGTATTCACGGGATATTGTGTATTCATTACCATTGGCATCGGTAATTTTATCGCCGTCGATCACGTAAGAGTAAAGTGGTGAATTCCACATCGGAGGTTGCTCTGGGTCATTCCAAGTTGGTGGCAAACGATCAGGGGGATTACCATCGTCAGTTGGGCCACCCCATAGTGGCGGTTGACGATCTGGAGTATTGCCATCGTCAGTTGGGCCACCCCATAGCGGTGGTTGGCGATCTGGAGTGTTTACTGCGTCTTCTGGTGAGTGCCACACTGGTGGAAGCCGATCGGGTGTCGCTTCAGTGCCTGAATGGCCAGCGTTGTTGGCGCTAGAGGAACAACCAGCTAAAACAAGTGAGCTAGTAATGACTAGCGACATCAGTGATTTTTTCATATCAATACCTACAATCTTGAAGTTGAGCTCACGACTAATGAGCAAACGGGATTCGTCTAATCCTTCAGTAAGAGGCAAGTATTGATATGGTAGGGTTGCTTGTAACCATCAATTTGCCTCAGAAATTGATTCCTTGTTTCACATGACAATTTCTGATGGCAATAATGGTTGATAAGTGATGGTGTATCTAATATCAGTTAATTATCTTTATGATAATCTTAAGTTATCACTAAGCTGTTTTTCAAGGACAGCGTTGATCTCGTGGTGTATCCAATGCATTAACGGGTTATTGCGGTTTCTGCTGTGGTAGTAGCTAAATACACCATGCATAAACGGCCGACCAGCCACTAAAATGTCAAGCGCTCTTAGATTGGGGTACTGTGCGAGAGGAAATAAATTGGAGTGAGGCATAAAGTAGTTGGTATGTTGAACAATATCGATCACGGCAAGAATGATCTCTGAGCGAAAGCCAACGGTTGGAGTGGCACCTTCTTTTTCCATTAGTTGCGCTGCATGGGTAAAGTTGTCATTCCATCCTGGAGTGATAATTGAAGCGATAGGGTAAGGTTCGAGATCTTTTGCTGTCACTGTTTGTTTATCAATCGGATGATCACGTCTTACAATCAGTTTTCCGGTCAGTTCGACCAGCTTTTTACAAGAAATATTCTGCGGAATGTCTTGCTCTAAGTTGACGCCGAAATCGATGGTTCCTTGTTGGATGTTGGTAAAGGTATCTTTGTTCCAACCCACCAGTTCAATCGTACAATTGGGGGCTTGAGTAATAAAGCGAGTGAATAAAGCCCCAGTCAAAGAGGCCATCACAATAGGTGAAAGCGCAATTTTAATTCGGCCAGAAAGCTCGATTGGATTGAACTCATAGGTTTGATTGAGGGCAGAAGCCAACCCGTCGAGATGGGGCGTAATAGCCGTCAACACAGTTTCGGTAAATGGGGTGGCTTCTAAGCCGGTGGGGACTTTGACAAACAGTTCATCACCAAAATGATGGCGCAGTTTTTGTAGTGCTTGGCTAATTGCTGGCTGTGAAACGAACAATCGCTTTGATGCTTTACGCATGTTTTTTTCTTGGTAGAGCACCATGAAGGTGCGCAACAAGTTTAAATCGAGAGAGTAAAATAGATCTTTGGCCATGTTGTATTAATCAGTATTTAAAAGGGACAAAGGTTTGTTCATCAACAGGAGAACGGACGTAGCCCTCTTTATTAAGCTCCGGTAATGTGACGGGTGGATGCACCACATCCTGATAGTCAATACTGCTGAGTAAATGACTAATGCAGTTGAGGCGAGCACGGCGTTTATCATCTGAGGGTACTACCCACCAAGGACAATATTTCGTGTCGGTATAAGCAAACATTTCATCTTTGGCTTTGGAATATTCTGCCCAGCGATTACGCGATTCGAGATCCATCGGGCTAAACTTCCAGCGTTTGATTGGCGTGTTGATGCGTTCGATAAAGCGTTTTTCCTGCTCTTCATCGGAAACGGAGAACCAGTATTTTAGGAGTATGATGCCCGAGCGCTGTAGCATGCGCTCAAATTCAGGACAGGATCGCAAAAACTCTTCATATTCCTCCTCACTGCAAAATCCCATCACTTTTTCCACACCAGCGCGATTATACCAGCTGCGATCAAACAGCACGATTTCACCGCCGGCAGGTAAATGCGCAACATAACGTTGGAAATACCATTGCGTTTTTTCTTTCTCTGTCGGAGCAGGCAATGCTGCGATACGACAGACGCGAGGATTCAGTTTTTCAGTAATGCGTTTGATAACACCGCCTTTACCAGCGGCATCTCGCCCTTCAAAAATGACGACGACTTTGAGTTTTTTATGCTTAACCCATTCTTGAAGTTTGACTAACTCAATTTGTAAGTTCTCGAGTTCTTGTTCATAGAACTTTTTTTTCAGCTTTCCCATACGCCCTCCTTTGCTTTGTTAAATCATAGCATTGAAGGAGGGCGTTCGGGCAGTTAGCTGATTGATTTGAGAGCTAATACGGTATTGCGAATGGTGGCTGTATGGGTAATCGGGATAATAAAATCGTCTTGGTCCGCTGCGCCCATCTTGCTGTCAGAAGCAATAAAGGTCATTTTGCTTGGGCGAGTGCTCTTGCCTGAAAGATGCACTTCTTTAACCCCTGTTGTCAGTGCCAGATCGGCAACGTTAACAGGGGAGACACCTGCGCCAGCCATGATAGCGAGGCGAGATTGGCTGTGAGCCACGAGCTGAGTCAGTATTTCTTTACCTAAAGGCGCGCTGGCGGCAAGCCCGGAAGTTAAGATTCGCTCGCATCCAAGGTCAATGATCTGCTCCAAAGCGGCAAAAGGTTCTCGGCATTGATCAAAAGCACGGTGAAAAGTTACGCCAAGCTGTAGCGAGTGGGCGAGTTCGACCAATATGCGGGTTCTTGCGACATCAATATCGCCATCTGCTGTCAGCAGGCCAAATACCACGCCTTGTAAGCCTGCTTGCTGAGCGGACAAAATATCTTGCTGCATGATCGCAAATTCATCATCGCTGTATAAGAAGTCTCCCTGTCTTGGCCTGATCATGGCGTAAATCGGAACCGTCGACAATTTTGCCGCAAGGGTCATAAACCCATAACTAGGGGTTAACCCACCTAATGCGAGGGAAGAACAAAGCTCAATCCGAGTTGCGCCACCTTCAAGAGCATTGTGTAGAGATTCGATATTATCGATACAAACTTCGACTTGGTAACTCATGTTTTTTCGTTTGAATAGAGAGAACAGAGGTTCATCATAGCAGGAGCATGGTGAAGAATAGGGGTAAACTTTTTCGCTTCAATTACCGGGTTTAAGAGGGTGTTTTGTGCGAAAAAGAAAAGCCCGATGCAATGCATCGGGCTTTGGAAGGACTTTACTTTATACTGATTGGCGCGTTGCGGTTTCCGCAATCTATTGTTTTATTACGCTCTTTGAGCGTTTCCAACCATTCACCCGTTTGAGCTCGGGCGTTAAAGAACCTTATTTTTTAAGGTCAGCTGCGTGCTCAGATAGGAACGCTGCAACACCTTGAGGTGATGCGTCCATACCTGCTTTACCT
Source organism: Vibrio vulnificus CMCP6 (assembly GCF_000039765.1). Lineage (NCBI taxonomy): Bacteria > Pseudomonadati > Pseudomonadota > Gammaproteobacteria > Vibrionales > Vibrionaceae > Vibrio > Vibrio vulnificus. The sequence continues at coordinate 450,622 of NC_004459.3, read as the reverse complement.
TCTTCCCATTGAGCAGGACATACTTCGCCGTGCTTCTGGTGGAAGTTCAGTGCATCAACCATGCGTAGCATTTCGTCGATGTTACGACCTAGAGGTAGATCGTTCACTACTTGGTGACGTACTAAACCATCTTCGTCGATTAGGAAAGAGCCACGGAAAGCAACGCCTGCTTCTGGGTGCTCAACATCGTACGCTTGACAGATTTCGTGTTTAACGTCAGCAATTAGAGGGTATTTAACTTGACCGATACCGCCATTTTCAACTGGCGTGTTACGCCATGCGTTGTGAGAAAACTGAGAGTCGATAGAAACACCGATCACTTCAACGCCTTTTGCTTTGAAATCTTCGTAACGGTTGTCGAATGCGATCAGTTCAGATGGGCAAACGAAAGTGAAGTCTAGTGGGTAGAAGAAAACAACAGCTTTCTTACCTTTAGTAAACTCTGCAAAATTGAAGTTATCAACGATCTCACCGTTACCTAGAACAGCAGCTGCAGTAAAATCAGGGGCTTGACGACCTACTAGTACCATTTTTTTGCTCCTAAAAATGTCTTATTTCTAAACCAGAGATTAAGTTTTTGGCTTAGTCCGTGTTTGTACGCGACAAACTATAGTACAGATTGTAGTATTGAAAAAAGCGAATTAAATAGATTAACTTCATCGAAAAAAGCGATAAGAGCAATTCTATCGAGTTAATCATACAAACGATGGTAAGTATTAATAATTTTATGAATAAATGGCCCAGTCTGAAGCAGTTACACTATCTGATTACCCTGCATGAAACGCGACATTTTAGTGACGCCGCTGAACGTTGCTTTGTGAGCCAATCGACGTTAAGTAAAGGCATACAAAATTTAGAAGAGTTGATCGGCTGTCCTCTCTATGAGAAGAAAGACAAAAAAAGCCCTTTGGTTTTTACTCAGGCAGGTGAACTGGTGGTAATGCATGGCAGAGAACTATTGGCAAAGGGGCAAGACTTGGTTGAACTGGGTAGCCTTTGTCAAGGAGACAGCATGCAAGGGCAATTGAAACTGGGCTGTATTCCTACCATCGCACCATTTTTGTTGTGCGATTTAGTACAAGAGATCAACCAACGTTTTCCTCAGCTGAATCTTCTATTACGTGAAGATACAACAACCAACTTGTTGACGGCTTTACGTCACGGCGAATTGGACGTATTGATCCTCGCCTTACCCGTTGAGATCGATGGGATGGAAAGTCGCGTTGTCGGACAAGATCCTTTTAAAATGGTGATCAGTCGCCATCAAGCTGGGGCGATTAAAGTGCCAATAAAATATGACGACTTGCCTGACGAGTCGGTATTTTTATTGGAAAAAGAGCATTGTCTGACTGAACACGCGGTGTCGGCCTGTAAACTGACTGACAAAGAGAAGATTAACCCATTTAGTGCGACCAGTTTGCATACCTTAGTGCAAATGGTGGCAAATGGACTTGGCACCACCTTTATTCCTCAAATGGCCATCGATCACGGTCTACTGGACAACCAAAACTTAGTGGTGATCGAGCCTCCTGGCCAGCAAGCTTATCGTGATATTGGGCTGGTTTGGCGGCCAAGTTCTTCACGCAGTAAAACATTTAATCAACTTGCAGAGGTTGTTTCAGAACTGCTTTAGCAAATAGTAGTAGCCAGTAAATCGCAGTAATCAATAAAAAGCGCACTAATTTTAGTGCGTTTTTTAGTATTTTATTCTGATGGTGTAGTTTGACTTGTAAAATTTCACATAACTTTCTTAATGAAGCTTTCATAAAATTGTGAAATTTCACATTGTTAATTTTACATATACAACTTGTTTCTCTGTTTAAACTTCCACCTCAAATCTCCCCTGAAGTCTTAGCTCTACAGGCTTTCACTCCTTTCAGATGAATTCATACGCTTGTTTAAAACTGATTTTTGTAAGCTTACTTAGTGTAATTAAATTACGTAATTAATTACACATTGATATCAAAAATCAAGCACTTGTTTGAAACGGAATAAAACTTTGAATTTAACCTTTTGTTTACTTTTGAACTTTTACTCTAATGCTTGTTGGTGTAAGTTAATTAAAGGCTTGTAAGACTTATGTCTAGATTGTCATGTGACGTCTCATCATGGATGTTATAAGCGTAAAGACGAAATGCTGGATGGATTTTTGAACAAAGTGATGGTTTGGTTTTTGTGGTTTAAAACTTACAAATGTTGTTCTGGAATCGTCGTAAAGCAAAATGAAAGGAAGAAGAATGATGCTTGCTCAAACGCCCGAAAAAGAAAACACACAGGCTGAACAACAGACCCAAGGCATGCTTGAAGTAACAGGAACCCTGTCTCCTGAACATCAAGCTATTTTCCCTGTTGAAGCCCAAACCTTTTTATCTCAGCTGTGTGAGCGATTCTCATTGCGCGTCGATCAATTGTTAACTGCCCGTGAAGAGAGACAGAACAAGATCGATCAAGGAGAGTTACCTGATTTTCTTACAGAGACTCAGGATATTCGAGAAGGGAGCTGGAAAATTTTGGGGATTCCCAACGATCTGCAAGATCGTCGAGTCGAAATTACCGGGCCAACCGATCGTAAAATGGTGATCAACGCCCTAAACGCCAATGTAAAAGTCTTTATGGCGGATTTCGAAGACTCGATGTCTCCAGCTTGGGATAAGGTGTTGGATGGCCAGATCAACTTGCGTGATGCGGTCAATGGCACCATCTCCTATTCCAACCCCGATAATGGCAAGCATTATCAGCTGGGCAACGATCCAGCGGTGTTGATCTGCCGTGTCCGCGGTCTTCATTTAAAAGAAAAGCATGTGACGTGGCGCGGTCAGATCATTCCAGGTTCCTTATTTGATTTTGCTCTTTATTTCTTTAACAACCACAAAGCGTTGTTGAAAAAAGGCAGTGGTCCTTATTTCTATCTTCCTAAGTTACAGTCTCATCATGAGGCGAAATGGTGGAGTGAAGTGTTCCATTTCACCGAAGAGTATTTCGGTTTGGATACTGGCACTATCAAAGCCACGGTATTGATCGAGACGCTGCCTGCCGTCTTTGAAATGGATGAGATTCTCTTCTCGTTAAAAGAGCATATTGTTGGCCTCAACTGTGGCCGTTGGGATTACATTTTTAGCTATATCAAAACACTGAAAAAGCACCCAGACCGTGTGCTGCCTGATCGTCAGGTGGTTACCATGGACAAGCCGTTCCTCAATGCTTACTCGCGTTTACTTGTCCGCACCTGTCATAAACGTGGCGCGTTTGCGATGGGAGGGATGGCTGCCTTTATCCCAGCCAAAGATCCACAAGAGAATCAAAAGGTATTGGATAAGATCCAGAACGATAAATCACTCGAAGCCAGCAATGGCCATGATGGCACTTGGGTTGCGCATCCTGGTTTAGCCGACACCGCCATGGACGTGTTTAATCGTGCTCTAGGTGAGCGTAAAAACCAGCTTGATGTCACTCGCCAAGACGATGCGCCGATTACAGCTAAACAGTTACTTGAGCCTTGTGATGGAGCAAGAACAGAACAAGGTATGAGACACAATATTCGTGTTGCATTGCAGTACATAGAGGCGTGGATCTCGGGGAATGGCTGTGTACCGATTTATGGCTTGATGGAAGATGCAGCGACCGCAGAGATCTCACGCGCTTCTATCTGGCAGTGGATTCAACATAGTAAGTCGTTAGATAACGGTGAAGTGGTGACCAAAGCGTTGTTTAAGCGTTATCTCGACGAAGAGATTCAAGTCGTAAAACAAGAAGTGGGGGAGACTCGTTTTGACTCAGGCCGTTTCCATGAAGCCGCCGAATTGATGGCTAGCCTGACCACCAGTGATGAGCTAACCAACTTCTTAACCGTACCGGGTTATGACTACCTAGATTAATGAGTAAACCAATCAACAACTAATAACGTGAACCTTCATTGGCGGAGCAGGATGTACCGCTAACGAAATGGAATATATAGCGCACTCAATTTTAATAATCAGCGCTCATCAAAAGAGGGATAGACCGATGACAAACTTAACTCGCCGCCAGCAAATCGAAGCTCTGGAAAAAGATTGGGCAACCAATCCTCGTTGGAAAAACGTCAAACGCACTTACACAGCTGAGGAAGTGGTGGCCTTACGTGGCTCTATGGTGCCAGCTAATACCATCGCGCAGCGTGGTGCCGACAAGTTGTGGTCGTTGGTGAATGGTAGCTCGAAAAAAGGCTATGTGAATTGTCTAGGCGCACTAACCGGTGGCCAAGCGGTGCAGCAAGCCAAAGCGGGGATAGAAGCGATCTACCTATCGGGTTGGCAGGTTGCAGCGGATAACAACACCGCCTCGACCATGTACCCAGACCAATCACTCTACCCTGTGGATTCGGTTCCTTCAGTCGTCAAACGCATTAACAATTCGTTCCGTCGCGCAGACCAAATTCAATGGTCGAATGGTAAGTCGCCAGAAGAGGGTGGAATTGATTACTTCTTGCCTATCGTTGCTGATGCAGAAGCGGGCTTTGGTGGTGTGCTGAATGCGTATGAACTGATGAAGTCGATGATTGAAGCGGGGGCTGCGGGTGTACACTTTGAAGACCAATTGGCTTCGGTGAAGAAGTGTGGCCATATGGGCGGTAAAGTATTGGTTCCAACGCAAGAGGCGGTACAAAAACTGGTTGCTGCGCGTCTAGCCGCAGATGTTGCTGGCACAACAACACTGGTGATTGCTCGAACCGATGCCAATGCGGCGGACTTGTTGACGTCAGATTGTGACCCATATGACGCAGACTTTATTGTTGGCGAGCGCACTCAGGAAGGTTTCTATCGTGTTCGTGCAGGGATTGACCAAGCGATCTCACGTGGCCTTGCTTATGCGCCATATGCGGATCTTATTTGGTGTGAAACGGCAACTCCGTGTCTTGAAGAAGCACGTAAGTTTGCTGAGGCTATTCATGCGGAATACCCAGACCAACTGTTGGCATACAACTGCTCGCCATCATTTAACTGGGAGAAGAACTTGGATGCAGAGACCATTGCTAAGTTCCAACAAGAACTCGCAGATATGGGCTATAAGTACCAGTTCATCACCCTAGCTGGTATTCACAACATGTGGTTCAACATGTTTGAACTGGCACACGCATATGCTCAAGGTGAAGGTATGCGTCACTACGTTGAGAAAGTTCAGCGTCCTGAATTTGAAGCGGCGGAAAAAGGCTACACCTTCGTTGCACACCAACAAGAAGTAGGTACGGGTTACTTTGATAAGATGACCAACACCATCCAAGGTGGTAACTCTTCAGTCACGGCACTGACGGGCTCTACCGAAGAAGACCAGTTCCATTAATACCTTTCCATCTTTAGGTATTAACCACTGCAAGAGCGGCGAAAGCCGCTCTTTTTCCTTTCCTATCAGGACAAACAAGGATCTCGCAGCTAAGAGTGTCGCGGGAATTACAAATCGTCTTCGACTTCTAACTCTTCTGGTTCGGCTTCTTCTTGCAGCTCCAGCAGATTGATCGCGATAGTGACGAAATCGGTGTCAGTAATGATTCCCACTAAATGGCCTTTCTCTACTACCGGTAAACAGCCGACTTTATGTTTTTGCATGTAGATCGCACTTTCTTTTAGTCCCGCTTTGGGTTCAACGGTCATGATACTGGTGTGCATTACTTCATACAAAGGGGTAGCAGTAGTGTAAGAGTTTTCAGCAGACGATTTGTGTAAGCTGGATTCTTGCGCGGAAAGCAAATCACGTTGAGTGACGATACCGAGCAGCTGTTTGTTTGCATCGACAACGGGAATGTGTCGAATATCCAGTGCTTCCATCATATTTTTGGCGTCACCTAATGTGTGTGAACGCAACAAGGTATGAGGGTGGCGAGTCATCATATCTTCGACTTTTATCATGGTGTCCTCCTAGAGTTCCGTTCTCTTTTTACTATAGAAACAAATGGCATAAATATCTGGGAGCTAGACCATTTTTCCGCAACAAAATTGATGCGAGTCAGTTTGCATTTTGGGCGTAAGTGTTGCGTTCTAGGCGAGTGTGGAAAAGACATTCCTCGCACATTTTCTGGCAAGGGATTTCACAATTAAACAGGCTGCATGAATATGAGCTCAGTTGAGCGATAAGTGGTCTTTATTATGTGGAAAAAAACAGTTCTTTTGTCAGGGATGTTGGCGATCAGTAGTGGTGCCCAAGCCATTATTATGGGGGAGGCGGATCCGGATGCAACGTATCGAGTGACCATTCGTGCCAGTAATATGGCAGAGTTTCCAATTTGTGGCGGGACTGTCGTTGCACCTCGCTGGGTGTTGACCGCGGCACACTGTGTGGTGATGGGCGAAGGCACCAATGTCGCCAGTTACTATGTGACGAAGCCTAGTGAGATTTCAGTCACGGCGAGAACACCGGATCTTAATAGTTCAACAACGGACAATTACTTCACTGTTTCACATGTGGTGGTACACCCGAAATACACTCGCTTAACGGAATACAAGAAGAATAATGACGATAGCTATACTTTGGTCAGCACCAGTTTAGATAGCGATGTTGCACTACTTTATCTCGACCGCCCCGTTACCGGAGCTCCTCTCTCAGATTTGCCCACAGCGGCAGAAATGAGCGAGATAGAAAGCCGACTCAATAAAGAATGGGATGATGAATTTGCTACCAACGTCCGAGTGAAAAATGTCACCGCGTCTGGCTGGGGGGCAACTGTCGCGGATGCGTCAACTCCAGCCATCACTTTGCAAAAAACACAGTTAACTTATCTGCCCATAGCAAATTGCTATCAACGATTAGAGCTAGGTAACCACTTACCGGGTATTATTGAAGCCCCAACCAATGTGACTAAGATCTGTACCATGCCCAATGAAGTGTTGCCTTGGCAGCCAGATGAACGCACTCAGTATGGCAATAATGTGTGTAAAGGCGACAGTGGTGGCCCTTTGATTGACGATGTCACTGGCAAACAAATTGGTATTGTGAGCGGCATTCCGCTCATTACGCCGATTTGCGCCTCGGTTACGCAGCCCAGTTTCTATACCAGAGTGAGCAATTACTACGACTGGATTCAAAGCTATATTACGGCAGCCAACCCTCCAAGCAGCCACATTCTAAAACCAGACTTCATTTTGAATGCGGGTTCTGGTGGTGACGGCGGTTCAGGTGGTGATAACGGCAATGGGACAGGCGGAAATGGCGAAGGTTGCCACGGGGGGATTTCAACCAACAGTTGCAGTTTTAGTGGTACTGCAGAAGGTGGAAGCCTTGGCGCGTTGACGCTTTTGGCCCTGTTTGTGCTGGGTCGGTATCGTCGAAAAGTCGCTTAACTTAGCCACAAGCCGTGTTTGCTATGTCTGCGCTCCACTCATTTGAGAGGAGCGTTATTCTTTCTTTGCGTCCCCCCTCAAGCTGACGGGAAGTTGTTACATTCTCAATCTGAACTTTTCTTGCTATTGACTGGTCTCGCTCTATACTAGCCCACTGCGAAAATTTTACTCGCAACAGAATTCCTTTATTTCGACAAATTTACCAAGAGCAGTAGCATGCAAGTTTCAGATTTTCACTTTGACTTACCTGACGAACTGATCGCTCGTTATCCTCAATCGGAGCGTACCGCCAGTCGTCTACTTCAGCTAAATGGCAACACCGGCGCTGTAAAAGATGGCTCGTTCAAAGATGTGTTGGAGCTGGTTCAAGCAGGGGATCTTTTGGTGTTTAACAACACGCGAGTGATTCCTGCACGCATGTTTGGTCGTAAAGAATCTGGCGGCAAGTTGGAAGTCTTGGTCGAGCGCATGCTTGATGAGAAACGCTTCCTCGCGCATGTACGCAGTTCTAAGTCTCCGAAACCGGGTACGTTAGTCTTTCTTGGGGAAGAAGACCAATACTCAGCAGAGATGGTGGCGCGCCAAGATGCGTTGTTTGAGCTCCATTTAAAGGCAGACAAAACCATTCTCGAAGTGTTGGAAGAAATTGGCCATATGCCTCTTCCACCTTACATTGACCGCCCAGATGAGGATGCGGATAAAGAGCGTTACCAAACGGTTTATAACCAAAAACCGGGTGCGGTTGCTGCACCGACGGCGGGATTGCATTTTGACAATCAGCTGCTTGAGCAGATCAAAGCCAAAGGCGCTGAGTTTGCGTACGTGACGTTGCATGTCGGTGCTGGCACATTTCAGCCAGTGAAAGTGGACAATATTCTTGAGCATCACATGCACTCTGAGTACGCAGAAGTACCACAAGAGGTGGTGGATGCGATTAACGCCACGAAAGCACGTGGTGGCCGCGTCATTGCGGTTGGTACCACGTCAGTACGCTCTCTAGAGAGCGCGGCGCAAGAGTCGTTGAAAAACGGCACAGAGTTGATGCCTTTCTTTGGCGATACGGAAATCTTCATTTTCCCTGGCTATCAATATCAGTTGGTGGACTGTTTGATCACCAATTTCCATTTGCCAGAATCGACGCTGATTATGCTGGTGAGTGCATTTGCCGGTTATGACCATACCATGAATGCGTATCAGCATGCCGTGTCCAATCAATATCGTTTTTTCTCTTACGGGGATGCGATGTTCATTGAGAAGAAAACGCAATAAGCCATAAAAAGCGCAACAAATGTTATCTAAAGTGAAGTAAGTTTCATTTTAGTGGTGCAGATCGGGATAATCTTGGCTGCATGCAAAACGAGTGCTAGCAGCAGGCTAGAGGGATGGATTACTCCATTTTTTCGCAAGGAAACCGCGACCGCTCTGGTGGGACGGAAACGTCCGTGACAATACCGTCAGACTGTTTCTCTGACGTTGGAGGCTTCGTGAAATTAAAATTTGATCTTAAAAAGAAAAATGGCAATGCCCGTCGTGGTCAATTGACATTTGAACGTGGAACTGTGCAAACCCCGGCGTTTATGCCTGTAGGTACTTACGGTACCGTCAAAGGTATGACACCAGAAGAAGTAAAAGAGACGGGTGCAGAAATTCTACTAGGCAACACATTCCACTTATGGCTACGTCCTGGCCAAGAAGTGATGAAAATGCACGGCGATCTGCACGATTTCATGAACTGGCAAGGTCCTATCTTGACTGACTCAGGCGGTTTCCAAGTATTCAGCCTTGGTGATATTCGTAAAATTACCGAAGAAGGTGTGCATTTCCGCAACCCAGTAAACGGTGACAAGATTTTCATGGATGCTGAGAAATCGATGGAAATTCAAAAAGACCTAGGTTCTGACATCGTAATGATTTTCGATGAGTGTACGCCTTACCCTGCGACTCACGCTGAAGCGAAAAAATCGATGGAAATGTCTCTGCGTTGGGCACAACGCTCGCGTGACCATTTCGATAAGCTCGAAAACCCAAACAACCTGTTTGGCATTGTTCAAGGCGGTGTCTACGAAGATCTTCGTGATGTGTCAGTTAAAGGCCTAACAGAGATTGGTTTTGATGGCTATGCGGTCGGTGGTCTTGCGGTTGGCGAACCTAAAGAAGACATGCATCGCGTACTTGAGCACACCTGTCCTCAGTTACCAGAAGATAAACCGCGTTACCTGATGGGCGTGGGCAAACCAGAAGACTTGGTTGAAGGGGTTCGTCGCGGTATCGACATGTTTGACTGTGTAATGCCAACGCGAAATGCGCGTAATGGACACCTATTTGTGACTGGTGGTGTGATCAAGATCCGTAATGCGACACATAAAACGGATACAACCCCTCTCGATCCGCACTGTGACTGTTACACTTGCAAAAATTACTCTAAGTCGTATCTGCACCACTTGGACCGTTGTAATGAAATCCTTGGTGCTCGCTTAAACACTATCCATAACCTGCGTTATTACCAACGTCTCATGGAAAGCATTCGTAAAGCGATTGATGAAGATCGCTTCGAGCAGTTTGTGGAAGAGTTCTACGCTCGACGCAATCGCGAAGTGCCACCACTTGGTAAACAGGCATAAGTTCGCAATAGTAAAAAAGTGTTACGCCATCTTGTTTTTGTGAGTGAACTCGCTTGAAAATGAGGTGGCGTTACCCAATTTATTGGATTATTAATAAAAATTAATGAGGATGTTTTAATGTTTATCTCTCAAGCTCACGCAGCAGCAGAAGGCGCACAACAAGGCGGCATGTTCGAAATGCTCATCATGTTGGGTATGTTCGGTGTGATTTTCTACTTCATGATTTACCGTCCACAAGCGAAACGTGTTAAAGAGCACAAGAGCCTAATGGCATCCATGGGTAAAGGTGATGAAGTTCTGACCAATGGTGGTCTTGTGGGTAAAATCACTAAGATTGCAGAAGACAATGACTTCGTGACAATCGAACTTAACCCAAACAACGAAGTTGTGATCAAAAAAGACTTCGTTACCGCTGTGCTACCAAAAGGTACGCTTAAATCTCTATAAAACAGCTAGAGGATCCTCGCTGTGCTGAACCGTTATCCTTTATGGAAGTACTTGATGGTTATGTTTGCCATTGCCATCGCTGCCTTGTACGCACTTCCAAATATCTACGGTGAAGATCCGGCTATTCAAGTTACAGGGGCGCGTGGCGCCTCTGTAGATATGTCAACGCTGGATGCTGTCACTAACGCTCTTAATAAAGAGAATCTTTCCCATAAATCCATTGCTTTAGAGAATGGATCCATTCTTGTTCGTTTTAACGACACCGATACGCAAATTAGTGCTCGTGATGTGATCAGTGAAGCGTTGGGCAAAGACAAAATTGTTGCTCTGAACTTAGCACCTTCAACGCCAGACTGGCTTGAATCGATAGGTGCTGCTCCTATGAAACTGGGTCTTGACCTACGTGGTGGTGTGCACTTCTTGATGGAAGTGGATATGGATGCCGCGATGGAAAAGCTGGTGGGGCAACAAGAAGATGCTTTCCGTAGTGAACTTCGTGATGCAAAAATTCGCTATCGCTCTATTCGCCCTGTTGGCAGTGATGCGATCGAAGTGTTGCTCAGAGATGGTGAAGAGCTATCTCAAGCAAAACGTGAACTTGAAAAATTGCATCCTGATATGGCTTTTGTCGAATCAGACAAAGATGGCCGTTACGCCTTAATTGCTACCTTTACTGAAACCCGTCTGCAAGAAATCCGTAACTACGCTGTTGAACAGAACATCACCATTCTACGTAACCGTGTGAATGAGCTAGGTGTTGCTGAGCCACTTGTTCAACGTCAAGGTGCTAGCCGTATCGTGGTTGAACTGCCAGGTGTGCAAGATACTGCTCGTGCCAAAGAGATTCTAGGTGCGACAGCAACGCTAGAATTCCGTGAAGTGGATGACAAAGCGGATCTTGCTGCTGCGGCAAGTGGTCGAGCGCCTGCGGGCAGCGAGATTAAGCAAGATCGTAATGGCCGTCCTGTGGTGTTGAAGAAACGCGTTATTCTCAGTGGGGCAAGCATTACCGATGCAAGTTCAAGTGTTGATGAATATGGTCGTCCTCAAGTAAACATCTCGCTAGACAGCGAAGGTGGTAACAAGATGGCTGCGTTTTCGAAGAAAAACATTGGCAAGCTAATGGCCACGGTGTTTGCGGAATACAAAGACAGCGGTCGTAAGTCTCCAGAAGGCAAAGTCATTTTGACCAAGCATGAGGAAGTCATTAACCAAGCCACGATCCAGTCGGCTCTTGGTCGTAACTTCCGCATTACGGGTATCGATTCTGCTGCTGAAGCACATAACCTTGCGTTGCTACTGCGTGCTGGTGCTTTGATCGCACCTATCTCAATCGTTGAAGAGCGTACCATTGGTCCATCAATGGGTCAGCAAAACATCGATATGGGTATCCAAGCGTGTATTTGGGGTATGGTTGCGGTGATGCTGTTCACACTGCTTTACTACCGCAAGTTTGGTCTGATTGCGAACGTCGCCTTGATGGCAAACCTTGTCCTGATCATCGGTGTGATGTCCATGATTCCAGGTGCGACGATGACGCTACCAGGTATTGCCGGTATTGTTCTAACGGTCGGTATGGCGGTCGATGCAAACGTACTGATCTTTGAGCGTATTCGTGAAGAGCTGCGTGAAGGACGCAATCCTCAGCAAGCGATTCACCAAGGTTATGCCAATGCATTTAGCACCATTGCGGATGCGAACATCACAACCTTGATTACCGCGATTATTCTATTTGCCGTCGGTACGGGTGCAATCAAAGGCTTTGCTGTGACGCTCTCTATCGGCATTTTGACCTCAATGTTTACGGCCATTATTGGTACACGTTGTATCGTGAACCTGCTTTATGGTGGTAAACGCATTAATAAACTGTCGATCTAAGGCTGGGAATTGTTATGTTTCAAATTCTAAAAGCAGAGAAAACGATCGACTTTATGCGTTGGTCGAAATTCGCATTTGTCTTCTCTTTATTGATGATCGGTGCGTCGATTTTTACTCTCTCAACCAAATGGTTGAACTGGGGGTTGGATTTTACAGGCGGTACTCTGATTGAAGTGGGCTTTGAGCAGCCGGCAAACCTTGAAGAGATCCGCAGTGCACTTGAAGCCAAAGGTTTTGGTGACGCAACGGTACAGAACTTTGGTTCTGCTCGTGATGTCATGGTTCGCCTTCGCCCTCGTGAAGATATGGCAGGTGAAACCTTAGGGAACCAAATCCTAAGTGCGATCAAAGAAGGTACGGGTAAATCAGTCGAGATGCGCCGTATTGAATTCGTTGGTCCAAATGTAGGTGATGAGCTGACAGAAGCGGGTGGTCTGGCGATCTTGGTGTCGTTGATCTGTATTTTGATCTATGTTTCGATGCGTTTTGAATGGCGTTTGGCGGCAGGTGCGGTAATGGCACTGGCGCATGACGTTATCATCACATTGGGTGTATTCTCTTTGATGCAAATTGAAGTCGATCTTACCATTGTGGCGGCATTGCTGACGGTGGTGGGTTACTCACTCAACGATACCATTGTTGTCTTTGACCGTATTCGCGAAAACTTCCGCAAAATGCGTAAGGGTGAACCGGCTGAGATCATGAACAGCTCGATCACACAAACACTAAGCCGTACGTTGATTACCTCAGGTACGACCTTGTTTGTGGTGATTGCACTGTTTGTTCAAGGTGGGGCGATGATTCACGGTTTCGCGACCGCATTGCTACTTGGTATTACCGTCGGTACTTACTCTTCTATCTATGTGGCATCTGCTTTGGCGCTCAAACTGGGTATCCAGAAAGAGCATTTAATGCCTCCGCAAGTCGAGAAAGAAGGTGCAGAATTCGAAGAGATGCCTTAATACTCTGCTCGAATCATCGATTGAAGCCACTGCAATTGCAGTGGCTTTTTTTGTTACTTTCTTGGCGGTATAAAAAAGCCCCCGCATAATGCGAGGGCTTATTCAAAAGTAATCAGCGTGACGGGCTAGAGATTACTTAAGAATCGCTTCGTTGCCGTTTTCACGGATGTGTTTCAGTAGTGATTTAACACCACGAGCACTTGATGCAACAACGTTACCTGACTTGATGTATTCTGTACCGCCAGCAAAGTCAGTGATGATCGCGCCTGCTTCACGAGCAATAAGCTCACCCGCTGCGATATCCCAAGGTTTTAGGCCTAGCTCAAAGTAGCCATCTACGCGGCCAGCTGCCACGTAACAGAGATCAAGTGCAGCAGAGCCAGCGCGGCGGAAATCCGCCACTTCTACAAACATCGCAGACATGATCTTGAAGTAAGACTCTGAGTGTTGCTTTTGCTTGAATGGGAAACCTGTTGCGATGATTGCGCCTTGAAGGTCTTTTGGTTGTTTAACGCGGATACGTGCGTTGTTAAGTTGAGCGCCAGCACCACGTTGAGCGGTGAATAGCTCGTTTAGCATTGGGTCGTATACACAAGCAACTTCGGTTTTGCCTTTGATGCGTACCGCGATTGAAACAGCGAAGTGAGGCAAACCTTTTACAAAGTTTGTCGTGCCATCCAGTGGGTCGATGATCCATTGCACATCTTTATCTTTACCGTTGATCAGGCCGTTTTCTTCAGCCACGATGCAATGCTCAGGGTATGAGCTCTTGATGGTGTCGATGATGATTGTTTCAGCTTCTTTATCTACGTTAGTCACAAAGTCGTTTGTGCCTTTTAGTGTAGATTCAATCTTCTCAACGTTTTCTAGTGATTTAGCAATATGGTTACCTGCTTTTCGCGCAGCGCGAATAGCAATGTTTAGCATTGGATGCATACGATTTTCCCAACGGATGTTAAAGAACAAATAAAAGCGGCGGGGAGTATACCAGAGAAAACCCAAAAGGGAAGTGGTTAATTTTTGTTCTTTTGAGGTTGACTGGTGTGACGAAACTCAAGAAATCGTTTACATGAAAAAGGGAAGAGAGGGGGGGAGGCTTGTTCTCGTCATATCCAATATAGGGTGTGGGAAAAAACTATGATAAAATCCCGCGGTTTGAAATCAGCCATTGAAAGTTTGCATGTTAGATAAAGTAAAAGTCGTCCTTGTTGGCACCTCTCACTCCGGAAATATTGGGTCTGCAGCTCGTGCCATGAAGGTGATGGGTTTATCGCAGCTTGTGCTTGTTCAGCCTGAATGTGAGGTTGACGCTCAAGCTATCGCTTTGGCATCGGGAGCGGCGGATATCGCATTGAATGCGTTAGTGGTGAATTCACTGGAAGAAGCGGTGGCCGATTGTGCGCTGGTTGTCGGTTCAAGTGCCCGTTCTCGTACGCTTGAGTGGCCGATGCTTGAACCGTTTGAATGCGCGGAAAAGTTTGTCCAAGAGGGGCAAACGAGTCATGTTGCCTTGGTATTTGGCCGTGAACGTACCGGTCTCACCAACGATGAGCTTCAACGTTGCCATTATCACGTTTGTATTCCAGCAAACCCAGAATACAGCTCCTTGAATCTCGCGATGGCAGTACAGACCCTAAGTTACGAAGTGCGTATGGCTTATTTGCGTCATCAACAAAGCCTATATCCAACGCAAGAAACCGCGGAATACCCACGCCACAGCGAACTTGAACTGTTTTATCAGCACTTAGAGAAAGTGCTACTGAAAACCGAATTTGTGCGAGCAGATCAGCCTAACCAAGTCATGAATAAAATGCGTCGACTGTTCAGCCGAGCTCGTCCAGAGGCGCAAGAGTTGAACATTTTGCGTGGCATTTTGACTTCGGTAGAAAAGAGCATTAATGAGCAATAGTATCCCTGCTATTCATAGGGATGAATACCTGACTATTTTAGTCAAATAAATACTTGACCATTTTGGTCAGGTATGGAAAAATCCGTATCATTACAAACAGTGTGGATACGGTGTGATATGAAACTGACATCTAAAGGAAGATATGCGGTAACGGCAATGCTGGATGTGGCACTGCATTCGCAAAAAAGTCCTGTACCTCTGGCAGATATTTCCGAGCGTCAGGGGATTTCGCTCTCTTACTTAGAGCAACTTTTTTCCAAATTGCGTAAAGCGGGTTTGGTTGCGAGTGTTCGTGGCCCTGGCGGTGGTTACCGTCTTGGCGCAGATGCATTTACCATTTCAATTGGAACGGTGATCGCGGCCGTTGACGAATCGGTTGACGCAACTAAGTGTCAGGGCAAAGGAGATTGCCAAGGCGGCACTCGCTGCCTTACTCATACACTTTGGCGTGACCTGAGTTCGCGCATTACAGACTTCCTAAACAACATCACGCTTGGCGAGCTCATGAGTGATAATGAAGTCATCGAAATTTC
Source organism: Vibrio vulnificus CMCP6 (assembly GCF_000039765.1). Taxonomy (NCBI): domain Bacteria; kingdom Pseudomonadati; phylum Pseudomonadota; class Gammaproteobacteria; order Vibrionales; family Vibrionaceae; genus Vibrio; species Vibrio vulnificus. The sequence goes on along the minus strand of NC_004459.3, from coordinate 434,965 downwards.
CGACCGTCAGGATATTGATCTTGCGGTAAATCATGGGTTGGCTAACAAAACAATTAACACCGCGCCCATCGGTGTAAATTTCCGCTCTTAAGCGGCCAAAAAGTTTACATTGGAGTGAAGAATGAAACTGCCTATTTATCTAGACTATTCGGCAACTTGCCCGGTAGATCCACGTGTCGCTGAGAAAATGGTTCAGTACATGACGATGGATGGTACCTTTGGTAACCCAGCGTCACGTTCTCATCGCTACGGTTGGCAGGCAGAAGAAGCGGTTGATACCGCGCGTGAGCAAATCGCAGAATTGTTGAATGCCGACCCTCGTGAAATTGTGTTTACATCTGGTGCAACAGAATCAGATAACCTAGCGATCAAAGGCGCAGCTCACTTCTACTCAAAACAAGGTAAGCACGTCATTACTAGCAAAACTGAGCATAAAGCCGTACTGGATACTTGCCGTCAGCTTGAGCGTGAAGGTTTTGAAGTGACTTATCTCGAGCCTGAATCAAATGGTCTTATCAGCCTAAGCAAGCTTGAAGCCGCAATGCGTGACGACACCGTTCTTGTGTCTATTATGCACGTGAACAATGAAATTGGTGTGATTCAAGATATTGAAGCCATTGGCGAACTTTGCCGTTCTCGTAAAATCATCTTCCACGTCGATGCAGCGCAGTCTGCGGGCAAAGTGGCGATTGATGTACAGAAGCTAAAAGTAGACTTGATCTCGCTGTCTGCACATAAGATTTACGGTCCGAAAGGTATCGGCGCGCTTTATGTACGTCGTAAGCCACGTATTCGTCTTGAGGCTCAAATGCATGGTGGTGGTCATGAGCGTGGTTTCCGTTCAGGTACGTTACCGACTCACCAAATCGTTGGCATGGGTGAAGCTTTCCGTATCGCCAAGCTTGATATGGAAAAAGATTACCAACATGCGTTAGCGCTTCGTAACCGTCTGTTAGACGGCGTGAAAGACATGGAAGCGGTGACCATCAACGGCGATCTTGACCAGCGTGTTCCACACAACTTGAACATCAGCTTTGCTTTTGTTGAAGGTGAGTCGTTACTGATGTCTTTAAAAGATCTTGCTGTATCGTCAGGCAGTGCTTGTACTTCAGCGAGTCTAGAGCCTTCTTATGTATTGCGTGCTCTCGGTCTAAATGATGAGTTAGCACATAGCTCGATTCGTTTCTCTTTTGGTCGTTTTACCACGGAAGAAGAGATCGACTACGCAATTGAACAAATCCGTGTAGCGGTTGAAAAGCTGCGCGACATGTCTCCTCTATGGGATATGTACAAGGATGGAATTGATCTCAACACGGTTGAGTGGGCTCACCACTAAGATCAATTCATAGACAAGTTATAGAGGATTCGAGGTAAATATCATGGCATACAGCGAAAAAGTAATTGATCACTATGAGAACCCACGTAACGTTGGTTCGTTTGACAAAGAAGATCCATCGGTAGGTAGCGGCATGGTTGGTGCTCCTGCATGTGGTGACGTAATGAAACTGCAAATCAAAGTAACGCCAGAAGGCATCATTGAAGACGCAAAGTTCAAGACCTACGGTTGTGGTAGTGCGATTGCATCAAGCTCATTGGTTACCGAATGGGTAAAAGGCAAGAGCATCGAAGAAGCGGCTTCGATCAAAAACTCGGAAATTGCAGAAGAGCTCGAGTTGCCTCCAGTGAAAGTGCACTGTTCAATTCTTGCAGAAGATGCAATCAAAGCCGCAGTGGCTGACTACAAGAAAAAACACCAACTTTAAGGCGTTTTTTGAGGTTATAATGGGAGCCCGATGCTCCCATTCCATTGGTAAACTATTTAACTAAGGTGCAGTATGGCCGTCACATTAACAGAAACCGCAGCAAGTCGAGTAAAAGCGTTCCTAGATAACCGAGGCAAAGGCGTTGGTTTGCGTTTAGGTGTGAAGACGACCGGTTGTTCGGGAATGGCCTATGTCCTTGAGTTTGTTGACGAACTGAATGAAGAAGACGAAGTGTTTGAACATTCAGGCGTTAAGGTGATTATCGATAAAAAGAGCTTGGTGTACCTCGACGGCACGCAACTTGACTACGTAAAAGAAGGGTTGAATGAAGGCTTTGAATTCAACAACCCAAATGCGAAAAGTGAATGTGGTTGCGGTGAAAGCTTCAACGTCTAATGACTGAAATTCTGAGCCGTTACCGTCGGCTCAGAAGATTTATTCAAGGACCATAGATCAATGAATCACTTTGAATTATTTGGGCTACCACCTCAGTTTTCGCTGGATGGTAGCCTTCTTTCTTCTCAGTTCCGAGAATTGCAAAAACGCTTCCATCCGGACAATTTTGCGACCGCTTCTGAACGCGATCGTTTGTTAGCGGTACAAAAAGCGGCGCAAATTAATGACGCTTACCAGGTGCTTAAGAATCCCATTTCTCGTGCGGAATACCTTTTATCGCAAAACGGTTTAGAAATCCGAGGTGAGCAGCAAACCATGCAAGATCCCATGTTTCTGATGGAACAGATGGAATTGCGTGAAGAGTTGGAAGAGATCCCTCATGGCTCAGATGCTGAGAGTGCTTTGGCTGCGTTTGATGCCAGAGTGAGTAAAATGTACAAACAACATCTCGCAACGATTGAGCAAGAGCTGAATGACGCTCAGTGGCCACAAGCCGCCGATCGCGTACGTAAGCTGAAATTTATTGCCAAACTAAAGAATGAAATAGAGCTAGTGGAAGAGAAACTCTTCGGCTAGTTTGAAAAACAAGGATCCATCATGGCATTACTTCAAATTGCAGAACCGGGCCAAAGCTCGGCACCTCATGAGCACAAAAGAGCAGCCGGTATCGATCTTGGTACCACTAACTCTTTGGTCGCCTCAGTCAGAAGCGGCACCGCAGACACTTTGAAAGATGCTCAAGGTCGTAGTCTTCTTCCATCGATTGTTAATTATGCCAATGAAGAGGCGATTGTCGGTTACGAGGCGAAAGCGCTGTCTGAATCTCAGCCACAAGATACTATTATCTCGGTAAAACGCTTATTGGGTCGTTCGTTAACGGACATCCAGACTCGTTATCCTTCTTTGCCTTATCGATTTAAAGCCAGTGAGAATGGTTTGCCTGTTCTCCAGACGACTCAAGGGGACAAAAACCCAATTGAGGTGTCTGCCGATATCCTAAAGGTGCTAGCGAAACGCGCAGAAGAGAGCCTCGGTGGTGAGCTTTCTGGTGTGGTCATTACCGTTCCTGCCTACTTTGATGATGCGCAGCGAGCTGGCACTAAAGATGCGGCGAAACTTGCTGGCCTGCATGTGCTTCGCTTACTGAACGAACCTACAGCCGCCGCCATTGCCTATGGCTTAGACTCTGGCCAAGAAGGGGTCATTGCGGTCTACGACTTGGGTGGTGGTACATTTGATATCTCAATTTTGCGCCTATCTAAAGGGGTGTTTGAGGTATTGGCCACCGGCGGTGATTCTGCGTTGGGTGGCGATGATTTTGACCATCTTTTGGCCGATTTTCTTGCCGAGCAAGCGGGCTTAGAGACGCCTTTGAGCGCAGAAAAAAACCGCACCCTATTGAACATTGCAACGGCCACTAAGATTGCTTTCTCTGAGCAAGACTCTGTTGAAGTAGAAGTCTTTGGTTGGAAAGGCGTAGTCACGCGTGAGCAATTTGAAGAGCTGATTCGTCCGCTAGTGAAAAAAACGCTGATGTCCTGTCGTCGAGCGTTGAAAGACGCAGATGTGGAGGCTGACGAAGTACTTGAAGTGGTCATGGTCGGTGGATCTACTCGCACTTTATTGGTTCGCGAAATGGTGGGTGAGTTCTTTGGTCGCACACCATTAACTAACATCAACCCTGATGAAGTGGTTGCCATTGGTGCCGGTATTCAAGCGGATATTCTGGCGGGCAATAAGCCTGATTCTGAAATGCTATTGCTGGATGTGATCCCTCTTTCGTTGGGGATTGAAACCATGGGTGGTTTGGTTGAGAAAATCATTCCTCGCAATACCACCATTCCGGTCGCACGCGCTCAAGAATTCACTACGTTTAAAGATGGCCAAACCGCAATGAGCGTCCATATTGTTCAAGGTGAACGTGAGATGGTGGATGACTGTCGTTCGCTCGCTCGCTTTTCACTCAAAGGCATTCCGCCAATGGCGGCGGGTGCTGCTCATATTCGCGTTACCTACCAAGTGGATGCCGATGGTCTGCTGTCAGTGACCGCGATGGAGAAAAGCACGGGTGTTCAATCAGAAATCCAAGTGAAACCATCTTATGGTCTGAGTGATGACGAAGTGGCGAACATGCTTCGCGATTCCATGACATATGCTAAAGAAGACATGCAAGCTCGCGCTTTGGCTGAGCAACGTGTAGAAGCGGATCGAGTGATTGAAGGTCTTATTGCCGCGATGCAAGCTGACGGGGATGAGCTACTCAGCGAAGCTGAAAAAGCCACCTTACTGCAAGCGATTGAATCCTTAATTGAACTGCGCAATGGCAACGAAGCGAATGCGATTGAGCAAGGTATTAAAGACACTGACAAAGCGAGCCAAGATTTTGCCTCTCGTCGAATGGATAAGTCCATTCGTGCCGCGCTGGCTGGCCAGTCAATTGACACTATTTAAGAGTAATAACTATGCCTAAGATTATTGTATTGCCTCATGAAGATTTGTGCCCAGAAGGTGCAGTGCTAGAAGCAAACAGTGGTGACACAGTATTAGATGTGGCACTGAAAAATGGGATTGCTATTGAGCACGCGTGTGAGAAGTCTTGCGCTTGTACTACGTGTCACGTCATCATTCGTGAGGGCTTTGATTCACTTGAAGAAAGCGATGAGTTAGAAGATGACATGCTCGACAAAGCATGGGGGCTAGAGCCTGAATCGCGTTTAGGCTGCCAAGCGAAAGTGGCGGATGAAGACCTAGTGGTTGAAATTCCAAAATACACGCTAAACCACGCATCGGAAGACCATTAATCGATGTGTCGTGCAGTTTGCTGGGTCTTTTGACTTAGTGAACTGGTACTGAAGTGACGAATGTTTCAAAGGAAGATGAGTATGAAATGGACAGATTCACGTGATATCGCCATCGAGCTCTGCGAACGATTTCCAGATATGGATCCAAAAACGGTGCGTTTTACCGATCTGCATCAGTGGATTTTAGAGATTGAAGATTTTGATGACGAGCCCAATCATTCCAATGAAAAGATCCTCGAAGCGGTGATTCTTTGCTGGTTGGATGAATGGGAATAAATCCAGCCGAGTTAACAAAATTCATCAAAAAAAGCGGACCTTTTGGTCCGTTTTTTTATCAATTTGACATTTCTACCCTACATAATGCTAACATCCGTGAGTTATTCCAATAGAAAGGCGTAGGTAACGCCGTTATAAGGCAAGGAGAAACCATGTCTACACAGATGTCTGTATTTTTAAGTCACGAAGTCGCTGCTCCACAGTGGGGCGAGAAAGCACTGGTATCATTCAATGAGCAGGGCGCTCTTATCCATACAGGCGAAAGTACGGATTTAACTAAAATCCAACGTGCAGCGCGTAAGTTTGATGTGCAAGGCATCAAGAGCGTGGTGTTGGCTGGTGACGGTTGGGATGTGGAAGCGATTTGGGCTTTCCACCAAGGTTATCGTAATCCGAAAAAATACAGCCAACTTGAGTGGGTTGCGCTAGAAGAGAAAGCACAAGCAGAGCTGGAAGCACGCATTAAAGCCACTGAGTTTACTCGCGATATCATTAACAAACCGGCTGAAGAAGTCGCCCCTCGCCAACTTGCGACGATGGCGGCGGAATTTATTCGTTCTGTGGCTCCAGAAGGCACAGTGACAGCACGTATCGTCAAAGATAAAGATCTGCTTGCTGAAGGCTGGGAAGGCATTTACGCCGTAGGCCGTGGTTCTGATCGTACTTCAGCAATGCTTCAACTCGACTTTAACCCTACGGGTGATGAGAATGCGCCTGTTTGGGCATGTTTAGTCGGTAAAGGAATTACCTTTGACTCTGGCGGTTACAGTATCAAGGCGTCCAATTTCATGGATTCAATGAAAGCGGACATGGGCGGTTCGGGTACGATTACTGGTGGTCTAGGCCTCGCAATCATGCGCGGACTGAACAAGCGCGTAAAACTGATCCTATGCTGTGCGGAAAATATGATTTCTGGCCGAGCGTTGAAATTGGGTGATGTGATTACCTACAAAAACGGTAAGACAGTTGAAATCATGAACACCGACGCGGAAGGTCGCCTAGTACTTGCAGATGGCCTGATTTACGCCTCGGAACAAAATCCAGAGTTGATCATTGATTGCGCGACCTTAACGGGCGCGGCGAAAAATGCGCTAGGTAACGATTACCACGCGCTACTGACGTTTGACCAAGCACTTGCGCAAGAAGCGCTAAAGTCAGCAGCAGAAGAAAAAGAAGGTTTGTGGCCTCTGCCACTAGCAGAATTCCATCGTGAAATGCTGCCATCAAACTTTGCTGACCTGTCTAATATCGGTGGCGGTGATTACTCTCCTGGTGCCAGCACGGCTGCGGCATTTCTTTCTTACTTTGTGCAAGATTACCAAAAAGGTTGGTTGCACTTTGACTGCTCGGGGACTTACCGTAAGTCAGCCAGCGACAAATGGTCTGCGGGTGCGACAGGTATGGGGGTTTGTACTCTGGCCAACCTGTTAGTGGAACAAGCGAATAAGTAATACTTCACAGCAGCCCTATTGGGCTGCTGACTATAACAACGACATGAAATAAAGGGACATCTTATGGCTCTAGAAAGAACATTTTCGATCATTAAGCCTGACGCTGTAGAACGCAACTTAATCGGTGAAATTTACCACCGCATTGAGAAGGCGGGATTACGCATCATCGCGGCAAAAATGGTGCATCTTAATGATGAGCAAGCAAGTGGCTTTTACGCTGAGCACGAAGGAAAAGAATTTTTCCCAGCATTGAAAGAGTTCATGACTTCAGGACCCATCATGGTTCAGGTTCTAGAAGGCGAAAATGCCATTGCACGTTACCGTGAATTGATGGGTAAAACCAACCCAGAAGAAGCAGCTTGTGGCACCATTCGCGCCGACTATGCACTGAGTATGCGTCACAACTCCGTTCACGGCAGTGACAGCCCAGCATCAGCAGCGCGTGAAATTGCTTTTTTCTTCCCGGAGTCGGAAATCTGCCCTCGTTAAGCGGTTTGAATAAGTAGACGAATTCCTAAGCCCAGCACGCAAGCTGGGCTTTTTTCTGACTCAGGAAAAGTGTGGCGATATTTTAATCGTTTGGTTTTATTGCCTTAGCATCTTCGGGGTTTTACAGCCCTTGTTGTCACTGCATAAAGCCTGTACAATTCGCGCCCTTAATCTTGTTCAGTCATTGAGAGGCACCATGAGCACTGAAAAAATTAATCTACTCGACTTTGATCGCAAAGGCATGCGTGAACTGTTCGCCCAAGAGTTAGGCGAAAAAGCGTTTCGTGCTGATCAGGTAATGAAGTGGATCTACCATTTCGGTGTGGATGATTTCGATAACATGACCAACATCAACAAGCAGTTGAGAGAGAAGCTTAAGCAGAAATGCGAGATCGTCGCACCTGTTGTTTCAGAAGCTCAACACTCATCAGATGGCACCATCAAGTGGGCCATGCGTGTTGGTGATCAAGATGTTGAAACGGTCTATATCCCAGAAGAAGACCGCGCAACGCTTTGTGTTTCATCTCAAGTAGGTTGTGCACTGGAATGTAAATTCTGTTCAACGGCGCAGCAAGGTTTCAACCGTAACTTAAAAGTGTCAGAAATCATCGGTCAGGTGTGGCGTGCGGCACGTGAAGTGGGGCTTGAGAAAGAGACTGGGCGTCGTCCGATTACCAACGTGGTGATGATGGGCATGGGCGAACCGTTGCTGAACATGAAAAACCTCATTCCTGCTTTGGAAATTATGCTGGATGATCTGGGCTTTGGTCTCTCTAAACGCCGCGTGACAGTGTCGACTTCGGGTGTGGTTTCTGGCTTAGATCAGATGACGGGCAAAATTGACGTCGCACTGGCGATTTCTTTGCATGCACCTAATGACAAACTGCGCAGTGAAATTATGCCGATCAACGATCGTTGGGATATTCAGGATTTCTTAGCATCAGTGCGTCGTTACATTGCTTCTTCCAATGCCAACCGCGGTAAAGTGACGGTGGAATACGTGCTACTTGATCATGTTAACGATGGTACTGAACATGCTCATGAGCTTGCGCAGTTGATGAAGGATACACCTTGTAAAATCAACTTGATTCCATTTAACCCATACCCAGGATCACCGTATAAGAAACCAAGCAACTCACGTATTGATCGTTTCCAAAAGACATTGATGCAATATGAGCATACGGTGACGATTCGTAAGACGCGCGGTGATGATATTGATGCCGCATGTGGTCAGTTAGTGGGTGACGTGATCGACCGAACCAAGCGTACCGCCATGCTGAAAGCGGCCAAAGGTGAGACCATCGAGGTTAAAGCGCTGTAAGCCATCATTTTCTTATTAAACAGCCAGAGCTACGCTCTGGCTGTTTTGCTTTCTAATCGTCATTTTTTGCTTGTTTGGTGGACTTTCTATGCTGAATTGGACGATATATCGAATTTCTTGTGTCAAACTTTGGACAAAAGCTTGAGCTAAAGGTAAATTTCTCAGCATAGAGTTTTTGTCAATAACGCAGTTTGGCTTATCATGTTTAAAGCTACAGCTGTATTTTGGCAGTGTAGGTTGGCTAATAAAATAATTAGGGCTGCGTCCAAAGCACCGCAGCAAACTTTTTCCAAAGTTCAGTGCAAACCAAGAACGATGAATAATAAGCGCACTTAACTTTCATTATTTGAAGATTTTAGACAGTTATGACTACAGATAACGATTTTTTACAAGACAGTGCCACAGAATCTCTCGCCATTGAACAAGTCGGTACCTTACTCAAACGCCAACGCGAATCAATGGGTTACACGCAAAAACAAGTCGCAGATCGATTACGTTTACGCGTTAACGTGATTGAACAGATCGACGACAACCAGCTTGAAAGTGGCCAAGTGGCGACCTTTACTCGCGGTTATTTGCGCTCTTACGCCAGATTGGTTGGTCTTGATGAAAAAATCATTCTTGATGCGCTAGACAATACTGGTGACGCGCAGCACCAAGAACAGGAGATGCAGAGCTTCTCACGTAAAACCAATACGGAGAAACACAATAGCCGCATCATGCTGATTACTTGGGGTATTTTTATCATTATTACGGGTATTTCTTCACTTTGGTGGTGGCAAAATCAGCAAGAGAACAGCTTAGCTCAGTCGGTCAATCAAGCCGCTCAACTTGAGAATGCAGTGATTGAAGAGAATGAGCCACCAGTGCTTGACGATGTTGTGATGCAAGAAATGAGTATGGCCGAAGGGGATGCTCAGCCAGAGATCGCGACAGAAGTGGAGGTTGAGCCTGCTCAGGTTGAGACAACGGAAAGCACTCCCGTTGAGGAAGCGGTGGAAAGTGATGCCCAAGCACAACTGACACCGTCAGTGGCAGAAGAATCACTCCCGTTAGAAGCACCCAAAGCCAATGGTGAAACCGCCTTAACAATGTCTTTTCGTTCGGACTGCTGGGTTCAAGTTAAAGATGCCAGTGGTAAGACATTGATTTCTGGTATCCGTAAATCGGGTCAAGATTTAAACCTCTCTGGTCAGGCCCCTTTTAACGTTATTTTGGGTGCGCCAGAAGGCGTGACCATGACATTTGCAAGTGAACCTGTCGACCTTTCTCGGTATACTGCAGGCAAAGTAGCTCGATTCACCTTACCTTTGTAAAGATTATGCACAACGAATCTCCAATTATCCGTCGTAAATCGACGCGAATTTATGTGGGCGATGTTCCAATCGGTGATGGTGCGCCAATCGCGGTGCAATCCATGACCAATACTCGCACCACGGACGTAGCAGCCACCGTTGCTCAAATTAAAGCATTGGAAAATGTCGGCGCCGACATTGTTCGTGTTTCTGTTCCGACGATGGATGCGGCTGAAGCTTTCAAGCTGATCAAACAGCAAGTATCGATTCCATTAGTCGCCGATATTCATTTTGATTATCGTATCGCACTGAAAGTGGCTGAATACGGGGTGGATTGTTTACGCATCAACCCAGGCAACATTGGTAATGAAGAGCGCATTCGCTCAGTCGTTGATTGCGCGCGTGACAAAAACATTCCAATTCGCATCGGTGTCAACGGTGGGTCGCTAGAGAAAGATCTGCAAATGAAGTATGGCGAGCCGACACCAGAAGCTTTGGTCGAGTCTGCCATGCGCCATGTCGATATTCTTGATCGCCTCAACTTTGATCAATTTAAAGTCAGTGTCAAAGCGTCAGACGTTTTCCTCGCGGTGGATTCTTACCGACTGTTGGCGAAGAAAATCGATCAACCTCTGCATCTCGGCATTACAGAAGCGGGTGGTGCTCGTGCTGGTGCAGTGAAATCAGCGGTTGGCTTAGGCATGCTTTTAGCGGAAGGTATTGGCGATACGCTACGTATCTCTTTGGCGGCGAACCCTGTTGAAGAGATCAAAGTGGGTTTTGATATTCTTAAGTCATTGCGAATTCGTTCGCGAGGCATCAACTTTATCGCGTGTCCATCGTGTTCACGTCAGGAATTTGATGTCATCAGCACGGTCAATGCACTGGAAGAGCGACTTGAAGACATCATTACTCCGATGGATGTCTCCATCATTGGTTGCGTTGTGAATGGTCCGGGTGAAGCTGAGGTATCGCATCTCGGTCTGGCTGGCAGCAACAAGAAGAGCGCTTTTTACGAAGATGGTAAACGTCAAAAAGAGCGCTTCGACAATGAAGATCTGGTGAATCAACTAGAAGCGAAGATCCGTGCCAAAGCGGCACGCATGGATGAAAGCAACCGCATCGACATTAAAGTGCAAAACTAAATCTCAACGAAGTCATTCAAATTACGGTAATTATTGTGGCAAAAACAATCCAAGCAATTCGAGGCATGAATGATTGTCTCCCAACTCAATCACCACTGTGGCAGAAGCTAGAAGGCGCAGTGAAGAACGTAATTAGCGCATACGGTTACAATGAAATGCGCATGCCAATCGTTGAGATGACGCATCTATTTAGCCGTGCTATTGGCGAAGTAACCGATGTGGTGGAAAAAGAGATGTACACCTTTGAAGACCGCAATGGTGACAGCTTAACATTACGTCCAGAAGGCACCGCGGGTTGTGTGCGTGCCGGTATTGAAAACGGTTTGTTGTACAACCAAGAACAGCGCGTTTGGTACATGGGTCCTATGTTCCGCCACGAGCGCCCACAAAAAGGCCGTTACCGTCAATTCCACCAGTGTGGTGTAGAAGTTTTTGGTCTTAATGGTCCTGACGTCGATGCAGAGCTGATCATGATGACTGCACGTCTTTGGCGTGAACTTGGCATTGATAAACATGTGCGTCTAGAACTGAACTCGATTGGTTCGTTGGAAGCGCGCGCAAACTATCGCACTGCACTGATCGCATTTCTTGAGCAACATATTGATGTGTTGGATGAAGATTGCAAACGTCGTATGCATACTAACCCACTACGTGTATTGGATACCAAGAATCCAGATGTACAAGCGATTTTGGGTGATGCGCCACGTTTGTCTGACTACTTAGATCCAGAGTCAACGCAACATTTTGCGGGTTTGTGTGAACTTCTTGACGCGGCGGGTATCGAATACACAGTCAACGAACGCTTAGTTCGTGGCCTGGATTACTACAACCGCACGGTTTTTGAATGGATCACGGAAAGCCTAGGCTCTCAAGGTACTGTTTGTGGTGGTGGCCGTTACGATGGCCTAGTAGAGCAACTTGGTGGCAAAGCTACACCAGCGGTGGGTTTTGCAATGGGCTTAGAGCGTTTAGTGCTAATGTTGGAAACGTTAGAGCTGACGGATGTTCGTCGTAGTGTGGACGTTTACGTCGTCACTGCGGGTGAAGGCACTATGATGGCTGGCATGAAGTTGGCGGAACAAGTTCGTGAAGCCATTCCTGGGGTTCGCGTGATGAACCACTTTGGTGGTGGTAACTTTAAGAAACAATTTAAACGTGCTGACAAAGTGGGCGCGGTTGTTGCCCTAGTACTGGGTGAGAATGAAGTTGCAGACAACACCGTTGTATTGAAAGATCTCGCTGGTGGTGAGCAAGTTACGTATTCACAGCAAGAGATTGCCAGCAAAATTGCTGAGCTGATTTAAGCTCTGGCAGCAGTCACAACAATGGCAGCGGTTTCGCTGCCATTGAATCAGTTTTAAAGAGGACAGGAAGTGGAAGTTTACAATACTGAAGAAGAACAAGTTGAAGCGATAAAAGATTGGTGGAAAGAGAACGGCAAAGCCGTGATCATCGGTGCCGTTGTTGGTCTCGGTGGTCTATTTGGCTGGCGTTACTACCAAGATAGCGTAACGCAAGCGCGTGAAGCTGCTTCACAAAATTATACTTCCGCAATTAATGCATTACAGGCGAAAGGCGCTGAAGCGGCTGCGGATGTTGAAGCTTTCATTGCCTCTAATGATGTCAAAGAGTATTCGGTACTAGCAGCGTTACAACTGGCTAAGGCACAAGTAACCGCTGGTGATCTTAATGCTGCACTGACCCAGCTAAAATGGGCTCAGAGCAACAGCAAAGATGCGGCGCTTATTCCGTTAACGACTTACCGTATTGCGCGAGTAGAAGCAGAGTTAGGCAATTTTGATGCAGCAAAAGCTGAGTTAGCAAAAGTGACAGACGCTAGCTGGACGGGTCGTGTAGCAGAATTGCGTGGTGATATTGCTTTGCGTCAGGGTGACAAAGAAGCCGCTTATGCTGCTTACTCTGAAGCGCAACAAGCCGCTGATGCAGGTCAAACTCTGCAAATGAAATTGGATGATCTGGCAAAATAAGGACTTCATGGCATGAAGAAAATGGTCAGGAAAGCCTTATTAGGCATGATTACAGTGGGTGTGTTGGCGGGTTGTGCCAGTGAAGAAGACACCATTGTAATGGCGCCATTGCCACAGGTTAATAGCCAGTTCACTCCGCAATCAGCTTGGAGTACCAGTGTGGGGAACGGTGTAGGCCATTATTTCTCTAAACTCTCTCCTGAATATGCTTACGACAAGCTATTTATCGCCAGTCGTGATGGTGTGGTGAGAGCTCTGGAACCGACATCAGGTAAGCAACTGTGGAGCCAAAACGTCAAGCAAGGCGATACAGCGAGATTGTCTGGTGGCTTAACTGCGGCTTACGGCCATGTCTACATTGGCAGTGAAAATGGTGATCTGATCGCTTTGGACGAAGCGACTGGTGAAGTCTCTTGGCGCATCTCTGTAGTCGGCGAGATCTTAGCAAAGCCCGTTGCTGAAAATGGTCTAGTGATTGTGAATACCAGCAATGGCGTATTGATGGCCTTCGACCAAGACAATGGTGAACAAAAGTGGACCATCAGCACTGAAGTACCTAACTTGACTCTGCGCGGCGATAGTACGCCGACGGCGGTATCAGGTGGTGTGTTTTGGGGAACGGCGAATGGCCGTTTAGCGGCTGCTATTGTTGAGCGTGGTCAGTTGATCTGGCAACAGCCTGTTGGTACACCAAAAGGTGCGACTGAAATCGATCGTTTAGTGGATGTGGATTCATCGCCAATCGTGCTTGGCGGCATGCTTTACGTTGTTGGTTACAATGGCCAACTTATCGCACTCGATTTACGTTCAGGCAATGCCGTTTGGAAGCGTAATTATTCGTCAGCCATTGATATGGCGACCGATGGCAGTCGACTTTTTGTTGTCACTGATAAAGATCATGTGGTTGCTGTCGATGCACGTAGCGGAACCGAGCTGTGGCAAAATGAACAGCTAGAGTATCGTTTGTTGACCGCCCCTGTCATGGTGAATAACTACTTAGTTGTTGGAGACAGCCAAGGCTATTTGCATTGGTTAGATCGTACTACTGGTGAGTTCGTGGCTCAGCAGATGATCAATGACAGTGGTTTCGCCGTTGGCCCAACAGTATTGCCAGATGGCTATGTCATTACAACGCGCAATGGCGATGTAAAGAAACTGACGATCAACGAATAATATCGTGATATAATTCACATTCGGCTCCTGGCTGGTGACAGTTAGGAGCCGTTTTGTTGCTAATTTTTAATAACACGCTGCAACGTTCAACATTGCAGTCGTGACAAGACGATTGTGGTTATAGGTAAAAAGCTGGTTTGAAGTGCTATCAAGCAAGTGGTTACCTATAACTACAGATCAAAGATTATTGTAGAGGTTGTTATGATACCTGTTGTTGCTCTAGTCGGTCGTCCAAACGTAGGTAAATCTACGTTGTTTAACCGATTGACTCGCTCTCGTGACGCATTGGTGGCGGACTTTCCCGGTCTGACTCGTGACCGTAAATATGGTCAAGCCAAAGTAGGTGAGCACGACTTTATTGTGATTGATACGGGTGGTATCGATGGTTCTGAAGAAGGCGTTGAAACCAAAATGGCAGAACAGTCACTTGCTGCGATCCGCGAAGCTGACGTTGTGTTGTTCATGGTGGATGGTCGCGCAGGATTGACGCCATCCGATGAGGCGATTGCTGCCCATTTACGTAAAATCGAAAAAGCCACCATGCTGGTGGTAAACAAAGTGGATGGCATTGATGCGGATGCTGCCAGCGCAGACTTTTGGCAACTGGGCGTTGATGAGATGTACCAAATTGCCGCAGCGCATGGACGTGGTGTGACTGCGCTGATTGAACGTGCACTCGATCCATTCTTTGACAATCTTCTCAGTGCCAACAACGAAGGTGAGATCGAAGATCTGACCGATATGGAAGATGAAGACGCAGAACAGCAAGAGTACTCTGAAGAAGATGCCGAAGAGTCACTGAAACGACTGCAAGACCAGCCAATTAAGCTTGCTATTATTGGTCGTCCGAACGTGGGTAAATCAACGCTGACTAACCGTATTTTGGGTGAAGAACGCGTTGTTGTGTACGATATGCCAGGAACCACACGTGACTCCATTTACATTCCAATGGAACGTGATGGTCGCGAATACGTGTTGATCGACACCGCAGGTGTTCGTCGTCGCGGTAAAGTACATGAAACGGTTGAAAAATTCTCTGTTGTTAAAACATTGAAAGCCGTTGAAGATGCCAACGTTGTACTGTTAGTGATTGACGCTCGTGAAAACATCTCGGATCAGGACTTGAGCTTATTGGGCTTCGCACTTAATGCGGGTCGTTCTATCGTGCTGGCCGTGAACAAGTGGGATGGCTTGGATAACGAAGTGAAAGAGAATGTGAAGAAAGAGCTCGATCGTCGTCTTGGCTTCGTCGATTTTGCTCGCATCCACTTCATCTCTGCGTTGCACGGTACTGGTGTAGGCCATTTGTTTGAATCAGTACAAGAAGCTTACCGATCTGCAACCACTCGTGTAGGAACATCTGTACTGACGCGTATCATGAAGATGGCAACGGAAGATCACCAACCACCGATGGTTCGTGGCCGTCGTGTGAAACTGAAATATGCGCACGCAGGTGGTTATAACCCGCCAATCGTGGTGATCCATGGTAACCAAGTTCGCGAATTGCCGGATTCTTACAAACGTTATCTAATGAACTACTTCCGTAAGTCACTAGATATCATGGGTACGCCGATTCGTATTCAGTTCCAAAACAGTGATAACCCGTTTGAGAACCGTGTCAACAAGATGACCCTTTCTCAAGAGCGTGCACGTAAGCGCATGATGAGCGCGGTAAAAAATCGCAAGAAATAATCTGAACTGTTTTTGATGCCCAAGTTTTACTTGGGCATTTTTTTATTTTCCGTTTCCCAATATGGATAACATGCCACATCATTCGTTGAGCGGATGATGCCTCTTTGTTGAGATAAGAAATATGCAGATAACACCCACTAAGGTTCGCTTTTGTCATCAGACCTGGCAGTTGGAGAGTGACATTGTACTCACTTCAGCCAATGAACATTCTCTTTATGTCGTGACTCAGCACACTCCATTTCATCCGGTCAGTCATATTTGGCCAGATCATCCTGCAGATCGGGGAAGTCTTATCGCGGATGGCAAAGAGTGGCCCATCATCGGTTGTTGGGTTGGCGCTGTAGAGTGCTCTACAGGGCGCCTGTTTGTTGATCAAGCGATACCTGTAAAGCGAGATACAGAGGGATGGAGCTTCGTAGTGGTTCATGAAATTGAAGCCGAGCGTGGGCAACTTTCTGTTGGAAGCAAAGTACGATTGAGTGTCGACAAAGAATATCAACAAAGCCTGAGTCGAGGTCACAGTGCAGGGCATTTAGCCTATCTGGCATTGAATAAAGTCTTGGCGCAAGGTTACTGGCGCAAAGATGCCGATCGCAAAGACCCTCATGGTTACTATGATTTTAACAGTTATGCTCAAGAGAGTAGCGTTGTGACGCCAGAGTGTTGTCTAGACACCTATCGACTGGGAAAAACGCTACGCAAAAGAGGGCTGAACAGTGCTGATGTGGTGGAAAATATTCAAGAGATTGAATCCGAGGTCAATGTACAGCTTGAGCACTGGCTTGCTCGCGGATCCGAAATATTCATGAACTGTCATGGCGAATATTTAACCGACTCTCGTTACTGGCAATGTGATTTGGGAGAAGCCTCAACGGCGATTATCCCTTGTGGGGGAACGCATGCTGCTGGGCTGTTCGAAATGAAAGAGATTGCCGTTACATTGGTGCTGTTGGATGAGCAGACCATTGAAATGCACACGCAAGTCACGCCCAACAGAGAAAAATGATCTTTATATAAAAAACCAAAAATACAGATTCAAATATGCCTATATGGATTTTTATGTTGTTTAAAATTGAAATGCAGCATATGTAACTTATGCTTTCGGGGTGTGGTTATATAAATGTTCTTTTTTAGGCAGATCGCTGATCAAAATAAAATAACCAGACGATCAAGATAAGATCCGATAAGCGTGTTTAAGGTCTGATTATTGATGTTATCGTTCTGTTAAACTCCAGCTAACCATACCCTAGAGTTGCTGAGTGAATCAACAACACTAGGGTAAATCATAATAATATTGAGTAAAGTTAGTACACTAGAGCGCTGTTATGGATAGCATGAGACTTTTGGACGCCCATAGGTCGATCAATCAATTGTTGGGGAAGTTAGCCTTAGGATTGGAGAAAGATCAGTTAAATCGAGAAATTGTATCCTTGTCAGAGCATCTGTTTGGATCTCGTAAGGCCTCGATTTTGAAGCTGGATCCGCAGCACAATACGCTGCATCTTGAATACGCCCCGAATCTTCCTGATTTTTACAATCAAGCAATTGAAGGTGTCGAGATTGGTGAAAGGGTAGGATCGTGTGGAGCTGCAGCTTATAGCGGAAAGTCCGTGGTCGTGAGTGATATTGAGAGTCACCCGAATTGGCAGCCCTATGCCGAGTTAGCGAAAGCGGCGAATGTGGCGGCATGTTGGTCCGTCCCGATTGTTTCCCGACAAGATAAAGTGCTGGGCACCTTTGCCATTTACAGCGACATGCCTTCTAAACCAGCAAAAGAAGAACTGGAAATCTTGGATCTTCTCGCTGCGCTTTATTCGATAGCACTAGAAAAGTATCACTTAGAAGAACAACTTCACTATCACGTAAATCGCGATCCTCTGACGCAGTGTTACAACCGACGAATCTTCTACTTGGAATCCGAACCTTTGCTAGAAACAGCTCGGCACAGTGAGTATGGGATTGGCTGTTTCTTTATTGATGTTGATGAGTTTAAGTACATCAATGATCGGTTTGGCCATGATGTTGGTGATGCCGTGTTAATCAATTTGGCCAATTGGTTAATGGCGCAGTTTCCTCAACACGCTGTCATTTCTCGTTACGGAGGTGATGAGTTTGTCGCGATTTGCCCATTTGTGCACAAACAGGCGTTCCAAGCGTTTTATCAGCAATTACAAAGCAAGATCAAAATGTTCTTCTTGATCGAGGATTATTCTGTTTCAGTCAGTATTGGCGCGGACTATGCGGAAGGTGAGTCCTTGGCCAACGTGGATGCACTTATTCGTCAAGCTGACATCTGCATGTATCAAGTAAAACGTGCTCACCAAACCGTGAGTGCAAGATTGAATTGATCTCATAGTGACAACGAGAAAAGAAAATGAACGAGAATCATTGCCCGATTTGCCAGCAGGAGCTGGAGTGGAACGGACAGTATCACTGCCAACAGTGTGATAAAGAGTTTACCAAGCTTGGATTTTGCCCAGAATGTGAGGCTGAATTAGAGAAACTGCAAGCGTGCGGTGCGGCGAATTACTTCTGTAATCACTGCAACGAGCTTAAATCAAAATCAAGAATTCGCTTTCAGTTCAAAGAGAAACCCGCAGAATAAGCCCAAACCGTTACCACAGATTAAGCCATGGATTAGTTCACGGTAGAGCGTATTTCACCATCGGATAAGCGGGTGACCAAAGTGTCGCCCGTTTTAATTTGTGATTGACGCGTAATCACGTCACCTGATTCACTTTGCGTAATGGAGTAGCCTCGTTTCAGTGTCGCCAAGGGGCTTACAGTGTCGAGTTTCTCCGCCGCGATCGCGATCTGGTGGCGCAACCTTAGCAGCTTGCGGTCCATTGCATCCATCATCTTCTGTTCCACTCGTGCAAGCGCATTTTTTTGTTCACTGATTTGACGAACAGGTGAAAGCAACTGCAGTTTGTGCTGAACACGAGATACCTTTTGTTCTCGTTGTGCCAGATACTTTTCCATAGCTCGTTGTAAGCGGATCTGCAACTCATCAGCTTGCTGAGTCTGACGCATCAAGCGATAGCGAGGATGCTGTTTCTCTAGTCGATGGCTCAGCGAGACTATGGTGCGATTTTGCTCGGTGAGGTAATGACGCCATGCTGCGCGCAGTTTTTGCTCACGGCTCATTAAGGCTTGATCTTTGTGGCTGTTATCACGGCTAACCAGTTCTGCTGCTGCGGATGGCGTTGGTGCGCGTAAATCTGCAACAAAGTCTGCGATCGTCACATCAATCTCGTGGCCAACCGCAGAGATAATTGGGATTTGGCTGGCAGCAATAGTGCGGGCGACAATTTCATTGTTAAAGCACCAAAGATCTTCCAATGAGCCACCGCCACGACCGACAATTAAGACATCACATTCGTTACGGCTGTTTGCTCGACCAATCGCTTGAGCGATTTGAATGGCGGCCTCTTCTCCTTGCACCAGAGTCGGATAAATGACCACAGGAAGAGAAGGATCTCGGCGTTTCAGTACATCGAGAATGTCATAAAGCGCTGCACCTGTCTTCGAGGTGATAATGCCTACACACTTCGGGTGCTCTGGAATGGCCTGTTTGCTGGATTGGGCGAAAAGCCCTTCGCTGGCCAGTTTCATTTTTAACGCATCAAATTGCTGTTGCAGACGACCATCGCCTTCTGGCTGCATGCTTTCGATGATCAACTGATAATCACCACGTGGCTCGTACAACGAAAGACGTGCTTTGACCAACACTTGATTACCATTGGTGGGCTTAAAAGAAACGAGGCGGTTATTCCCTCTAAACATGGCGCATTTTACTTGTGCCATTGAATCTTTAAGGGTGAAGTACCAGTGACCAGAAACCGGTGCAGAGAAGTTAGAAATCTCTCCCACTAACCAAACAATGCCTAATTGGTTTTCAAGCAATAAACGAACTTCAGAATTTAAACGTGAAACGGTGAAGATGTTTGGATTGGTCAGAGAAGACAAAGCTAATCCCGTAGACGTGGGTATGGAAGTTAGCCGCAATATAATACATAGCAAGAGGGTGAATGCAAGAAAAAAATTAAAAAATTTGTGGTCAAGCGATTGCGTTGGCCGTATAATCCGTCCGCAATATCTAATCCAAATGTAGCAAGTTGCTTAAAGCCTGCTGCCCTCATTATGCGAAACGATGAGATTGGATTGTTCTTTTTACCTCTACATATTGTGAGATATTGCAAATGCTAAGAATTGCCAAAGAAGCGCTGACATTCGATGACGTACTACTCGTGCCAGCTCACTCCACTGTTCTCCCAAACACAGCTGATCTTCGCACTCAGTTGACCAAAAACATCACACTGAACATTCCTATGATCTCTGCCTCGATGGATACCGTGACGGAAGCTCGTCTCGCTATTGCACTTGCGCAGGAAGGTGGCATTGGCTTTATTCACAAGAATATGTCTATCGAACAGCAAGCTGCTGAAGTTCGTAAAGTGAAGAAGTTTGAAGCGGGTGTGGTAACGGATCCTGTCACTGTAAGCCCTGATGCGACCATCGCGGATGTGGTTGCGCTGACCGACAAGCACGGTTTTGCTGGTTTCCCAGTGGTTACTGAAAGCAATGAGCTAGTGGGTATCATCACCGGTCGTGACGTACGTTTTGTGACAGACCTGTCTAAGAAAGTCTCTTCTGTCATGACGCCAAAAGAAAACTTGGCTGCCGTAAAAGAAGGTGCAACTCGCGCTGAAGTGCAAGAAAAAATGCATGAAGCACGCGTTGAGAAAGTACTGGTTGTGAATGATGATTTCCAATTGACCGGCATGATCACGGCAAAAGACTTCCACAAAGCAGAACGTAAACCAAACGCATGTAAAGATGCGCAAGGTCGTCTACGCGTAGGCGCAGCGGTTGGTGCGGGCGCGGGTAACGAAGAACGCGTTGCTGCACTGGTTGAAGCCGGTGTTGATGTACTGTTGATTGACTCTTCACATGGTCACTCAGAAGGTGTTTTACAACGTATTCGTGATACACGAGCGGCATTCCCGAATCTTGATATCATTGGCGGCAACGTTGCGACAGCGGCGGGTGCCAAAGCCCTGATTGAAGCGGGCGTTAGCGCAGTAAAAGTGGGTATTGGCCCAGGCTCTATCTGTACGACTCGTATCGTAACTGGCGTAGGCGTTCCACAAATTACCGCGATTGCAGACGCAGCGGAAGTAGCGAACCAATATGGCGTGCCAGTGATTGCTGATGGCGGTATCCGTTTCTCTGGTGATATCTGTAAAGCGATTGCGGCGGGCGCATCTTGTGTGATGGTTGGTTCTATGTTTGCGGGTACTGAAGAAGCACCGGGTGAAGTGATTCTTTACAACGGCCGTTCTTACAAAGCTTACCGTGGTATGGGTTCTTTGGGCGCAATGTCTCAAGGTTCTTCAGATCGTTATTTCCAGTCAGACAACGCAGCAGACAAGCTGGTACCAGAAGGTATCGAAGGCCGTATCGCGTACAAAGGCCGCCTAAAAGAGATCGTTCACCAGCAAATGGGTGGTCTACGTTCAAGCATGGGCCTAACAGGCAGTGCAACGATCGAAGAAATGCGCACTAAAGCTGAATTCGTACGCATTACGGGCGCGGGCATGCAAGAGTCTCACGTGCACGATGTACAAATCACCAAAGAAGCACCTAACTATCGCTTGGGTTAATTGACCCTGAGTTGAAATTTAAAGCTTATGGGGAGCGAGATGGGCTCCCCATCCACCAAATTTGATATCGAGATTAACCTCAATGACTAAAAATATTCATGACCAACGTATTCTGATCCTAGATTTCGGTTCGCAGTACACTCAACTTGTTGCGCGCCGCGTACGTGAAATCGGCGTTTACTGTGAGCTTTGGAGCTGGGATGTTGAAGAAGCGGATATTCGTGAATTCAACCCAGACGGTATTATTCTTTCTGGTGGCCCAGAGAGCGTGACAGAAGATAACTCTCCTCGCGCACCTCAATATGTATTCGATTCAGGCGTGCCAGTACTGGGTGTTTGTTACGGCATGCAGACCATGGCTGAGCAGCTAGGCGGAAAAGTATCGACTTCTGACGAGCGCGAGTTTGGCTATGCAGCTGTAAAAGTGTCTGGTGAGTCAGCTATTTTCAAAGATCTTGAAGCTACTCAAGATGTATGGATGAGCCACGGTGACAAAGTCGTTGAGATTCCAGCGGGCTTCACCAAAGTAGGTGAAACAGACACTTGTCCTTACGCTGCAATGGCGAACGAAGAGAAGAAATACTACGGTGTTCAGTTCCACCCAGAAGTAACGCACACTAAAAATGGCTTACAAATGCTAGAGAACTTTGTTCTTGGCATCTGTGGTTGTGAGCGTCTATGGACTTCAGAATCCATCATCGAAGATGCGGTTGCTCGTATTAAAGAGCAAGTGGGTGACGATGAAGTGATCCTAGGTCTATCTGGTGGTGTGGATTCATCAGTAGTAGCCATGTTGGTTCACCGTGCAATCGGCGACAAGCTAACGTGTGTCTTCGTTGATAACGGTCTACTTCGTTTAAACGAAGGTCAGCAAGTGATGGACATGTTTGGCGACAAGTTTGGCCTAAACATCATCAAAGTTGATGCTGAAGAGCGTTTCCTAAAAGCACTTGAAGGCAAATCTGATCCTGAAGAGAAACGTAAGACCATCGGTCACGTATTCGTCGATGTCTTTGATGAAGAATCGAAGAAGCTGAAAAATGCGAAATGGCTCGCTCAAGGTACTATCTACCCAGACGTAATCGAGTCAGCAGCCTCTAAGACAGGTAAAGCGCACGTAATCAAATCTCACCATAACGTGGGCGGTCTGCCAGACGATATGGAAATGGGTCTTGTTGAGCCACTGCGTGAACTGTTCAAAGATGAAGTACGTAAGATTGGCCTAGAACTTGGCCTACCTTACGAAATGCTTTACCGCCACCCATTCCCTGGTCCGGGTCTAGGTGTTCGTGTTCTTGGTGAAATCAAGAAAGAGTACTGTGATTTGCTACGTCGTGCGGACGCTATCTTTATTGAAGAGCTCCATGCTGCGGATCTTTACAACAAAGTATCTCAAGCGTTTACGGTATTCCTACCAGTGCGTTCTGTAGGTGTAATGGGCGATGGCCGTAAGTATGACTGGGTGGTATCACTACGTGCCGTAGAGACCATCGACTTCATGACGGCGCATTGGGCACACCTACCGTACGATTTCCTAGGTAAGGTTTCTAACCGTATTATCAATGAAGTAAACGGCATCTCACGCGTGGTTTACGATATCTCTGGTAAGCCACCAGCAACCATCGAATGGGAATAATCTTGCGTTAACGCATTGCATTGATCTATCGAATAAACCCCGAGTGAACTCTCGGGGTTTTTTATTACTGTTTACTCGGGTTGTTGGTTTTGGAACAGGGGCTGCATTCGCTTTGTCGTAGAACGTTGTTCGATTTGCATGATGCTGAAATGACTCGCAGTTTTGTTCAATAATGGTGAATCTCTCTGACTTTACCGAGGATTAAGGTCTAATCTGCCAGAAATGTAACATTTTTTGTGTAGAGAAAAAGGATAAGGAAGAATGAAGATTTCCCATCTGTCGGTTCTGATCGGATGCACGTTAGCCGCTGGAGCGCAAGCGGCAATGAATATCCAACCAGACCCTCAAAACCCGAATGGATATGTTGTTTCACGAGTGGATCTGCAAGCCGCAGAGCAAGCGCAAACGGCAGATCCCATGTACGCAATTTGGTCGAAGGCGTTAGAAACACGCTCGAATACCATCGTCGAAGCCATTGCTCCCGGTGCGGCGAGCAACCCTGATAACGTAAAGCGTACTGAACGTGTTTTCCCACAAAGTGAATGGGATTTTCTCACTCATATGGCTGCGCCCGAATACACTTATACGCGTTTTTTAAAGGCGATAGGTAAGTTCCCTGCTTTCTGTGGCGAGTACACCGACGGGCGAGATTCAGATGCGATCTGTAAAAAATCCATCGTGACTGCCTTTGCTCATTTCGCGCAAGAAACCGGTGGCCACATTGCGATTGACAACGTCTCTGATAACCCACTAGGTCTGGAAGAGTGGCAACAAGCGTTAGTTCATGTTCGTGAAATGGGGTGGTCGGAAGGCCAAGCCGGTTACACCACGGGTTGTGGCCAAAACGATTGGCAAAACAAACGTTGGCCGTGTGAAGCGGGGCAGGGCTATTTTGGCCGTGGGGCAAAACAGCTTTCTTACCACTTCAACTACGGGGCCTTTTCGGAAGTGATGTACGATGGTGATGCCACCGTGCTGCTTAAGAATCCAGCTTTGGTGGCGGACTCTTGGTTAAATCTCGCTTCAGCCATTTGGTTTTTCTTAACGCCTCAAGCACCGAAACCAGCCATGCTGCATGTGATCGACCGTACTTGGGTGCCGTCCCAACGTGAAGTGGACGCAGGCATTGGCTACGGCTTTGGTACCACGATTAACGTCATCAATGGTGGCATTGAGTGTGGTGAGCAGAATAAAGACAAAGGCCAGCCGGTTAACCGTATTCGTTACTGGGAAGGGCTGGCATCGCACTATCAAATCCCTGTGGAAGCGGATGAGAAGAACACCTGTTGGCAGCAAACCCCTTATGGTAGTTTGAACCTCAATGGTGCAACCGACGTGCTCTACACCAACTGGGACGGCAACTGGAAATATTACGCCGATCGTCCAGGAGGCTATTCCTTTGAGTGTGAATTGGTGGGCTTCCAAACGGCCTATTCGGCCTTAGTACCTGGCGACTACGAAAAATGTGTGACTAACTTCTATGGCTCGCACGCAAGTTGGCCAGAAGTGCGTGTAGTTGACAAACTAGACCCTGTTGACCCTGGAACCCAACCGGGTGGCAATGAGTGGAGCGCAAGTAAAGTTTACGTAGCTGGCGACCAAGTCACTTACAAAGGTGCGACATACAAGGCGAAGTGGTGGACACAAGGCAACGACCCAAGCTTAGGTGGGCCTTGGGAATTGGTGGCGGGAACACCAACAGAGCCAACGCCAACACCAGATCCTGTACCAACGCCAGATCCGACTCCGGACCCAGAGCCAACACCGGATCCGACGCCAGAGCCAACCCCAGTCCCAGGTACCTTTATTCAGTGGGAACCGGGAATGACGCAGGTTGCGAATGGTGAAAAAGTGACTTACAACGGTAAGTGCTTTATCGCTAAAAATGGCCCAGGAGTTTGGGAGACGCCAACGCAATCAAACTGGTTCTGGGATGAGATTTCTTGTCAGTAACCTTTCTAACCTCAAACAAACTCTGGCTATGCCAGAGTTTGTTTATTCAGCTCGTTTAATATGAAATCTTAGTTTGCACTTTAGCTAGCTATCTTTTATTCAACGCTTCATTAAAATCCGCGCGTAATTTTTATAAACATTTTTGAAAAGGTACGCGTTTATGTCTACTAAACTGGCTAACCCAGCGCCACTTGGTCTAATGGGTTTCGGTATGACTACTATCCTGCTCAACATTCACAATGCAGGTTTCTTCCCGATTGACTCAATGATCTTGGCAATGGGCATCTTTTACGGTGGTCTAAGCCAAGTGATCGTAGGCATCATGTGCTTTAAGCGTGGTGATACCTTTGGTACCACAGCGTTTACGTCTTACGGTCTATTCTGGTTGACGCTGGTTGCGTTGATCGTGATGCCATACATGGGTCTACCAGCAAGCCCTGCAAATTTCATGGGTTGGTACCTTGCTCTGTGGGGTATTTTCACTGGTTTCATGTTCATTGGCTCGCTGTGCTACCCAACAGCAAAACAAGTGGTATTTGGTTCATTGACCATTCTGTTTGCACTGCTAGCAGCACGTGATTTTACGGGCAGCGAACTTATCGGCACGATCGCGGGCTTTGAAGGCATCTTCTGTGGTGCGAGCGCAATCTATTTTGCTATGGCGCAAGTGCTAAACAACGAATATGGCCGCACTATTTTGCCTATTGGTGAAAAGAAAGCACCAGCAGTGAACGCGCAAGAGCTTGCTGCATAAGCCACATCGTTTTGGGAACAGAAATGAAAGGGGTTAGCCAATGGCTAACCCCTTTTTTTTATTTGCCCGTGAGGGCAACACTGCCTTTTTCTTATTGTACGATGTTGTGTTTAC
Source organism: Vibrio vulnificus CMCP6 (assembly GCF_000039765.1). Classification (NCBI taxonomy): domain Bacteria; kingdom Pseudomonadati; phylum Pseudomonadota; class Gammaproteobacteria; order Vibrionales; family Vibrionaceae; genus Vibrio; species Vibrio vulnificus. The sequence continues at coordinate 409,052 of NC_004459.3, read as the reverse complement.
TTCCTGAGAAGTTAGAGTGAAGGCTGCTCCACGACGGTGGTTTGTTTTTCTTCCGTTTGTGGATCTTGACCTGTTTTACGTTTGTATTTCTCTTCCCAGTAAGTCGCTCCTGAGATACCCAGTTTTACAGGGTTGAAGGTGTAGTCGGTCACGCCTTGCTTTTGTTGCTCTTCATAATCTTGCAGCGCTTTGATCGCTGGCTTCGACATGAAGAAGATGATTAGAATACCAACGATGTTGAGCCATGCCATCAAGCCAACGCCCACATCACCCATTGCCCATGCCAAGTTCGCGGTTTTCACTGTGCCGTAGAAGACGACAGCAATCAGTGCGACTTTTAGTACAAACATCAAACCATTCACTTTGAAGCTGCGACGGATGTACGCGATGTTCGTTTCTGCAATGTAGTAGTAAGCAAGAATCGTGGTAAAGGCGAAGAAGAACAGCGCAACCGCAATGAATGGTTTACCTACGCCTGGCAATGCACTTTCAATCGCCATTTGTGTAAACACAGGGCCGTTGGCTGCGATTTCAGCTGAGATGTTCTGTACGAGGAAGCCTTCCGCACCATGAACGTTATACGCGCCAGTGATCAGAATCATAAAGGCGGTCGCTGAACAGACGAGCAGAGTATCGATGTAGATTGAGAACGACTGCACCAAACCTTGCTGCGCAGGGTGATCAACACTGGCTGCTGCCGCTGCGTGAGGGCCTGTACCTTGACCTGCTTCGTTTGAGTAAACACCACGTTTTACACCCCAACCAATTGCAGCGCCGACACCCGCCATTGGTGTGAATGCATCACCTACGATCATCGCGATGATACGTGGTACTTCACCAATGTTGAGTAGGATGATCACGAACGCCGTGATGATGTAAGCCAATGCCATGAATGGCACCACGACTTGGGTGAAGTTTGCGATACGTTTTACACCACCAAAAATGATGAACGCTAGGATGACAGAGATGACCGTACCAGTGAAAATTTTCGCAAAACTGAAGGTGCCGATGGCGGTCTCAATCATCTCTCCAGGACCAAATGCCGCTTCAACCGCATTACCAATGCTGTTCGACTGCACGCCTGGTAGTAGGAAGCCACACGCAAAGATGGTCGCAATGGCGAAGATCCACGCGTACCACTTCTGACCCATGGCCTTCTCAATGTAGTAAGCTGGGCCACCACGGAATTCACCGTTGTCTTCTTCTTTGTAGATTTGCGCCAGTGTGGATTCTGCATAGGCGGTTGCAGCACCAAAGAAGGCTACGACCCACATCCAGAATACCGCACCCGGACCACCAAAACCGATCGCTGCTGCGACACCTGCGATGTTACCTGTACCGACGCGACCAGAAAGTGAAACGGCTAATGCTTGGAAAGAGGAGATCCCTTTTGAAGAGCTTTTGCCAGAAAGGAGTAGGCGCCACATTTCGAAGAAGTGACGCACTTGAACAAAGCGAGTCACGATGGAGTAGAACAGACCAGCGCCCAAGCACAGATAAATCAGCACCGGGCTCCAGATAATTCCATTCAGAAAATCAACTAAAGACTGCATGAGTATTTTCCCTGTTAGATGTTTGTGTTGTTTGTTTTCTGTTCGGTATGTTAATCTTTTTGTAATGCAATTGTTAATTAAAATATCTAAAACATATCACCTTCGTGACTGTGAACACAAAATGCTAATAAATTGTTAAATGGAAAAGAGTAAAAGTGCTGTATAGAACAAGATACGGGATATTGGTGGCTATTTACTTTTATTGCAGAATAATGCATCGCAGAACCATTCATCTTTTGTATGAAATGAGTTCTGCGATGTTGGGGAATTTTAGATAAATCCTCTAATGGCTTATCTGGCCGCTTTATTGCGTGTTGGGTTATCGCGTGTTGGGTTAGCTGGCGTAGCGGAAGAGATCCAACCCTGCCGGATTCTCCGATTGCTCGCCAGTGATGATTTGGCTCAGCAAGTGACCTGAGCCACACGCCATGGTCCAACCTAAGGTGCCATGTCCGGTATTGGTATAAAGATTCTTGAGCGGGGTTTTGCCGATGAGTGGTGTGCCGTCTGGTGTCATAGGGCGAAAACCTGTCCAGAATTCCGCCTTGGCAAAATCACCGCTATGAGGGAAAAGATCGTTTACCACCATAGAAATGGTTGCTTTGCGTTTCTCAGGAATTGCAGGATCGAATCCGGCCAGCTCTGCCGTGCCTGCCACGCGGATACGGTCATCAAATCGAGTCAGCGCCACTTTATAGGTTTCATCCATGACCGTAGAAACCGGAGCTTGGCTTTCATCGGTGATCGGAACGGTCAGTGAATAACCTTTGACCGGATAAACAGGTATCGTGATCCCCAGTTTCGCCAGTAGCGCGGTGGAATAACTGCCCATGGCCACCACGTATACATCCGCTTGCAACTCGCCAGCATCAGTAGACACGCTCACTACTTGGTTACCCTGAGTATTGACTTTCTTCACGTTCGTATTGAACAAAAAAGTTACGCCTTGCTGTTGTGCCAGTTCTGTCATCTGTTGGCAAAACAAATAGCAATCGCCCGTTTCATCGTCAGGTAGATAGAGACCGCCCGTCAGTTTATGGCTCACGGCTGCCAACCCCGGCTCTTGCTTAATGCACTCATCGACACTCATACGTTGATAGCGCGTACCGCTTTGCTCAAGCAGTGCGATGTCTTTTTCAATGGCGATCAATTGCTTTTGAGTACGAAAAACCTGCAACGTGCCTTGTTGGCGGCCTTGGTATTCAATATCGTGCTCTTGGCGAAGTTGGCTAAGGCATTCACGGCTGTGATTGGCAATTGCCAGCATCCTCGCTTTGTTCACTTGATAACGACTGAGTTGGCAGTTGGCCAACATTTGTGTCGCCCATTTCAGCAGTTGAGGATCAAGAGAGGGTTTGATTTTCAGTGGTGCGTGCTCTTCCATCAGCCAGCGAAGCGCTTTTTGGGGAATGCCCGGTGCAGCCCAAGGCGAAGAGTAGCCGTAAGAGATCTGTCCTGCATTGGCAAAACTGGTTTCTTCCGCGCTGCGCGCTTGGCGGTCGACAACGGTCACCTGATAGCCCGCTTTTTGTAGATACCACGCGCTCATCAAGCCAACCACACCACTGCCCAATACCACTGCTTTCATCGATTTTCTCCTGATTAGAAACAGCGTGAGTTTCTTAGGTTTACAACTTGGTAACAATCGATATAAATTAATTGCTGCTTATAGAAAAACTAAACGCAAGTGGGCAAAAATGATCAAAAGCACTTATGTATCGGCACTGCATACTTTTGTGGAAGTGGGTAAGTACCCCAGTTTAACCGAGGCTGCAAGGCAACTTTGCTTAACTACCGGTGCGGTGAGTCAGCAGTTATTACAGCTAGAACAGCAACTTGGTTTTAGTTTGTTTGAACGGCACTCTCGCGGTATTCGTTTTACGGAGAAAGGTCGGCAACTTCATCAATGTGCCGCGTTGCACTTTGGGGAAATGGCATCGGAAATCCAACGTTTAAAGCAAGAGCAGAATCGCCCACAGGAAGTGCGTCTTAAATTGACTCCTTCTTTTGCCTTCAAATGGCTGGTGCCAAAATTGGAAAGCTTTCACCAGCAGTACCCCGATATTCAAATCCAAATTTTTGCCGAAGGGGCTTTGGTGAACAGTGATACGCGAGATTTTGACCTCGCGATTGATTACCGCCCACACCCGTTTCGTCAAGCCAATACCGAGTTGCTATTGGATGAATATTTGCTGCCTGTGATGAACCCCAGATACTTGCAAACACACGCGTGGTTGCACAATGCCGTGTATGCGCTAGATGAGTGGAGTCAAGTGGTGCTTTTGCACGACGCTATGCCGTGGGAAAACGCGCCAAGGGATTATGAATGGCTTAGTTGGGTCGCGCAGAGACGGCTCGATTTACCAACCGAAAGAGGACACTTCTTTAACCGGACCGATATGGCGATGTCGGCTGCCGAAGCGGGTGTAGGGATTGCCATGGCACGCATGGCGCTGATTGATGATGAGTTGCAAACCGGCCGCTTAGTCTCTCCTTTTCAGCCCATCCGAGCAGAGGCGGGGTACTATTTGATCCACAACAGCAAAAATGACAGCACCGCAGCGTTTACCACTTGGCTTAAGCAACAAATTTCAAATTGAGTGGCAACTCAATAACTAGCTCCTACACTTACTTTTATACCGTGGTCATAACAAATAAATCCAAATCGGTATGACAAGAGGGGCAGCAAATGAAGTCAGAAAAAGGCCGATGCAGCTATCAAAATCCTGATGGCTGGTGCTGCGATCAACCGTGTGGGGAGTCTGGTCTCTGTTACTGGCACGATCCCAAAGTCGATAAAAGCAATGACGACGTCAAGTCGCAGGTTGAGCAATGGGCAGCAGAAGGTAAACCTTTAGACGGATTTCAGTTGGCAAAAACAAACTTGGTTGATCTCAATTTGGTTAACCGTGGTAGCAAGGTTGGGTTTCAGTGTCGAGGTGCCGATTTCTATCGCGCAGACTTAAGTGATGCTCATTTTTTTGGCTTAGATTTACGCGGTTCTTCACTGATGAAGAGCAAATTGGTGTGTGCCAATTTGCACTGCGCAAAACTAGAGGGTTGCAATTTACTCGGAGCGGACTTGGCGCGTGCCCGTCTCGAAAATATCGAGTGGGGGGAGGAGCTCAAACAAGAGCAAGAAGCGCGAGTTGCGATGAAAAAAGGCGATCATAAAAAAGCCAAATCCTTATGGCAAGAAGCGGAGGAAGTCTGCCGAGGGGTACGCAAGCAGTGTGAAAAACAAGGGTTGTTTGAAAGTGCAGGGCTATTTTTTAAAAAGGAAATGCGTTTTCGTCGTTATCAAATGCCGAGACTCAGCCTGCAGCGGATTTTATCGAAATTGGTTGATCTGTTTTGTGGCTACGGAGAAGACCCGCTTAGAGTCGTGTTGTTTTCACTGTTCCTGATTTTTGCCAGTGCAGCGGCTTACTTTTTCTTAGACACCACCTCGGCTAACCCGATTTATGCCGATGTGACGGGTTGGCAGTTTTACGTATTGGAATTTCTCAACGCGGTCTATTTTAGTGTCGTTACCTTTACCACGCTCGGCTATGGCGATATATCACCAGTGGGTTTAGCGCGCTTTATTGCCGCGTTGGAGGCGTTTCTTGGTAGTTTTACCATGGCCCTGTTTGTGGTGGTGTTTGTAAAGAAAATGACGCGATGAAAGAAAGCTCACTCGTACATGAGTGAGCTTTTTTGTTGTGATGAGTGATTAACTGAGTGATTCTGACTGAAGAGATTGCAACTCTTTTTCTTTGATCAGCTCGTTAAATTCAATGCGCGCTGCTTGAGCCGCTTCAGAGGCTTGCAGTTTGTGTTCTTTAGCCTCCATTGCCGCGTTCGTTAGGCGTTGAATTTCTGTAAGTTGTTCCTCAGGAGCTTCTCCAAGTTCTAAGCCGCTTTCTCCGCGAGAGAGCGCTTCAGAACGTATCACTTTTTTCAGTTTCCAGATGGCAGCGAGAGCCTCGCGTTCTTGCTCTGCTGCCTCAACCGCTTCATCTTTCAATCGTTCGAATTTCGCCAGTGCCATACCTTCGCGTGACCAAGGATCAACATCAGGAAACTCTTCTATGTTGATAACGGGATCTTCATAACCTTCTTGGTGTGCTAAGTCTAAGCTTGCGGCTTTGATTCCGGAAATCATCAACATAATGGCGATACCTAGCAATGGTAAACCGCCCACAATGGCTGCGGTTTGCAATGTCGCTAAGCCACCCATGAATAAGAGAATGGAAGGCATGAGTGATAAGGTGAAAGCCCAAAACAGTCGGTTCCAGCGTAGTGGATCTTCCGTGACATTGTTTTGTACAACGGACGCGAGAATAAATGAAATCGAATCGAAGGTTGTCGCAGTGAAAATAATGCACAAAATAGTGAATACCGCGATCACGACCGTACTGAGCGGAAGTTGTTCCAGAATGGCAAAAATGGCTCTTGTCGCACCGTGCTGGTTAAGAATGGCGACTACATCTAATTGACCCGAAAGTTGCAATGATAAACCAAAATTACCCAGTACCATAAAATAGAGCGCACAGCCCATTGAGCCGAAAAAGATCGACCCTGACACCATCTGCTTTATGGTTCTCCCTCTCGAGATTCGCGCAACAAACAGTCCCATACTTGGGGCAAACACTAGCCACCATGCCCAGTAAAAAATCGTCCAGTCTTGAGGGAAGTGGGTATCCTCGAATGGCCCATAACCGCCAAATGGTTCCGCCCATGTTGCCATAACGAAGAAATTGGACAGCATTCGGCCGATAGAATCTAAGCCGGTTTCCAGCATGAAGAGTGTTGGGCCTGTCACTAAGATGAAAGCGAGCAAGGCGAGCGCACCCCAGAAATTGATGTTGCTGAGTACTTTAATACCACCATCCATGCCTTTATAAGAGGAATAGGCGAACAGCGCAGTACACAGGAGCAGTACACCAATTTGTGAGAGTGTTGTTGAAGGGATGCCAAATAAATAGCTGATCCCTTCATTGATGAGAGGGGCAGCTAAACCAAGCGTGGTGGCTGCGCCACCAAGAAGGCCAAAAATAAACAAAACATCGATCACTTTGCCCAATTTACCGTAACTTCTTGCTTCTCCAATCACAGGCATCAGTGCCGCAGAAATTTTCAGAACTGGCTGCTTACGAACATAGAAGAAGTAAGCAATGGGTAAAGCCGGAATCAGATAGATAGACCATGCAATCGGCCCCCAGTGGAAAATTCCGTAAGTGGCGGCCCAGCGAATGGCTTCTTCACTGCCTGCTTCTAGTTGGAATGGCGGATTTTGGTAGTAGTAAGCCCACTCGATAGTGCCCCAATAAAGAATGCTGGCTCCGATCCCTCCGCAGAAAAGCATCGCCGCCCAGGAGCCTGTGGCAAACTCTGGCTTTTCATCGGCATCGCCCAGTTTAATTTGACCGATATCGCTGAAAATGATGTAAACCATGAAGAAAAATGCAGCCAAACCAAGGCCTAGGTAAAGAAAACCCAGCTTATCGGTCATGAATGTTTTTGCTACGCCTATCCAGTATTCTCCCTGAGATGGCCAAACAAGAAGTGGAATAATCACCGAAAAAAGAAGCGCTAGAGCGCCAAAAAAAGTGGGTTTATCGATGAGTTCAAAGTGCCTTTTCATAAAATTCCCTAGTACAAAATTACAATCAGTATGAAATACCGATTGTTCGATACTAATGAGGGAGTCTATTTGTGCAATTGAAATATTGAATGGTAACCACATGAATTTTTTATAGTATTCACGATGGTGCTAAATTGGTTGGTGAGTAATTGCTTTTAGAAATAACAACAGGAGAAGCGTCACCTTTACTGTGGTGTAGGCATCACCATGTCTTCTATTCGTGGTTATTTTGAACGGCGTCGGTGTTTGATGACAGCATAAATCATCGAACAGAAGAGCAGGGCGCTGATCCCCCAAATAACAAAGTGGTGGGCAGAGTAAAAATGGGTGATCTGATGCAAATGTTCGAAGGCAAAGTGAGTCAGTAAGCCAAATACCGCAACCCAAATGCTGGTGGCGAGAAGGTTGCCTAAGAGAAATTCTTTGAGGGGCATTTTGGCAATCCCACACGCCAGTGGCATAAATTGTTTCATCCCTTCGACAAAGCGGCTGATGACTAGGCAAGCTGGGCCATATTTTTGAATTGCCTGTTGCAGCTTGTGAAACTTAGCACCTGAAATGTAGCCTTTTTTATCCAACCAAGACTCAAAGTGGTAACCCAACAAGTAACCACAGCTGTTGCCGATAAAACAGCTCAACCAAGAGACGATCATCACCCAATAAAAATTCATCACACCATCAGAAGAGAGGATGGATGCCGCGATCATTAGCGATTGCCCTGGCATCGGTACGCCTACGCCCTCAAGCACGATGCTGACGACCAAAGCTAGGTAGCCATATTGTTCCAACAAAGGTTGCATAGAAATCAGCAGTTGGTTGAGATGTTGCACGGTCACTGTCCAGAAGGGGTATGCGATAAAGAGATGTTAATACGCCTGTCTATGGCGCGAATCAAGTGTGCTGATGGGTTCTTGCGTGGATTTTACAAAACCGTTCAGTTGTCGAGCGGTGACTCAGCAATGGGGATGTGTACAGCTTAAGAAGCATTTAGATCATCATGTACCTAAAGCATTTGGAACATGATGATCCTAATGCTCAAAAAGCAGAACCAGCGACGGAAAAAGTGGGAAAAATACATAAAGAAAACCCAGCGATAGCGGCTGGGTTTTCTGGTTATTCTCTTTTAAATCAAAGTTTTGATTGTGCTCGATTGAGTCGGTCATGAACGGCAAACCAGCTTTCGGTCACCGGTGGTCTTTCTACCCAAATTTCCTCACAGCCCCATTTGTCCGCTTCATCGAGTGTGCGATATAAGTCATGTGAGTATTCGGCTACTGAAGAGGGCATCTGTCTGACTTCGACATTCTCTTGCGCAGTGAACGGCGTGTAGTGAAGGTAGGCGATCTTCTTATCCCCAACCAGTGCCAGATCGCTAGCTTGAACCAAACGAACACGGGTATTGGGTTGGTAGTGGCTAGTGACATTACCGGGTACTGCAACATTATGGCTAACCGGAGAGCTCACTTCCTCGCTCAACGTGGCAGAGAGTTGCGCTGCGGTCACTGGGCCGGTACGTAAAATACGGAAAGGTTTTTCGGTCAGATCGACAATCGTCGACTCAAGCCCATGAGCGCAGTCCCCTCCATCTAATACGGCCGCAATTTTGCCACCGAGTGAATTCATAACGTGCTTGGCTGAAGTGGGGCTCAGTTTTTTGTAGGGGTTCGCTGAAGGCGCAGCAACCGCCATACCGGAAGATTGCAATAGGGTTGCAAATACGTCATGCGCAGGCATTCGAATGCCGATGGTCTCTAAGCCACCAGTAACCACGGGAGTAACATGGGGCGCTTTTTTTAACAGCAAGGTAACTGGGCCTGGCCAGTAGGCTTGCGCCAAAGTATACGCTTCTTCAGGAATGTCGATCGCCCAATCGGTCAATTGCTCCACACGGCCAATATGCACAATCAAAGGGTGATCGGCTGGTCTTCCTTTCGCGGCAAAGATCTTTTTTACAGCGTCTGGATTGGTGGCATCTGCGGCTAAGCCGTAAACCGTTTCAGTTGGGATCGCCACGAGCTCACCGCTGGCGAGAATCTCTTTGGCTTGATCGATGTCTTTTTGCTCTAGGGCAGAAAGATAAAGCGTGTTCAATGTTACTTCCTCAGAATTGGCCATGAGAGACCGATGTACTGCGTTATCCGAGCCCGCGCCGTGCGGTTCAAAACGAAGGCGACATTATACTCAACTAGTGTGAAGATGCGAGCACTAGCAGTATTGTGCTCTGTTCGCGCAAAATCACCTCGTTGATTCCTTCTTTAAGCTATTGATAAATGGTCAGCAGAGCAAAACTGCGGACCTAGCTCTGCCAGATCATTCGCCTATTTTTCTTCAATGCGTAATTTTTTTCATCCCCTTCCGGTCTATTCAAGCAGCTTATGCATTTCAAATATGACATTTGGCTTCATGGAGGGGAAATGTTGGCCGCCTATATCCAAGAAATATTGAGCTTACATCTGAGCTCGCCGCTGTGGCTGTTTATTGGCATCGTGCTGGTTTCCTATCTCTTGGAAGATCTTGCCATCGTGCTAGCCGCAGGGTTAGCCGTGGAAGGTTACCTCCCTTCTTTGGTTGCCATCGTTGCCATTTTTGTTGGTATTACTACTGGTGATTTAGCGCTCTATTGGTTGGGCAAATATGGTCAAAGTGTCCGTTTTTTGCGTTATCACACGCTCAAGCATAAAGCGTTTCGCCAGGTGAGAGGGCGTATTCAAAGTAAGGCTTTCGTGAGTTTGTTTGTGATTCGTTTTATTCCTGGATTGCGCACCTTAGGTTACACCCTAAGTGGTTATTGCCTCGTGCCGATGCGTGTTTTTTTGTTGGCGGTCATACTCGCCAGCGCGCTCTGGGTCGGGGGTGTGTTTGGGTCGGTGTACTGGTTAGGTAGCCAAGCTTTCTTAGCACAAAGCTCGTGGCTTTGGTGGTGGGTGTTAGGCGCATTTTTACTGCTGACCGTTATGAATCGTGTCGTGAGCCAGTCTTGGTCAAAAGGAAAAATATCAATATGAATCGAGCCATTGAAATGATTGAACAAGGCCGAGTGAATGCGGGCATGCCGTTGTTAAGTCAATCACCCAAGCGTGAGATTTCACCTTATGAGTTTCTACCGAGCTGGTTTTTTTATACCCCGGTGGTGGCACAGAGTGTCGTGCAAGGTTTGTGGCATCGAGACATCACGCTGCCATTAATTGCGAATCCCGCCATACATCTCAGTGGCATGGTGGGGGAGTCTAAGCACGATATTTTGACCTTAGCGGGCAAAGAGGCGCAGCGCTGGATTTCACCTTTCATCACCGTCAGCAAACATGGGCAGGAGATTGAGAGTCTGTTGGCCGAGATCGAGCAATCGTTGCTTGATGCCGGATTGACTTATCCCTTAGTGGCAAAACCCGATCTTGGTTGCCGTGGCGCGGGCGTGAAGCTTATCGAAACCGAGCAGCAACTTCGCCAATATTTGGACACTTTTCCGCAGCAAGCGCGGTTTCTGTTGCAGCAAAAAGCGCCTTTTTCGGCGGAGGCAGGGGTGTTTTACGTTCGTCATCCACAAGAAAAGCAGGGGCGGATTATTTCAATCACGTTGAAGTACGCGCCATCGGTGGTGGGTGATGGCCAGCGAACACTGAAAACATTAATTGAAGACTCGCCTCGAGCAGGTAAGTTGACGCATTTGTATTTCCCAAGGCACAGCAACAAGTTGGATTGGGTGCCTGACGCTGGTGAAGAAGTGCAGCTAGCGTTTGCGGGAAGCCACAGTCGCGGTTCGATATTTCGCAATGGCAACCAATACATCACCCCAGAGTTGACTCAGCGTTTAGATGCCATTTTTGATGATTTCAACGGCTTTCATTATGGACGGTTGGATATCAAGTTCGCCGACATTGAACAGTTTATGGCTGGAGAAAACTTCACCATTTTGGAAGTGAATGGTGCCAGCAGTGAGGCTGCCCATATCTGGGATAGCGAAACGCCTTTGCTGGAGATTTTTTCTACGCTGCTTTTGCAATACCGACTGCTTTTCCAAATTGGTGCGCAACAGAAAAAACTGGGCCACCGCACGCCGAAAATCCGTGAATTGCTTCGCGCTTGGCAAACTGAGCGTCAATTAGTTCGTCAGTATCCCGCTACCGATTAGCCCCCATTGTTAGGAATTTCCTTATGTTAATGATTGCCAAATCAGACAACCAACAAGCCAGAATGGTGATGAGTTATCCCGCGGTTGTGCAGGGGTGTTTAGAAACCCTTGAACAAGCACAGCAGTTTTTACTTGATATTGAAGATCGTCACTATGTGACACCCGCAGCCCCGTACGTAAGCAGCAGTATTGGAGAACATTTTCGTCATTGGTTAGATATTTTTCATGCGATTCGCTTAGCCAGTGAAGAGATTGACTACAACCAACGTCGCCGTGGTCACGCTGTTGAGCACTCTATCGAACAGGCGCAAGCAGAAATCGCACAGCTCACGACGTGGCTAGGGAATTTGAGCGCCGAAGCGGCAGTGATGAAAGTCTCCGTGACCAGTGAAGTGACGCTCTATCAAACACGGATTGCTGAGATGCAATCAACCCTTGAGCGAGAGTTGGCTTTCGCGGCGCTGCACGCCAACCATCATTTCGCTATGGCCAAAGTGGCGGCGCAGGTGATGCAAGTGGAAACCAATAGCGCGTTTGGCATTGCCCCAGCCACCGCGACTTACATCCGAGGCGAATAGCATGTGTTCGGTGACTTGGCTTATAGAGCCTGATGGCTATCAACTGTTTTTTAATCGTGATGAGCAAAAGGCAAGGCCATTGGCGTTGCCCCCTCAGCAAATTTGCATTCAACAAACATCGGTTCTCATGCCGATTGATCCCAAAGGGCGAGGCAGTTGGATCTCGCTCAATGAGCATGGGCTTTCCTTGTGTCTGCTGAATTACTATCAAGGAAAAGTGCCTGCCGGGGAGTTGGTCAGTCGCGGTTTATTATTGCGTCATCTTTCGCCGCATCAGCGAGTTGAGGACATTGTGAAAGTGTTTCGAACCATTCAGTTGAAACGCTTAGCACCCTTTACTTTGCTGGCGTTTGATCCGTCGTTGACGGCGCGTTTTGGTGATGTCATGGCATTTGAATGGAATGGTGAAACACTAGGGATCTTTCCTGTAGATAGTCCGCTGTTTTCTTCCGCTGTGCATTTCGATGCTGTGCAGAATTATCGCCAGCAACTTTACCGGGAATGCACAGCGAAAGAGAAAACGCGCGAATCTCTGTTGGCTTTTCATCGTGCCTTTGAGGCAAAAGAGCCGCATCTCTCTCCGTGCATGGTACGAGAAGACGCACATACCGTGAGCTTTACCTCCATAAGCGTCAATCGTCAGCACAAGCGCATGAGTTATCTCCCTGGGTTGCCTGTTTTACAGCTCTCAGAAAGCGCACTTGAGGAACACGGTTATCACATTAATCCTGCCGCAGCTGCGGCAAATGATCATTGAGTAAGGAGCTCACAATGAAAAAATGGTTTGCTGTTTTATTGATGCTGGTGAGCGCGACGAGCTATGCCGCTGATGAAATCTACACGGGCTTTTTTAGCAACAAGGCTTTAGATGGGTATGACACCGTTGCTTACTTCACACAAAACAAGCCAGTGAAAGGAGAGGCCAAATTCAAAACGCAATACAAAGGTGCAGATTGGCTGTTTGCATCGCAAGCGCATCTTGATTTGTTTCTCGCTAATCCAGAGAAATACGCCCCTCAATACGGTGGTTATTGCGCTTGGGCGGTTTCCGAAAAGAGCGATTTTGCTCCGGGAGATCCACAATACTGGGCGATTGTTGATGGCAAGCTTTACCTCAATTACGACCAAAAAATTAAACAATGGTGGGACGAAGCGCCGCAGCGACACATCACACAAGCCGATGCGAATTGGCCAGCGATGCTGAAGTGATAGCTGTTTGATGTTGGTTTTAACTCGCGTGGAGAGAGAAGTATGTTAACCAGTCCATTTCGTTTACCCAGACATACGCCTTTTGGCTTGGGAGAATCACTGGTTGAGTGGATGACGGGTTTAGCAAAACTTGATGGCTTTTATCAAGCTCGTCCGAACACTCAAAGCAGTTTTGAATTTATGCGCTATACCCTCTCTGCGTTGAACATTGATTATCGTGTCGAACAGGGCTTAGTCACGCACATTCCTGAGCAAGGGCCGGTTGTGATCGTGGCCAATCATCCGCTTGGGGCAATTGAAGGTGTGATCTTAGCTGACTTGGTCGGCGCAGTACGTTCAGATGTGAAGGTGCTGGCCAATCAACTGCTCAAGCGCTTGCCTGAAATTGATGAGTTGTTTATTGGTATCGATGTTTTTGCAGGGCGCAGTGCAATGCGTACGAATGCCAACGCAGTGCGAGAAGCTCATCGTCATTTGGCGCAAGGAGGCGTGTTGATAGTCTTTCCTGCCGGAGAAGTTTCCACCTATCGAGAGGAGAGTGAAACCCTATCCGATATTGAATGGAGCCAATCGGTGGCGAAGTTTGTCACTCGTGCCAAAGCCACGACAATCCCCATTTATATTAATGGCCAAAATAGTGCGCTTTTTTACAAAGCCGGAAAAGTACACCCTCTGCTGCGCACCGCTTTGCTTGGTCGAGAGTTGCTGAACAAGAGTACTTCTACGATTGCCATTTCGATCGGAAATCCCATTCCTTATTCCGAGGTGAAAGAGTTTGAACATGAGCGAGATATTGTCCATTACTTACGGCTCAATACGTATCTCATGGGCGCAGAGCGAGAACCACCGTTTGCCTTTTGCTCACCAGTGTACACGCAACCGCTCATCCAACCGGTTGAGAAAGCTTTGTTGGAACGCGATCTGGCGGCTCTGCCTTCAAACGCGTTACTGCTAGAGCAAGGTGATTACGCCGTCTACTGTGTGGAATCGACAGCGATCCCTAATATGCTCAGGGAAATTGGCCGAGTTCGAGAAGAAAGTTTTCGTGAAGTGGGAGAGGGCAGTGGCTTGGCGTGCGATTTGGATCCCTTTGATGCCAGTTATCGACAATTGTTTGTTTGGAATCACAGTGAAGGCGAGTTGGTAGGGGCTTATCGATTAGGGCTGGTGGATGAACTTACCGTAGAGAAAGGCCTTGATGGGCTCTATTCGCGAAGCTTGTTTCAATACGACGAAGCCTTTCTCAATACGCTGGATAAAAGTATTGAATTGGGGCGCTCAGTGGTTGCCATCAAATACCAGCGCAGTTTGAATGCTTTGCTGCTTTTGTGGAAAGGCATCGCTGCGTTTGTGTCGCAACATCCTCAATACACTCATTTGTTTGGCCCTGTTAGCATCAGTAATGACTACAGTTCAGTGGCTAGACAACTGATGGCGGCCACGCTTTCGATTCATCATTACGATCAAGAAAAAGCGCGATTAGTGACTCCCACCACACCATTAAAAACAAGCACATCACCTTTTTGGCACAAGAATCTGCTCTCGGCATTGGCCAGTGTTTCAGCGTTATCTAAAGTGATTTCGCGTTTGGAAAAAGGCCCTGGCCTACCAGTATTGCTACGCCAATATTTAGGCATGAAGGGGAAACTGGTGTGTTTTAACGTGGACCCTGCCTTTAACCACGCGCTGGATGGTTTGATCGTGGTGAACTTGAAACAAGTCCCGCTGAAAACGTTAGCCAAATATATGGGCAAGGAAGCCGCCCAGCGCTACCTTGAGCAATAAGGTTTACAAAAATAGAAGAGACTTAATAAAGGCTAACTCTTTGAGTTAGCCTTTATATTGCTGAACTACTCTCAAATAAATAGCGTTGTTCGCAAGGACGTCGATATCGGAAAGGCGAGTAACCTGATTTAGTTTAGTACCTTGTTTTAGTACTCACAGCCAAGTTACTGAGAAATAAAATACAAAAAGGGCGATAACTCAAAGAGTTATCGCCCTTTCCAAACGTTTGGTGGGCTGGGGAGTTGAAATGGTTTCTCACTTTTCATAAATTCAGTAACTTATATCGATGTTGCCAATTTGGTGCTGCATCAAATGTTACATCAATTTCCTGCTTCAAAAGGAATTGAACCCGCGTCCACATATTTCTAATTCATTTAAAAAGATTGAGTTCTTATGACAATTCAATCTAAAACAAGAAAGCTGATACAGGACATTTACCCAGCCTCACCATCTATTAGTAGCGATTTTAACACATCGGGAGAAGACGGTAGCATTCCGACTTTTAAGCCAAATGGCTTGAATACCTTGTTGAGAATCTCTGTATTGTAGCTGCCCCGATCATTCTCTATATCTGAGAGTGTTTTTCTTGAGACATCTACAAGTCTTGCGAACACATCCTGTTTGAGTCCCAGTATATTAATGCGTAAACTTTTTAACGCTTGGCCTTGTGTTAGCTCTCCAAGCAATAAGTGTTTGATGATTTTGTTTGCCTCTGTTTTGCGTTCTGCTGCACTTACTGCTTTGGCGTTTTTTGAGGTTTTCGATCTAGTCGGAGTATTAAGTTGCGATCGTTCTTTGGTCGAATGAGTTGCATCCGTCCCAGTCTTGGGCTGATGTTGATTTCGGTTTGCTCTTAGACGAGCAACGGTATCTTGTACGGACTCTTTATTGCTTGGCTTATTCATAGTAGCCCCCATTTAGTGAGCTTTTCTGATATATGATTAAGTCCAACGGCTGGCATCTCTAAGATTTGTTCTGGTACTCCTCGTAATGCTAGTCTCTGCTTTAAGTCAATGCATTTACTTGCAGTAATCTCTAGCTCTTGTAATAACACCTCTTTTGGCACGAGATCAGATAAGGTGTCCGCTATTCCGATGAAGTCGTAAGTTCCGCCAACCTCTAATGGGGCTTTCCATTTTGTTGTTCTTGGAATGCCTTCAGGATCAGCTTTCATTGGTGCGAAGTCGTAAACGGGAGCAAGCTTTATGACTCCATCACCTTTTAAGAATGAAGTGTTTCTGCCATGGTTATCACTATTACCAAACAAGATGTTGAGTAGATCTCTCTTCACCCATTCAATGACGAAAGCTTGGGTATCAAACCTATACCCTTGGTGTTTAACCATATTGCTTTCAGTAATTTTTTCTATGAGAGTTCGGATTGTTGTTTCGTGATCAAGAGTGACCCCAGCGCCTTTGTTCAAAATGGAATACACAGATTCCATGCCAAATCTCTCGATTTGCTGCTCATTAATTTGAACATCAAATCGAGGAAGCCATAAGGAAGGGTAGTTTAATCCTTCCTCCAAGCGCATACCGTCGGTGGAGATCGTTTCAACTCCCATTTCAGTTAGCTCGTGGTAGAAGTAGAACTCTGCTCTTAGAATATTACAGTCGATGGTGCTTCTTGAGCCTCTAGGGTACTTTACTAAGTAATGTAAGTCGTGGTTGCTATTGTCATCTTGGTATGGATCAATCCATATTTTTTCGCTGCCAGATCCATGATCGAGACCACATCGGAGGATCAGTTTTGGCGCTTCACCTCCAGCCCCTGTTGCACCACCCGCGGCTGCGCCCCTTTGCAGTGCATAGTCGAGGAAATCACCTGCTCGATTTTTAACATCATCAACAGAGAAGTAGAGGTTGTCTGCTACTTCGTAGCGCTCAGGAAGAGAGTCTTTTATTCTTAAGTTACCAACAGGCGACATTGTGCCAAACTTGAGCAAAACATAGTCTTGTTCATCAGAACTAAGGTCTTCAATATCTAGATATCTGACCCAGTACCGTCTACTAGCGCCGCTAGGCATAATATCGTCTAGAAACTTTAACCATCCAGGTTTACCCATGTCATTAAAAAAGAATGAGACAGGGTGGTTTAGTGAAACAGCGTGAAAGTCATCTTTATCGTGATGTTCTAGCGCATAGTCGCTGAGGTAGTTGAGTTCAGTCACTCGGAAATTATGTTGGCTACTTTTTGGGAATGAGATGATACCAATGTCTATCCATTCACTTCTGATAAAAGCTTGTACGGTTAGTTCTTCCATCAACAACACCTCTACTTATCAATGAGTAAAACTTTACTCTTAAAGTTCCTATCTTTCAACTTATGAGTAACTATTTACTCATAAGTATGTGGCGAGACTCTTTGTGAGTAAATAATTACTCGTAATCTGTAAGCCCAAATTGTTGATGAACAGAATGGATGGAACTATTTATTAATTTTTGACGTAGGTCTTGAAATCGCCAATGATTCCAAGGCCGGTCTCCTTTCTCTTACGTAGGGTATGTTTGATTAGGTACGTAGCGACTGTTTGACTTCAGTATGGTGAACAAAGAGGTGACGATATTTTGGTCGTGAAAGTACCAGTTACCAGATGTTGAAAGGCTCAGGTAGTGCATCGTTTAGTACCTTGTTTTAGTACTCATAGCCAGTTATTGAGAGACAGAATACAAAAAGGGCGATAACTCAAAGAGTTATCGCCCTTTCCAAACGTTTGGTGGAGCTGGCGTACTCTGAATGAGGTGTTTAAGTTGTTGTTTTTATTTGTATTTATTTGCAAGTGAGTGAGCTGGGGAACAAATTGGGGAACAGTAGTCAAAAGAGATGATTTAATTGCATTTTTTTGATGTTCCCCACATTGTTTTTTTCCGATTCAACTGTGTAATGGGGAACTGAACCGAGATCTGAATCTCAAGATTGCTAGGGCTTGTGATTTTAACACGATCTAGCAAATGATCTGATAAACGATCTAACTTGTCTAATTGCTTGTCTTTAACTTCTTCAAGTCGAATTCTTACCGTTCTAACTACATCAGCAAGACGAAGCATTTTTGCTCGACTTGTGCGACCGAGCTTCTCGCTCTGCTTCTTGACTTGTCTCATCATGAACCATCGGTGTGATTAAGAGGGGTTAGTATTATACCCATTCTACTTGCGCATACCCCTGCCTGTGATTTTGTGCGCTCTTTCAACCAGGAAGTAGTTCTTCCTAGTTCGATTAGGTGGAGAGAGTTAAGGAACAGAAGTGTTAACTGCTTTGCAGTTAACTTTCCTAGCTTGTCTGCCTCTTTGTTTTTTATGCATCATTTTTGAATATTTAATTGCCATAAGTTTAGAGGCTAGCTTTTATCCATTTTTAAGTTCTAACTCGCTTTGAAGCCTTGCTAGATAAGGGCTTAGGCATGGACTATGTTTTACTTATTTTATATATAAATCAACATTACATAGTCCATAGTTTAGTGTGAATAAAAAAGCATCCAGAAGGTAAGAACAGATAGAATAAGCAAACATGCGAAGAATTTTGCATTTAAATATAATCAAAACCGCTAAAGATAAATATAATATTTAAAAATGGTTTTATTATACCCGATCCTTTTGGTGAACTTATTTATGACGCTAATATTTATAATCTAGCTCCTTATGATTATAGTTAACCGAAAATTGAACCACCGTCATTCATAGCGTTGCTAGGAAATATAATGAAGAAAAATATTTCTGGGGGTGATAGTTATGAGGGTTTTTATAACCACACTCCAAACTCGCATCCTCATTAGCTCCCCCTGATATAACCTTTGAATTTTCAATCGACTTTAAAGAGTGGTTATGCTCCTTGTTTTTAAAAAAAATTTCCCTTTGGTGATTTTGAAAGTGAATCTGCCTTAAAGCCTTGCTAGATAAGGTTTGAGGTGTGGACTATGTTTTACTTATTTTATATATAAATCAACACTACATAGTCCATAGGTTAGTGTGAATAAAAAAACAAGTAACAAGTAAACAACCGATAGAGCAAGCAAACATGCGAAGCATTTTGCATAAAATAAAAACCAGCTACTCATGTATAATAAAATAATAATCAACTAACCTTTAATTTCTATATTAATAAAAATAGTTAATTTATAAGATTGTAACTTGTAAAGTGAAAATAATTCACTTATGCTGAGAGGGTAAAGTATAAATATAATTATAATCCCCATAGAGGGAAAGGCAGTTTTTAAAATGACGTACAGTTGCATTAAAGGAGAAAGTGCGGTAGACACTCAACTCTTCATATCATCAGGTGATGAAACACTTCTAGCTAAAGCAGAAGCATTCAATTCTACAGACAGAATAGTAGTTACAACTCAAAGCCATCTTGTTTTAACTATCAGAAAGCATGACGCTAAAGATAAGGTCATTACAGCTATCAACTTCGACTTCAAAGCTAAGTATGCATCAAGCATTGCTCTTACTGCGATTAAGCATAAGCTAAATATGCATGACATAAGCACTGACACAAAAATTACTACTGGTTACAGTGATGTAAGTTTTGCGAAATACGTTTGCGAAGCTTTTAACCAGTTCAATTCTCAGTTGCTTCTTAGAGAGAGCGCTAAGGCTGTTAAATCACTAGTTCCTTCTATGATCTCATCGGATGAAGAAGCAGTGAGAAATCTGATGGAATGGACTGGAGTTAGCACAGAAAAAGCAGAAGCTATCTACGAAGAATCTCATTCAGACCTGATGGAAGAGATCATCAAATCTGTCACTCTTACTGCTGACCACAATGCGTACGAACTTCACGACATGGAGATGGAAGTTTTCGCTCAGAACCAGCGCAATGTGGTTGTTCTGCGCTCACCTACAGGTACGTGCAAAACTGAGTTTGCAAAAGCTCTAATTGAAAGAGAAGCTAGTAAAGGACGCAAGACAGCCACTATAACTGGTCTTATCGCTGTGGTTAAGCAGCACACACCATCAAATGTTGCCTCAGCGTTTTATGATGAACAAATGCATGTCATTGAAAATGCGACTCATCTAAGTGCTACTGTCAACTCTCTTACCAACGCTTTTACAGCAGAGACAGTAAAAGAAGCGGACACAATCATCATTGATGAGTGCGAAAAGGTTTTACAGTCTATCTTCGATCCTCGCTCTGACTATATCAGCGAGTTAGCTAAAAGAACGATTAGGGCAGAACTAGCTCAAGCTATAAGAAGCAACAAGAAAGTGATCTTCATGGACGCTGATGCTACTGACGCGATTTCTGTGAGATATGCAAAAGCTTTTGGTCGCAAAGTTAAAACTGTGAATATGCGTAAAAACGTATACAGAGATATCGCTACTACAGTCGAAAGTATTGAGGTGATGAATCAGGAGCTAATAGCTAAAAAGTTACTTGGTAAAAGTCAGATGTTCATTGCTTGCGACAGAAAGGGCGAAATCGACCGTCTAGTCGAGCAATCTGGCTATATAAACTCGAAAGGCAAGGTTGACTACAATAAAGCGCTAAAAGCGGGAATCCTGGTCGTACACAGCGAAAATAAAGGCGGGAAAGAACAACGTGCATTTCTTAAGAATCCAAACAAGGAGATCGTTAAATACCGCACTGTTATTGTATCGCCATGTTTAAGAGAAGGTTTCAGCATTACAGCAAATCATGCTGATGAAGTCATAGTGCTTTGTAATCGCGTTCTTCAGCCAACAGCACTGGTGCAATTAGCAAGAAGACTTAGAACAGCAATCAGGTTGACTTTTGCTGTACCGACATTCTCACAAGCGGCTGCTTACACTGATTATCGTGCTGATGCAATCAAAGGCAATATCAACAGCGAACTAGAAGCTGAGTTTCTGGTTCGAGAAGAATTACTTAAAAGTAATCTTCGATTTACGCTAGCTAAAACACTACAGCTCCTAGGTTTTAATGTTGAGCGTGTTGATGTTGATTTTGAAGAAATTAAGGCAGCTTCAAAAGCAGATAAGGTATCAAAAGAAGCTTTCGAAAAGTCAGAGATGAAAGCTACTACTGAAGCACTTAATCTCAATAATGTATCAATTGCAGAACTAAAAGAAAAAGAAGAACTGACAACAGATGAAAGCTACGCAGTTAAGAAGTACGAGATAGCACAAAGACTGCGCATTAGCACTGAGCGTGTTGATGAAGATGTGTATGAGTTTAACAAAGTTTTCAAAAAAGATTTTCTGAAAGCGTTTAAGGGCAACTTGCTTAATGGAGGCACCAGCTCAAAAGAGGCAAAAGCTATGAAAGTTCTTGCTGATGCGCTTGGAGTTAAAGAGCTTAGTGTAGACACTGAAATTGTAGTTGAGGACACAACAGCAGTTTACAACCATATCGTTGACAAACAGCGTAGATCAACTTTTAACGCCGCTGGACTATGTGAATTAAAGGCAGGCAAGAAGCGCTCAGACACAAAAGGTAAGAAGGCAGCATCAAGAGCACTTAAAGAAATCATGACTGCACTTGGATTTGTAGAGAAGAGAAACAGAAGAGGTAACACCACAAACGGTAAAATCTACACGTTGCACAAGCTTGCCAAGTCAGCTTTGTTTGAAAGCAATGCAATAGACGAAATTCAAGCGCAGTTCGTTCTTGTTGATGACAAGAGAAGAGAAAGTGAAAGAGCTAGAGTTGAAGCAGAAGTCGCGGCAGAAAAAGCGGCAGCAGAAAAAACAGATAATAATATAAATAATAATAAGAAGGTAAATGAACATGCATAGTGTTAATAATTTAATCGAATCAAAACCATTTCTGAGCGGAAGTGAAGTGTCATCCATCTTAATCAAAAATGGTTATACATACAGAAACAAGGCATCTAGTAAAGCCTTAAGTGAAATGCTGTTTTGCACACAGAGAAAAGCGATTAATATAATAAATGATGGTTTAAAAGATAAAAGCACCCTTGCATTGTTTTATTTGCAATTCAACCTTGCTGAAAGTGACATTTAAAAGTTGATTATAATATTTTAATTTATTATATTAAAAGTGTGAGGTGATTGTACGTCAACTCATACTTTACAAAGCTTTTAACCCCAGTTAAAACTGGGGTCTTTTTCGCCCTGACCTTTTCGCTACTGGTCGGGGCATTTTTTATCTTAAATAAATTATCTGTTTTAGTTGCATGGGTTTAATTAATTAAAAAAGGTAATTGACATCAAATCGCCATTTTTGCCTTTTTATTTCTTTATGTATTATTTTTAAATAAAATAAAAATAATCATTAAAAATGCCACTCATTATAACTTTGTTATTTGTATTTGTAATATAAAAGTTTGCAATATAAACATAAAGTAAAGGGGGACACTTAAACACCGAAAGTTAATAATAAAAATGGAAAATACAAAATGAAAGATTTTAAAGAAACTGAAATAAAAGTTGAAAGCAAAAAAGAACTACTTCTATCTCTAATGATCAAAGCTGTTGATGCTCAAAGAGAAAAGCTTATGTTAAGAGAGTGGGATGTCGATTATATGGAAAAGGAAAGCGGTTCCGTCAGAGGTTTCTGTGAACAGTTAGTGTTTGGTGACGAAGATGTGTGTGAGCAAGTTCTAAGCGAGTTCATCGATATTCACGAGCTGGACGATAAGTTTGAACTAACTGATTGCAGCTTCATCGACAACGCAAGAGACATGCAGCATGCGTTGGTTAATGAGCTAGTCGAGCGCTACGACTCATAATCCTCCAGAAGCCCCTGTCAGGGGCTTTAATAAAAATAATAAAGAGGCACAACATGCAACACACTAACGAAGTAATTGAATTTGCAGACAAGTATCTGTTCAAAGAAAGACATGGATACAATAACTCAGTCATCAACCCTGTCAGCGGCATGGTGAAGCTGACAGGTCTGTCTAGGAACACTGTTCAGCAAGCATTTGCGGGTAAGAAATGCAGTAAGCTACAAGTTAAAGTTCTCGAACTTCTTGAAATCATTGTTACTGATGACAAGAAGAAAATGAAAGAGATTCGAGAGATAGCAAGAAAATATCAGTAATACCAAAGTCGGCCTGTGACCAACCGCGGAGCTGCTTCGTTAAATCCACAAGTTGACAGAAGCGAGCTAGACGGATGCTCGCTTCTGTCAACTTGGGATAACTATCTTGAAATTGAAACTAAGCGTTGGCAGTCAAACAGAACTATTTACGGCCTTCCACCTTCTTCATAATCATCTTCATAATCATCTTCATCTTCATAATCATTTTCGTCTTCGTAACAATAGCCTTCACCACCACAATTAGGACAAACTTCAACTTCCTCAACACCTTCGCCATAACAGGTGTGGCACTGCGCGAACGGCTTGTCTTCTTCTGGATCATAACCTGAACCATGGCAGTTAGTGCATCTAATAGTTACGTCACTACCACGACCATTACATAGCGAACAAAGTACTTCTTTCATTTTGAACTCTCCTGTGTATAACCGTCATTAATGAAGTGGGCGGTTATCGCCTGTATTTGTGGGTAGCAATGATGTTTCATTGGGAATTGAACCAGATATTAGATTGGCTTGGTTTAGTGCGAAATCGACTGCGTTTGCTACAATCGAATCCATTCCTCCAGATTCTGCAATTCTAACATTTCTTGCCGCTCCACCTGAAATAGTAGGTTTACCCTTTCGTTTTAATGGCATACACCACCTGTCTTGTTTTTTCATGTAATCACCTTTGATCGTTGGTTATGAGTATCTGTTGTAAGTCTCATGTGTTAAGAGCTTCCAATTTTGTTTGTCAGTGGAAAGTAGTCGGTATCTAGCCCCTACATTAAATACAAATTTGATACCAAATCTTGTCTTAATTTTTCTGGGATACCGTTTTTCCATGACCGATGATGACAAGATTTCTGATGCTTTTTTTACTACATGGTTTGGGACACCAGTTCCGAAATCAATATTGTTGTAAAGTTGCATTTCACTCTCCTTCATCATCTAGGGTTAGTGTATGTAAGAGCGAATTTTTTTATACCCCCAGTTTTATTCGAGCCAGCTTTATTTGAAAATGAAGCTTAAGAGGTGCAAGATGATAATCTAATTTAATCAGAGGGTTGGGACGCCATTATGTTGATTCCAAATACTGCTCAGACTGTTGACTTTGTGTTCGAGTTACTGGATCTGAAGCTTAGTAAAAACAAAAAGATTGCTATTGATAGTCGCTCAGAATTTGAGAGTCAAAATGAGATATTCAAAGAAAAATGCGTTCTTATAACTTCTGCTTTATCTTCAGATGATCCCGACATATGGTTATACATAGATCAAACGATAGGGACGCTTTTAGGAGCAATGCAGGAACTTAATTTGCTACTAGGCCCTTTAGCTAGGGATGAAGCTAATCAACAGAAAAATAGGGCGATATTCATCAGTTATTGGTGCATACCATACGCAATTTCAGCAATAGGCAAACTAGAAGGTAGGATTGATAGAGAATCGCCATTGTCTACTATGAGGACTTGGTTGATTGAGATCTTGCAAGGAAGCGATGATGTAAGAAAAGCTACAAAATCTAAAAGCTGTGATGTTGAATCATTCATTCGCCAAAAACTGGCTCTAGTGCTTCCAAGGGGAGTCAGTGGAGATATAAAAAGCGATCTGGCCTCGAATAAGGGATGGAAATCAATTTCATATTGTGACGAGTTAAATAAAAATTTGCTTGAAAAGTTTCAAGCTGATTTAGTTGGTCGTGAAAATGCTAAATTACTTCCCCAGATTAGATCAGTGGTTAAGGCTGGCGGTGTATTAAGAAAAGCTATAAAAGGCATTGATTTTGAAGAGTTGACTATTTCTGATGCTGATGAAGTAATGCTAAAAATGGACAATTTCCTTCTTTCCTTTGAAAAGATACAAGATAATTTTGAAACGGGTACTGAAACTGACGCTTCTGATTCACTTATTGAGGTGTTTAATTATCTAGAATCTAACTTGGTAAAAGAAACCAGCCAACACACCTTGAAAAATATACATGCTATCAATGAGTTAGTCGGAGGTTTTCCTACGGTTGCAGCTAATAATGGCTTTGAGTATATCTTGTTGATATTGCATGAGCACATGGCTGATTTTGAAGGTTTTGACCCTACACTATTACAAAGTGTTATTGATAAAAGTAAGCATGTTGATGACAATACCTACGGAATTATAATATCTAATGCTCATGAACGAGCACGACAGGAATTTATTAACTTTATTGAAAAGGTTAGAAAAAGTTCCTCTTCATCTCAGCAATTACTTGTTTTGTCTTGCATAGTATTGGCTATCTCATTAGTGTGCTTACAAACCGTCCAACACAATAAAATGACGAAACTCATTGCTGCAATTAGAAATTGTTTGAGTTCTTTTGGAGATTTTGTTGTTTTGCCACCATTCTCTACGCCTTTTGATCGAAGAACAAAGACGCTCATTGATATCAATCGTTTCAATGAAGATAGTCAGCTAATTGCATATTCAATTAAAGTGTACAATATGCGGTTGATTGAAAGCCTACACGTGTCTGATTGGTCGGGTAAGTTAATACTCCCATTTTGGCACATGGATTTTCAGTTAGAAGAATTTATCGACTCATACCATAACGGCAAGTTTGATAAGACAAAGGCGAAAGTGCTAACTAAACCTAACCGCTTTTGGAGGGTAGATCGCTCGTCAGTATATGAAGTATTACGAGATATTGAATTTTACATAGAGATATTTGGTGTGAAACTTAAAGATGGCAATGCGATTGTTCCACCTAGTGTTGATAAGTATCTTCGTTTAACAGATGGCATAAAAAAGAAAGCACTGAAAGTATTAAGCCCTAAAGAATATGAAAAAGATAATGCTGCATCGAAAAGATCGATCAAAGCAAGGCGGGCTGGTGAAAAAAGTTATATTGGTTCTGATGGTTTGCCAGTTTTTATCCTGAACAAGTAGCATAAGAGTTCCAATCCACCGCTAAGATACTCCCAAGGAGTGGTAACAAACAAGACAAAATCAGGCCTTGCTTTTGTGGCCCATTTAGGCTTATCGGTGACCGAATTAAATTTAAAATCTTACATTAGAAAACGTCGGTCACTAAGTATTTATAGGTTGAGTAAAGAGCATCTACTCTAAGTAACTTGGGGGCAGAACTGACAGAGCAATCTTTCAAGGCTTCTTCAGCTCTAGCCATCGCTTAGGTCTTACAATGTTATCTCCTTAGATGACAAACAGCCTCATTGGGGCTGTTTGTTTTCTAAACATAGGCTTGTGAATACTGTTTCTGAGCCGTGCGCTAGAAGGAAGTTACAGTCCTAGTGACCTTAAGTTTCTGTTTCGGGTTAATGTTTAGGTTTTGGCTCTGTTTCGCACATACAAACCGACACATATTGAATAAGCCATTCCCATGCATGGGAATGAACTAGCTAGCTGTAATTGCCATTCCTAAAATCGGAAGTGATCTCAACTGATATTGCGTTACTTATACGAAATGTTAATGCCTTAAATAAGGTGAGTTTTATTCGTTTTTACTTTTTTATAACATAGTTTAACTACGTGGGTTTTTTAAAGTTATAAAACTATCAAAAAATTTAGACATACCGATGTAGTGATGCGCTGATATACCGTGATTTTCAGCTAATGCTGTGATTTGATTTTTATAATTATTATAATGACACTCTGGTAGTTTTATTAGCGAAGTACCATCATATTCTGGAGCGAATCCACATAGTTGGTCATCTGTTAGATACGGTATGTCTGTTTCTTTTCTACTAGTAACTCTTATATAACTTTCTTTTAGTATAGATAGATCTAATGTACTGAATGCAGGCCTTTTCTTTTCGAATGTTTGTAAAAATAAATCGTAGTATTCTTTATTATCTCTCACGAGCGGGATAATTCGATCCAGCCGATGAAACTGGTTAGTATTTATAATCGGAATCCATTTGGGGTTGTGTAGCAAGCTCATTCCTAAAATTGGGTTGGTTATTGATTGAATTGCAACACCATTTACCCACTCTAGCTCAAGTAACCGCTCTACTAAATAGTTCAAAACTCCTTTGTTTTGCCAGTGTTCTGTTAAGTATATTGAGTTAATTGCGGGATAAGAGATGTTGGGGTTAGGTATATCTTGAGCAAGTGATATTTCTAACTCTTGAAAAACTTCATTGTAGTAAAGAGTGAATGAATTTCTTGTCGCTAAATGGTTGAAAATGTTTTTTAATATATTATCAATGATATCTTTAACTTTATTGTTCATGATTATAAGTATTTATGAGTTGGTTTTTATTTTATAGCTTATCTATCTAAGTCTTTCAAGTTTTAATGCTTTATGTTTCTTGTTTTTAGTGTGGTAGTGAGGGGCTATTGTTGATTTGTTTTAATGATATATTTCTTTGCCATGTGGCAATAATGTAATGTGTTATATTGAATAATAATTTAATGAAAGGTAGTGGTGTTACTTTTTATCTATAATTTACAGTTTACATTCGAGTTGAATTTAAAGGTGTAGGCTTTTACAGCGCAACAGTAATATGAATAACCTAGAATAAAGCAATCCCATACGTGGGAATAGAGCAGCTAACTTCAAATCAGCGGCACTTGATTTCGTTAACCATAACGATCTAGGTTGATTCCCATGCGTGAGAATGGGGGAGTCAACTTCACATCAGCGGCACTGGATTTCATTGAGTATGCCGAACATGGCTGATTCCCATGCGTGGGAATGGGGTAGTCAACTTCACATCAGCGACTCTCGATTTCATTGACCTGCCGATTCTGACTGATTCCCATGCGTGGGAATGGAGTAGCCAACTTCAAATCAGTGGCACTGGTTTTCACTGACGATGCCGATCTAGGTTGATTCCCATGCATGGGAATGGGGGAGTCAACTTCACATCAGCGGCTCTCGATTTCATTGACCTGTCGATTCTGACTGATTCCCATGCGTGGGAATAGAGTAACTAACTCAAATCAGTGGCACTGGTTTTCACTGACGATACCGATCTAGGTTGATTCCCATGCGTGGGAATAGGGTAGTCAACTTCACATCAGCGGCTCTCGATTTTATTGACCTGCCGATTCTGACTGATTCCCATGCGTGGGAATGGAGTAGCCAACTTCAAATCAGCGGCACTGGATTTCGTTGACCATAACGATCTAGGTTGATTCCCATACGTGGGAATGGAGTAGTCAACTTCACATCAGCGGCACAGGTTTCCACTGACGATGCCGATCTAGGTTGATTCCCATGCATGGGAATGGGGGAGTCAACTTCACATCAGCGGCTCTCGATTTCATTGACCTGTCGATTCTGACTGATTCCCATGCGTGGGAATAGGGTAGTCAACTTCACATCAGCGGCTCTCGATTTTATTGACCTGCCGATTCTGACTGATTCCCATGCGTGGGAATGGAGTAGCCAACTTCAAATCAGCGGCACTGGATTTCGTTGACCATAACGATCTAGGTTGGTTCCCATACGTGGGAATGGAGTAGTCAACTTCACATCAGCGGCACAGGTTTCCACTGACGATGCCGATCTAGGTTGATTCCCATGCATGGGAATGGGGGAGTCAACTTCACATCAGCGACTCTCGGTTTCATTGAGTATGCCGATTCTGACTGATTCCCATGCGTGGGAATGGGGTAGTTAATCTCAAATCAGTGCCACTTAATTTCGCAAAGCATGCCGATCATAGCAAACACACCTTTGCCCCATTTCTGCTTAGTGCTATTACTCATTAATATCTTGTTAATGTGCAATTGCCCTACAAAAAGTTATTCGAAATCGACGGTTAAAAGTATCTTTATCTTAGGGGGCGCAAAAGAGATTCCGAAAACCTTCAGTTTACTTGTCGAGTACTTATCTACTTACCTGCAATAATAAAGACTATAAAATCTAATTTCAGAGAGAACTCTCTGGTGCAAGACTCAATAAGCTAGCACAGCATCACTGTACAGACATACAAAAAGACGACAATATTTGCTGTCTTAGCTTCTCTGACACTCTTGAAGGCCAGAGACTAGAAAATGATTCAGCTAGACGTTTAGTCCCAATCCATTCAAAGCTAATCGAATTAGGCTTTTTAGATTATGTGGCATCAAATGAAGAGGGAATTTTCCCAGAACTACTCTATGCAGAAAACAAATGGATTAGGTGGTAACGCTTCGAATTGGTTTGCTCTATTTAAATCAAATCTTAGTTTTGACAAGGGGCATGACTTTTATTTTTTTTACATAATTTTATCAGCTACTTAAAGCAAGACTCCACCGTTGAGAGCTGCTTTGTACAGGGCAATGTTGGGCGTGAGAATGGCTCAATTGTTTTTGATAGATATGGTAAGGATTTTGACAGGGGTGTTACAGCCCTACATAGAGCGATTAGAGTGGAATCTTGATGACCTAACGCATTTTTCCTTAAATAATGAAATTTAAGAATTGTTAAACAGGACTGACACTGTTTATTGATTTTATTGATGCGAGCGCTGTATCATAATTAAAAATCAAAGCTTTAAGGCATATTTTGAACGTCCAAGAAAATGGTTGGTTAAGGTACTCAAACAGTAACACTGTCATAATATTTATCCATGGATTATTTTCTAGTAGTAAAAAATGCTGGTTCAACGATAAGAATCAGCGCTACTGGCCTGACTTAATCGCAAGCGATCCTAGATTTAATGGAATTGATATATTTCTAGCCAACTTTTATACATCAATAGACTCAAATGATTATGGAGTTCAAAACTGCTCAGACGAAGTTTGGGATCACATTAGCCAAACCGACAAACACATGAGAAGTCCAGCTCTAAGTAAAAGTAATATCATTTTCGTAACTCACAGTACTGGTGGAATAATTGCAAGGTATATTTTAGAGTCAAAATCAGACAAATTTGTTGGAAAGAAAATTGGATTGGCACTATATGCATCTCCTTCTTTTGGCTCACGGATGGCATCTAGCTTCGGTTGGATTGCAAAACGATTCAAAAACCAACTAGCTCAAGAACTAGCTTGGGGAAGTGCATTATTAGATGATCTTGATGGTAGATTTAAAGAGTTATTGCAATCATCTAAGCTTGATATTGTCGGTTTAGAGTGCTATGAAAATAGGTCTCCTTTTCATTTGACCTTGTTAAATCATTCAAAACACCGAGTTGTATCCAAGGAGTCAGCCGCACGCTACTTTGGTAAAGCTAAACTTATAGCAGGAACAGATCATTCATCTATCGTAAAGCCAGAAAATGAAGATAGCCAATCACACAAAGCACTCTGGGGTTTTATTGAAAGAAATGACTTCTGCAAAATAAAGTTAACAAGTTCATCAGCAAAAACAGATGACTCCAAGGAAGATGTCCTTTTCGATTTATATACCCCTAATCAAGAAAATTTCTACCTACATAGAGATGTAGACCAAATAGTTTTAAATAAATTCAGATTATCAGGACTATGGATTTGTGGCCCATCTGGTGTTGGAAAAACTGCTATTATTCAAAGACTGTTATTCAAAAACGGAGTTGACTTTCAATATATTTCTTTAGGTACATCTATAAATGAAAACATTCAACAAATGTTTACAAGTATTGCCTACGATCTCGATGAAAATGTCATAATCAATGAGTCTGAACGAATATCTGTAATTTTAAATAATATAGAGTTAATCATACGAGACAAATGTAAATCTGATAGTTTTGTTTTATTCATTGAGGAAATACCAATCAGTGATCATTGTGCGTTTAAAGAATTTTCGCAATGCATCTATTCTATATTGGTAAAATTAAAAGAAATTAAAAATTTCAAACTAGTATTATCTTCTATATTTGAGCCTGACTCTCTAGTTGGAACGGAGTTTGAAAAGATATCAGACAACTTTAGTATATTCTCTCTTGGTTACTGGAATAAAGAAGATCTAATTGAATTAGACAATATAATAAACAGACACTTGAATATTGATAACCTACCTAATGTTGATATTGAACTTATAGAAGGTTCACCTAGGAAGTTAAAAAGCCACTATCGTGAGTCATTAGACATTTTAAAGGCTAGATCATGACTAAAAAATTAATATCAGAAACAATAATTCCTAGAGAATTATATATAGAACGAGACGCAGATAGGCAGATTGAGCAAATAGTCAATGATATGGGGAGACCTGGATACATACTAGTATCTAGACAAATGGGTAAAACAAATTTATTAATCCATACAAAAAGAAAACTTGAAACTGAGAATGATATCTTTGCTTATATAGATCTATCTAATCGTTTTGATACAGCAAGAGAGTGTTTTAGAAGTATAATAGACACAATCATTGAATCTAACTATGAGAAATTGGAAGATATAGAAGAAGAAATAGAAAACAGAAGAAACAACAGAAAAATACCATCACATAAAGAACATGGATTTGAAATAAGAAAGATACTAAATAAAATTTCTGGAAAACTAATTATCAACCTTGATGAAATTGATTCCCTTACTTCATCAGATTACTCTGATAAAATATTCGCACATATTAGAAGTGTATATTTCGAGCGAGTAAACTTCCCAGAGTTAAAGCGTTTAACATATGTAATATCTGGTGTTGCCGAACCAAGTGAGATAATAAAAGATAAATCTATATCACCATTTAACATTGGTCAGAAAATATTCTTAACTGATTTTAGCCTTAGCGAGTTTCGTTTATTTGTCGAGAAGTCAAAATTAGAACTGAACGATATTGTCATTGAGCGTATTTATTATTGGATTCAGGGGAATCCTAGAATGTCATGGGAAGTTTTATCTACTATAGAAGACAAGGTAAAAGCTGGTATAAATATTGATGTTGATTCAATTAACTCTGTAATAAAAGACCTATATCTTTCAAATTATGATCGACCACCAATAGATCATATAAGAGTTCTTGCATCTGCTGATAAAGATTTACAAAGTGGTTTATTTTCAATGCACTACAATAAACCAGTATCCGATCACATAAGGTCTAAGTTATATTTAGCGGGCATTGCTGCTCCATCTGAAGCTGACGAATCTGTAGCATTTAAAAATAGAGTAGTTGAAGCAAGTCTATCTGAAACCTGGTTAAGTAGTCTAAGTCTAAATAGTTATGTATCTATTGACTCAACACTAGAACTATTCAATAAAAAAGAATATATAGCCGCTGAAAAGCAGTTTCTGACATTAATTGAGTCTGAAATCAACGATGAAATGTTGGATTTTATTCGTTACAAGCTAGCTGCTTGTACGCTATTTAATGCTAAATATACTGATACTATTAAGTATTGCAAGTTATTAAAAGACGTAGAAAAAATAGATCAAAGAGAAGTTTCTTGGATGCTTGGGTTTAGTTTTTTTAAAACAAACTCTATAGAGCCAGCTATCGAAGAGCTATCAATTTTAGTTAGTGGCGAAGAGCTAGATTCATTGAAGTATCGAGCAACAGTAGATTATTGTCTAGCTCTGTTAAAGTCTAATAATAATCATACCGATGAAATAATACGACTTTGTAAATCAATAATTCAAGAATTATCTATATCAGTTGAAAATGAACCTTTAATTGATATAAAGAATTCAATTATGGAAGTATTATATATTGCAAGTATGATTCTTCAAGAGCTAGATAATATGAATTCTGAACGGCATATAGATAGTGCATGTCAGTATGCTGTTGGACTGGATGTTATAGTTCCTTCTATTATGCGATATGAAAAAGATGAAGACTGTGATTTATTTTGGGATTCTATATTCCTAAAGGTTAATGAGAGTGAAAAAATCCACACTTCCAATAAAAATTCCAACCCATACCTATTGAAAGACACTCATATAAAATCTTTTATAAACCTATCTCAATGTCTTGATGATGATAGATTTTTGGAATATCTAAAATGTATACAAAAAATAATTGAACAATCAGAATCACTAAATATTGACTTTTTCCACAACTTAATCATGTGTCTTGTGCTTGATTTACAAAATAAGTCTAAAAAGGAAAGGTGGATATCTACGTTAAACTTTATTAAATCATTAGATAGAGAAATTATAGACCCTGAATTTGAATTTTTGTGCAATAAGTTTTCTACATATTTGGAACCACAGAATGAAGAAGCAAGGTCTTTATACTTTCAAGGTATTCAAAATTATAGCTCAACACCAGAAATAATCGATGCTGAGATTTTTGAACGTGAAATAATAAGACTATATGATGAAGGTAAAGATGAACAAGCAATATCGCTATCAGACTTAGTTCATAGCCTAGATGTTCTCTCATCAACCTCAACTAAGGTCATTCTTATAAGAATAATGTACATTAGAATGATTCGTTCAAAAAATACTGATAAAAAGGTATCACTAGCTAAAGAACTCGATAATCTACTAGATAAAATAACCGTTGAGAACGTTGCTCATGCTAGGCTTAATATGAAAGAAGTAGACAATATACGAAAAAACGTTAAAGGTATCATAATTAAAAATACACCTATTAAACAGGTGATTCATGAACGAAAATATAAAAGAAATGAGTTAATTTCCGTTCTATACATTGAAAATGATACTACCGAAGTTGGTAAGTACAAAAAATTCATAAACGACTTAGAAAATGGCAAATGCCGCATCATTTAGTGATATTTTAAGTCGTTAGATGGGGTCTGTCGCAAATATAGTGAAAGACGCGGCAGACCTATCCTCTAGGTACAATTATCCTGCGAGTGCTTAGAATCGCTCAAAGGCAGTGTCACCTTCAATGTCTATTTGTTCTCGTTTCAATACCGTCTACAACTCTCGACCATGTCAACTCGTTGATGCGCCGTCAACAGATATCCACCCGATTGTTTGTTTAATTTTTTTGCTTCACCCAGCGGCGGTGATATACACCATCCATACTGGATACTGAACTAAAGCACTTTCCATACTTATAGTTATTCGTGAATTGCTAATATTCGATTACCCGAAACACGTATCTGTCCAAGAGTGTGCTACAGGGCATGAAACACGAAAATGCCCCAAAATTAGTTACGCCTTCAAATCACACAATGATACTCAGTCAACTTTGATATACAAAAAGTAATAAGAGTCAAAAGACAAGACCTGACCTCGAAGTTCGGGAGAAATAACAATAAAAAAGGTGTCAACAATATGCTTGCTGATAGGCTAGTGATATACGATAATGCTGTTTGTATATACAGTTAAAGTGGCATAGATGACAGAGCTAGAAATTAAAAAACTAATAGTAAGGTACTTTCTAGAAAAGTATGAAAATTTTGTTGTTGGTTCTGAATTTTCATTTCAATTTGGTGAAAGACGAGCGGATCTAGCATTGCTGGATGATGGCTACTTAACTGCCTTTGAAATAAAAGGTGCTCGTGACACTGTATCTAGGTTGAATTATCAAATTGAAAGTTATAAAAAGTTTTTTGATTTTTGCTTTGTTGTGTGTGAACCAAGCAATCTGGCTGAAGTACGAGCAACGATTTCAAGAGATGTTGGCATCTTTCTGGTCGAAAATGGCAAAATTACTCATGTTCGCCAATCAAAACAGTTCAAACGACACGATAAAAGAGTGTTAGCCAGTGCGTTAAGTGTGCAAAAGTTGAGTGCTCTATCGAAAGGAAGCAATTTAAGATCGAAGCACGAATTATGCGACTACGTATCAAAAAACAATACGTTAGAGTCATTAAGACAGTTATCAAGAAACGATTTTAATGAAAGATATGGGGTAGCTTCAAAACTGTTGAAACAAGAAACCACCCTTCATTTGACGTCGGATGACATATACACAATTACAAAGAAAGCTCCGTCATTACTAAAACGAAGAATCGTCTGATTCTCTGAGTAAAATTCGACTTTTAATGTAGTAGTTCATGCGAACTGATATCCAAAATGCAGGGCTAATACCTGATGGATTATCATTTGCTGCTGCTTGGATCTCTTCATCAGCCCACACTCCAAGCGGCTTATATGATGTTGTATCTCTGACGGTGTGCTCTGCGGCTCTAACATACCCACCATTGTTTCGACGGTATCTTTTATAGGTGAACGATTTTCCGTCTAAAGATGCAATATCAATCCTAGGTACAAAAGTACCGCCTTTCATTTCAATTTGTTCGGTGTTAATTGAAACGTAGTCGCCATATTTGATTGGGAACTCTTCACTAATACCCTGATAGATATCTTCTTCACAGATTCTAAACTCACCTGCAATATGCTTCGCCACCAGTTTGAGCAACATTCGATGGGAAACTAGAGCAGAGCATTACAACGTCTTCTATTTTATCAGCGAAAGACTCCGTACCCGAGCATGCTTCAAGGAAAGTATCAACTACATCATTAATGGCTTTCTTTCTTACGAATTCAGCATCTAGAATTACGTAGAGTTTACAATTTTCGTTCAGGTTTCTTGTTATAGGGGTTAAATAATATTCAACTTCTTCGTCACTTAAGTCATATGGCAATCTAACCGCAAGACAATTAGTTCTTGCAGAAGCACTTCTTACGAATTCTTCAACGTCTTCGAACTTACCGTCATCATCTTCATACAAGTGAACCATCGGGATGATGTTTAAGTCGCAATGTAGATCAAACAGAAAATACTGCCACTCTTTAAAGCCGTTGTGTTCTGATAACAATTGCTCAATCTGAGGGTTGATATATTTTTCGTTTGTACTCAAATCAAGTATAAATGGTCGCTTCTTCTGAATTTCAGCAATTTGCTTCATACGGCGATATATATCACCATCAGGTGCTTTTTTTGTTTTTCTCGATTTGGTTAGTTCGTAAATTGGCAAAATCTTTGAAAAATCATCATCATTGATGTGTTCAAAACAGCGGAGTTCGCCATCTCTAGTTTTTATGATCGGGAAATAGACAAATTCACTCATAGATTATGTCCGTCATAACCAAGAACTTTGGCTCTAATTCGAACTGCATGAGAAGATACTTGGAAGTGCATAGCAACATCTTCAACCTTTGATGATACGTTGGCTATGAAATTATCGAAAGCATCTTTAGGCATCAATAGTGAGGCTGCAAAATCATTGGCCTCAGCTTCCATCCAGTTTGTTTCCCCATTTCTAAAGAAAGTTGTATCTTCAAAGCAATCATTGTTAGCAGCATGACGAATTCGATGTGCAATTTCGTGGGCTATTGTAAACCTTTGCCTATGCGGATGGTGTAATGAATTAACGGTCATTACCCAACTACCTGACTTTTTCTCCTTTTTAAGCGAGCCTGATTCTTCATCTTGCATTGGCTCGTATCTAACGGTAATCCCTAGATGTTTGGCTAATTCAGATACATTGACAGGGTCAGTTTCTAAGCCCTTGTCTTCAGCAAGTGCTATTAGATGTTCAGGTGTAGACAAATCTTCAAATTCTGTAGTTGTTTGAGTTTTTCTACCAGATTTTCTAACGAATGCCATCTATTGTTCCTTTTTGACAAGTAGGGATTCTTTGCCTTCAGATTCGGATATATCTAACTGAGCTACACGTTCCGAAATGACCTTTATTTGTTGGCGTAGGCTTTGGTTTTCTGTTTCTAAAAGTTGCAATCGTTCTAGAGCTTCATCGACAGTTCCTAATGACCTTTCAAAATCACTAGCAGTAGCATTTAGATCGCTTTGCACAACTCGAAGCCGTGATTCTGCTTCATTCTCGACTTTTGTATTGAGTACGTGATTGAACGTATCACTATGCATATATTTTTTTGTGATTTCTTCAGCTTTTTCTTCTGATGTGCTTTTGATGTAAATCACGGATATTGCAGCGATCAAACCGTTAATAGCTATAAGGACGGTGATTATTGTTTGATAAAAGCCAGTTTGAAATGACCAGACATCTTTAAGGCTGATTAATGTCCCACTCTTGACTAATTCACCAATAATGTGGGATGTGAATGGATCGTTGATATTATCAGCATTAGCAAGTGCAACTGAGTCGGCATAGCCAAGGTAAGATAGCAGTGATGGGGAAGGTAAACATACGAGTAGCGCCAGTAGCACAATGCAAAAAAGTGAGCATGTGATTAAGCTTACAAAAAAGATTGCCTTGTAGATGCTAGGACTAGCGGGGGTATTCTCTGACATGCTTCCGTTTTATCTGTTGTAATTTTTTGTAGCTTACTATACATCTGATTCATATAAAATAATTTAACTCAATGTGGTTGCATATTCCAGAGTAAAAACCAATAGGGTCAGGTCTTGTCTTTTGCTTTTTGGTGGCAGTTTTTCTATCATGTTTAGCTATTTGTCATACCTGAAGTTATTAGTCATTTGCTAATGTTTGATTTTCCAAAACTCATTTCTGTCCAAAGGTGTACTAACGCAGCTCACAGAAAATACACCTTTGTTAAGAATTGAACTGTTAACACCTTACTTTAGGTATATCTAGCCAGTTGGTTGTATATTGCGGAGTAAGCATTTCTCTCCGCATGCTCCATTTCTGCTCTATGCCTTGGGAACCAACAAAAAGCGTATCAGTGCCATACCGATTATTAAGACTATCAAACACTTTCATTAACTTATCATTACTCGGAGTTTGATTTAACAGATCTAATTGTTCGTGCTGCCCATTAACTAGATCGATCAAGCCGATGCCAATTTTGTAATAACGTACACCAGGTTTGAACAATTGTGTTGCTGCCTGTGTAGCAATTTTGACCAACTGCATTGAGTCAGCAGTTGGATAAGCAAAATGATGAACTATACGGAAGCTCTGAGGTTTATCATCGAATGGTGAATTGGAAGCAAAGCAGAGCATAGCTTTACACAGCGACTTTTGATTTCGTGCTTTATGTGCTGCTATAGCGGCGTGTTTACTTAGTGCTTGCTTCAGTAGTTCAAGGTCGGTGATTCTTGTTCCAACACTACGAGTTGAGTAAATCTGCTTTTTATCAGCTCTAGCTGTGTCCCAGCCCTTGCAAGCGACACCATTTAATTCACGAACGGTTCTTTCAACTTCGACTGAAAATTCTCGACGTGCTTGTTCTGGGGCATACTGAGACAAATCATAAGCCGAGTTAATCCCCATATGTTTTAATCGTGTTGATATTTTTTTGCCCACCCCCCATACATCACCAACTTCTAGCTGCTTTAATATAGAGGTACGCTGATGTTCATTGTCGATAACGCAAACGCCCTTACAGCCTTGAATTTTTTTAGCTGCATGATTGGCAATTTTGGCGAGGGTTAGCGTTGTTCCCATACCTATACATACTGGTAATCGACACTCTTTCCAAACGGCTCGTCGGATTAAAGAGCCATGTTCTCGTAAGTCTTTAATGGCAGGAAAGCAGCGATGAAAGGAAAGAAATGATTCATCAATGGAGTATATATATTGCTCAGGCGCAAACCGCCCGATAACATCCATCATTTTGGACGACAAATCTGCGTAAAGTTCATAATTAGATGATAGAGCAATTACACCTTTCAACTCACACAACGCTTTGACTTCAAAGTAAGGTTTAAACTTTGCTATACCTGCTTCTTTAGCTTGACGATTAGCTGCAACGACACAGCCATCATTATTCGACAGAACGATTACGGGCTTACCTCTCCACTCGGGTCTAAAAATTTGCTCAGCACTACAATAAAAGGAATTAGCATCAACTAGGGCAAACATTATTTTCTACGAGATGAGAGTAAATAGCTTGGGCGGTGACAACGGATAGATCGAATCACTACACCTTCAATCGAAAATGTATCTTGAGCATGAATACAAATAGGCATCATTGTTTCATTTGCAGATAAGAGTGATCGACGTGTCATATCTAGCATTTTACAAACGAACTCACCATTATAATTGGCCACGATTACATCAAGGTTTTGGACGGCAACGTGACGATCTACAATCAACAAGTCACCATCAAAAATGCCAATTTCTTGCATAGATTCCCCCATTGCTTGTCCGATGAATGTAGCACTTGGATGCTCAACTAGCAGTTCATCAAGGCTCATTCCTAGTTGTCTGTATTCAGCAGCAGGGCTTTCAAAGCCTGTAATACCAGCGCTTGCTAAGATAGGGATAACTTTCATAATAAAAATAACTGTACATATATACAGTTATTTTGGAACTAAACGGTTTGATCGTCAAGGACATTAGAAAGAAAATACCGCACTTATCCTACTAAGTGTTTTAGGATGTGTCGGGTCGGCAGTAGGGCTACCTATCGTGCATAATTCCCCAATTTCATATACATACACCGATAAAAATGCATGAAAAGAGGGTTTAGCTGTTTCAGCAAAGAAGAAACCCAGCATTTCTTAGATTTCTCATGCACATAAGGGACGTTACGAAGCATTTTGGTATCCAACGCTTAGACACGATTTAAACGTACTTGATAGCAACCCAGCTTCGAAAACAATTGCTGTCGAGAACTGTTACTACAGCAGCTATACGCATGCTAATTATAAGCATCTTTATTTTTTGATGATCGATGGTTCTATTGAATTAAGAGAAGCAGTAAAAGCAACAGCGAGAGGTAACACAGAGCTTTTAGAGCTTGATTCAGCTTTATCTGAGATAGCTGTGGAACAGTGTTCTTTGCTGCACAAATGTAGGTTCGTAAGTGATGAGAGTCGTTTTTATCATAAGACTGATGAAGTAGCTGAAATTACTAAAACCTTGAAAATGTTAAATGGATAACTGGATTTTAAAATCTGCGGTATTTTTGCTTTTTAAGTCTGTTAGATTTTAAAATAAAGGGGCTGTTTTTGTTGTAATGTGATTACATTAAAAAATTGTCATTATAAGGCTTTGGGGTTGGCATTGCATTGGGGTTTTTATAATTTCATATAAACCACACCTAAAGCCATGGAATGCATAAATGATTATATCGGTCAATAAAATTTCAATATTTCTTTTCTGTAATTTAATTACACAACTTGTTGCTTTTATATTTTTGTATCATGCCGAGGTTGAAAAGTAACACGCTTAAAACGACAAGTCTCTTACTTTTTAAAATTGAAAAAAGAAAAGTAAAAAAATTAGAAATGCCCAAAAGTAAAAACCACCGATGCGGTGGTTTACTTTGTTATCTAAAAGAGAATACTGTCTCTGATTCAATAACTTCATTATCTTCTATTCTTACTTTATTTATTTCAAACTCCAGCTCGAAAAGATTTTTTCTGTAGTTGATATATTTCAAAAGCGTAGAAAGATTGTTTTTGTAGTGTGTGCTGCCACCTTCGCTGTAGACAACCAGCTCGTGCGTGTCGGTCGGGTCTACCTTGCTTGCAACTTCAGTATAAATCAACATATTAAATGCTTGTATAACTTTATCGATATTGTTTCTTATCGTAGCCTGCTTGTTGATGTTGCCTAGATCTTGGGCAGCTTCGTATGCAGTTTTGTTGTTTTTGATAACTTCGATAACACTTCTTCTAAGCTCGCCTTTTACTGCTCCGAAAATAATGCTTTTAATTATTAAATCTTTCATGTTTTTAATGCCTTCTTATTATGTTTTTTATTTTGGTTATTCTTATTATGCCCAGCTCGCTAAGTCAAACTCATGATAGATTTTTGACTTGCCGTTTTTAGATATTTTTCTGTAAATTCTATTATCATCTAAGTCAGCGTAGAACTTGTTGCGATACTCATTCAAGTTATAGCCGAGGTTTGTGATTTCGTTAAATTGATCTAGTGTTAAGTAAACTCTGTTGCAGTTGTGAGCTGTGTATTCTTTACCGCCAAGCTCTACTAGTCTTTCTTTTATTGTTTTGACTTCTTGTTTAGCCATTGTCCACGCCATCTTTAGTGACTCTGAAAAAAACTCTTTTGCTTTGTAACCTGTTTTTGCTGCTGCTTCTTTTGCGATGTTCCAAGCTGTTTTCATTATTTCTGATCTAGTCATTTTACTGCTCTCTTTATTATTCTTATTGTTTAGCTTGTATTTTTATAATATTACAATAACTATACTGTTGCAATGGTTTTTTTACTGTATTTTGTAGTGACATAGTGAATTTGGCCACCTGATTAGAGGTGTTAAGATGCACCTCATAGCATGACAGGTGAAGCTATGACCAAGCGTACCAGACGCACTTTCAGTGCAGAATTTAAACTCGAAGCAGCACAGCTTGTGCTCGACCAAAACTACACCGTTGTTGAAGCTGCAAAAGCCATGGGTGTCGGTAAATCGACAATGGACAAGTGGGTAAGGCAGCTTAAGCAAGAAAGAAAGGGAGTCACTCCCCAAGCCGCACCTATGACACCAGAGCAAATTGAGATACGTGAGCTGAAGAAGAAACTTGCACGCCTTGAAGAGCACAATGAAATATTAAAAAAGCTACAGCTCTCTTGATGTCGGACTCGCTGAACAGCTCTCGATAATCGAGAAACTCAGGCAGAGCTTTAGTGTAACCACCTTGTGTCATGTGTTCAGTGTCCAGCGTAGCAGCTACAAATACTGGCGTTGTCGCCCCAAACGTGTTTCCCCTGAGCTGGTGAAACTCAAGAGTCTCATTAAAGAAGTTCACACGGCAAGCAATGGCTCTGCGGGTGCGAGAAGCATTGCCGACATGGTAACGGCCCAAGGTGTAAAACTGGCACGTTATCGAGCTTCTAAGGTGATGAAATTATTAGGCCTGGTAAGCTGCCAAACATTGAAGCACCGTTATCGAAAAACATCACAAGAGCATGTAGAGATCCCAAACCATCTATCTCGACAGTTTGCCGTTACTGCTCCCAACCAAGTCTGGGTAGGAGACGTGACGTATGTCTGGACAGGTCAGCGCTGGATGTATCTTGCTGTTGTCATCGACCTATTCGCGAGAAAGCCAATTGTTTGGGCGATGTCAGTCTCTCCCGATAGCAAGATGACAGGAAAGGCACTCTCTATGGCATTTGAGTCACGAGGTAAGCCTAGAGGCGTAAAGAGTTAATTTCCATTCGTGGGAATAGGGCAAGTAGCTTAAAATCAGCGCCACTCAATTTCGCTAGGCATGCCAATCACAAAGCATGCCAATCACGGCAAACATAGCTTTGCCCCAAACCTGTTTAGGACACATTTCTAGTCACTTCAGTTTGACCAAGTTTATCTAACGCCTCATTATGTATTTAGTTGAATATTAAGCTAACTTATAAGCGGACAAAAAGAGTTGGGTTCAAGTCAGGGGCGTAAGATAAGTCAACAACTAGATCTAAAGGATAATATTAATGGGCAAAGCAAAATCAGTCACAATTGCAGGGAAGCTATTTAAGAAACAAGGCGACGCTATTAGCTATTTCACCGAGCAGAAGGAAGAACAGCTATCAAGCGGATTAATTCAGGCAGGTGAGCTATATGAAGCACTCAAAGATGTATACGTAAGATACTGTGATAACTCACCTGGTTATGAGCTAAATGGTCGATTGATTACAGCTTTCAGTGTTGCCTACGAGAAACGTCAAAATAATGGTGTATGGGCATCACATCCTTGTTATAAGGTTCATTTCTCCAATGACGAGATAAGACCATTTTCAATCGTTAAAGCAGTTAGATCAGCCGCTGAAAGTGTCTAACGTGGCGATAATTTATTATTTGATACCTGAAGTCGGCTTACTGAATAGATACCCCAGAATTGGTTTAGAGTGCGGCATTTGGAAATTTTTATAGAAGTGGCAGATAACTAATATGAAACTCAAAAAAATTGAAGTGCATAATTTCCGTTCAATCAAGGATATTGCTATTGAGGTTAACCCTTATTCTTTGATTGTTGGAGAAAATAACTCAGGAAAAACAAACCTTTTGTCGGCGTTGCGCGTATTTTATGAAGAAAGTGGCTTAAAGTTCGATACTAAGAGAGATTTCCCCAAATTTTCAACTGATGATCAAGAGAGTTGGATTGAACTTTCTTTCTTAACTACACCAGAAGAACAAGACTCTCTGAAGGAAGAGTACCGTTCAGCGGATCGAGTTCTTAAGGTACGTAAATATCTTCAGTCAGAGCATGGATTAGTTCAGTCTAAACAATCAAATATTTATGCTTATGAGAACGGGCAGTTATCTAACAATTTGTTTTACGGTGCTGCTAACGTATCCACATCTAAGCTAGGTAGTGTTATCTACATACCAGCAGTTAGTAAGGTCGAAGATAGCATGAAAACTACAGGACCTTCACCATTTAGAAATATGGTTAACGTGGTGATGAAAAAGGCTATTGCTAGTAGTGAGTCATTTAAGACGTTAACAACCGCATTTAACGAATTCAATAAAGTATTTAAACAGGAAGAAATTAGCGGATTTTCAATTGATGGTGTTAAATCTGAAATAAATAGTGAACTGAAACAATGGGGTGTAGGTTTTGATATTGAAGTGTCCCCTATTAACACTGATGACCTAGTCAAGAGCTTGTTAAAGCCACATATTGAAGATAGTAACCTTGGTGAGCGAGTGGATATTTCGTCATTTGGCCAAGGTTTACAACGCCATTTGATATATACACTCATCAAGCTTTCAGCTAAATATAGTGCTAAAACCAAATCGACCAAAAAAGATTTTAACCCCGATTTTTCATTGATACTATTTGAAGAGCCTGAGGCATTTTTACATCCCGCACAGCAAGATGTGCTTTACCGAAGCTTAAATAAACTAGTTTCAGACGAGCAGCAACAAGTATTAGTTTCGACGCATTCATCAGTTTTCGTTAGCAAGTCAATCGACTCAATAAACTCTATTTCTCGACTTTTCAAAGAAACAGATTCTACAACAGCTTATCAAATAACAGAGCGTTCTCTAAAGGAAATACTATCAAACAACCTAGTTGCTGCAAGAGTTCATGGGGAAGATAAGTCTCCCGAATTTGATGAGGAAGTAAGAGCTGCTGATGAAGCGATAAAGTACTTTTTGTGGCTAGATACAGAGCGTTCAAATCTCTTCTTTGCAAGACATGTACTATTGTGTGAAGGACCATCTGAAAAAGTATTGCTTGATTGCTTAGCTGATAGTGATTGGGAGTTTTTGAGAGAACATCGCGTATACATCTTAGATTGTGTAGGTAAATTTAATTTGCATCGATTTATGCACTTACTCAATGTAATAGGTATTAAACACTCTGTACTGTTTGATGGAGATAATGACGCTGTAAATAAGTTCATTAATCATAAAGTTTGGAATGGCATCATCCAAGGAGCCAAGACACCTTGTACAACAGGATTGCATCAGTTTGAGTCTGATTTAGAAGGTTTCCTCCAAATACCTAAACCTGATAAAAAACGGAGCGATTTAAAGCCTATCAACGTGTTGAAAGCACACCATGAAAATGCATTAGATGCAGGCAGACTAAGTATGCTTAAAGAGATTGTTCAAGATTTAGTCAGTTCTGAGACTGACCACACGTGATGTTACACTGAATGCATACCAACGGCGCATTAGAAAAGCCTTCAATATGGATTCGCCTGAACGTAGTTTATTCGAAGCCAATGGCTTAAGGGACAATCTTAACTTACTTCTGCCCAGAGGCGTGTCACGCGAACAGTTCTAGCACACTTTGCCCCAAAATGTATGCGTCGAAGAAATAGCAAGCCTTGACGATCTACTTTTATGATACTAGAGCTAATGACAGGCAAAAGGCAAAAGGCAAAAGGCAAAACCTGACCCTTCTTGTTTTTCATACGTTTATTGTGCTCGAGAGTATTAAAAAAGCGGTCGTACAGACCGCTCTTGTTATTCTTGGGGGGTGGTTTGCTGGAATTCTTTAGTTTGCTTCTCGAGGGCTTCCCGATCAGTCTGTGTTGGTGCGTGCTGAAGTGCTTTTTCTGCCTGTTTAGTAGCTCTTTGGTTGGCTGCGTTGAAGATCGAAAACTTGCCTTTCTTCATAGCTAACTTCGCGTCAAGAGCTTCTTCATATTCCTTACGCTTTTCTTCTCGCCTTGCCTCTGAAGTTAGAGGGTCACTTATTTGGTCTTTAAGCTCTTTGAAGTAGCCTCGAGAAGACCAAATAGCCACCAATTCGGTAACTGACATAGCACTCAAGCTAGCAAGGATATTGAAG
Organism: Vibrio vulnificus CMCP6; assembly: GCF_000039765.1. Taxonomy (NCBI): domain Bacteria; kingdom Pseudomonadati; phylum Pseudomonadota; class Gammaproteobacteria; order Vibrionales; family Vibrionaceae; genus Vibrio; species Vibrio vulnificus. The sequence goes on along the minus strand of NC_004459.3, from coordinate 364,301 downwards.
ATATAAGCAAGAAATATCGTAAAGGCAGGAACAACGTAGATTGCGTACTCTTTCAATAGAGGTTGTTCAAGACCAGCGGCAAACTCCAGAGCAAAACCACCTAAAATCGCAGCGCTACCATTCGCAAATGTTGGTGCCGCAATAGAGTTCTTATTACTCACTAAGTATTCCCTTCCTTGTGCTGGCTGTTTTTGTAGATCTGAGCAACCACGGCATAGAAGTTTTTATCCTTAGAGACATCAACTACCTTGCTATTACGTACATTCCCTTCTTTGTCCTCGAACTGCATAGCTACGTAGTGAGGTGGGGATAGCTTGTATAGGACGAATGAAGTCACTATCTTGCTCAGCCAGTAAAGGATGGGCGCACAAGCTACTATGAGTAGTAGTATTTTGGCTACTTCACCCATCACATTCTCCATTTGGTTAAGAAATACACGCCTATTCAGGAGCGTATACTTTAACTATAGAATAGGTTTTGTCCAGATTTATCGTATTTTCTTTTTCGACAATCTCAACTGCGTATGCGTTCACAAAAATATCTGGCTCGTTACCCTTGCGGAAGTTAGCTAGGAAGTCTTCATCTTCCATTTTCACGGTGTAGGTGATGCCATCAACGTCTTCAACACGCCAACTAGTGTCTTTATCTTTATGTACCGTAAGGAATGTTATTACCTTCTCATCCATCGGTTTATTATCTATCAAGTCAATTACAGTAGTATTTTTAGCTCGATAGTTTTTCTCGTTGGCTGTAGTTACTGATACATATTGAGTTCGGTCAGCTTTCTTTTCTTCTGTAGATAGAGCCTCGAAGACTTCTATACCACTATCACGTAGTGGTTTACTGATGATTTTGCTGAAAGCACCACGGACAGATGTTGAAGCTAGGAGAGGGCGCATGTAACTAGGTGCAACTTTATCTTCACCATCTTCGGTCACTATTTTGCAGTCACCTTCTTCTGTCATAGTTATTTTTTGGATTTTCTTACCTTTCAACCATTCAAGGTAAGCCATCAACGATCCAGCAGCTATTGGACTACCGAAGCCGATAATCTTAAGTAACTCAATACCATCAGGTAGTTGCTGCCCTAAGGTAAATAAAAACTCAAATGAACCCTTTTGGAATCCTCCTTTGATTTGAAGGTTCAGCTCTTCTTCTTTGCCGCCCATTTCTTCATGGACTTCTCTTACTAAGGCTTCAATACCTTGTAGAGAGTCAGCAACCAATTTAAGGTTCATGCTGTGTTCAACGAGAGCTTCGCCATCATAGCGGAGGATAACTTGTTCCATTTTATAAATCCTATATGAGTAAATTTGCTTAGATTACCACTTATAGGGGTTAATATGCATCACAGTGGGTCACAAACACAAACACAAACACAAACTAAATCAATAAGCTATTAACTAGAACCAAAGGTATTAATAGACCAAAACGGTCAGTTCTTGCCTTTTGATACCTAGTTTTTTGGCTTAGTAAAGCAAATTTGAAAGAACCAAGGTAGCGTAACCAACCTAAATTGCTTCTGTCCAGTTGTGAGCTACAATACCAGCAGCACTCGATTTCGTTAAGCATCTGACTTCGGTGGATTCCCATGCGTGGGAATGACTTGACTCACCATTTCTCTTCGCCATCATCATCAACTTTCGAGTAGATGCTTTCGCCTTTCTGAACAATATGCATTTCAAGGTTTAGAGAAGATAAGATGCGAAATAGCGTCTGAATCCTTGTAGTTTCAGGATTAACCTCAAACTTAGAAATGGTGTCCTGTTTAAGACCAACAGGGGCGGCAACTTTTGCTTGCGACAGATTCTCGTGTTTTCTTTCGTCACGCAGATATATTGCTAACTGCCTTGGTGATGTTATCAACATAACAATTCCTCGTATTTACCCTTTATGGAGGGTAAATAAGGTTTTACCCTCGGTCAAGGGTAAAAGACAACTTTAGCGTGTGAGAATAAGAAAACAGCCCCTATGGGGCTGTTGGTTCTAGTTTGTGTTTGCTTCTGCTTTCGCTAAGTATGCGATTAGCTTTTGAGCATCTTCTCCTGCTTTTTTCGGTTTGGGCTTGTAATCGAAAGGCGTTAAAGTGCTTGAGTAAGGTGCAAATCTTTTTAAGCTTGATGCGTCAGATACTGATGTAATGCCTTTTCTTTTTCTCTTGATAGCTTGTAAGTTATTGCTGTCGCTAGGACTGAACACATAGTCATTGAATAACACTGCGGGGAACTTAGCAGCGTCCAGCCTTGTTTTTATTCTATACAAAGCTTGATGTAGTTCTTGCGCTTCTTCTGCATTAATCTCATCCTCACTTTCTAGCTCGTCAAACATCTCTACAGCTTCATGCAGTTTCGCAGCTATTGCACAAAGAGAGTGTTTATCTTCATTGATAACAACACTTTGCTTTTCATGCAGTTCTTCTTTTCTGTACTTCTTGTATAGCGCATTAGCTGGTTTAAAGTGAGACATGATTTCTTCAAAGTTGTGCTCCGTGATTTCGTACTTTCCAGATTTAGCTTCTTCAGTACCGAACTTTGCAATTAAGTCTTTTATTGAGCGAGGACATGCAGGAGCTGTTATTGGTAGCTTTATTAATGTTACATGCGTTGCGTTGCCACTTGAGTTTGTCGACTCAGGGTCTCGGACAATGATGTAAAGCATCTTGCCGCTTTTGTTTTTCTGAAATCGAGGAAGGGGAGATTTCTTTTGTTTAGGTGTGACTGTAACGTTATAAGTTAACTCATTATTTATTTTTTTAAAAATGCTCATATTATTATCTCTTTAATATTATATTTATTATTATTGTGTTTTAATTGTAGCATTTAAATTTATAATATCAATTATAATGCAAGTATTTATATTAAAATTACTATTTAGCTTGGTGGTTTTAAATAATAAGCTATTTGTTGTTTGTATTATTAAAATAAAAAGAGAGCTTCAGCCCTCTTTTTTTAAATTAATATGTGTTTTCAGCGATATCTTTTGATTTATTCCTAGTGTTATGTCTTCTATTCTGCTTTTTATTGTCAGCAAAGATACCTTCGTTTTCATACGCTTTTTCTATGTTTTCAATAGCTTGGTTAATTGCTAGCTCTTGATCTTCATGTGTCGCGACAGGGGTGATTTTCAATTCCCAGTGATTTTTCTTGTTCAGTTCGAACAAGATTAGAAGCAGGTGATAGAAGAATTTACTTAGCGTCTTAGATGCTGAGTAAATGCCTTTTTCTTGTTCGTAAATTGCGTGAACGAAAGCTTTGTCGCGTTTGTTGATGCGCTTGCCATGATAGAGCCAAAAGTCGATAGCATCTTCCATCGCTTTTTGGTGCTGCTTTCTACACGAGATAATGAAGCAGTTAAACATGTGCTTATCCCACTCTTCAGCTTGCTTCTTTACTTTATCAGCATGTGCTTCAGCGTCTTTTCTTACTGTTTCAAATCTTTGCTCTGCAAAATCTTTCTGCGATTCAAACATTTCTCTAATTTCGTAATTTTCAACTTGTGACTCGTCATAACTACTTATCATGTTTGCATCACTTGCTAGAACACCAGATTTGATTAAACCGCCGAGCGTGAATTTGTTACCGCTCCTGAGTTTTGAGGCGGGTATGATGAAGTCATTGTATTTGTAAACAAGACCGATAAATTTTTCGTTGTTTCTGTCTTCTTTAAGTATTATCTCAACGCCGTTCCTTAGCAGTGCTATTTGATAAAGAGCCAAGCTCGCTTTACTAGTGTGCTCATCATTTACACCTAGTTTTGTTAGATTATTTGCCCTGGCTTGCACTAGCATCGGTAGCTCTTTAATACTTGATCCGATTAGCCGTCTCATCATTAACTTGACTGAGTGAGAGTACTTGTCCGAAACGACTGCTTCGCCTTTAGCTAATATCTCTGATGAGTTTTCTAGCTGTCTTAATCCAAACTCTTTTTCTTGTTCGCGCATGATTTCTTGTGCAGCTTCAACAGACATCCAGTTGCTGATGACTTTGTTTGTTTCCAAGTCTTGTGTTGATACTGTTATGTGTACGTGCTGAGAATCAGTATCTTCGTGTCTAAATGCGATGTAGCGTGCGTTTTTGTAACCAAGACGATTCATAGTCTTTCTAACTGTTCTACGCCATTGCTTGTCTGTAAGTCGCTCTCCTTCGTCTATAGAGATGACGAAATGTCGGAAGGGGTGTTTGACGTGTGGATTATGTCTGTATGAGCTTTGAAGCTCAGTGATAGCATCGTGCCAGTCAGCGCCAGTAGCCAGTTCGCCCATGCTGACTGGGATGGACTCTATTTCGTTAGCGCAGATGAAGAATGAGTGACCTTCTGATGCTGGAGCATGTTTTGTTTTACCTGCACCGTATTTTACGAGGTTATCTGCATCTTTTTGTTTAGCGCCGTACTCTATAAGGTTCTGTGCGTCCCTGGCTGTCTGTTGACTTCTTGTGCATTCTAATTCTGTAAATACCATCTATTGTCTCTTTATTATTATTGTGAGTGAGAAAGTAATAAGTAATGTAGATAAGCCCTCCTTATATTTAAGGAGGGAATTCAGGCTTTATAATTCAGCTTCTTCTAGTATCTTTTGTTTGCATAGCTCATCCAATTGACGCGAAGATAAGTATTTTAAAGCTAGTACTTTAGCTGTTGCTGATGAATGAGAGTCTATTGCTAGCTTGCGCGTAGTATCAATGCTTTCCTTAAGTTCTTTAATGCATTTGCTTAGTTTAGCTATCTTAGCGCTGTCAGCATCTTCAATGTCTTCTGCAAGCACCTGAAGTGATTTTGATAGCTCTTTGGTTTCTTTAAAGTACTTCAAATAATCTTCGTCATTGTTCGGACGTGGTTCGACTTGGTTCAAGGCTACATCTCTAAGAAAAGCAGCGTTAGAGCGATAGTTGTGACTTTTCTTGCTGGTTATGAAACGTTTGTACTGCTCTACAGTTATGTGTGTTTTTAATGCAATATTGTATAAGTCTTTAGTTTTTTTACGCTCTTCTTTAAAGCCGTTTTCTACAGCGTCCAGGATGCGAAGTGATTCAGTAACAACATCATCGTTAAAGCTATCTGCATTATTTTTAGCGTAAATACTTTTTACAATGCAATTACAAAAACGCGCATGAGAACTTAGCGTAATTTTAGATGTGCTTGAAAATTGCGGAAGTAGGGAAGGTACAACAACTTGTAATTCTTCTAAGCTGTAATCTGTTTTCTCAATAAGCGCTCTTAGTTTATCTTTATTTTCTCTTTTAGTTTCGATTACTATTTCTCTTATTGTGTTATTTAATTCTTCTTTTAATGATAAGTTCATTTTATTATTTCTCTTTTTATTATTATTTTATTTTTATTATCTTATTTATCTAGTAAGCAACAGCGTGCGACTTAGCGATAACTGCGAAGCATGTTAGCGCAACCGACTGAAGGGGAGGCTAAAGCTACAAACGAGCCATTTGGAACAAATGGGGAAGAGCAGTATCCGCTTGTTACTAACTATGTACTTATATTATAAGATTGTATGTATTATAATGTCCATTGAAATATCATTATAAAATATATTATTTTAATAAAAAATGGTCTTCGTGCATCGTGCTTTGTTCGCACTACATGTAAGCAGTCAAAGTGCGATGCACGAAAAGTCATTCTACGTGTATGCATATTTTCTACTTAAACATGCAGTGTTAATGCATATGTATTATTCGTTTAAAGAAAGTAACTAATGCAGTGCGGGTCTATTTTTATAAAAAAATGAGGGGGAGGTGTTTTCTTTTTATTTCTAAATAAATTGAAGAGTGGTTATTTATATTCTTAAAATAGAATGTGCTCACCAAGCGCAGGTTTTGTAAATAATTTACATGGTGATTACTGATTATTTTTAAATGAGAGCTTTATTTGCTCTTTGATTTACTTTAAATTATACACATTGAAGTTCAAAAGTAGACACTAAAACAATGAGTAAAGAGCTAACAAACGAGCAATTGCAAGCGCTTCTACAGTCACCAGACCTAGCTGAAAAGCTTGCCTCACTGGGGGGCGATGCTGTTCAAGCATTCACTAAAGCAGCGACAGAAGCTGTCCAAGTGCAGAAAGAGAAGCAAGAGGCTGAGCGCAAGCAAAAGATCGAAGACTTGATTGATAGCATTGAGCGCGATTTAGAAGAAGAGTCTATCTCGAAAGAAGAGTTTGCTTTAGCTATTGCTGCTCGCTTTAAAGTGAGTGTTGCAGCTCGCACTAGAAGCACAAAGACTAGCAATAACAAAGAGAGAAAGAACGCACCGACACGTCCACAATACCGCATTGTTTTAGATGACGAAGAGCACGTCTGGTCTGGTAAAGGACGCTCTCCAGAAGTTTTCAGAGCTGCAAAAGAGAGCGGTGAGCTAGATAACTACAGAATGAGCGAAGAAGAAGTTAAAGATTACATGCTTGCTCATCCCGAAAAGTACGGTTTATAATCACCATACAAAAAAGCCAGCTCGATGAGCTGGCTTTTTAATATCTTGCATCTTACATATACATCTCAAGAATCGGCTTAAACGTCTCTTCTCGCTTCTCTAAGATTTTTTGTACTGTCTCTTTCTCATCTTTCTCAAGAATTTTACTAGCTAAGTAAAATTCCAGCTCTGATTTGATGAATACAATAGTGTTACCGCCCATGCGAATTTGCGGTGGAAATTCGCCTTTTTTTATCTTATCGTAAATCGCAGTTTTCTTTAGTGTAACAAGTTCAATTACTTCTTTTAGCGACATAAATTGTAGTTCGTTCATTCTTTACTAAGCCTTTCAAACAAACAAAAGCATTCGTTTTAAATAATTAGTTAGTGAATCAGTTGTACTGAGTGCTGATACGCTGTCTGCACTTCTAGTTACGATAGACTCTTTGTTGTTATATTATTTTAAAGTTATTTTGCTTATTATTTGTTTGCAACTTTATAAAAGCAGTTGCTGCACTTTATAATGCTTTTGCTTCGCAGTTGTGCGAGTTGATTAAGTTATGATCGAAAAGATGGTTTGTAAAGTGTTTTTTAAGATTTTCACATTAAAGATTTTTAATTTGGTTAACTTGATGAAGTTGCTATGTATAATAAAGTAAGTTTTATTGGGCGTGCTATGTATAATAAAAGTAATTTTATTAAGCGCGTTATGTATAATAAAAGACAGGTTTATTTTGAAGGGTGTAGTGGTGGAAGGGGGAATTCAGCCCTCTGAGCATGAGAGGGCTGTGGTGTAGGTTACTTGAAGCGAGCGGCGATTGAGTGATAGTTAGCTGTTTGTTCGACGATATAATCGCCCCAGAATTCGAGAATCTCTCGTCTCATCTCGATGTACTCTGCGCTATTGTAGATCTCACGAATCTTGTCGTTATCGCAATGCGCAAGGCATGCTTCGATCACGTCAGCGTCAAACTTCTCATTCGCTCCGTATTTTTTTGAGTCATTCAAAAAAGTACTGCCCATGTGTCTGAATCCGTGCGATACAAGTTCACCTTTAAAGCCAGCTCGCTTTAGGTTTGCGTTGATGCTCTGCTGATTCATGTGCGGTCGAGATGAGCGTGGATCTGCGGGGAAAACATACTCAAGATGAGAGCTAAACGGTTTTAAGTACTCCAGTAAGCCACGCGTGTATTTAGTCAGCGGTATGAAATGCTCATTTAAGCGCTTCATTCGATAGCTCGGTATTTTTATTAAGTTATTCTCAAAATCGACTTCGTCCCACCGCATTTTTGCTATCTCTGATGCTCGTGCCAGTGTGTGCATTTGCATTTCAAAACCAGCGCGGGTGACTTTAGTTATGTTGCGCTCACCCATTGCTTTCATCAGCTCACTTAGCCCTTCGGGTTTGATTGAAGGTTGCTTTTGTTTGCGCTTGTTCACAAACACTTCACTCAAGTCACTGAGCGGGTTTGATTTCATATAGCCCAGTTTTTTAGCATACCCCATGACGCGACTAGAGATCTGACAAATCTTGTCCATGTTTATACCCTTCGCGTAGCTGGGTTGCAATGCTTCTTGAGCAAGATAGGTCTCCATCTTAGTGATCGGTATATTGCCCAAAGCGGGTAATATGTGGTTATCTAAGCGCCCTCGGATGTCTTTTGAGTATCTGATGTCGCGCAAGACTGCTTCAAGCTCTTGTTCTGATGCTTTTTCTCGACCTTCATCTTTCGCACGCTTGTTTGCATCGTCAATTTTTTCTTGTCGCTTCTTTTTGTCTTCAGCCAATATTTTTTCTTCAAACCACTTTTCAGCTACGTCTTTAAAGAGTCGCTTGTCTGGATCAATTGCGTTAATGCCACCCGTGCGCTCGTACTCTTGAGGATCGATGTTTTTTTCAAGTAACTCTAGATAATTTTCCGCCTTCTTTCGAGCGTCTTTGAGTGTAAGTGCGGGATAGTTTCCGATTGTTAGTTTGATGCGTTTTTTAGTCAGTGGATGATGATAGTTGAATTGCCAAGATTTTTTCGTCTTTTTATTTTTTCCCAAGCGCAAGCGAAGATAAAGATTATCACCGTCGCTGATGAGTTGTTCTTTCTTGCCGTCTTGCAGAGATGCCTTATCATAAGTTTTGTCAGGGTTTCTTCTAGCCATCATTTAGATCCTTTTAGTGCTCCCCAAAATAGTCGGGGACGCCAACTGTTCCCCAGCAATATAATTGGGGGAATTGGGGAACGCAACGGGGAACAAAAGTTGGCGGATTGCACCGATTTCAACCGAACGCTTCCGAACGATTCAGATTTCCGAAAGTGTGATGAGCGCCCGTTCTATAAGGCTTCAGGCGAAAAAAAAAAGCGCTCTTCCGAGCGCTTTCGTTTTGATGTTTGGTGGAGCTGGGGGGATTTGAACCCCCGTCCGAAAACCATTCATCATTGGTACTACATGCTTAGTCGATCTTTAATTTCACTACCACCTGCGAACCGACACGCGAATGAATAGCTAACCTGAATTATATCTTACGCTTCATCCCTCAGGTGGGGGAATCCACGCCAGCTTGATTTGGTTTGACCCCTCGTGATTCCCCGTCTTACAAGCGGAAGCTAGGGCGAGAGGGCTCTGAGCAGTTTATTAAGCTGCTAGTGCGTAGTTTTCGTCGTTTGCGACTATTTTTTTGCGGTTTGTTAACGAGGCCTACCGCACCTCGGCATGCACCTCAGACTGCAAAATTCCCGTCGAATCCTAAATCAGCCCCAAGGTAATTCGGGCATACTACCAGAAAAGCCTTTTCTGTCCAGTAGTATGCGTCTAAGTGGTTAAGTTTAACGCAGTGAACTCTTCATCACGCGAGCTTTTTGGCGTTGCCAATCGCGATCTTTAATATCATCACGTTTATCGTGTAGCTTTTTACCTTTTGCTACACCGATTTTGATCTTCACCCATGAGCGAGCCCAGTAGAGGGAAAGTGCTGCTAATGTCATGCCTTCGCGGTTGATACGTCCGAGTAAGTTATCAAGTTCACGACGGCTCATGAGCAGTTTGCGCACACGGGTAGGGTTCGCTACTACGTGTGTCGACGCTTGATTCAAAGGAGTGATAGTCATGCCGCTAACGAAGGCTTCGCCGTCACGCATAAATACGTAACTTTCAGAAATATTGGCTTTGCCCTGGCGAAGAGCTTTCACTTCCCACCCTTGTAGCTCCATGCCTGCTTCAATCTCATCTTCTATGAAATATTCGTGGCGAGCTTTTTTGTTCAGCGCGATAGTGTTGCTACCCGCTTTTGGTTTTGAATTTTTCTTTGCCATAGTGATGCCATTATACGGTGTGCAACTTTGATAGGAAATGCTTTTGTTTGCGCTGGCTCAGAATAACAGTAAAATTGTTTGGCGCTTTGAAATGAAAGCTGTGAGAGGAGAGTCTATGAAGCAAGTCACCCGGTCTGCATTGGTATCGTTTAGTGCAGAACAGATGTATGCCCTAGTGAATGATGTGGCAAAGTACCCTGAATTTTTGCCAGGTTGTTCTGGGAGCCGAGTGATCGAGGCGTCGGACTCCAATATGGTCGCGTCGGTAGATGTGGCAAAGGCGGGTATCAGCAAAACTTTCACCACCGCTAATCATCTTGTTCCAGGTGAAGCGATCATGATGACGCTGGTCGATGGCCCCTTTAAAACCCTCAAAGGAGGGTGGTTCTTTACTGCCTTAGATGAGCAAGCGTGCAAAGTTGAGTTAAAGCTGGAGTTTGAGTTTTCAAGCAAGATGATTGAGCTCGCCTTTGGCAAAATCTTTAATGAGCTGACCAATAATATGGTCAATGCATTTACTCAGCGTGCGAAGCAGGTGTATTTATGAGTATTGAATCTGAGATGATCCACGTTGAGGTGGTTTATGCTTTACCTCAGGAGCAACGTGTATTAACCCTTGTGGTGAACCAACAAGCGACAGTGGAAGAGATCATTCGTCAATCTGGCGTGTTAGAGATCTATCCCGAGATTGACCTTGGCAAAAATAAGGTTGGGGTGTTTAGCCGTTTGGTGAAATTAGATGCAACGGTGCGCGATAAAGATCGTATTGAAATTTATCGTCCTTTATTGGCCGATCCCAAAGAGATTCGTCGTAAACGTGCTGAGCAAGCAAAAGAGAGTGGTGCGGCGGATCCTGTCACAGGAGGCAAACCAAGCCCACTGCGCAAAGCGGACTAACTTCAGCTTCAATACTGGCTAAAACAAACCCCGAATTCTCGGGGTTTGTTGTTATAGGACCATCGTAATGGATGCGGAAGGTACTCTATAACGCTTAACGGAGCCCTTCAAAAAAGCTATCACTGGCAGGAAAGTCTCCTGCAATATCCACCAATGTGCCATCATCGTTGAAGTTAACGATAAGGTTTTTCTGGATAGACTCTTTGTGCCCTTCCGTATGGTGGTAGATATAGTACCAAGTATTTGGATAGCCATTTTCGATCAGCATCGGTGAACCCATGACAAAGCGCACTTGTGCTTTGGTCATGCCAAATTTCAATTTATCAACCGCTTGTTGTTCAACGTAGTTACCTTGGTTGATATCAATACGATAGACCAGTTTTTCTAACACCGAGCAGCCTGTCAGCATTGTCATTGCCAATGGTAAGGCAACCAACCACTTCTTTAATTGCATAGCTAAATTCTTAGTAACCTCAAAAATACTGCGACCGATAATAAACAAGCTCGGCTCAGATGTAAAAAGCTCTGTGGAGAGTATTGAGGAATCAGACAACGAATTTTGAGATGAGTTGCATTTATGAAGAAAAAAGCCAGGCTCAAGGAACCTGGCTGATTGTTGAAGAAGGCTTAAACTACGCTGCGATCAGCAACTCTTTTGCATTGGCGAGTGTGGATTCAGTAATTTGGCTTCCACCAAGTAGGCGTGCTAACTCCGACACGCGCTGATTTTGGTCTAACAAGCGCATTTGTGTTTCTGTGGTGCCATTTTTGGTGTTCTTAGCCACGAACATTTGCTGATGACCACACCCTGCAACTTGCGGTAAGTGAGTCACACATAGCACCTGAGTTGATTCTCCCAGTTTACGCAGCATTTTTCCGACGACCGCCGCTGTTGGCCCACTGATACCTACGTCTACTTCATCAAAAATGAGGCTAGGTGTGTCGACTTTTTGCGCCGTGATGACTTGAATGGCAAGAGAAATGCGCGACAACTCACCACCAGAAGCGACTTTAGCAATAGGTTGCAGTGGTTGGCCTGGGTTGGTTGAAACCAAGAAGCACACAGTGTCTAAGCCTAATGGCGAGGGATGTGTGCCTTCATTGTTGACTTCAATGTTAAAGACTGCCTTTTCCATGCTCAGTTCATGCATACTTTGGCTAATCAGCTTGTTGAGTTCTTTGGCATAGCGACAGCGGGATTTATGCAGTTTCTCCGCTTGTTCAAGATAGTCTTGGTATTTAACCTGCACATTGGCGGCTAACTCATCCATTTTTTCATCGGAGCAATCTAACGCTTCTATTTGTTGCAGCAGATCTTGATGATGTTGATAAAGCTCTTCAGGTTGAACGTGGTGTTTACGAGCCACGGACATTACCTTGGAAAAACGCTGCTCAACATAGGCCATACGAGCTGGATCGACATCGATACGATCGAGGTAATTTCTGAGTTCACTGTTGGCTTCTTCAAGCTGAATGATCGCTTCGGCGACCATATCAGGAAGAGCACTGAGTTTCGGGTCTAGCTCTGCCAATTCAATCAAAGCATTGCTGGCGCTTTGCAAAATACCGAGTGCGTTAACGTCTTCGCCTTCGTAGATAAGTTCTATTGCATGTTGGCAAGTACTGGCGAGCTCTCCGCTATTGGATAGCAACTTGTGTTCTTGTTCGAGCTCAGTAAATTCTTCTTCACCAATCGCAAGTTCATTGAGTTCTTTTATTTGGTATTCCAATAACTGTTTTTGAGCTTGGTTTTGGAGGCTGTTCTCTTGCAACTGTTTTAGATGATTATCTGCTTGGCGCCAATTTTGGTAAGCGACACGTGTGTTTTTCAGCAAGTTGAGGTGGCCAGCGTATTGATCCACCATGGCCATTTGATGTTCGCTCTTCATCAATTGATGATGGGCGTGCTGGCCGTGAATGTTGATCAGCAGTTGTCCCAATGCTTTTAGCTGAGAAAGGGGAACCGGACTGCCGTTGATGAAGGCTCTAGAGCGCCCTTCACTGGTAATAATGCGGCGTAAAATACATTCACTGCCGTCTAAAAGTTCGTTGTCTTCTAGCCAGCGTGTGGCGTGAAGATTGTTGTCGAGTAGAAAGGCGGCACTGACTTCAGTTTTGTCCTCGCCTTGCCTCACCATACTGGCTTCTGCGCGTCCACCAAGGCATAGACCCAGTGCGTCAATAGCAATGGATTTACCTGCTCCGGTTTCACCGGTAATGGTTGTCATGCCTTTTGACAGCTCGAGTTGTAAAGACTTAACAATAGCAAAATTATTAACACTTAAATGAGCCAGCATTTTGGTTTACCTGTATAACTGAACAATACTGTATATAAATTCAGTATATACTGTTTCTTTATACAGTAAAGATCTCCAAGAGAAAAAATGTGAAGGCGGTTTTATTTACCAATAGAGTGCTGTTTCCATAGAAGAAAATGTAAAGGCAAAGCTAAGGTGATAAGTTGAATTTCCTTTGTCGGAAGAGTGTTTTTTGATGATCGTACAGAGGGTTAAGGTACGCCTTAACCCTTTTAAGGAAGGAGATTTAGAACAACTTGCTCGACCAACCAAGCTTGTTACGTAAGACGTGATAGTAACTGTAGTCTTTTGGATGGATCAGACGAAGTCGATTTGGGCTTTGATAGATATGAATCTCATCGCCGGGAGAAACGGGAAGAGAGACTTGGCCATCACAGCTGACTTCTTGCGTTCCCCGGTTGTCTGGCGATACCAGTAGTTTAATCCTGCGATTGCCATCCACGACTAATGGTCGACTTGAAAGTGTATGAGGGAACATTGGCACCAAAGAAATGGCGTTCAGGCTCGGTGATAAAATGGGGCCTCCGCCAGAGAGCGAGTAAGCGGTTGAACCTGTTGGTGTGGAGACAATTAAACCGTCTGCACGTAGGGAAAATGCAAAGCTCTCATCGATGTAAACCTCAAACTCAATCATATGCGCGACTTGCCCCGGATGGAGCACGGCTTCATTGAGTGCGGCGTTGTGGCTTTTTACTTGCCCATGGCGGTGGATTTCTGCTTCAAGCAAAAATCGTTCTTCCTCGATGTAGGCTCCGTCCAAAACGGCTTCCAGAGAGTGCTGGAAATCTTCAGGGTTTAAGTCGGTCAAGAATCCAAGATTGCCTCTGTTTACCCCGATAACACGGGTGTTAAAGCGAGAGAGAATACGGGCTGCACCGAGCATATTGCCATCACCCCCAACGACAATGGCCAAATCGGCTTTTTCACCTAACTCGACCAAACCAGAAAAGTGTTCTTCGGGAACATCATTGAGAATGGCGGAAAGTCGATCGTCAATAAATACCTGATAGCCGAGTGAACTCAACCAATGATATAGGTCACGATGCGTCTGAATCGCTTGTTGATCTCTTGGCTTACCGATAATGGCGATCACGTTAAATGGTTTTTTCATAGCTTTTCCGCACTAAAGAGGCTTGAATCGGGATTCATCATCCCCATAATAATGGCAAGTTATCTAACTTTGCGAATTTTTGTGAAGATAAAGCCCATAAAACGTGAGGGGCTTTAAGGACAAATAGTTGAATTCTGGAGATATCATGAGCAACGAAGAAAACAAAATCAACGAAGAAGCGCTTAAACAGCAAGACGCTGCGGAAGTAGAAGTAGAAGCTGTTGGCACTGATGCTGATATCGAATGGAACGAAGAGGCCGATGAATCAGCGGCGAAGATCGCTGAACTGGAAGCCGCTTTATTAGCCAGCGAAGCGCGTGTGAAAGAGCAGCAAGATTCAGTGCTACGTGCGAAAGCAGAAGTGGAAAACATGCGTCGCCGTACTGAGCAAGAAATTGATAAAGCGCGTAAATATGCGTTGAATCGCTTTGCTGAAGAACTGCTGCCAGTGATTGATAATCTAGAGCGTGCGATTCAAGCGGCTGACGCTGAAAGCGAAGCGGTAAAACCGCTGCTTGAAGGCGTTGAATTGACTCATAAAACGTTCGTTGATGTGGTCAGTAAGTTTGGTTTGAAAGAAATCAATCCAGAAGGCCAACCATTTAACCCAGAATGGCATCAAGCGATGTCGATTCAGGAAAGCCCAGACCACGAGTCAAATACCGTGATGTTCGTGATGCAAAAGGCTATGAATTGAATGGTCGAGTGATTCGTCCTGCGATGGTTATGGTTGCGAAATAAGCGAACTGATAGACCGATTCAAACACACAGAGCGGCTTTTGCCGCTCTTTTTTATGTCTCCTAAGCCCCCGCACCTAGTAAACCAACCCTTTGATTTAGTCGATTATTCTTTGCTTTTCCTTTAACTGAAAATTAATTTCTGATTGGAAATTTGTATCATTATTGTAAACAAATACTTCATTTTGTAACTCAAGTGTGTATTATGTGCGAACTCCGTCTGAAATATAGGCGGTTTTAACTACAAAACCATAAATTAAAAACACAACATTCTGGAGTGAAGGATGGATAAATCACTTTCAAGTAAGATTTTTGTAGGCTTGTTTGCTGGTCTACTTATCGGTACTGCTATTCAGTATCTCTTTAGTGGCGTTACTATCTTTGATACTTATTTGCTGGGTGCCGCAGAGGGCGCTGGTGGTATGTTTGTATCGCTAATCAAGCTGCTGGTTGTGCCACTTGTTTATGTTTCGATTGTGTGTGGCATTGTTGACCTAAAAGACATTACTGCGTTTGGTCGCCTTGGTGGTAAAACTTTTGCGCTTTACATTATCAATACCATTATTGCGATTGCGGCAGCGCTGACAGTTGGTCTTATCTTCCAACCAGGGGCGGATGCACATCTTGCGGGTACCATTTCAGAAACGGTAAAACTGACCACAACGGAAACACCGGATATCTTTTCGTTGGTAGTGAACATTGTGCCAAGCAACCCAGTGCAAGCTTTCGCCAATGGTGACATGCTGCAAATCATCTTTATGGCGATTTTGACCGGTTTGGCAATCCAAGCGCTGGATTCTCGTGGTGGCCCTGCTATCCGTACTTTCAAAATGGCCAATGAGATCATGATGAAACTGGTTGGCCTTGTGATGAGCCTTGCGCCTTACGGTGTGTTTGCTCTGATGATTCAACTTGGAGCGACTTTGGATGCCAACACGCTGATGTCGGTTGCAGGCTATGTCGCGTTGGTTGTGGCCATGCTGGTGTTTTGGATCTTCTTCTTCTACCCAATGGTGGTGGGCATTACTACTGGGATCACACCCAAGGCATTTTTGCGTGCGACTCGCGAGCAGATCTTGTTCTCGTTATCGACCGCGAGTTCGAATGCAACCATTCCTGTGACCATGAGAACCCTGACTGAGAAGCTTAATGTATCTAAGTCTGTGGCTGGTTTTGGTGTGCCACTGGGCGCGACCATGAACATGTCAGGCGTGTCTATTTACATTGCGTTGGCGACCATGTTTGTGGCAAACGCATTTGGCCAGCCAATTAACACGGCAGACATCTTCACACTGGGCTTGACGATTCTTCTGCTTTCGATTGGTGCTGGTGGCGTACCTGGCGGTGGCGTAGTGATGGTGGGTGTACTGCTTCATCAACTTGGTTTACCACCTGAAGGCCTTGCTATTATTGCCGCGGTAGACCGTATCAACGATATGTTCTGTACTTCGTCTAACGTAGTAGGCGATACCGCGGTGAATACCATCGTTGCGAAATCTGAAGGGGAAATTGGTGTGGAAGCGGACGAAGCGCAAACAGCGCCTTCAACCACAGCGAATGCGTAAGCACACTTTTTCTGCGAAACAAAAGCGAAGCCTAGCGGCTTCGCTTTTTTGTACTTTGAAATGATGCCCCCTCTTTTGCTCATTGAGTACATCAAGCGTCAAGCATCAATGCTGGTGTTCTTGTTCTACGGTCCCTACCCAAGTGAGTAAGTGAGGAACAAAACCAAGCGGATGTTGACGGACCTCTTCTTTGACAAGGTCGATTTCTAGCAGTTGGTTATTGGCAGGATCGCTCACAATAAGATGACCTGTACGTTTGTCTCCCGTTAACTGAATTTTTTGTCCTTCCGCCAACGCTGGTGGCGTTTCCCATAAAGTTATATTGTGGCTTTGAATGAAATTCGCCGCGGCATTAAACACTTTCAATGTGCCGTTGGAGCTCACCACAACCAAGGCGTCGTTAGCGGCATAATGAGCTAGTGCGCCTTCCTCCGGAGAAGATTTCCAATTGACCTCTTTCAGCTCCCCTTGGGCGAGATAAAAGGCTTGAGCCTGACGAGTGAGAAACAACAGTTTATCCGCAGCATCAAAACCCACCACAGTGCCAAATCGAGATCCTGTGTCTAAACCTGCCGGATTGGCGAGTTTAGTGAATTGCGGGGTGGCATTGGGTGTATCAACAACGATCACGCCATCACTACACGCAAAAGCCACTTGTGTTTTGGATTGTGCACTGCCGTGAAGAGCGGGGCACGCATCGGTTGAGGTGCTCAATTCGTGAAAATGGTCACCGTTGTCGTTCAAGAGCCACGACTTTTGGCAAAGCGGCGGGATTGGCCGATTGTCGACATACCGGTAAACGCATGTTCCCCAAACAGTTGCGCGGTGCCGTGCACGGCATACCCAAAGGTGTAATGAGCTAGGGCAGTGCCATTGGCGATGCTGGCATCATTTAATACTCGAAACTCTGCGTTTTCTCCGCTGTTGCTGTCGCCATCAAAAAAGAGCGCCGCAGCGTCGTCACTAAGATCGTAATGCGTTGGTTTGATGCCCTGATACTGGGTCGTGAGTAATTGCGGACGCTCTACGTGTAAATGGAAATGATCGCCATGCGCTTCTGCTTCAATACCAGAATCGAGAACTTCCACGAGGTTTTGAGTGCGCTGCAGGGCCAACGCGTAGCGCCCACCTGGGCTGGTTTTCAGGCCAGATGGCGTATTTTGTAAATTGAATTGTTCCAATGGTGCCCAATTTTTGCCTTCAAGAACGTAGAGGTTAGTGCTGCCTTGTTCTGTGACGACCAAACGGCTCATGGAGGATGGCGTGTGGTCTGAATCTTGATGATTGTGATGGTCTGCTTTGTTCTCGCCTTCGCTACAGCCACTGAGTGTCAGCATGACGGCCAGAGAGAGTGCGGTGTATGTAACTTTGGTGGTCAACAGGGGTTGCATTTAACGATGTCCTTTCATTTGAACGATGGAATAAACCTAGCGAATAAACTTAGTAGGTTAGATTGATTTATGAAATGTTATAACATAACATTTGTCTCATTCAATAGTTTTGAGACGTATTATCATTAATTAATCGGAGATGGATGTCGTGAGAGTCCCAGCAGTAAAGAAGAGTAGGTTGTTTTTGTGTGGTGCCATGCTCATCAGTAGTTCAGCGGTAAACGCAAATATTGATATTGGCGTCGTTCTGGATGGCAGTTATCAAAATGAATCTCGCCATTGGGGAAGCCGTGACAAGGGATTTTCGCTTGGTCATTCTGAGCTTGTACTAAGCAGTAACATTGATCATCACTTCAAAGGTCAGCTCGTTACGGTACTGGCGAGCCATGGGGGAGAAACTGAGCTTGAGCTCGAAGAGGCTTGGATAGAAACGCTCAGTTTACCGCTGGGATTCAAACTGAAAGCGGGGAGATTACTCTCTCACATTGGTTACCTAAACAATAAACACATGCATGAAGATGCATTTATCGAACGCCCAGCTGTTTATCGCGCATTTCTTGGTGGTCACTATTTCGATGATGGCGTTCAAATGAGTTGGTTAGCGCCGACCGATTTTTATCTGCAGACGAGCATCGAAGCATTAAGTGGAAAACCTTTGGATGCAGGGTATAGCGATCCGGTGAATGTTGGTGTGTATACCGCGAACGTGCAAATTGGCGCAGACTTAGGTGTGGAGCACAGTTGGCGTTGGGGAGTGAGCGCGCTTTACAATGCCAATGGTCGTCAGTTTGTTCATTCAGAGTCATCGGATCACAGTGCGCATGACCATCATCATGATCACGCGAGCCATTCGCATGGGCCCGTGATAACCGGGCGTCATTTATACGGTACGGATTTCACTTGGAAATGGGCACCGGAAGGTAACTATCGTCAAACCAATCTGAGAGCCAGCAGTGAATTTTGGTATTTAGACAATCGATTTGATCCGCCAATGGCGAGTGTGCCTGGAGCGGAGCAATCTGCACAAGGTTGGTATGCGGAGCTGGCTTATCAATTCCATCCGAGTTGGACCATGAGTACACGTTATGGGGAAGTGCGGACTGTGGAAGGAGAAGTGCATGCTCATGGTGATCACTTGCATGGTGAGTTTTCTCGTGGCGATCTGAAAGAGTGGGATGTCGCGCTGGATTGGCATGCTTCCCATTTTGGTCGCATTCGTGGTCAGGTGACCTATGAAGAAAACGTTGATGGTGATGAGACCTTATTTAGCCTGCAATACGTGATGTCATTTGGAGCGCACCATGCTCATGCGTTTTAGTGTTTGTTTGTCGCTGTTACTTTTGAGCATGCCGAGCATCGCAGGGCTAAATGTCTTTGTCTGCCAGCCGGATTGGGCAGATTTGGTCCGCCAGCACGCGCCTGATGCCCGGATTTACTCTGCAACCACGGCGATGCAAGATCCGCACTATGTTCAAGCTAGGCCATCACTGATTGCACAAATGCGCCGTGCAGATCTGGTGGTCTGTTCTGGCGCTGAGCTGGAGATCGGTTGGCTACCTGAACTGCAAAGACAAAGCCGCAACCCGAAAGTACAAAACGGGCAAACGGGGCTGTTTTGGGTCAGTGACTATGTGCAAATGTTGGATAAACATGAGCAGCTTGATCGTGCTATGGGCGATGTGCACGCACACGGTAATCCTCACGTCCAATTTGCACTGGCCGATATGCCAGCGGTGTCTCGCGCGTTAGCGGATAGGCTTGCGCTTATCGATCCAGACAATCAGTCCCTATATAAAGGGATGGGGGTAAAGTTTCGTCATGCGTGGCAAAAACGTTTGTCCGTTTGGCGTGAGCAAGCAAGATCATTACGAGATATGCAAGTGGTGGGTTACCACCAGACCTATCGCTACCTTTATGCTTGGTTGGGAATAGAACAAGTAGCAGATCTTGAACCAAAGCCCGGACTGCCACCGACGATGGCGCATCTGCAAAAGTTGAATCAGCTCGATTTGAGTCAGGTGAGTGGTATCGTCTACTCCAGCCATCAACCTGTGGATGCGGCCAACTGGCTGGCCCAGCGAAGCCAGTTGCCGATTGTGCAGTTGGCTCAAAGTGTTGGAGGAAGAGAGCAGGCCAGTGATCTGATCGCGCTGATTGATGACAGTATTGCGCAACTGCTTCAGTTGAGAAGTGCGCCATGAGTGATCACATCTGGCTAATGACACCAGTGGCCATTGGGTTACTGGCTTTGGTGAGTAACATCATTTTAGGAAGGCAAGTGTTACGCCGTGGAGTGGTCTTTATTGATTTGGCCATGGCACAAATCTCGGCACTGGCGATGATCATCGTAGAGCTCTATGCGGGGTTTGAAGCCAGTTTGCTGAGTAAAGTACTGGCTTCGTATTTATTGACTTTACCAGTGGCTGGGTTACTCAGCTATTTAGAGCATCGAGCGACGCCGCATTTGGAAGCCATGATTGGTCTGCTGTATGTCATTGCTGCGTGCGTTTCCATCAATGTGGTGAGCGTTCAGGCACATGGTAAAGAGTTGATTGATTCGCTGCTGGGTGGCCGCTTGCTATGGACAGACATCACTGATGTTGGGTTGGTTTTGATGGTGACGCTCAGTTTGCTTTGGGTGCAATGGTTGCGTTCTCATTGGTTGGAGGGGGCAAAATTCTATCTGCTGTTTGCTTTGGCGGTTCCGCCTTTGGTGATCAACCTAGGGGTTTATCTTGAATTTGCCGCACTCATTTTGCCCGCTCTGTTTGCCTTGCTCTTTCGAACTTCGCTCTATTGGTGGGCGGCGATAAGCCTTGGTATTGTCGGTGGGAGCACGGGCTTTTTGATGTCATTGTGGGGAGATTATCCGGTCGGGCCCAGTATTGTGCTGACCATGGCAGGTGTCGGCGCCGTTGGCGTGATGGTTAAGCTAGCGAGTTTATATTCTCAACGCGCAGATTCTCGTCCTCTCTCGTCTTAAATTATCCTTTCAATTGTGCGGAGCGGATATTGGCTCCGCCATCTGATGACTCGAATCCAATAAAAAAATATCACTTTTTTTCTTGTTGCCCCTTGAAAAGGTTTTTGACGCCCCTATTTATGAGGCATAAGTGAAACACACAACTTATTTTGGTTTTGTGAGTAAGGGTTGAATCCCCATTGTCGATCCCCATATAGGGGATAAAGCAAAAGAAAATAGAATTTATTTGGAGATAGCCAGATGGGTAAAATCATTGGTATTGACTTAGGTACTACTAACTCTTGTGTTGCTGTACTAGACGGCGACAAACCACGTGTAATCGAAAATGCGGAGGGTGAGCGCACAACTCCTTCAGTTATCGCTTATACCGATGGTGAGACTCTTGTTGGTCAACCTGCAAAACGTCAAGCGGTAACAAACCCAGAAAACACGCTATTTGCAATCAAGCGTTTGATTGGTCGTCGTTTTGAAGATGAAGAAGTTCAGCGCGACATCGAAATCATGCCATACAAAATTGTGAAGGCAGATAACGGTGATGCTTGGGTTGAAGCGAAAGGCCAAAAAATGGCAGCTCCTCAGGTTTCTGCTGAAGTTCTTAAGAAAATGAAGAAAACAGCAGAAGACTTCCTAGGTGAAGAAGTAACAGGTGCAGTAATTACCGTTCCTGCATACTTTAACGATGCTCAGCGTCAAGCAACAAAGGACGCTGGTCGTATCGCGGGTCTAGAAGTTAAGCGTATTATCAACGAACCAACTGCGGCAGCGTTAGCATACGGCCTAGACAAGCAAGGTGGTGATCGCACTATCGCAGTATACGACCTAGGTGGCGGTACATTCGATATCTCTATCATCGAAATCGATGAAGTTGAAGGCGAGAAAACCTTTGAAGTACTAGCAACCAACGGTGACACTCACCTTGGTGGTGAAGACTTTGACAACCGTCTAATCAACTACCTAGTAGCAGAATTCAAGAAAGATCAAGGTATCGATCTGAAGAACGATCCACTAGCAATGCAGCGCGTTAAAGAAGCGGCAGAAAAAGCGAAGATCGAACTGTCTTCTACTAACCAGACTGACGTAAACCTGCCATACATCACGGCAGATGCAACGGGTCCTAAGCACATGAACATCAAAGTGACACGTGCGAAGCTAGAATCACTGGTTGAAGACCTAGTTCAACGTTCACTAGAGCCGCTAAAAGTTGCGCTTGCGGATGCAGATCTTTCAGTAGGTGACATCACTGACGTTATCCTAGTGGGTGGTCAGACTCGTATGCCTATGGTTCAAGCGAAAGTAACAGAGTTCTTTGGTAAAGAACCACGTCGTGATGTAAACCCAGACGAAGCAGTAGCGGTAGGTGCGGCTGTTCAAGGTGGTGTACTAGCAGGTGATGTTAAAGACGTTCTTCTACTAGACGTAACACCGCTGTCTCTAGGTATCGAGACTATGGGTGGTGTAATGACGAAGTTGGTTGAGAAGAACACTACTATCCCAACCAAAGCGAACCAAGTGTTCTCGACAGCAGAAGATAACCAGAGTGCGGTAACGATTCACGTGCTACAAGGTGAGCGTAAACAAGCGATGTACAACAAGTCGCTAGGTCAGTTCAACCTTGAAGGTATCAACCCTGCACCACGTGGTATGCCACAGATCGAAGTCACTTTCGACCTTGATGCGGATGGTATCCTACACGTATCTGCGAAAGATAAGCAGACTGGTAAAGAGCAGAAGATCACTATCCAAGCTTCTGGCGGTTTAAGCGACGCTGAGATTGAGAAAATGGTACAAGAAGCAGAAGCAAACAAAGAAGCGGACAAAAAGTTCGAAGAGTTAGCAACTGCACGTAACCAAGCTGACCAAATCATCCACGGTACACGCAAGCAAGTAGAAGAAGCGGGCGAAGCGCTACCAGCAGATGAGAAGGCGAAGATCGAAACAGCAATCAGCGAACTTGAAGAAGCTCGTAAAGGCGAAGACAAAGAAGCGATCGAAGCGAAAATCCAAGCGCTAATGGCTGCAGCTCAGAAGCTAATGGAAATCGCTCAGCAACAAGCTCAAGCACAACAAGGTTCAGCGGAAGCTGGTGCTCAGTCTCAAGAAGACGATGTTGTTGATGCAGAGTTTGAAGAAGTGAAAGACGACAAGAAATAATCTTGTTTAACCAGATGGCAATACGCCATCTGGTGTTGAACTTCCTGTTTGCGGGCGTTTGGGGTAACTCTTACGCCCGTAAGTTTGTAAATACCTGTGTACTTATAGATAAAGGACTTCATTGTTTTCAAACGTCGAACCTTTATCTATATCGATACAAACACCAAGCGGAATCAACCGTTTGCAGTAATTAATTGGTGACGAACAATATGTCAAAACGTGATTTTTACGAAGTATTAGGCGTTAGCCGCGATGCCTCAGAGCGAGACATCAAAAAGGCGTATAAGCGCTTGGCTATGAAATTTCACCCAGATCGCAATCAGGGTGACGAGTCTGCTGCGGATAAGTTTAAAGAAGTAAAAGAAGCGTACGAAATTCTGACCGATCCACAGAAAAAAGCAGCTTACGATCAATATGGCCACGCTGCATTTGAACAAGGCGGTGGCGGCTTCGGCGGTGGTTTTGGTGGCGGTGGTGCTGACTTTGGTGACATCTTCGGCGACGTTTTTGGCGATATTTTTGGTGGTGGTCGCCGTGGTGGTGGTCACGCTCGTCCACAGCGTGGTGCCGATCTGCGCTACAACATGGAACTGTCGCTAGAAGAAGCCGTACGTGGCGTCTCGAAGGAAATTGAAGTTCCGACATTGGTTCATTGTGACACTTGTGAAGGCACGGGGGCGAAGAAAGGCACTTCAGCTGAAACCTGTGGTACCTGTCATGGCCATGGTCAGGTTCAGATGCGCCAAGGTTTCTTCGCTGTACAGCAAACCTGTCCAACCTGTCACGGCAAAGGCAAGATCATCAAAGACCCATGTAATGTGTGTCATGGTCAAGGCCGCAAGCAGAAAACCAAAACGCTCAATGTTAAGATTCCAGCAGGGGTTGACACAGGCGATCGCATTCGTCTCTCTGGTGAAGGGGAAGCGGGTGAGCGCGGCGCCCCAGCGGGAGATTTGTATGTACAAGTACACGTAAGAGAGCACCACATCTTTGAACGTGAAGGCAACAACCTTTACTGTGAAGTGCCAGTAAGTTTTGCTATGGCGGCACTGGGTGGCGAAGTGGAAGTGCCGACACTCGATGGCCGTGTGAATTTGAAAGTACCATCAGAGACCCAAACGGGCCGCATGTTCCGTATGCGTGGCAAAGGCGTAAAAGGCGTTCGCGGCGGCGCAATCGGTGATTTGATTGTGAAACTTGTGGTCGAGACGCCAGTGAACTTGAGTTCACGTCAAAAAGAGTTGCTGAAAGAGTTTGAAGAGTCTTGCTGTGGTGAAGCGGCCACCAAGCACAAACCAAAATCAGAAGGCTTCTTTAATGGTGTTAAGAAGTTCTTTGACGATTTGACCAGCTAGTCATGCGATAAGAGTTCAGTACGACAAAGCCCGTTTGGTGATGCCAAACGGGCTTTTTTGTTACCAACAAGCCGTTGGTTTTGCTTGGTTGGTTGAATCGAGCGTCATTTTTTTTATCGTTTCATTGGCTAGGCAAGGATCGTTGCTTTGACCTTTATCGGTTTTCGCTGTCGCTGTAATGGTATATGAAATGGTTGCAGAACTGGCAACAGAAAATGTATATCTCTCCGAGAGAGAGTCACATATCAGGCAAGTGCTGCCGGATAGGATTTGCGTCCATTGATAACCACTATTGTAGCTACGTTCCAGCTCCAACTGAATTTTCGCCATATCTGCTTTGGCTACTGTTCTATGCGACTCGATCACATAATTTTTGTAGCTCGGGTAGCTGATGCTTGCCAAGATCCCCACGATGACTACTGCGATTAATAATTCGATCAATGTCATACCAGATGAGTGTTTATTGTAGTGTTTGCAGGGAAAATTTCGAATCATCACGAACACTTCCTCGTTGATTTTCCTCCTATTTTTCTATGGTGCTAGCATTGGTGCAAGTTGAATTGTTGCTTAGCAATAGATTACATAGGAATTTGGGAAATGACTCGCGGCTTCACACTTTTGGAGCTCTTAATTACAGTGGCTGTACTGGCTGTAATTTTAGCTTGGGCAGTACCTAGTTTTACTGGTGTTACGAATACAACCAAAATGCAGAGACTAGGAAATGAATTGCATGGCTTTGTTATCCAAGCAAAATCGGAGGCTGTATTACGTCGACAAAATCTTTGGGCACATATTTCCATCGCAGCTAATGGGGATAGTTTAGGGACTTGGAAAATTGAACTTACTGACAATGCAACTCCAGGAATTGGTACTGTCTTGCTTAATCTTTCGGGTGCTCCTTACAAAGGAGTATTAGTTAAATCGCAGTTCCCGTCTGATCAGATCAGTTTTGATGGTGTTTATGGCCGTCCTAGTCAGGGCAACATCCGTTTTTACCCTACAGGTGAATCTACGAAAGCAATTAAGTTAATTGCGCATAATCGTTCTGCCCGTTTCCGCCTATGTAGTGATAACCAGAGTGATGAATACTATGGCTACCCTCGTTGCTAAACAAATTTCTTTTCAACGTAAGAGGCAGTTAGGTGCCTCGTTGGTCGAATTTATGATATCCGCAACTATTGGCTTGTTTGCATTAGGTGTTGTTGGTTCGATTTTTATTCAAGGACAAAATGCGTCAGCGAAGCGCAGCAAAGATTTGATGTTATTGCAAAACACAAGGAGTGTTACGCAGATGATGCATTCAGACATGTTGAGAGCTGGCTATGATGGAAGTAATGGTCAAACGGTCAGACTATCAGGGGCAACCACGGTGATCTATTCACACAATAGTGCAGATGAGGGGTTAATTGCTTACGCTTATTTTACCAAAATGTCTGGAGCAACGCCGCTATATAAGAATGTAGTTTATGAACAAAGAGATAATGATAGTCACATTCTTAGAATATGTGAAAAGGAGTTAGATTATTTGATTACGACAGCTCAAGCGAGCAATTTTGCCGGTTCATTTGTAAACTCCTGTAATTCTTTATTTGTGGCTAGCCAGATCCAGGTAGAGGCATTCAATGTAGTGCAGAAAAATATAGCGGGTGGTGGTGCGACGTCAGCTTATTTTGATATTGAATTGATTACGCGCTTGACCGACCTCCCATCCAGTAAAGAAAACGTTTCATTCTCAGTAACGCAGAGGAATTGGCAATGATAAATCGTGAACAAGGTGCGACGACCTTGCTTGTTACGAGTGTATTGCTGATCGCTGCACTCATGGCGACTTTAGGTAGTTATAAAACATTGCTTTATCAAATCAAACGAGCGCAAAATGAGGTATTGTCACGGCAAAGTTACTGGAAAGCGGAGGGGGGATTGGAGTGCGCGTTTGCGCTTGTCAGACAGCAAGGTGATATTCTTGCTGCAACTACTCTTTTTCCTTCTACGTGTAAAAACCCATTAGGACTGTCTAATCTTGCTATCGATAGCAACAATAAAATTACGAGCAAAGTAGCCTCTAGCGGACATGCGACGATAAGCAAAACTCTTAAACTGAGTCGTGGTGCATCTAGCGGTGCTCTGAAAAGTAGCTCCGATCTCTATATCAACGGTAGTGCTACTTTTTCTACACCTGATCCTGGTGATTTTGATGATGGATGGGAATGTACAGCAATCCGTTACAAAAGTGCATTTCACTCTAGATCAGGCGCCACTAACCAAGGCGTGATACATGGCAGTGTTCCATATCAAGGCTTCAATCATAAATCTAAAGATTGTAAAGCTTCGCACAAGACCAATATCTCCGCAGATACTGGATATGGTGATGATTTTATTCAGGATGGCGCTCTGGAGCCTTTCTATGATCTTTTCAGAGTGCAGAGATCCAATTGGAGTAGCGTAAAAACTAATCTCAACTTTGCCACTGTAAATTTTGACAACGTGTTGGATCAGATAGTTACGGATTGTGGAAAAAAAGTGGCTGATCAGATAAACGCAGGTAAGCGAAGAATATGGGTAACGGGTTCGTGTGAATTTACGTCTTCCACAAAAATTAATGGTAATTATCCAACCGATTCAAACGGTAACCCGATTAAAGGTGGGATCGATCATATTTCCGAGGCTTTTGTTAGTTCGGGAGGGGATCCTGTTTTATTACTAGTGCACAACGGCATTTTTGCTGCACATGGCGCGATGACGTTTCCTGGAATGCTGTATCAACTTCATACAACAGCACCAACTAACTTAGATACTCTTTGGGATAACTTTGAAGCAAAAGATCATTTTGCAGAGGTTGTTCACTTTACAGGGTTGAGTAAAAACCGAATTGTTTATTTTCAAAGAGGGGCATTCACTTTCTCTGGAGGGCAAGTTTTAGATAGTCCAAGCTATGCAGCTTACTTCGCAAACTCACTGAACTTTGCTTTCAATAGAGACAATATAGAAGAGGTGGTTGATCCCGTTATTTTTTACGCATGGGAGAAGGGGAGCTGGAATGATTTGTAAGCAAAGTGGTTTCAGTTTGATAGAAGTGCTGATCTCTTTTCTACTTATTGGTATCGGAGCCTTGGGGTTGATAAAACTTCAAGTGTACATGGAGCGTAAAGCTGATTTTGCTGAGAGGAGCATTGAGGCGCTCAACTTAGCAGAACAAAAACTCGAATGGTTTCGGACACGTGGTATTTCTGATGCTATGTCATCTATTTCTGGGGCTGACTTTTCGACAGATTTCTCTGCGGGAAGTTCTGCTGTTGCTAGTGGTTACAACGTGTATTGGAATGTTCCTAGCAGTAGTGTTTCCGGTGCCTTAAAAACAATAGAGATAAAAACTACGTGGACGGATCGGCTAGGTGATTCGCACTCTATTGAGCTTAAAACAATGATTTCCAAATACAGCGAATTTGATATGTGATGAGTTGATATTGAGTGGTTAAATGGTGGCAGGTGCTTCAGTTGTTATCGTGATGTATTTCAATATGGTGTCGTTTTTGTTTCAAAAAAGGGTTTTTGATTGTATTTAATTTGTTGCACATTGATTGTGTTTTTGCAAAATATGTCTCCAAATATGGAAAAACTTTCGGAACCTTGTGCTTTTCTTAAACGGATTTAATAGAATCAAACGTTGAAAAATAGGCTGAAACAATAATTTTAAGAAGCCATTGGCACCAACATCATTGATTATGGAGTTACCATGAGTAACCAAGCTGTAAATCAAGCGCCATCGCCGAAGCCGAGCGGTATGGATCGTTTTTTGAACTTCATCGAAAGGGTAGGGAACAAGATCCCAGATCCTGCGATTTTGTTCTTCTGGGCACTAGTGATTACTTGGGCTGCGTCTGCACTTTTGTCAAACGTTTCGTTTGATCTTATCAATCCTCGAACTGGCGACGCTCTTGCAATCAAAAACCTTCTAACCGGTGAATCATTAGCCAGTTTCCTTGCAAACATGGTGACCACGTTTACTGGTTTTGCACCTCTAGGGATCGTGTTAGTGGCGATGCTTGGTGTCGGTGTTGCGGACTCTTCAGGCTTTATTACCACAGGCCTTAAGAAGATGCTGAATTTCACGCCAGCTAAGCTTCTGACTCCTATGCTGATTTTGGTGGCGATCGTATCGCACACCGCAGCGGATGCAGGCTACGTACTGGTTATTCCTCTAGGTGGTATCATTTTCCATGCGGCAGGTCGTCACCCTCTTGCGGGTATCGCGGCTGCGTTTGCGGGTGTATCAGGTGGTTTCTCGGCCAACTTTATCCCTTCAGGTATCGACCCTCTATTGGCTGGCTTTACACAAACGGCAGCTCAGGTTCTGGATCCTGCATACGTGGTTAACCCACTGGCGAACATTTTCTTCACTGGTCTTTCTTCGGTGATCATCATTGCGATTGGCTGGTATGTGACAGAGAAAATCATCGAGCCTCGTCTAGCGAGTACTCCGATTGATGACGATGCGGAAAAAGCACCGGATCTTGGTTCATTCACCGAGTTAGAATCGAAAGCGTTCCGTTACGCTGGTTGGGCGATGATGGCAGGTATTGCGCTGCTTATCGCGGCTATCTGGCCTGAAAACTCAGCGCTGCGTTCACCAAATGGTGAAATTACGGCGTTCTCTGCTCCGATCATGAAGTCAATTGTGCCATTGATCTTCATCCTGTTTATCATCCCTGGTTATGTCTACGGTCGTGTGTCTGGCACGTTCAAATCCAGTAACGACATCATCAAAGCGATGGCAACAACAATGTCGACGATGGGCGCATACATTGTGATGTCGTTCTTCTGTGCACAGTTCTTGTCGGCATTTGCTCAGTCAAACATCGGTACCATGTTGGCGCTTTACGGCGCTGAAGGTCTGAAAGCGATGAACCTGCCGGGTGAAGCGACCATCGTTGGTATGATTCTGCTGACGGCGTCAGTGAACCTACTTATCGGTTCAGCATCGGCTAAGTGGGCATTGATTGGTCCTATCCTAGTTCCAATGCTAATGGCTGTGGGTATTTCTCCAGAGCTTTCTCAAGCGGCTTACCGTGTGGGTGACTCTGTATCCAACATCATTTCACCTTTGATGGTGTTCTTCCCACTCGTTGTTGTTTACTGTCAACGTTACGTGAAATCAACCGGTATCGGTACGCTTGCATCACTGATGATGCCATTCTCTATTGCGATGCTGATTGGTTGGACGATCTTCTTGCTTGCTTACTGGGCAGTGGGTATTCCGCTGGGTGTTCAAGCGCCATACACCTACACAATGTAATACCATTGGATAAGAAAAAAGCCTGCTTCAGCAGGCTTTTTTACGTTATGCGCAAAGGTGTTGCCAGTGAAAGGAGAGATGGTCCGCAATAAAGCTTTGGATGAAGAAATAGCTGTGATCGTACCCCGGCTGCAGGCGAATTTGAGTATGTGCAGGAGCGTTTTGTAACGCTTGTTGCAGCGTCTCAATTTGCAGTTGTTCTTCTAAGAAGGGGTCGGCAGCACCTTGGTCGACCAGCAACGGGCGTGTAAGGCAATGCTCTTTGAGCAGTTCAACGGCATCGTATTGTGCCCATTGTTCAGTCTCTTCCCCTAAATAATGGCGAAAGGCTTTTTGCCCCCAAGGTGCCTTAGTGGGGTGACAAATTGGACTGAATGCGGAAATAGAGCAATATCGCTCTGGATTGCGAATCCCAATCGTCAGAGCGCCGTGTCCTCCCATACTGTGTCCTGCAATGGCCCTTTTTTCCGTGACAGGAAAATTAGCTTCAATTAACTGAGGCAGCTCACTCACGATGTAGTCGTACATCTGATAATGCTTTTTCCACGGCGTTTGAGTGGCATTAAGGTAAAATCCAGCGCCAAGACCAAGGTCATAGTGCCCATCGGGATCGTCGGCGACCCCTTCACCTCTGGGGCTGGTATCGGGGGCAACAATAGCCATACCTAGCTCTGCCGCCTTTTCAAATGCAGCCGCTTTTTGCATAAAGTTTTCGTCGCTACAGGTGAGGCCGGATAACCAATACAGGACGGGTACTTTGTGATGGTTGGTGGCTTGGGGAGGCAAAAAAATCGCAAATCGCATCTCGCAATTAAGCGTGCTTGAGTGATGTTGGTACTGCTTGTGCCAACCTTGGAAAACTTTTGATTGGCTAAGGTGGGTCAAAACCATGCTTGCTCCTTTGGCGAGCCGAAGCTCGCCAATGTTAATAGGGGAGGGGTTATTCGAAGTGAACTACTGAGCGAATGCTCTCTCCTGAGTGCATCAGTTCAAAGGCGTCGTTGATCCCTTCTAGTGGCATTGTATGCGTGATGAATTCTTGTAAACCAAATTCACCAGCAAGGTATTGTTCAACAATCGCAGGCAGTTGAGAACGACCTTTCACGCCGCCAAAAGCGCTACCACGCCAAACTCGACCTGTGACCAGTTGGAAAGGGCGTGTTGAGATTTCTTGCCCTGCTCCTGCGACCCCGATGATGACAGATTCCCCCCAGCCCTTATGGCAGCATTCGAGCGCTTGGCGCATGACGTTGACATTACCGATGCATTCGAAAGAAAAATCCACACCGCCGTCAGTCATCTCGATGATTACCTCTTGGATCGGCTGAGCATGTTCTTTAGGGTTAATGCAATCTGTGGCACCCAGCTGCTTGGCTAATTCAAATTTTCTATCGTTGATATCAACGGCAATAATGCGACTCGCACCAGCCATACGCGCACCAATAATCGCTGATAAGCCGATCCCACCTAAGCCGAAGATCGCAACCGTATCACCTTGCTTCACTTTTGCTGTATTGATTACCGCGCCCATCCCAGTCGTGACACCACAGCCAAGTAAGCAGATCTCTTCCAGCGGCGCTTCTTTATTTACTTTTGCTAGTGAGATTTCAGGTAACACGGTGTACTCCGAAAAGGTTGAGCAGCCCATATAGTGGAAGATAGGCTTGCCATCTTTATAAAATCGCGTCGTGCCATCAGGCATTAAGCCTTTACCTTGTGTTTCTCGCACGGCTTGGCACAAGTTGGTTTTACCAGACAGACAGAACTTACATTGACCACACTCTGCGGTGTAAAGGGGAATGACGTGATCACCGACTGAGACGCTGGTTACCCCTTCGCCAACCATTTCGACAATACCGCCACCTTCATGACCTAAAATCGCTGGAAAAACCCCTTCTGGATCATCTCCTGACAGCGTAAAAGCATCCGTGTGACAAACCCCAGTCGCGACGATGCGAACAAGGACTTCGCCTTTTCTGGGCAGCATGACATCGACTTCTTCGATGCTCAGTGGTTGTTTTGGCCCCCAAGCTACAGCGGCGCGAGATTTGATGAATTTATCTTGAGTCATGGAGAGGCTCCTTTAAGCGTCTAACTAAGCGGTGGCGTATAGGCACACCGAACCAAGAATTTCAGTATAGTCATTCCAAATTGTTTTATAATCCTGTTAAATTGAGAATGACTTTTACACATGAGTAATAATGAATGTGAAGGAGAAGTGTGATGGCCAATATTCATTGGGAAGGTGTGAACGAGTTTGTTGCGGTGGCCGAAAGCGGCAGCTTCACTCAGGCCGCCACGCGCTTAGAAACATCGGTCGCAAATGTGAGCCGCCGAGTCGGACAACTGGAAGAGCGGTTAGGTGTGAAGCTGTTACTGCGCTCAACAAGAAAAGTGTCACTGACTGAGGCTGGGCAGATCTACGTTCAGCATTGTCGCAGCATATTGGAAGGGCTTCATCAAGCGGAGCTAGCCGTGACACAAATGCAGCAGACGCCACAAGGGAAATTAAGAATTACCGCCCCGGTCACTTACGGTGAGCAAAAGATCGCGCCGTTGCTGAATGACTTTCTGATTCGTTACCCTAAAATTGATTTAGAGTTAGTGCTCACCAACCAAAAGCTCGACTTGATTGAGCAGGGTGTGGATATCGCGGTTCGGCTGGGTCAGCTTGAAGATTCTAGTTCCATGGCGCGTCGACTAAGTGATCGTCATCTGCATGTTTGTGCGACGCCAGAATATTTTGAACAGCATGGCATGCCTCACACGTTATCGGATTTGTCGTCACACAACTGCCTGATCGGTACCCACGATCATTGGCGTTTCAAAGAGAATCATCAAGGTCGTTCCATTAAAGTGAATGGGCGTATTCGTTGCTCTAGTGGTGTTGTGCTATTGGATGCCGCTCTGAAAGGGATTGGTTTGGTTCAGTTACCGGATTACTACGTTGATGAGCACTTGCACGCAGGGCGACTTATCGAAGTACTGGCGCATTTTCGTGATGATCGTGAAGGGGTTTGGGCGCTGTATCCACACAATCGACATTTATCGCCGAAAGTTCGTTTGCTGGTGGATCATCTGGCACAACATTTATCTGCAGCCGCATAACCGCTATAATCCCCAACCCAGACGATAGAGGTAAACATGGCAGAGACACATCAACCCTTTTCACTTCAAGATGAAGTTTTTATGCGCAGAGCGATTGAGCTTGCCGCGATTGCTGAAAGTGAAGGGGAAGTGCCTGTTGGCGCGGTACTGGTCAAAGATGGCGAAGTGATTGCTGAAGGGTGGAATCAATCGATTGGTCAACATGATGCAACGGCCCATGCAGAAATACAGACCTTACGCCAAGCTGGGCAGAGTCTGGGTAACTATCGTCTGCTTGACACCACGTTGTACGTCACCTTAGAGCCTTGCCCAATGTGTGCGGGCGCACTGCTGCATAGCCGTGTGAAACGCATTGTCTTTGGTGCTCCTGATTTGAAAGCGGGGGCGGCAGGGACGGTACTCGATCTGTTTTCTAGTCAAGCGGCATATCACTACGCAACCATCGAAAAAGGATTGTTAGAGTTGGAATGTCGTGAGCAGTTACAGGCCTTTTTTAAGCGCCGTCGAAAAGAGATCAAGGCGTTGAAGAAGGAGCAGCAGACTCAAAGTGATCATGAAGATGTGGACGAGGAAGAAAAGTAGAGAGTAGTAGCAAACATCTGCGTTTCATGGTGCAGATGTTTACTCATCAATTAAGCGTGGTTCACAAGGTGCACAAAAATGCGATTGCGAGCGCTAATTTTTCTTTTTGTATTCGCTAACTTACGTTTACGTCGGTTAGCCGCTACAGTTTTGTTCAGGCGTTTGGATTGGACGCGACGTCTTAACACAACGACCTCCTACTGACGATAAATAATCCCCTTAACGACGACGATAACGTCTCCGCATTCTTTAGAGCCTTGGCTTTAAGAGCAGTCTTTGGGGTGGCTAAATATGAACTCTTTCAGTACAAGCTTGACGCTTGGAAAGTGACGCTAAGATTTAGAACGACCGAAGTGGTCCGCTTAGCTTAATTCAGAAGAGCGATTTTAGATAAAGTTGCCGATAAAAAGCAATCGACTTTTACAAAAATCGCTCCACTTCTGCTCTTAAGGTTGGACTTCTGTGGTGAGTGTCGCTTGGCTGACACCGACATCTGGCGACAGAGCTTCGTTTTCTGCAGCGTCAATGTCGCTAGCTGCCACTAGCTCACTGTTTTCGAGTGGCGGGATCACTTGAATTTCGCCCTCTTGATCGCTCGCAATCAGAGAGTTTTGTCCCACATGACCAATGATGCTTTGGTAGTAGCGGCGGATATTCTCAACGTAATTTTTCGCCTCGTCTCCACGGGCATAACCGTAGCGAGTTTGGCTGAAATACTTCTTCTGTCTTAATAGCGGCAGTCTCTCTTTCACATCTCCCCAAGAATCTGGATCGCCACCTTGTCGTTTGGTTAAACGGCGTGCATCCATCATATGACCAAAGCCAACGTTGTAGGATGCTAAAGCAAACCAGATTTTCTCATGTTGAGGGATCGATTCAGGTACACGAGCGACAATACGACGCAGATATTCAACGCCACCGCGGATAGACTGCTCTGGGTCTAAGCGGTTTTTTACCCCAACACTTTGCGCAGTCGGCAACGTCAGCATCATCATACCGCGCACACCGGTCGGCGATTTCGCGAGGGGATTCCAATGTGATTCTTGGTACGCCAGAGCGGCAATTAAGCGCCAGTCAAATTCTGCAGAATATTGCTCAAATAAAGGAGCCCATTTGGGTAATTTATTGTCCAACGCACGGATAAAGGCGCGCGTATCCACATAATCGAAGCTGCCAATGTGGCCAATGTATTTTTCTTCTAGGCGTGCAAGTTCGCCAGATTGGCTAATGTTGCCGAAAAACTCAATCATCAGCGCATACAAAGATTCATCCGGTGAACGGCGAACAAACCAAGAAACAGGTTGATCTTCGGTGACTTCAAATGCGGTGGCTAAATCGGGGTAGAGACGTTGAGCCAGTGATAATTCGATAGAATCGCTGATGGCAAACCTCAGCTCCCCAGTTGAGACACGGCGAAGCAAATCATAATTATCGGCATCAGAGACGGTGGTAAATTGCAGCTCTGGGTAATCGCTCTGTAGCGATTTCAACAACGTCACATTTTGTGATTGTTTCACTACTTGCAGAGTGTTGGCAGCCGCATTGTTACTCGCTTCGGCTTCATCTTCGGAGGCGGTTTTGGCGTTTTGGTATTCGACTAACTGTTTTAAGTTACGTGGGCGTAGGGCACCATTTTTGTACACCACGACTTGACTGACGTAATAATAACTTGGGCCGGGGCGAAATTGTTTAATCGCTCTTGGGGTCTGGTTGAGACCGGTGGCGATGAGGTCGATGTCTCCGCGTTTGAGCATGGGGAACAACTCGGCTTGGCGAAAAGCCACTTTCACTTCAAGTTTGACGCCAAGTTCATCTGCAAACTGGCGAGCGAGTTCGTAATCTAAACCAGTTTGGCCATCAGGACCGATGTAATAAGAGAGTTGATTATTGAGAGTGCCGACACGGAGTACACCTCTCTGTTTGATCTGATCAAGCTCGCTAGTGGGCTTTGATTCAATCTGACACGCTGATAAAAACAGCGTTGTCGCGATAATAAACAGAAAGTTACGTAGTTGGTGAAGATTAAATATTGGCATCAAGTCTGCTCTCAAAAATCGATTCGTCTCTTTATATCAAAGCGGGCAAGGTAGGCAAAGAAAAAGCGATAGGCAAAATTGTACACCTTTTCTTAGCGACGACATTTTGGTTGTATTTCAAATTTGACAAAAAAAGTGACGCAAACGGTTGCTTTTGGTGTTACATCACAAAAACAATTGCTATATAATGCGCCCGCAACAGAGAGGTGCAATCGGCATAAGTTCGAAGTAAAACAGTATAACCCACTGAATTTATTCCAATATCACCTTAATCAATTGCATAAGAGACCTAAGCACATGAGAATTTTGCGTGGCTCCCCAGCTCTTTCTGAGTTTCGAGTTAATAAACTACTGGAACTTTGTCGTGAACAAGATCTGCCTGTAACGGGCATTTACGCCGAGTTTATGCACTTTGCGGATTTGACCTCTGAGTTAGACGCAGAAGCGCTAGAAAAGTTAGAGAAACTTCTTACTTACGGCCCAACTATCGAAGAGCACGAGCCTCAAGGTCTCTTATTGCTGGTCACTCCTCGTCCTGGCACCATCTCTCCTTGGTCATCAAAAGCGACAGACATTGCACAAAACTGTGGCCTTAACGCAGTGAAGCGTTTAGAGCGCGGCACGGCGTACTATGTTGAGTCGTCTTCAGAGCTTTCTAGCGTACAAATCGACATCGTAAAAAGCATTATTCATGACCGTATGATGGAAGCGGTATTTGGTGATCTAGAAGCGGCAGCGGCATTGTTCAGCGTTGCGCAGCCTGCACCAATGACTCAGGTGGATATCCTTTCTGGAGGTCGTCTCGCGCTTGAAGAAGCCAACGTTTCACTTGGCCTAGCATTGGCAGAAGATGAAATTGATTACTTGGTGGAGAACTTTACTAAGCTTGGCCGTAATCCAAATGACATCGAACTTATGATGTTTGCTCAGGCCAACTCTGAGCACTGTCGTCACAAGATCTTTAACGCCGATTGGACGATCGACGGTGTGGAACAGCCAAAATCGCTGTTTAAGATGATCAAAAATACCTTTGAAACAACGCCAGATCACGTGCTGTCTGCCTACAAAGATAACGCGGCGGTAATGACGGGTTCAAAAGTGGGTCGTTTCTTCCCCGATCCAGAAACGCGTCAATACAACTACCATCACGAAGATGCACACATCTTGATGAAGGTAGAGACGCACAACCACCCAACCGCAATTTCACCATGGCCAGGTGCTTCCACCGGTTCTGGTGGTGAAATTCGTGACGAAGGCGCAACCGGTATTGGCGGCAAGCCAAAAGCGGGTCTGGTTGGCTTTACCACCTCGAACTTGCGCATTCCTGGCTTTGAACAGCCATGGGAAACCGATTTTGGTAAGCCGGGTCGTATTGTCAACGCCCTTGACATCATGCTAGAAGGCCCGCTTGGTGGCGCGGCATTCAACAATGAATTTGGTCGTCCAAACCTCCTTGGTTACTTCCGTACTTACGAAGAGAAAGTGACGTCACACGCAGGTGAAGAAGTGCGTGGCTACCACAAGCCAATCATGATTGCTGGTGGTATGGGTAACATTCGTGATGAACACGTGCAGAAGAAAGAGATCCCTGTCGGTGCGAGCTTAATCGTACTGGGTGGCCCGGCGATGAACATTGGTCTGGGTGGTGGTGCCGCTTCGTCTATGGCATCAGGTCAGTCGGCCGAAGATCTGGATTTTGCTTCGGTACAGCGTGAAAACCCAGAGATGGAACGCCGTTGTCAGGAAGTGATCGATCGCTGTTGGCAGCTTGGCGACAACAACCCAATCGCGTTTATTCACGATGTTGGCGCAGGTGGTATTTCAAATGCGTTACCCGAATTGGTCAATGATGGTGAGCGTGGTGGTAAGTTCCAGCTGCGCGATGTACCAAACGATGAACCGGGAATGAGCCCATTGGAAATCTGGTGTAACGAATCTCAAGAGCGTTATGTGCTCGCGGTCGCACCAGAAAACATGGCGGCATTTGATGCAATCTGTAAACGTGAGCGTGCGCCATACGCCGTGGTCGGTGTGGCAACGGAAGAGCGTCACCTAACGCTGGAAGATGCGCACTTCGACAATACACCGATTGATATGCCAATGGACATTCTGCTTGGCAAACCACCAAAGATGCACCGTGAAGCAACCACACTCAAAGTGGACAGCCCAGCGATGACGCGTGATGGCATCGAACTTAATGAAGCGGTGGATCGTGTACTTCGTCTTCCAACCGTGGCTGAAAAAACTTTCTTGATCACCATTGGTGACCGTACCGTCACAGGCTTAGTGGCGCGCGACCAAATGGTCGGTCCGTGGCAGGTGCCAGTTGCAAACTGTGCAGTAACAGCTGCCAGCTACGATACGTACCACGGTGAAGCGATGTCTATGGGTGAACGTACGCCTGTTGCGCTGCTTGATTTTGGCGCGTCAGCTCGTCTAGCCGTTGGTGAGTCTCTCACTAACATCGCAGCGACTGACATCGGCGATATCAAGCGCATTAAGCTGTCGGCAAACTGGATGTCACCAGCAGGTCACCCAGGTGAAGACGCGGGTCTTTACGAAGCGGTGAAAGCGGTGGGTGAAGAACTGTGCCCTGCATTAGGTCTTACTATCCCTGTTGGTAAAGACTCAATGTCAATGAAGACCAAGTGGAATGAGAACGGTGAAGAGAAAGAAGTGACTTCTCCACTGTCTCTGATCATCACCGCGTTTGCTCGTGTTGAAGATGTACGTAAAACCATTACTCCTCAGCTGCGTACCGACAAAGGCGAGACTTCACTTGTTCTTGTTGACCTTGGCAACGGTAAGAACCGCCTAGGTGCTACGGCGCTGGCTCAGGTTTACAAGCAATTGGGTGATAAACCGGCTGACGTCGACAACGCAGAACAGTTGAAAGGCTTCTTCGATGCGATGCAAGCTCTGGTTCGTCAAGACAAATTGCTTGCGTACCACGATAAAGGGGATGGTGGCCTATTGGTGACGCTTGCAGAGATGGCATTTGCTGGTCACTGCGGTGTCAACGCGAATATCGCTGCGTTGGGTGACGATGTTCTGGCTGCGTTATTTAACGAAGAGCTCGGTGCGGTTGTTCAAGTTAAGAACGATGAATTGGATTCCGTGCTGTCGACGTTGGCGGCAAATGGTCTAGAAGCGTGTTCACACGTAATTGGTGCAATTGATGCTTCAGACAACTTTGTGATTCGCTCTGGTGATGCTGTGATACTGGAACGTTCACGCACAGATTTGCGTGTTATCTGGGCGGAAACGACGCATAAGATGCAGGCACTGCGCGATAACCCAGCGTGTGCAGACCAAGAGTTTGAAGCGAAGAAAGACAATTCAGACCCAGGTCTGAATGTATCTCTAAGCTTTGATGTGAATGAAGATATCGCAGCTCCTTATATCGCGAAAGGCGCGAAACCTAAGATGGCGATCCTGCGTGAGCAGGGGGTTAACTCTCACGTTGAAATGGCAGCAGCGTTTGACCGTGCTGGCTTTGAAGCGACTGACATCCACATGAGTGACATTCTGACGGGTCAAGCAGTGCTGGATGAGTACCATGGTCTAGTGGCTTGTGGTGGTTTCTCGTACGGTGATGTATTAGGTGCGGGTGAAGGTTGGGCGAAATCTGTGCTCTTTAATGCGCAAGCACGTGAGCAGTTCCAAGCCTTCTTTAATCGTGAAAACACCTTCTCACTGGGTGTATGTAACGGCTGTCAGATGCTTTCAAACTTGAAAGAATTGATCCCAGGTGCCGACTTGTGGCCACGTTTCGTTCGCAACGAATCAGAGCGTTTTGAAGCACGCTTTAGCCTAGTCGAAGTACAGAAATCGGATTCCGTCTTCTTTGATGGCATGGCTGGCTCTCGTATGCCTATCGCTGTTTCGCACGGCGAAGGTCGCGTGGAAGTACGCGATGCTCAACATCTCGCTGCGATTGAAGCATCGGGCACCGTTGCGGTCCGCTTTGTTGATAACCTAGGAAATCCAACACAGCAATACCCGAACAACCCGAATGGTTCACCAAATGCGATTACCGGTTTGACGACAAAAGATGGTCGCGTAACCATCATGATGCCGCACCCAGAGCGTGTCTTCCGCACCGTAGCGAACTCATGGGCACCAGAAGGTTGGGGTGAAAATGGCGCGTGGATGCGTATGTTCCAAAACGCACGCAAAAATCTAGGCTAATCCGATTGAAATAATGTGATACTGAATAAACCGCTAGAGAGTTTCTCTGGCGGTTTTTTTATCAGTGAGCCAATAGCCAATCGCAAATAATTGTGGTCTAATACGCCGCTTGCCAAGGGATGGCTTGAATCCCTTTACAATCCCTTAGGAACATCTGACATGTCTAAAAACCAAAAATTTGCCATCCGCGTGACTGAGAAACGTGAAGGTTGGGCGGCTGAGATTACTCGTCAAGTAACCTCTCGTAAAACTGTTGTTTCAAAACGTCAAATGGGTTTTGACTCTGAAGCGGCTGCTCAAGCGTGGGCAGAAGCTGAACTCGCTGGTTTTGTTAAAAACCAAGCCGAGCGCAACGAGCGTAAAGCTCAGCAACGCAAAGAGCGCGATGCTGAAGCGTTGAGCGCAAAACTACGTAAAGCAGAACAACGTCGCGCTCGCGATGTTGAAGAAGATGACGAAGAGTAATCGTCTGCTGGATACTGTTTGAAAAAGCCCCGATGCTCACACATCGGGGCTTTTTGCATTTATGCGTTTTACCTAGGTTAGTTGAAGCAATCTGAGGAGAGTGAAACATGGAAGTCTCCCGCCGCAGGGGCGGCAAACTGCTTGCTACTAGGGATTAATCCCGGCGTATTGCTGTTGACTTGATTGCGGTAATATTCTTGTTCGCTTTTGCGTTTTGGTAAGTCGAAGTGTTGCAAACCATCAGAAAGATCTTTGGCTTCGCCATAGTCAAAGTGGGGCTCTTGACCTGATTGAGAGACCAGCATGTCGCAGTTGATGCGATTCGCTCCACGATCTAAGGTCCATTCGATGTTTTCCTTCCCTGCGTCCAGATCAAGCGATGTCGATAGGTTTTCCGTTTGTGTCATTCTGTCCTGACTCGGATCCTGATTGGCTTCAAAATGCTGTTGCAGGTAGTGGGCGAGATCCGGTGTTTGGGTATGTTGTGCCATGCTTGGCAGTGACAACAAAGCGACAAAAGAAAGAATGGAACGAAACATCATAGTGACTCGGCGGCTATATCAATAATCCAGTGATGGTAAATATCAATAAAACGCCGTTCAATTTATTTCGTGTAATGATATGTATGGCTCACGTCAATAGCATGAGCCAACGTATTGTAGCGAAAAAAGGTTAAAGGGGGATTTGCCCTGTGGTGATCAAGTCAATGTCACTTTCAACGAGCTCTTCAATATAGCTTTCTACCACTTGCTCGACGACTTCGTCATCTTGACGGAAGTAAGCCACATTAAAAATAGCGTCTCCTTCATTAACCAGAGGCAGTGTTTGTTGGCCAATCACAATGCCACCTTTCGGGGCTTTCAACTCCACTTCATCATGGCCCAGCGGTGAACTGATATAGGCTAAGGTTTCCCCTTTTTCAACTTTGGCGCCCAAGTTGACCACGGTACGCAAAATGCCGTTTCCTGATGCTCGTACCCAACTGGTGGACTTAGCGATGACAGGTTGAGGCAATTTTTTTCGACTGGCTCGGAGCATGCCAATAGCTTGCATCACGCGTTTAACACCGAGCACTCCGGCACTAATGGAGAGAGGATCAAATCTGAGCGCTTCGCCAGCTTCATAGGTTAGTACGGGAATATCGCATTTTTCAGCTTCGGAGCGAATGGAACCATCTCTAAGGGCTGAATCGATGATAACGGGCGCGCCGAAGGCTTTGGCTATTCTCAACGTTTCTGGATTACTCAAATTGGCACGGATTTGAGGCAAATTGGTTCGATGGATGGCTCCGGTGTGAAGATCAAGAATATAGTCGGCTCTTAGGGCCACATTACTAAAGAAGGTATGTGCCATGCGTGAAGCCAGTGCGCCTTTTTCACTACCGGGAAAACAGCGGTTGAGATCGCGTCTGTCCGGCAGATAGCGAGATTTATGAATAAACCCGAACACATTCACGATTGGAACGGCAATAACGGTACCTTTGATTTGGTTGGGATCGAGGCTGTTAATCAGTTGTCTAACAATCTCAACGCCATTGAGTTCATCACCATGTATTGCAGCGTTGATCATCAGTACAGGGCCAGCATTGCGTCCATTGATGATCTCAATCGGGATCGAAAGAGGAGAGTGGGTGTAAAGCTGCGCCGCATCGAGCTCTATCTCTAACCGTTGTGCGGGGGGAATTTTGTGCCCTAAGATCTCGAACACTTTGTTTTTCTTGATACGAACCATACTACTTCCTGTATTTGCTGTTCCACTGACTCTAACAACGCAGCTAAGGTGAAACCATTCGACCTTATTAAGATTACGATAAAAATCGCTAATCGTTCACTGACTTTTCTCTGATTTTTGTCGATAGGTTGTTAATTTTGGCTGATTGAAATTTAATCGCTCAATGTGTCTTGTTTTGGTATATGACCTTGTTATGTAAAGAGTCTTAATTTTGAGATTGCTTTAGCAGCACAGAATTTTCCTACTTTGAGGATGGTTTTTATCTGCGCTAATATGCGCC
The DNA here is from genome assembly GCF_000039765.1 of Vibrio vulnificus CMCP6. Lineage (NCBI taxonomy): Bacteria > Pseudomonadati > Pseudomonadota > Gammaproteobacteria > Vibrionales > Vibrionaceae > Vibrio > Vibrio vulnificus. The sequence continues at coordinate 322,382 of NC_004459.3, read as the reverse complement.
CCCAATTCCTGTTCTCCAAATTACATTCGAGGTAAATATGAAAAAGACGATCACTAAAGTCGTGGCATTATCTGTAGCAGCAATGGCATTGTCTGGCTGTGTAGGTAGCAATGCAGTAACGGGTTATGTTATGGGCTTCAACCTGAAAGCTGTAGACAACCGTTATGCTCGTGGTGGTCTAAACATGTTGTTGGCGCCAGTATACGGTGTGGCGATTGCAGCAGACTACATTGTGTTTAACTCACTGGAATTCTGGACGGGCAAAAACCCTCTAAACGGCAAGCCACACATCTTTGACACTAAGATGGACACTTACATTGATGTGAACCACCAACTAGACAAGTCGCTAACAACTGCACCGATTGCGCCGTTAACGAACAACCGTATCATTGAGCAAGGTATGATGCAGCAGATCGACGAAAATACCGTTCAAATGGACATCACCTACAACAATGGTGAAAAAGCGATATTGACCGGTGTACGTGAAGGTGATTTCGTGACGTACTACATTGATGGTGAAGTGGTTGCACAAACTTCAATGGATGAGCTAGCGGCTTACGCGCAAAATCGTGCTTAATCGATAGTGAACGAGACAGAAAGGGCGCGAGTTTCGCGCCCTTTGTTTTTATCGTGTTACGCCTTTTCAGGAATCGCTTCCAGTAACGCCACCATTTGATCCCAGTAGAGTTGTACCGTGTCAATCTTCACTTTTTCATCTGGAGAGTGCGGGAATTTAATCGTTGGGCCAAATGACACCATGTCCATGTCAGGGTAAGGTTTCTTGAATAGGCCGCATTCTAGGCCCGCGTGAATGACCATGATGTTCGGTTTGTGACCGTAAATGCCTTCGTACATATCACGGAAGATCGCCATGATTTCAGAATCAGCATCCGGTTTCCAACCTGGGTAAGCGCCAGAGAACACGATGTGTGCACCTGCCAGTTCCGCTACTGATGTCAGCATGCTTTCCACTTGGCTGCGACCTGAGTCGATCAGTGAACGGATCAAGCACAATACGGTGATTTTGTTCTCTTCAGTGGTGATTACACCCACGTTAAGCGACGTTTCAACCACACCTTCAATCTCATCGCTCATGCGAATGACACCGTTTGGACAAGCATTTAATGCAGCGACAAAGCGTTGTTGATCAGCATTCGTCAATACACCAGCTTCCACATCAACCGCTTGGTTAAACGTGACAATGTTGGTTTCCACTTTACCGAGCTCGGTTTTTAGAAGTTCAGTGTAGTAGTCAAACAGTTGAGCAAGCTTATCTTGTTTTTCTGCAGGCAGCGCCACTTTGACGAATGCTTCACGAGGAATCGCATTACGCAGGCTACCACCGCGGAACTCTACTAAACGCAGATCCAATTCTTGTGCATGGCCAGCAAGGAAACGTGCCATCAGTTTGTTTGCGTTACCGCGGCCAGTGTGGATGTCACAACCTGAGTGACCGCCTTTTAAGCCTTTTAGCGTTAACTGACGAGTAATAAAGCCCGCAGGAACCGCTTCGCGTTGAATATCAAACGTCATCGCGCCGTCGATACCGCCTGCGCAGCCCATGTAGACTTCACCTTCTTGTTCAGAATCGGTATTAAGAAGAATGTCGCCTTCTAGCCAACCCGCTTCCAAACCAAAAGCACCCGTCATGCCCGCTTCTTCATCAATGGTTAGCAGTACTTCAATTGGACCATGCTTGATCTCTGTTGAGGCCAACACCGCAAGGCAGGAAGCCATGCCAATTCCATTATCCGCACCGAGCGTCGTACCTTCTGCGGTCACCCACTCACCGTCAATGTATGGACGAATAGGATCGGTGGCGAAGTCGTGTTGAGTGTCTTCGTTTTTCTGAGGCACCATGTCGATGTGCGCTTGAAGAACAACACCCTTTTTGTTTTCCATGCCTGGTGTCGCAGGCTTTTTAATAAACACATTGCCGGTTGGATCGCGACGGACGTCTAGACCTTGCTCCGTCGCCCAGTTGACGATGTACTGAGCAAGGGCTTCTTCATGCTTTGATGGGTGTGGGATAGAACAAATCTTATCAAAAAACTGCCAAAGTGGAGCAGGTGATAAGGTACTGATTTCAGAATGGAACTCAGACACAGATGACTCCTTTTTCTAGGTTTGCCGGATGATGGCACTGCTGTTAGCCCAGTAGATTAGATGGTTGTGGGTTCAGCAGATAATAAGTTGTGAGCAAGGATATCACTTGCAAGCAGAGCCGAGTAGTGCCAGTCACAGGCTGTTTACAAGTGCACTGTCACAGAATGTGAACATCGCTGTCAGCGCTTACTCAATTGGTTGGTTATGCTCTGTAACTTAACCTATTTTGAGTTTGATAATTCTGTAATTTAATTACCAAATTAACTTGATATAGATCATTAAATGAAATTTATGTGATTTTAATCACTAAAAGTATTGTAATAAAATTTCTTGGTGGTATATTTGTAACCAACTTCTAAAGCGAAGACAAAATGCTCAAAGGATGAGTCCGTTTATCGCCTCCAAGGAACCGAGAAATCAAACGTGTTTAATTGATTTAATAAGGTGATAGTTATGAAAGGTTTAGCATCTGCAATGTTTTGGACAAACAACTCTGTTTACACCAGCAACTTTGCATACCCAACAAGCTTTGGTTACAAGTAACGTACGCTAACCAAGTGCATGTGACCCCCGAACGATTTGTTCACCCCTAAATTGGAATTTTCTTTCAGTAATCGAACTGACATGATTCTACCGCCACTCAAATTGAGTGGCGTTTTTTTGTTTTCTCAATATTAGTGATACGAGAACAGACCTCACTTCCGAAACCAATCGAATCCGCCGCATTTCTTACATGTAAACTCTGCAATTTTTCCTCGTTATTCCGTGTAAGTTTACGACATTGTCGATTTATTCTTCAGTTTATCTTCTAAAGCCCCTGTTTTTTCTGGTTGTTTCTTAAAGGAAAAATAATAGCGGCTAATTTTTCTTGCTGAATTGGTTTCATAATCCAGCGAGAAATCTTTATTAGAGTGAAAAATCTATCTGGAATTTGTTATTTGATAACTTTATAATCTGCAGCCAATCGATTACGCAACCGTTTACTTTTTACCTTTACAGGATTCGATCATGCTCGAAAGGCTATTTAAACTCAGCGAACATGGCACAAATGTGCGCACTGAGATCATTGCAGGTATTACTACCTTCTTGACGATGGCTTACATCATTTTTGTTAACCCAGCGATTCTAGCTGATGCGGGAATGGACCGTGGTGCCGTGTTTGTTGCTACCTGTCTTGCCGCAGCAATTGGCTGTTTCATTATGGGTCTACTTGCCAACTACCCAATCGCACAGGCGCCAGGTATGGGCTTAAATGCCTTCTTTACCTACGCGGTTGTTCTGGGAATGGGATACACCTGGCAAGTCGCATTGGCGGCCGTATTTGTGTCGGGTGTGCTTTTTATCCTGTTGAGCATCTTCAAAATTCGTGAGTGGATCATCAACTCGATTCCGCTCTCTTTGAGAACGGGGATCTCAGCGGGTATCGGCTTGTTCCTTGCGTTCATTGCTCTGAAAAATGCAGGCATTGTTGTTGATAATCCTGCGACGTTTGTTTCTCTTGGCGATATCACTTCTCTCGCACCAGCTCTGGCGGCTTTTGGTTTCTTTTTGACTATTGCACTGGTTCACCGTGGTGTGAAAGGGGCAGTAATGATTGCGATCTTAGCTGTGACGGCACTTGGTTTGGTGTTTGGTGATGTCCAATGGGCGGGTGTGATGTCAACCCCACCAAGTATTGCGCCTACGTTCATGCAACTGGACTTCTCTGCGGTATTTGAAGTAGGCATGATTTCAGTGGTGTTTGCTTTCTTGTTCGTTGACTTGTTCGACACAGCGGGCACGCTCGTGGGTGTTGCAACCAAAGCGAACCTGATTGAGAAAGATGGCAAACTGCCACGTTTGAACAAAGCACTGCTGGCTGACTCAACAGCGACTTCTGTAGGTGCGCTACTAGGGACATCAAACACAACGTCTTACATCGAAAGTGTCTCTGGTGTGGCGGCTGGTGGCCGTACAGGTTTAACGGCGGTTGTCGTGGGTGTGCTATTCCTATTGGCACTGTTCTTCTCACCACTGGCAGGCATGATTCCCGCGTACGCAACAGCGGGTGCCCTGTTCTACGTGGCAATTTTGATGCTTTCTGGATTGGTCAGCATTGATTGGCGCGACTTAACCGAGGCGGCTCCTGTTGTTGTGACATGCTTGCTGATGCCACTGACTTTCTCGATTGCAGAAGGGATTTCTTTAGGTTTCATCGCGTACGCTGCCATTAAATTGTTCAGCGGAAAAGGGCGTGATGTTTCACTCAGCGTCTGGATTATGTCGGCTATTTTTATCATCAAGTATCTGGTGGCTTAAATAGCTTTTAGAGTTGCGTTCCGGTAGAATAATCGTTTGCGCAGCTCGATACCCAAACTTTCTGTTACGTTTCGGGCTCTCATCTTTATGAGAGCCTGTTGTCTGTTTGGGACAATAGATTTTTCAAATAATTAGGTTATTACAATGAGCAACAAATTCGTTATTACCTGGGACGCCATGCAAACTTACTGCCGTCAACTTGCTGAAAAACAGATGCCAGCAGACCAATGGAAAGGCATTTGGGCAGTGAGCCGTGGTGGTTTGGTTCCTGGGGCTATTCTGGCTCGTGAGCTAGGTATTCGCTATGTCGACACCATCTGTATTTCCAGCTATGACCACGATCATCAACGTGATATGACTGTACTGAAAGCACCGGAAGGTGACGGCGAAGGCTACCTAATCGTTGAAGATCTAGTTGATAGCGGTGACACCGCGCGTAAACTGCGTGAAATGTACCCTAAAGCGAAACTGATTGCGGTTTGTGCAAAACCTTCTGGTAAAGAGTTGTTGGATGATTATGTCGTCGACATCGCTCAAGATACTTGGATTGAGCAGCCATGGGATATGGCATTGGCTTACGCTGAACCAGTAAACCGAAAGCAGAAGTAAATCCTGATTTTGTTGAGAGAATGACCCTTTTACGGGTCATTTTTTTTTATACTGTTATACTGATTTGGCTTTTAGGCGCACACACTCTTGCATGGAAAGAGTATTAAGCCACTGAGCCGTATTTGTTTTTTAGTCTTTTGGAATGTCACTCTGAGCCCGAATATGTCAGAAGAAGTCAGCAAAAACCTGTCAGAAACGCTATTTGTCAAACATAAGCAAGCCAAAGAAACCTCGGCATTGACTCAATACATGCCGACCAGCCAATCCTTACTTGATGAAATTAAAGAGAAGAATGGTTTTTCTTGGTATCGCAACCTTCGTCGCTTGCAATGGGTGTGGCAAGGTGTCGATCCTATTGAGCAAGAACAAGTATTGGCTCGTATTGCCTCTTCCAAACATTCACGCACTGATGAGCAATGGCTCGATACGGTGATGGGATATCACAGTGGTAACTGGGCTTATGAATGGACGAGGCTCGGTATGGAGCATCAAAAGCGTGCCGGTGAGATGACGAATGAAGCAGCATCGGAAGCGCTCTTCTCCGCATCCTTGTGTTACAGCATCGCAGGTTACCCACACCTCAAGAGCGATAATTTGGCCATTCAAGCACAAGTTTTGGCCAACAGCGCTTATCTTGAAGCCGCGAAAAAAAGCAAATACATCATTAAGCAGCTCGAGATCCCATTTGAGAAAGGGAAGATCACCGCGCACTTGCATCTGACCAATACGGATAAACCGCATCCTGTGGTTATTGTGAGTGCGGGATTAGACAGTCTGCAAACCGACATGTGGCGTCTATTTCGAGATCACCTTGCCAAGCACGATATTGCCATGTTGACAGTAGACATGCCATCGGTGGGGTACAGCTCAAAATACCCATTAACGGAGGATTACAGTCGCCTTCACCAAGCGGTGTTGAACGAGCTTTTCTCTATTCCTTATGTCGATCATCATCGAGTGGGTTTGATCGGCTTTCGTTTTGGCGGTAACGCCATGGTGAGGCTCTCGTTCCTTGAGCAAGAAAAGATCAAAGCGTGCGTTATCTTAGGCGCACCTATTCATGATATTTTTGCCTCCCCACAGAAATTGCAGCAAATGCCGAAGATGTATCTCGATGTCTTAGCCTCGCGTTTAGGTAAGAGTGTGGTAGATATTTACAGCTTATCGGGGCAAATGGCCGCGTGGTCACTGAAAGTACAAGGCTTTTTGAGCAGTCGTAAAACCAAGGTGCCTATCTTGGCGATGAGCTTAGAAGGGGATCCGGTCTCGCCATATTCGGATAATCAGATGGTTGCTTTTTTTAGCACTTATGGAAAAGCGAAGAAAATCAGTTCCAAAACAATTACACAAGGATATGAGCAATCCCTCGATTTAGCGATAAAGTGGCTGGAAGATGAACTCTTAAGGTGACAAATCTCCTAATTTAGTCAAGAGTGATATATGAGCCTGAAAATTTAAGCTCATGATAAATAAAAATTATTGTCATTCTTAACATTGAAGAAAATGGAGATTCACATGTCAGAAGTGACGAACAACCCTACCCACAATCGTTTATTGGCAAAATTGCGAGCGATGGGGCCTTACTTGAGAGACCCTCAATCTAAGGAAGGGCTTTACTACTTTGATTGCTTGTCTGTTTGTATTGATGATCGAAAATCACCAGAGTTGCGCGAGTTTTGGGGCTGGTGGATGGAGCTGGAAGCGACTGAGGGAGGCTTTACAGCAAACTATCATATTGGAAAATATGATGTTGAAGGGAACTGGCTCGATTTGGCTATTCCTAAAAATGCACTTGAAGAAGTGAACAAAACCCAGAACTGTTTTCACCTCAAATTAGTCAAAACCTTGGAAGAAAATTTTCAGCTAAGCGTGGCGTATCACGAGCAGTCTGTGGAATTTGTCTGATTTCATCCTCTTGGAACTACCTAAATCAAAAAGGTGCGATTTTCGCACCTTTTCTGCTTGTGAATTCTTCATTTGATTGTTAAAACATCTTCTCTATTTTTGTGTTTCATTTCAGAAGACATCATGACAACGAATCAACAAAGCGTCGCAGCTTCTCAACCAAAAACTATTGTTGTGAAGCTTGGAACCAGTGTATTGACCGGTGGTACATTAGCGTTAGATCGCGCTCATATGGTTGAGCTTGCGCGCCAATGTGCAGAGTTAAAAAAACAAGGCCACTCTGTGGTGGTCGTCTCGTCAGGCGCGATTGCCGCTGGACGTGAGCACTTAGGTTACCCCGCGCTGCCCAATGCGATGGCAAGCAAACAGTTGCTTGCTGCGGTTGGGCAAAGTCAGTTGATTCAAACTTGGGAATCGTTATTTGCACTGTATGGCATCAAAATTGGCCAAATGTTGCTCACTCGAGCGGATCTCGAAGATCGCGAACGTTTTCTCAATGCTCGAGATACGATTAACGCGTTAGTGGATAACGGCATTATCCCTGTCGTTAATGAAAATGACGCCGTCGCCACGAGCGAAATCAAAGTGGGTGACAACGACAACCTCTCTGCGTTGGTGGGCATTTTATGTGGTGCTGATAAACTACTGTTGCTGACAGACCAAAAAGGCTTGTATACCGCCGATCCGCGTAAAGATCCCAATGCTGAGCTGATCAAAGAAGTTAAAGTCATTGACGATACTTTGCGTAAAATTGCTGGTGGCAGCGGTACAACATTAGGTACTGGTGGGATGGCAACAAAGCTCCAAGCTGCGGACATTGCGCGTCGTGCTGGCATTGAAGTCATCATTGCGGCAGGCCGTGGTCAAAATGTCATTTTTGATGCGTTGAGCCCAGCCCCTCAAGGAACCCGTTTCTTGCCTTGTGAAGAGGCGTTGGAAAACCGCAAGCGTTGGATTCTCGCTGGCCCTGCGGCCTCTGGTGATATTGTGATTGACCAAGGTGCGGTGAAAGCCGTGGTCGAAAAAGCAGCAGTTTGTTGGCGAAAGGGGTGACCAAAGTACTTGGCGAGTTTTCTCGTGGTGAAGTGGTCCGTGTAACGGATGCACAAGGCCATTTGGTTGCGCGAGGTATTGCGAGTTATTCCAACCAAGATATGGCGAAAATTGCCGGTAAGCACAGCAAAGACATTATTTCGATTCTGGGCTATGACTATGGTTCAGAAGTGATTCACCGTGACGACATGGTTGTCATTCAAGAATAGTCGCTCACCAGAATCAAAGAGGACAACAAAGTGGATTTAATCACATTAGGCAAAGCGGCAAAAGATGCTGCTTTTCAGCTTGCCACCGCTTCTACGGCGCAAAAGAACAAAGCATTGGCCATCATTGCGGATGAACTTGAAGCGAATGCGGCGGATATTTTGGCGGCAAACAGCAAAGATATCGAACTCGGTCGACAAGCGGGTTTGAGCGAAGCGATGCTGGATCGTTTACTTTTGAATGAATCTCGCTTGAATGGCATCGCCAACGATGTACGTAACGTGATCAGCCTAACGGATCCGGTCGGTAGCGAAATCGACAGTAAAGTGTTGGAAAATGGCATGCAGCTGTCACGCCGTCGTGTGCCGCTTGGCGTGGTTGGTGTGATTTACGAAGCGCGCCCAAATGTCACTATCGACATCGCGGCATTGTGCCTAAAAACCGGCAATGCGAGCATCCTACGTGGCGGAAAAGAAACCTTCTTCTCCAACATGGAGTTGGTGAAGGTGATTCAATCGGCGTTAGCGAAAGCTGGCTTGCCAGCGGCATCGGTGCAGTACATTGAAAAACCGGATCGTGAGCTGGTCACTCAATTGCTGAAACTGGACGATTACGTTGACATGATCATCCCTCGTGGTGGCGCGGGGCTGCACAAAATGTGTAAAGAGAACAGCACCATCCCTGTGATCATTGGTGGTTTCGGTATCAGCCATATTTTTGTTGATGAAACGGCTGATCTCGCGAAAAGCGTGGATGTGGTGGAGAATGCAAAAGCTCAGCGTCCTTCCGCTTGTAATGCGCTGGATACCTTACTTGTTCATGAGCGTATCGCAGAGCAGTTTCTTCCGATGCTGGTGGCAAAACTCAATGGCAAAGTGACTTTTGTTGTTGAGCCAAAAGCCAAAGCGTACATGACTAAAGCTGAACAGGTGCGTGATGCGAGTGATGGTGATTTTGATACCGAATGGTTGAGTTACACGCTGGGAGTTAAAGTGGTTGCGGATGTGCAAGAAGCGATCGACCACATGCGTGAACATAACGCGAGTCACTCTGATGCCATCATGACGAACCATCTGCAAAATGCTGAGTTGTTTATCAACTCGGCGGGCTCTGCGGCGGTGTATGTCAACGCATCGACACGCTTTACCGATGGCGCACAATTTGGTTTGGGCGCAGAAGTGGCGGTGTCTACTCAGAAATTGCACGCACGTGGTCCAATGGGATTAGAAGAGTTAACCAGTTACAAATGGGTTGGCAAGGCGAATTACCTTTCACGCGCGTAAGCGTAATCGAGTTTGAGTTAACATATCCGGTCTAAACCGTTTTGAAAAAGGGGCATCACGCCCCTTTTTGTTTTATTCGGCCTAGCAATTCCGCTAAACTAGCCGCAAGTTCTGCACCTGCTTTGCCGCCGTGATGCGCTGTATTACCACGGATATTCGCAATAGCGTGCAGATGGATCTATGCATCATTGGGAGGTGATATGCATTGTCCTTTCTGTTCAGAAAATGACACCAAAGTAATTGATTCGCGTTTGGTGGCCGATGGTCATCAAGTACGTCGCCGTCGTCAGTGCCTCGCCTGTAACGAACGTTTTACCACGTTTGAAACCGCGGAGTTGTTAATGCCAAAGGTGATCAAATCCAATGGCAACCGTGAGCCGTTCAATGAAGACAAGATGGTTGGTGGTATTCAGCGTGCTTTAGAGAAACGTCCTGTCAGTGCCGATGCAATTGAATTGGCGATCAGCATGATCAAATCCAAATTACGTGCCACTGGCGAGCGTGAAGTGCCGAGCAAAATGATCGGCAACTTGGTGATGGAACAGCTCAAAGATTTAGACAAAGTGGCCTATATTCGCTTTGCTTCCGTATACCGTAGTTTTGAAGATATTCGTGAATTTGGTGAGGAAATCGCCAGATTGGAAGATTAACGCAAGGTAACGGTTCACCATGTCGGAATTTACTGCAATCGATAGACAAATGATGCTGCGCGCCATTGCTTTGGCGAAACGCGGCCTCTATACCACCGCACCTAATCCTAATGTTGGTTGTGTCTTACTGCGCGACGGCGAAATTGTCGGAGAAGGTTTTCACTTTCGCGCTGGCGAGCCTCATGCGGAAGTGCACGCGATGCGCATGGCTGGTGACAAAGCCAAAGGTGCGACCGCTTATGTCACGCTAGAGCCTTGTTCACACTATGGTCGAACGCCCCCGTGTGCGGAAGGCTTAATTAAAGCTGGGGTAAGCCGAGTGGTGTGTGCAATGGAAGACCCAAACCCCCAAGTCGCGGGGAGAGGTTTTGCCATGTTGCGAGAGGCAGGGATCGAGGTATCGGTGGGCCTACTTCAAGCAGAAGCAGAAGCACTGAATCCTGCTTTTATTAAGCGAATGAAAATGGGCATGCCGTTTGTTCAACTCAAAATGGCCGCGTCCCTCGATGGTCAAACGGCTTTAGCCAATGGCAAGAGTCAGTGGATCACCTCTCCACAAGCTCGCCGAGATGTGCAACGTTTTCGGGCGCAATCAGGGGCGATTTTGTCCACCAGTAAAACGGTGCTCGCTGACAATGCGTCTCTTAATGTTCGTTGGTCCGAGTTACCTTCATCTGTGCAACGCGCTTTACCGCAAGAGCAGCTGCGTCAGCCCACTCGTGTTGTGTTAGACAGACAAGCCGAGCTTTCGCCGGAGCTAAAACTTTACCAAACCGAGGGTGAGCGACTCATTGTTGGTCCCAAAGGCGATCTCCCTGCACCTTTGGATGAGCACGGACAGATCGATTTGCCGCAACTGTTCGCGCAACTGAGTCAAACGCAGTTAATTAACCATCTTTGGGTTGAAGCGGGAGCAACGCTGGCCGCTGGACTGATAAAACACCAGTTGGTGGACGAACTGATTGTTTACCTTGCCCCAAAACTGATGGGCAGCGATGGACGTGGATTGATGGGTGCGCTGGGTTTGCAAGCCATGTCGCAAGTGATCGATTTAGACATTAAAGATGTGCGAATGGTTGGGCCGGATATCCGCATCATTGCACACATCAAAGCAAAAGAAAGTTGATATGTTCACAGGAATTATCGAAGCAGTTGGAACCTTGGCTGCGATTACCCCAAGAGGGGAAGACATTACCGTAACGGTTAACACAGGCAAGCTCGATATGTCGGACGTTAAGTTGGGCGACAGTATTGCCACGAATGGTGTTTGCCTGACGGTGATTGATTTTTCAGACCGTCATTACAGTGCCGATCTCTCGTTAGAGTCTTTAAAGAAAACGGGCTTTGCCAATTATCAAGTGGGTGACAAGGTCAATCTCGAGAAAGCGATGCTGCCTACCACCCGTTTTGGCGGGCATATTGTTTCTGGCCATGTGGATGGCGTTGGTGAAATTGTTGAGCGTAATCAGGTTGGTCGTGCTATCGAGTTTTGGGTCGCAATGCCTGAGAGCTTGAGTAAATACGTTGCGGAAAAAGGCTCAATCACCGTTGATGGGATCAGTTTGACCGTGAATGATCTACGCAAGAATGCGTTTAAACTCACCATCGTTCCTCATACGGGGGACGAAACCACGATTAATGATTTCCAAGTGGGGCGCAAAGTTAACTTGGAAGTGGATGTTCTTGCTCGTTACATGGAACGTTTGCTACTTGGTCAACAAGCACAATCCAATGACGAGTCCCGCATCACCATGGAATTCTTGCAACAGAATGGTTTTGCTTAGTTCACAGAATGTTAGCCCACAGGTTGACACTCGGTAACGATGAATCAGACTAGTGTCTATCAGCGTTTTAGCGCTTAAATTGACAGGAAATATCGCTATGCCAATCAGTACACCCCAAGAGATCATTGAAGACATTCGTTTGGGCAAAATGGTCATCTTAATGGACGATGAAGACCGCGAAAACGAAGGTGATTTGATTATGGCGGCGGAGCACATTACGCCAGAAGCCATCAATTTTATGGCCAAATATGGTCGCGGTTTGATCTGTTTGACTATGACCAAAGAGCGTTGCCAGCGTCTTGGATTACCACCAATGGTGCAAGATAACAACGCGCAATACACTACCAACTTCACCGTTTCCATTGAAGCGGCGGAAGGCGTGACAACCGGTATTTCAGCAGCGGATCGTGCTCGTACCGTGCAAGCGGCAGTCGCAAAAGAAGCTAAAGCGGCAGACTTGGTGCAACCGGGGCACATTTTCCCATTAGCCGCGCAAGATGGTGGCGTGTTGACTCGCGCGGGGCATACTGAGGCGGGCTGCGACCTTGCTCGTTTGGCGGGTTTCGAACCAGCCTCTGTTATCGTTGAAATTCTGAATGACGATGGCACCATGGCGCGCCGCCCTGATTTGGAAGTGTTTGCTGAGCAGCATGGTCTCAAACTTGGCACCATTGCCGATTTGATTGAGTATCGAAACAACACGGAAACCACGATTGAGCGCGTTGCTGAGTGCAAGCTACCCACTGAGTTTGGTGAGTTTGATCTCGTGACCTACCGCGACACCATTGATAATCAAATTCACTTTGCTTTGCGTAAAGGTACGATGGGTGATCAAACACCACTGGTTCGTGTTCACTTACAAGACACCTTTACCGATTTACTGCGCAGCGATCGCAATGCTGAGCGCAGTTGGACGCTTGATAAAGCGATGAAGCGTATTGGCCAAGAAGGGGGCGTTTTGGTGATTCTAGGGAATGAAGAGTCGCCTGAGCTGCTGATCCATCGCGTCAAAATGTTTGAAGCTCAAGACAAAGAAGAGGCGCCTAAATTGGCTAAGAAGCAGGGCACTTCACGTCGTGTTGGTGTCGGCTCGCAAATTCTTGCAGACTTAGGTGTGCACGACATGCGTCTACTTTCTTCCAGCAACAAGAAATACCATGCCCTTGGCGGTTTTGGTTTGAATGTTGTTGAGTATGTGTGTGAATAACACCACTTCTAAATAAACGCAGCGAAAATAACTCTGCGTTTATTTTTCTCCCCTAATTCGACTTATCTCTTCGCTGTAAGGCAGTATTTCGTGGCGAAATACCATTAGATATTGCTCACAAAATTGTGCTAGAATCCGGCGATTCTCACTTGATGAACATAGTTAAAGGAAGGCTTATGAAAGTGATCGAGGGTGGCTTCCCTGCGCCAAACGCAAAAATTGCTATCGTTATTTCTCGTTTCAACAGTTTTATTAACGAAAGTCTATTGTCTGGTGCCATCGACACTTTGAAGCGTCACGGTCAAGTCAGTGAAGACAACATCACCGTTGTACGTTGTCCTGGTGCTGTTGAACTACCTCTAGTGGCTCAGCGCGTAGCAAAAACAGGTAAGTTCGACGCGATTGTATCTCTTGGCTCAGTGATCCGTGGTGGTACACCACACTTCGACTATGTTTGTAGTGAAATGAATAAAGGTCTAGCACAAGTGTCTCTTGAATTTAGTATTCCAGTGGCATTTGGCGTATTGACCGTTGATACTATCGATCAAGCTATTGAACGCGCAGGAACCAAGGCTGGTAACAAAGGTGCAGAAGCTGCACTGAGCGCACTTGAGATGATAAACGTTCTTTCTGAAATTGATTCCTAATGGGGGCCAGTGTGAAACCAGCCGCACGTCGTAACGCACGTCAATTCGCTTTACAAGCAATCTATTCATGGCAAATTACTAAAGAAAATGTTGCCACTATCGAAGCTCAGTTTTTGGCTGGCGAAAAGTATGATGAAGAAGAGCATCGTGCTGCTGAGCCTGCACTAGCAGCTCCGGAGACTGACGTAGCATACTTCCGCGACTTGTTGACCGGTGTTGTTCTAAGCCACACCGAACTGGATAGTAAGATTCGCCCTTACGTTTCTCGTCCAATGCAAGATTTGGATATGATGGAACTGGCGTTGTTACGTTTGGCGATGTACGAAATGACTCGCCGTGAAGACGTACCTTACAAAGTTGTGATTAACGAAGCGATTGAACTGGCTAAAGTTTTTGCCGCTGAAGACAGCCACAAGTTTGTCAACGGTGTGCTTGATAAAGCCGCACCGCACGTACGCAAAAAATAAGCGTCACTGAATAACGAAAAGGTCAGCACAATGCTGGCCTTTTTTATAACAAAGGAAAGGATTTTGATGTCAGGCGAGTTTAATCTGATTGAAAAATACTTCGTTGGCCGTCAGGCACAACGTAAAGATGTACACCTAGCCGCTGGAGACGACTGCGCGCTAGTTAAGCCACCAAGCAACGTGCAAATTGCCATTAGCACCGATACCCTAGTATGTGGCACTCATTTCTTAGCCGATGCCGATCCCGCTTGGGTGGCGCATAAGGCGCTAGCATCGAACATCAGCGATTTGGCGGCCATGGGGGCAACACCTGCGTGGGTCTCATTTGCTCTGACTATGCCGCTAGCCGACGAAGCCTGGTTGGCTCCCTTTTGTGATGGTTTTTTTAAGCTGGCGGATTACTTCGGCATACAGCTCATTGGTGGTGACACGACGAAAGGTCCACTGAGTTTGACCATGACGGTGCAAGGGTTTGTCCCTGAAGGGAAAGCGATCACGCGCAGTGGTGCCAAACCGGGCGACTATGTGTTTGTTACGGGGACGCTAGGCGATGCAAAGGCGGGATTGGATGTGATTCTCGATAGCAACTTGCGTACTCGCCCAGCCGCACAAGCGCTAGAAAAAGCGCACTATATGAGTATGCCGCGGATTTTAGCAGGGCAAGCGTTGGTCGGATTAGCCTCGGCGGCGATCGATATCTCCGATGGCTTAATTGCGGATTTAGGGCACATCTTAAACCGCTCTCAGGTTGGTGTTAGCCTGGATGTCTCTAAGCTGCCGATTTCATCTGAACTGCTCTCTTTTTTGACCGAGCGCGAAATGGCACTTCAATATGCGCTGACCAGCGGCGAAGAATACGAGCTTTGTTTTACCGTGCCCGAAGAGGCAAGAGGAACAATCGAAAGTGCCTTGGCACACGTTGGTTGCAAAGTGACGTGTATCGGGCAAATTCGTCCACATGGTTTTTTTGAACTCCATGATGATGGCACAAAATTAAACTGGGATTTGAGTGGCTTTGACCACTTTAAGGCGTAATCACCATGAACAATCCACTTGATAAAATTTCTTTAAATAATCCTTGGCATTTATTGGCAACGGGGTTTGGCAGTGGCTTATCGCCGATTATCCCTGGCACCATGGGGACGTTGGCATCCATTCCTCTGTTTTTGGTTTTCGCTCCATTGCCTCTTCCTGTCTATTTGGTGATTGTTCTCGCTGCTTGTTTAGTCGGTATTAAAATTTGCCAGGTGACGTCAGATGACATGGGTGTGCACGATCACGGCTCGATTGTCTGGGATGAGTTTGCTGGCTTTTGGATCACCATGACCATCATGCCTGCGTTGCAAATTCCCATTTCTGAGTTGAAATGGGTAGGCGCAGGGTTCGTATTGTTCCGCTTCTTCGATATGGTCAAACCTTGGCCGATTGGCTGGTTGGATAAGCGTGTGCATGGTGGGTTAGGCATAATGCTGGATGACATTGTCGCAGGGGTGATGTCTGCCATTTCTCTCTATGTGCTAGGGTATTTTGCTGGTTGGCTATAAGCCAGATAAGGCATAAACAAAAGGGATTGGCTTTGCCAATCCCTTTTTTGTGTCTGTTCGTCTTTACTTTATTTTGCAAGATAGTGGCGAATCGCTTGTTCAATGCCTTTGGCATCTAAGCCGAGTTCTTCATGCAACTCTTCTTGAGTACCTTGATGAATGAACTTATCTGGTAGACCAAGGTTCAAGACTGGTTTCATGATCTTTTCTTGCATCATAAACTCGATCACGCCCGCACCCGCACCACCGGCAATGGCGTTTTCTTCAATCGTGATGAGCACATCATGCTCGTTGGCCAATTGACGAAGAAGTGCTTCATCAAGAGGTTTAACAAAACGCATGTCTGCAACGGTCGCATTCAATGCCTCTGCCGCTTCAAGCGCATTGGCTAAAAAGGTGCCGAAACTCAGAATGGCTACCTTTTCGCCTTGGCGAACCAAGCGGCCTTTACCAATCTCAAGCGCGGTAAATTCAGATTCGATAGGCGTGCCCATGCCATTGCCACGAGGGTAACGCACCGCGCTCGGTCCTTGATGTTTGTGGCCGGTATAGAGCATTTGGCGGCATTCGTTCTCATCGCTTGGCGCCATGATCACCATGTTTGGAATACAGCGCATGTAGCTTAAATCGAACGCGCCTTGGTGAGTTTGACCATCTGCGCCCACCAAACCAGCGCGGTCAATCGCGAACATCACAGGCAGGTTCATGATTGCCACATCGTGGATCAGTTGGTCATAGCCGCGTTGCAAGAACGTCGAGTAAATCGCCACAATCGGGTTGTAGCCGCCAATGGCCATCCCGGTAGCCAGTGTCACTGCGTGCTGCTCTGCAATCGCCACATCGAAATATTGCTCTGGGTATTCTTTAGAGAAACGCACCATGCCGGAGCCTTCACGCATGGCTGGAGTGATCGCCATTAGTTTTGGATCTTGCGCGGCCATGTCACAAAGGAAATCGCCAAAAATATTGGAAAAACTTGGCTTACCACCACTGCTTTTCGGCAGGCTATTATGGGCAGGATCGAACTTTGGCACACCGTGATAGCCAATCGGATCTTTTTCGGCAGGCTCATAACCTTTGCCTTTCTTGGTCATGATATGTAAGAACTGCGGGCCTTTTAGCTCGCGCATGTTCTTCAGGGTTTTGACCAGCTCCACCACATCGTGGCCATCAATCGGGCCAATGTAGTTGAAACCCAGTTCTTCGAAAAGGGTGCCCGGAACCACCATGCCTTTAAGATGCTCTTCGGTACGACGAACCAGCTCTTTAATCGGCGGCACGCCAGAGAGCACTTTCTTGCCACCTTCACGGATGGAGGTATAAAGATTGCCAGAAAGGACACGAGCAAGATGGTTGTTAAGCGCGCCCACGTTTTCGGAAATCGACATTTCGTTGTCATTGAGGATCACGAGCATATCGCTGTGTACATCGCCAGCATGGTTCATTGCTTCAAACGCCATGCCTGCCGTGATCGCGCCATCACCAATTACACTAACGACTTTGCGGTTTTGGCCTTCTTTTTCTGCGCAGATGGCCATACCAAGTGCTGCACTGATCGAGGTCGAAGAGTGGCCCACAGACAGGGTGTCGTACTCACTTTCTTCACGCCATGGAAAAGGGTGTAAGCCGCCTTTTTGACGGATAGTCGGCATTTGTTCACGACGACCAGTCAGGATTTTGTGTGGGTACGCTTGATGGCCGACATCCCAAATCAGTTGATCAAAAGGCGTGTTGTAAACGTAGTGAAGGGCAACCGTAAGCTCAACGGTGCCAAGACCAGAGGCTAGGTGACCGCTTGATTGACTGACGGAGTTCAGTAAGTAAGTGCGTAATTCATCGCACAGTGTTGGCAACGTCTCTTTTGGTAAGAGACGCAGCTCATCGGGTGTTTCTGCTAGTGCCAGTGTCGGGTACTTTGAAATATCAAGAGTCATAGGTATGCGCGCTTATTGTGTTAGTTCTTGCGCTCGACGACGTATCGGGCGAACTCTTCTAAGTGTTGGGTATTGTATGGGATTGCTTCCAAAGCTTGAAGTGCTTCATGTAACAGAGTGTGAGCTTTCTCCATTGCGCCTTCTAAACCCAGCAGCGATGGGTAGGTACTCTTGTTGAGTTCTTGGTCAGAACCTTGTGGCTTCCCGAGCGTTTCGGTATCGCTAATGATATCCAAAATGTCATCTTGCACCTGAAATGCTAACCCAATCGCCGTGGAGTACTTCTCCAACTGAGGCAAAATCGCCAAACCTTTTTCGCCTGCTGCTAAGGCACCTAAGCGTACCGCACAACGGATCAAAGCGCCGGTTTTGTTACGGTGAATCTCTTCTAACTCTTCCAGCGTGACTGCGCGGTTTTCCGCAGCCAAATCCAACGCCTGACCAATGCACATGCCTTGCGCTCCAGAGGCTTGCGCCAATGCTTGGATCATGGCAACACGTTGTGTTTCTCCATCAGCAGACAATGTACCTTCAGCGAGAATGGTGAATGCGAGCGTTTGTAAAGCATCACCGGTTAAAATGGCGGTGGCTTCGTCAAATTTAACATGGCAGGTCGGTTGGCCACGGCGCAGTTCATCATCATCCATGGCTGGCAGATCATCATGGATAAGAGAGTAAGCATGGATACACTCAATCGCTGACGCAGGTGTGTCGAGCTGCTCTTGGCTGCAACCAAGCATCTCACCGGTGGCATACACCAAAAATGGGCGAGCACGTTTTCCACCTAACACTAATCCATAGCGCATCGCTTGGATCAGCGCTTGATTTTGGTGTGGCAGTTTATCGAGCCAAAGATTGAGTTGTTGGTTGTTACGCTGCTGAAAAGACGCAAGGACGTCAATCATAGAGTTATCCATTTAAAACATTACTCTGCCAAGGTGGAGAAATCGCTGAGAGGAGCATCATCACTGTCGCTCAGTAAAATGCTAACTCTTTGTTCTGCTTCTGTTAGTTTAGCTTGGCTGGCTCTGGCTAATGCGATCCCACGCTCAAATTTCTTAAGAGCGTCATCTAAAGCCAGATCACCGTTTTCCAGTTGATCCACCAAATTGTCCAATTCTTCGATGGTTGCTTCGAAGGACATGTTTTCTGGTTTCTTGGTTGCCATATCTATTCTGCCTTTAAAAGAATGCCCGCAAGTTACCTTAGCACGCTGACTTGGTCAAATTTAAGCGGGCAAATTTATCTGAAAATGAGGTTAATAAGGAGGAGAATATTGACTCGCTAACAAAAAGGTTGCCCGTGAGCGTTAAAATGGCAGTAAACTTGCTATAACTTGTAAAAAGCCTCGAGATGATGCCCGGCACTTTGCCGCCTCATCGAAATAATCAAGGGTAACGGCTTTATTTTGACGCTTTGCGGCAAAATTGTGACTTGTTGGCCAAGTTTTTTCTAAAAGATCGTTACTCATTGTCGATAAAGAAAATAATCTCTTTATATTGCGGTAAATCGGAAAATAGCATGAGGAGTGCTTTGTGGATTTAGCAACCCTTTTAGGTTTGATAGGTGGCCTTGCTTTCGTCGTGATGGCGATGATTCTTGGCGGCAGCATCATGATGTTCGTCGATGTAACCTCAATCCTCATCGTTGTCGGTGGTTCAATCTTCGTTGTATTGATGAAGTTTACGATGGGGCAATTTTTTGGCGCGGCGAAGATTGCGGGCAAAGCCTTCATGTTCAAAGCCGATGAACCAGAAGATTTGATTGCGAAAATTGTCGAAATGGCGGACGCGGCACGTAAAGGCGGTTTCTTGGCCTTGGAAGAGATGGAGATCTCCAACAGCTTCATGCAAAAAGGCATTGATTTGTTGGTGGATGGCCACGACGCCGATGTGGTGCGTGCAGCACTACAGAAAGACATTGCTCTGACCGATGAACGTCACACGCAAGGAACGGGCGTGTTTCGCGCGTTTGGTGACGTTGCGCCTGCGATGGGGATGATCGGTACCCTTGTTGGTCTGGTGGCGATGTTGTCCAACATGGATGACCCCAAATCCATCGGCCCTGCGATGGCGGTTGCGCTTTTGACCACACTCTACGGTGCGATTTTGTCGAACATGGTGTTCTTCCCGATTGCGGATAAATTGGCGCTTCGTCGCGACCAAGAGACCCTTAATCGTCGTTTGATCATGGACGGCGTGTTGGCGATCCAAGATGGCCAGAACCCACGTGTTATCGACAGCTATTTGAAAAACTACCTCAACGAGAGCAAGCGTGCCCTCGATATCAACGATTAATCACGGGAGTATGTGATGGATGACGATAGCAAATGTGATTGTCCCCCTCCCGGATTACCTCTGTGGATGGGTACCTTCGCTGACTTGATGTCACTGTTGATGTGTTTCTTCGTACTGCTGCTTTCGTTTTCGGAAATGGATGTACTGAAGTTCAAACAGATCGCAGGCTCAATGAAATTTGCCTTTGGTGTGCAAAACCGCCTTGAGGTGAAAGACATCCCCAAAGGCACCAGCATCATCGCTCAAGAATTTCGTCCGGGGCGTCCAGAGCCGACACCGATTGACGTGATCATGCAGCAAACCATTGATATCACCCAGCAAACCTTAGAGTTTCATGAGGGAGAGTCGGATCGTGCTGGTGGTACTCAGCGTGACCAAGGCAAAATGACGGGCGGGCAGTCGCCTGAAACCTCGACCCAGACCAACCAAAATACCGAACAACAACAGCAACAGCAGCAATCGGAAGCCATGTCGAAAGAGATGGAAACGCTGATGGAAAGCATCAAGAAGGCCCTTGAGCGTGAAATAGAGCAAGGGGCGATTGAAGTGGAAAACTTGGGGCAGCAAATTGTGATTCGCATGCGAGAGAAGGGCGCCTTCCCAGAAGGCTCTGCGTTCTTGCAGCCGAAATTCCGCCCGCTAGTGCGACAAATTGCTGAGTTGGTGAAAGATGTCCCTGGCATTGTGCGGATTTCAGGCCACACGGACAATCAGCGTCTTGATTCGGAGCTTTATCGTTCTAACTGGGATCTCTCTGCGCAACGTGCCGTTTCGGTGGCGCAAGAGATGGAAAAAGTGCGCGGATTTTCTCATCAGCGCCTACGGGTGCGAGGCATGGCTGATACCGATCCTCTGGTCGATAACGATACTGAAGAAAACCGAGCAAGAAACCGCCGAGTGGAAATCAGCATTATGCAAGGTGAGCCTTTGTATAGTGATGAAATTCCAGCCATTCCTCAAGACCAGTAATTGGGTACGTCAGTTGAATAAAAGATGAGCAGAAATGCTCGTCTTTTTTATGGTTATAATTCGTGTATAATCTTGCGCCCTAAGTCCCACACCTTAGTGCAAGCTGCGGTGTGAATTGATAGCCAACAGACTGCGAATTGAACTATGAAATTTATTGTAAAGCCCCATCCAGAAATTTTTGTAAAGAGTGAGTCGGTACGTAAGCGCTTTACCAAGATTCTTGAGAGCAACATCCGAATCATTATTCAGAATCGCACTGAATCTGTGGCTGTCTTTAACCGTCGCGATCATATCGAAGTGTCGGCTAACAGCCATCAATATTACCAACAAGTGCTCGAAATCTTGACGACGACACCTGGCATTCAGCAAGTGTTGGAAGTGAAGCAATCTGGCTTTAAAGATCTGCACGACATCTATGAGCAAGTGTTGGAGCTCAGCCGCGAGCGCATTGAAAACAAAACCTTTGTGGTGCGTGCTAAGCGCCGTGGTAAGCATGACTTTACCTCAATTGAGCTGGAGCGTTACGTCGGTGGTGGCTTAAATCAATCGGTCGAGAGCGCCTCGGTCAAACTGCACAACCCAGACATTACCATCAAGATTGAAGTGGTGGATGACAAACTGAACCAGATTTTGGCCCATCACAAAGGTCTTGGCGGTTTCCCTCTGGGCACGCAAGAAGATCTGCTGAGCCTGATCTCTGGTGGTTTTGATTCGGGTGTTTCGAGCTATCTGCACATCAAGCGTGGCTCTAAAGTGCATTACTGTTTCTTCAATCTGGGTGGCCCTGCGCATGAAATCGGCGTAAAACAAGTGGCTCACTTCTTGTGGAACAAATACGGCTCTTCAGCCAAAGTTCGCTTCATCTCTGTTGATTTTGAGCCTGTAGTGGCGGAGATTTTAGAGAAGGTTGAAGACGGTCAAATGGGCGTTGTGCTAAAACGTATGTTCATGCGTGCAGCTGGCATGGTTGCCGAGAAGTTTGATATTCAAGCTTTGGTAACTGGTGAAGCCCTAGGCCAAGTATCAAGCCAAACTTTGACCAACTTACGCCACATTGATGTGGTGACCGATCGTTTGATTCTACGTCCTCTAATCAACTGGGATAAAGACGAGATCATTAAAGTTGCACGTGACATCGGCACCGAAGATTTCGCCAAAACCATGCCAGAATACTGTGGCGTGATTTCGAAGAAGCCAACCGTGAAAGCAGTCAAAGAGAAGCTCGAAGCGGAAGAAGCCAACTTCAATTTCGATATCTTGGAACAAGTGGTACGCAATGCCCGTCAAATGGACATTCGTGATATCGCGAAAGAGTCGGCGCAAGCAGCGCCAGAAGTAGAGCAAGTTCAAGCGATTGAAGAGCACGCTGTGGTGCTGGATATTCGTAGCCCAGATGAAGAAGACGACAGTCCGCTAGAGATCGATGGTGTTGAGGTAAAACACATTCCGTTTTACAAGCTCAGCACGCAATTTGGTGACTTAGACCAGTCGAAAACGTATCTGCTTTACTGTGCTCGCGGTGTGATGAGCCGTTTGCAAGCTCTCTACCTACAAGAGCAAGGCTTTAACAACGTTAAAGTGTATCGCCCATAGCGGTGATGTGTTAACCCTAATGTCTAAAAATCCGAATGCTCGCATTCGGATTTTTTATTGCCCACGTCCAAGGTTTTATAAATCTGAACCTAGGTTAAATTCTCTTTGATTTTTATGAACACAGGCTTGAATTAGCATTATGGCGGAACGGGTAAACGGGGATGCACCATGCAAGATGAAGAGTGGCTTGAACAAATAGAGATCAGTTTAACAGAAGAAGAGATCGAAGCATTGGGGTGGCAGCCCAAACGAAATTGGTGGGCGATGGGGTGTTTTGTGATTTTGGTTGGCCTCAGTGGCATCATTTCACTGTGGCGGAGACGCAGGCATGAATAAAGCCCAACGAGAGGTAAAAGAAATACTCAAACACAGCGTGCTTTGGACTCTCTATTTTGTCGCGATTCTTGCCGTGGCGCTGGTGGTAATTATACCCAAGTAACCTCGAGATGCGAGTTTCAGCGAGAGTTAACTGGCGTTTAGACAAGGCATCGATTTGAAGGTCTAGTCGCTCTACATCGAGAATCGATAACGCAGTATGAAGGCCAGTTAAACTCGCCCTTGGGAGCGCATATTCTGTCTCATTTCTGTGTCATAGAACTTGGAAAGGACTCGTCATTCCGCTGCGTTCTCTTCCTTGAACTGAACCAGAATATGAAGCTCTGAATCCTGCATCTTGAAGTCACTTGGGTATATCACTGTGATGTGAGCATATTTCGCAGATAAAAAAACACCGCCTAATAGGCGGTGTAACAAATTTGACAGACAGGTCAAAAATAAATACAGGAAGTATAGGTTTTGTCACAGGGAGTTGGACAAAACACTACGGTAGAAATCTACCTAACTCGAAATACGAGTTTGCAAACACAACATCGCAACAACTAAGCCAATTGATTTACAAAGAAATCAAGCCGTTCAGGCTAGCGTTGCGGGGTGAAATATAGAATTTATCTGGCTGTTCTACAATGGACAAATTATAATGTTTCAGATTAAAAAAACTAATGGTTAGAGAGCCGTATGTCCCGAAGATTGCCCCCACTGAATTCCCTTCGTGTATTCGAAGCCGCCGCTAGACATCTTAGTTTCACTCGAGCTGCAGAAGAGCTCTTTGTCACTCAAGCGGCAGTGAGTCATCAGATCAAAGCACTTGAAGAGTTTCTTTCATTGAAACTGTTCCGCCGCCGCAACCGTTCTTTACTCCTCACTGAAGAGGGGCAAAGTTACTTTTTAGACATCAAAGATATCTTCTCAGCACTCGCGGAAGCGACCGATAAGGTATTGGAACGTAGCGAAAAAGGGGCATTGACCATCAGTTTGCCACCGAGTTTTGCCATTCAATGGTTGGTACCAAGATTGGCGGATTTCAATGCTAAAGAGCCAGACATTGACGTGCGAATCAAAGCGGTGGACATGGACGAAGGCTCTTTGACGGACGATGTGGACGTGGCGATTTATTACGGTCGTGGCAATTGGCCGGGGTTACGTGCCGATAAATTGTACCAAGAATATTTGATCCCACTTTGTTCACCTTCATTACTTTTAGGTAACAAACCATTAGAATCTTTGCAGGATTTAAAACGACATACGTTACTCCATGACACCTCCAGAAAAGATTGGAAACAATTTGCTAAGGAAAACGGTCTGGATGAGGTCAATGTCAACCAAGGTCCGATTTTTAGTCACTCGACCATGGTTCTGCAAGCGGCGGCCCACGGGCAAGGGGTGGCCTTGGGCAACAATGTGCTGGCCAAACCAGAAATGGAGGCGGGCCGTCTGATAGCACCCTTTGATGAAATATTGTTGTCGAAGAATTCGTTTTACGTCGTCTGCCATGAACAGCAAGCTGACATGGGGCGTATCGCGCGATTTCGAGACTGGATGTTAGTGACCGCGCGCAAAGAACAAGAAGAGGTGTTAGATGAATCTGCCATGCATTATTGATGGGCCAGACAACGGACCGCTGTTTATTTTTGCTCACGGTGCAGGGGCTCCGATGGAGCATGCTTTTATGACCGCAGTGGCTCAAGGATTGGCAAAGGAAGGGATTCGAGT
This sequence comes from Vibrio vulnificus CMCP6, assembly GCF_000039765.1. NCBI lineage: Bacteria > Pseudomonadati > Pseudomonadota > Gammaproteobacteria > Vibrionales > Vibrionaceae > Vibrio > Vibrio vulnificus. The sequence goes on along the minus strand of NC_004459.3, from coordinate 297,780 downwards.
GGTGCGTTTCAATTTCCCTTATATGGCCAAACGAGCTGAAGATGGCAAAAAACGCCCACCGGATCGCGCGCCGAAATTGCTGGAAGCCTTTTCCGAAGTGATAGCATCCGTGACCGATGACCCCGTGATCATTGGGGGGAAGTCGATGGGCGGACGCATGGCGAGTTTGTTGTCGGAGCACCCCCTCGTGAAAGGGATTGCCTGTTTAGGTTTTCCGTTTCATCCTCCCGGTAAGCCTGAAAAGTTCAAAGGTGAGCACTTACAAACATTGAGTAAACCGACGTTGATTTTGCAAGGTGAGCGAGACACGTTTGGTACTCAAACTGAGTGTCAGCAATTTGAGTTCTCCTCAATGGTGCGTTTGGCGTTTTTGCCTGACGGCGATCATAGTTTTAAACCGAGAAAAAGTTCTGGCTATACAGAAGCCGGCAATGTGCAGTTGGCGATTGAGCAACTGTGCGCTTTTATTAAAGGGGTTGACGATGAAAAGTAAGTGGCTACTCACTTTTGTTGGTTTCTCAGGCGCATCGGCGGTCGCACTTGGCGCGTTTGCTGCTCACGGACTCAAAAGTCAATTGTCGCCATATTTGTTAGGTGTGTTTGAGACGGGCGTGATGTACCAGTTTTGGCATACCCTCGCCATCGCCCTGTGCGCCGTTCTGCTGTCTTTGCCGACTGGAGAGAAAGCGCAAAAATATTTTTTCCGCGCGGCAATTTGTTTTATCATCGGCATCTTTTGCTTTAGCTGCAGCTTATACGCCCTCGCATTAACTGGCATAAAATGGTTTGGCCCCATCACTCCTATGGGAGGCTTGCTGTTTATTATTGGTTGGATAATGTTGATGTTGGCAGCTTTAAAAACGAACGAGGTATCTCAGTGAAACAATTAATGCTCTATTGTCGTCAGGGCTTTGAAAAAGAGTGTGCTGGTGAAATTCAGGACAAAGCGACTCAGTTAGAGGTTTATGGTTTTCCACGTGTGTTCAAAAACGCAGGGTATGTTCTGTTCGAATGTTACCAAGATGGGGATGCCGATAAACTGGCACGTGAACTGGACTTCAACGCGCTGATTTTTGCGCGTCAAATGTTTGCGGTTGCAGCAGAGTTCACCGAACTGCCGAGTGAAGATCGCATTAGCCCAATCCTTGCGGAGCTGGGTGAGATCGACGCGTTCCCTGTTTGTGGTGATTTGCGTATTGAAACACCAGACACCAACGAAGCAAAAGAGCTGTTGAAGTTCTGTCGCAAGTTTACCGTCCCAATGCGCCAAGCATTACGTGGTAAAGGTTTATTGCTGGCGAAAGAAAATGCCAAGAAGCCTGTGTTCCACCTTTGCTTTGTTGCGTCAGGCCACTGCTTTGCTGGTTACTCTTATTCGCACAATAATTCGCGCTTCTTTATGGGCATTCCACGTTTAAAATTCCCGGCCGATGCGCCAAGCCGCTCAACGTTGAAGTTGGAAGAGGCTTTTCATGTGTTTATTCCGCGTGAAGAGTGGGATACGCGTTTGTCTTCGGGCATGTGGGCGGTGGATTTAGGCGCGTGTCCTGGTGGATGGACCTATCAGCTAGTGCAGCGCTCTATGTTCGTTCACTGTGTGGACAACGGCATGATGGCAGACAGCTTGATGGAAACAGGCCAGATCAAGCATCACATGGTGGATGGCTTTAAATTTGAGCCAGACCGTAAGAACGTGACTTGGTTAGTGTGTGACATGGTGGAAAAGCCAGCTCGCGTGGCGCATCTGATGGGCGAATGGCTCATTAAAGGGTGGGCGAAAGAAACCATCTTTAACCTGAAGTTGCCGATGAAAGGTCGTTATGACGAGGTTTTACAAGACATTGAAAATCTTAAGACCTTCCTGATTGAGAACAAGGTGAAGTTTAAGCTGCAAGCGAAACACCTTTATCACGATCGCGAAGAGATCACCGTACACATTCAGGTGCTATCGAACATTTCTCCGCACTAAGATGAGTTGAAGAAACGGTTCGCTAAAAAACGCTCCTCGACATGAGGAGCGTTTTTGTTTGTGTTAGTTCGACGTTGGCCACATTTCCCACACCTGTGCTTCCATGCTCGCTTCTGTGCTGTCATCGACGGCGGAGAAGAAGTCAAGTTGGGTCAATCTTTCCACCTCGTCAATCGTGGTGATGAAATTCGCTAGCTCACTGCCAGAGACATCTCGGTGTGGCACGACAAACGCAATCGCGTCATTAAACGCAGGGTCAAGAATGACTTTGAAAAAGGCGCTAGGAATGACCACTCCGTTACCAATCGCGTTTTCGCCACCTTGGTAAATGGGCCCAGTGACGACGTAAAGCTCGTTATATTCATTGGCAAGATCACGAACATGCTCTTCCAGAAAACGCCAACCCACGCGATTAAAGCCCGGTAACTGCGGTGACATGTTGCTCATCAGGAAGCTTTGTTGCATTGACTGCTGACTGAAATCCATCGCCGCTGACGGGGCAAGATGGCCTCTGTCGTAACCTGAGTTGCTGTAATCCGCTAAGGTGGAGCGAGCATAGTCGGGCAGTTCGGCATCTTCTTTAAAGCTGTTGCTGCGCTTATAGGAAGCATTCACACTCTCTGCCGTAATATGGTAGGCCACCCAATCGGCGTTTTTGGTGTTGTAGTTGTAACCTACCGCGTAGCCATCGCGGCAAAGCACTTGATCCGGTTGTGTGGAGGGCATGCCTTTGTCGAGGTGTTGGCCACAAATTTCAGCCGCAGCAGGTAAAGCAAATAATAGTGATAGTAGGATGAGGTTTTTCATTTTCATTACTCCTTGTTAGAGAGTGGTGAAAATAGAGTAAATGCTCATCAATGCTGTGATGTTGATAATAAATTAATCAATACTCAGTAAGGTATTGATTAATTTGTTGTTATTGTTGTGAATGTAACCCATTACACAACAATAACGTTTAACATTTATTGATGGTGTTTTGTTATGCACTTGGTGGGATTTGCACGGTCAATGTGTTCTGACTGGCAAGGCGTTGTTCATGGAAATTAACGGGCCTCATTAGCGGTAAAACGCAGATCTTGCAGGTTAAAACCGAGTTCAATATCGGTTTTGAGTGCCGAGACTCGTTTGCAACGGCGAGCTAACTCGATATGTTGATCGAACTTAGTGCGATATTTCTTTGGTAGATCCGGCGAGAGAAAAGCCTGTTCGATATCGTCAAATTGGCTGAGGATCTCTTTGGCTGCTTTTGGGCCAATGCCGGGAATGCCGGTCACTTGACTGGAACTGATGCCCGTCAGGCCCCAATAGTCAGAAAGCTGTTGAGGTTTTACGCCAAACTCTTGTTCAATAAACGGCTGATCTAACCAACGGTGTTGGAAGTAATCGCGAATCTGCAGAGTGGGAGAAAGGAGTTGGCAGTAGCCTTTATCGGTTGAAATGATGGTGACCTTCTCACCGTGTTGCGCGACTTTGCACGCTAGGGTGGCCACTAAGTCATCGGCTTCATCACCTTCAGAAAGCAGCGAATCAATACCCAACTGCCACCATGCCTCTTGGATCTTCTCCAAACCATTGAGCAAAGGTTCTGGCATCGGCTTTCGCCCTTGTTTGTATTCTGGAAGGATCTCTGCACGCCATCCTCGGTCGCTACCGAGATGATCAAACACCGCGACGATATGCGTAGGATGACTTTCACTAATGATTCGCTGCAAGGTACGACGGGTGTTTTGGATGGTGTTGGCTATGTCCGTCGGATCCGGTTGAGCTGAGTGGACACGGCGGATCAGATTGAGTGCATCGATGATAACAAGATGAATAGCCATAGAAAATTACAGTATTGAAAAGGGGCCTAAGGCCCCTGAGTGTAACGTAAATCGTATGGACTATCGACCGCCATTTTCCGCTGACGCGATCTTATAGCAAGGTTCATATGCACTGCCGCCGGGCAGTTTCATACGGTGCTGGGCGACGAAATCGCGCAGCAGTTTGTCCATTTTCTTCATCAGTGCAGGGTCACCATCAATAATGAATGGCCCTTTGCGTTCGATCTCACGAATGCCTTCGGCTTTTACGTTACCCGCCACAATACCTGAGAAGGCACGGCGTAAGTTAGCGGCCAATACTTGAGGCTTCTGATTGAGATGCAGATCCAAACTTGCCATAGAGTCGTGTGTTGGTTCAAATGGCAACTGGAACTCAGGCTCAATCTTTAAAGACCAGTTGTAGCTGTAAGCATCGCCTTTGTCTTTACGGTGCTGACGTACTGCTGGCATCGCTTGTTTCATCACACGGGCAACCTGAGCTGGGTCATCAATGATGATTTGGTAGTGCTTCTGACCTTCTTCCCCCAAAGTAGCACCAATAAACGCATCCAGTGAGCGGAAGTAAGCCTCGCTCTCTTTAGGGCCTGTTAAGACGATGGGCATCGGCTGATCGGCATTTTCTGGATGCATCATAATGCCCAGTATGTAGAGCAGCTCTTCAGCAGTACCTGCACCACCCGGGAAAATGATGATGCCATGCCCCATGCGGACAAATGCTTCTAAGCGTTTCTCGATATCAGGCATGATCACCAATTCATTGACGATCGGGTTTGGCGGCTCAGCGGCTATAATTGAAGGCTCGGTTAAGCCCAAGTAACGTTGCGTACTGTAGCGCTGTTTGGCATGACCAATTGCGGCGCCTTTCATTGGCCCTTCCATCGCGCCCGGTCCACAGCCAGTACAAATGTTCAATTCACGCAGGCCGAGCTCGTTCCCCACTTCGCGTGTGTATTGGTACTCAACAGGGTTGATGGAGTGACCGCCCCAACACACCACAAGATTTGGCTCAATACCAGGAATCAAAGCGCCAGCATTACGCAAAATACCAAAAACAAGGTTAGTAATGTGGGTGGCATTAGTAAGGTTAAGGCGTTGGTTGTCCGCAAGATGCATGTTGACGTAAACAATATCACGCAGCACAGAAAACAAATGTTCTTGGATACCTTTGATGATCTCACCATCGACAAAAGCGTGTTCAGGTGGATTGGTGAGCTCTAACTTAATGCCACGCTCACGGCGCACTACGTTGACATCAAAAGATTGATATTTGTCGAGCAGCTCTTTGGAGTTATCCGTGTGGCTACCTGAGTTTAACACCGCTAACGTACAGTTGCGGTAGAGTTGGTAAAGCTCACTAGAGGCGGTTTTTTTCAGACGCTCAACTTCAAGTTGAGAGAGCAGATCCATACTTCCTGCTGGGCTGATATGAGTAATCATATGGCCTCCTTGCTTAGCATTGTAATTAACAGGCAGAGATCCACGAGGAAAAATAATGGTTGTTATTGAATCCGATAAGCGCGTGAATCTCTGTTCTATGCCGAGAAAAAATCTCGGCAAAACACGTCATGAATGTAGTTAGCTTAGCAAAGTATGAGCAAAAAGAAATGTGATAACTAATTGAAAAAACTATAACTGATGGTGAAATCTCGTCTGAGTGGTTAATAAATGACCACTCATTAACGCCATTCTAGCTGTTTTTTTCCACGTCGTTTGCATTCGTTGAGCATGATGCCGAGGCGATCCACCACGTATTCCGGATTATCCGACTCTTTAAAAGCCACGGAAGCGGCGCTGAGCGTGATGGTGATTTGTTGTTCACGGAATTTGAACGGTAGTTTGCTGACTTCTGCTTGAATGTGCTTAATCAGCTCGAGTGTGTACTCTTCACTTTGCTCTGGAATGAGCAAGATAAACTCTTCACCACTAAAGCGTGCCACGGTATCGGTGTCGGCCGCCGCTTTGCGAATGGTTCGCGCAATGATCTTCAATGCTTTGTCGCCAGCAGAGTAGCCATAGCTATCGTTGATGGCTTTAAAACCATCAATGTCGAGCAGTACCACACGGAGATTGTGCTGTGCGCGGATCCAGCGACGATATTCAAGTTCAAGACGATCGTTAAAGGCGGTGCGGTTATACACCTTAGTGAGGGGGTCTAGCAGCATGCGCTGAGCCTGATCTTCTAGGCGTTTACGATAGTCTTGGGTAATTTCAAACACCGCTTCAAGTTGATTTTTGTTGTATTGCAGTCTTTCTTGTAGCGCTTGTTCTTTCTCTTCCGCCAGTTGCAAACGTTGAGACAACGAGGCCATTTGCGCTAACAAGGGGGAAATGTTGTTTTTGAGCTGTTCGAGCTCGGTTGCATTGTCCAATGAAGCCTGGCTTTTCGCCACCAATCCTTCTAACTCTCGATTGAGCTGTTGGCGATGTTCAAAATACGTTTGGCTTTGGTCAACGTTGACGTGAGAGGTTTTTAAGTTGGCAGCGAGTGAGCCATTAAGCTGTTCTAGGAAATGCTCGGATGATTTTCTTTCAAACTTCGTCCCTTCAATCACCAGTTTGAGCACTTGAAGGGTCAGTTCTAGTAGTGATTCGGTGGAAACACCCAACAGCAGCTTAGTGCGGATATCCAATAACAAGTCGCCCGATTCGCCTTCAAAATCCAGTTCCGTGATCACGTGTTGCAGCTCTGCGGAGAGGCAGTCTAGCTGCGAGCGATCGGGAGTATCACTGAGTTCATTAAAGTTGATTCGAGAGTTGGAGGTGATGATCTTCAGCGCACGTTCGTAAATATTGAGCAGACGTACTGCTTGATCGACATTGCGCGCTTTATTGACGTCATTGAACGTCATTAAACTGCGCAATTCGCGTTTTAGTTGTGGGGGAAGCCCAGCGACGCGCTGTAAAGTCTCACCGCTGTGCTTAATCTGTTCGTCGAGAAAACCGCTCTGTTTATCCATAGCCACTGCTTGTTGTCTGAGCATTCTTTCTAACACGGCAAGGCGTGGAATAAGAGTGCTTACATCTTTTTGTTGTTCAAGTTCTTGCTGAACCGCCTTCAAATGCTGCGTGAGCGTCGGGTCGCCCCCCTGGCATGCTGCGCTCAGGGAAGTAACGATGCGCTTCAGAACTTGTTGTTCACGCTTAAATTTGAGTGACGAGTCGCGATGTGTCAATCGAAGTTGGTCTAATTGACAACTTAACTGATGCAGCTGCGATTGAATATCGGATTCCAGAATGCCCATTAAGAACTACAACACGGTCCATGTACGACTAAAGAATGAGTTCGATAATAACAAAAAACATTATAGCGTCATCTCTCTTACGGTTTGATTGCTTGAGAATTATTCACTTTTTAATAATTTTTTGAGGTTGTCCTCATTCTGATACGACGAGTGTATCTTTATTAAGCCTTGATGGATGGCCTGCTGGCAGGCATTTCTTATGTTACCAGTTGCAAGGCTTGCTGCGGGGGCATTCTCTATGGCTTTAAGATAAACGTAATGGCTGCACTTGTCTGTCAAACTGACTTCACGAGCAAGATGAGTTGCGAGCAACAGCAAATCAAGCAGCTCTTGATCGTTGATCGCCGTGTAGGCGCGCGGCAAAAATGGGTAATCGGCCATGCCCATTCGAACGGTTCGGTTGACCGCGTGTTCAGCGGCAAACTCATCTACCCACGCTTGCACTTTACTAAAAACCGCCTCAGCTGAATAATCGCGCTCGGCATTGGGTTCGATATAAAGCAAATTGGCATCCGAAAAGTGGTAGAGGCGCGCAGGTTTTTGGATTTTCTCACTCATGAACGCACCAAAGGCGCGCTCAAGTTCTAGGCCCGCTTTATAGCCATGCTGCACGTACATGCTGCGCAAAAACGGCAAATCAATCATCACAAAGCGTAAGCGATCGTTGAGCGGCTCATGGATCAGTTCACCTAACTGCCATTGCTCAAACGTTTCATTGGCTTTGCGCAATGAATTTGAGAGTTTCACGTTCAACATGCGCAGATTACGTAGCTTTGAGCGTGAGTGGGTGTACAGATCACTCGTAAGCTGCTCGATTTGCGCCGACTGCCGTTGCAGTAACACACCGCGTCTCATGAGCAATAAGAAAAGCACGAGAGAGAGCAAGAATAGCGCAAAGGCGATTTTCTGAAATTTGGCGTGCTCCACCGTTACTTTTTCGAGTTGTTGTGCTTGGCCAATGTAGTGAATGGTCTGCTCGGCAAATTCTTTTTGTTGGCGGAAGGCATCTTCACTGATTTGGTTCAGTTCTTTTTGTTCAATACTGACCAAATTATTGTAGCGGCGCAGATTTTGTAGCGATAACGCGTATTGTGCTGATTGCTCGTAACCCAAAGAGAGCAGTTGGTAAGCATTCTGCTTCACGCTCAGTTGTTCTTCTGGCTGCGCGTTGGCAATCTCCAACGCTTTGTTGGCGTTGCTGATCACCGCTTGGCTGTCATTTTGGTAAAACGCCAATCCTGCTTTCATTAATGCCGCTTTGGCTTTTAACTCGGGAATATCGGAAAACTCGAGAACGTCTTCGGCGCGCTCTAGGTATTGCTCTGCCAGTGGGTAGTTATAGAGTTGCAGATAGGTGGCGGCAAGGTTCAAACGAATGCTGATCACCTGCTTGATGTTGCGAGCCGAGCTGTCATGGTCGAGCACATTGAAATAGTGCACTAATGCTAAGTTGTACTTGCCTTGGCGGAAGTAGATATCGCCCATTTGCTCCATCACTTGTGCAAGGATAGGGGAGTTGGGGTAGCTGTCGTAAAAGTCGGCTGCCTGCGATAAGTATTCAAGGGCTTTGTCGAGTACGCGTCGCTCTTCAAACAGTTGTGCCAAAAGGCGGTTCACTTTGGCCAGTCGAGCACTCTTGTTGCCTTCCACCGCTTGCCAATAACCAAACAGCAATTCAGACAGTGCCAAGTTGTACTTTTGATGGCTCAGATAAAACTCACCCACCGCGATGTGGTAGTCGATAATGATGTTTTCTGAGCGGGTGTTTTTGATCAGCTCTTTCGCCTGCGCATAATATTGCTCAGCTTGTTGCAACGCATTCTGCTGGGAAGCGAGCAAGGCTTGTTGCATCAGCAAACGGTATTTCACACTGTCGCTCATTTGCAATGAGTTAGTGGCCTGATCCAACTGTTCACTAATCTGTTTGAGCGCTTGCTCTGCCGTCGCGTAGTCCTTGCTGTATTGCCACTCCAACTGGGTACGCATCAGTTTGACTTCCATCTCAAGATAAGGGAGATGGAAGGTTTTGCTCAGTTGTTGCGCCGTCTCTAGCTGCATGAGAGCTGATCGTTGATTACCAAGAGCAAATTCCGCTTGCGCGAGGATTTTGTATGCTTCAACGCTGCCACTTGGGGTGCGCAAAGTGCGATCGGCGTCTTCACGAGAAATCGCCGACGGACTTTTTTCTTGATTGTCAGTTAATTCGCGTTGGGTGAGGTAATTCTGCACGATTTTTTTTGCTTGGTCGGGTTCAATTTCCACCAATTGCTCAGCCTCAGTGAGTAGCACTGAGGAGAGCGGGGTCGCTTGCACTTGCATGCAAACCAGCAAAAATAAAACTGCGAAAAACCGTTGCCAACGCATAGTGAATTCCTTTTTGACAGACGTGTTACTGACGAGCCATTCGATGATTATGATCTGGCTTCGCTTGCTCGGTTGAACGGTATGGATTGATGTCTAATCCACCGCGACGAGTATAACGAGCAAACACCGTCAGTGATTCTGGCTGACAATATTTCATGAGGTCGGTGAATATGCGCTCTACGCACTGTTCGTGGAACTCATTGTGTTCGCGGAATGACACAAGGTAGCGCAACAGTTTTTCGCGATCAATCTTGTGGCCTTGGTAGCGAATTTCGACGCTGCCCCAGTCCGGTTGATTGGTGATCAAACAGTTCGATTTGAGCAGATGGCTGTGTAGCGTTTCTGTCACCCACTCTTCGCCCGCAGCGCCTTCGAGCAAGCGGTCATCAAAATCGTAACTGGATATGTCGATGTCTTGTTCGTCGATGCATTCCCCTTCCATCGTCACGATAGGTTGCTGGGTGTAATGAGTGACCGAGTTCACCGCCACTTCCACCGCTTCGCCTGCGCAATGAGAAAGATCGGTAATCAAGCGTTGACGAACTTCTTCCCAGCTATCAAAACGGGTTTGGTTGTAGCTATTGAGGTAGAGTTTGAATGACTTTGATTCAATCAAGTTGGCGCTGGTGGCTGGGATATACACTTCACCGACCGCGACCTGAGGCAACCCTTTGCTGTTGAGCCAAGAGAGCTCATATAACGTCCAGATGTCGTGGCCCATAAAGGGCAGCTCATCACCCAACTGAAGATCGTCACGGTTGAGGCTACGTGGTACAGGCTGTAGCAAGCTAGGATCGTATTGGTTGGCGTAGTCGGTTTTCTTACCCAGCGTTAGGCCAGCAAGCTCTTTCGCGTCAGAATATTTGCTCATACTTTGCGGTCATTTTCGATTAGAATGGCGGGAATTTTACTGAATCCATCGTTTAAAAGCCATCTTGTTGGCTCACAAGGTATAGAAGGAGTTATTCATGTCATCTCCAGTTTCACTGGCACTTGCTGACTTTAGTCAACGTTTTCAAGCAGCGTGGCAAGCACAGCACAACGCATTGCCTAGCAGTGAAGAGTTGGCGGATTTGCCTTCTCCTTGCGTGGTGGAGTCAAAAGGAGATGAAGTGCTCTGGCGCTCAGTGAGCCTGTCTGCGCCTGTGGACTTCGCCAATGTTGAACAGGCGATTGAGTTGACACTGCATGACGACATCAAAGCCTTTTATGGCAGTCAATTGAGTGCCGATATGACAGCCACGTGGGAGGGTAATGAGCTTACGCTGTTGCAAGTGTGGAATGACGATGATTTTACTCGCCTGCAGGAGAACATTTTGGGTCATTTAGTGACGCAACGACGTCTAAAACTCAAACCAACGGTGTTTATTGCCGCAACCGATGCTGAGTTAGATGTTCTGTCGATTTGCAATATCACCGGGAATGTTGTGCTGGAGCGATTGGGCACTTCTCAGCGAGATGTCTTGGCGGAAAACGTCACCGAGTTTCTTACCAAACTCCAACCAATGGTGTAACCGATGTACGTAGTTGAATTGCAGTTTGAGTGTTTCGACAACACCACCATCAGCGCGGTCGATAAAGCGATTAATGGCCTAATGGATGCGTTGCGTTATAACGGCCAAGTGCTGGGGCGTGAGTTTCCGATTGTGATGGGCGATGGGGAATTTTTTGTTCGTGCGGTTTGCCCTGAAAAAGAGAGCTTACACCCGCGTTATCATTCCGATTATGTGCGCGTTTGTTTCAATCGACTTTCAGAGGCGGCGTTACTTGCGCCCAAAATGCGCTTGCTGGGACGAGACATTAACTCAGAAGAAGCGGCAGAAATCGAAACGCCAAGTTGGCAGGTGCTGTATACCACTTATGTGCATACCTGCTCGCCGCTGAGAAGCGGTGAAACTTTGCTGCCAATCCCTTTGTATCGCAATGGCCCGACGTTAAATGGCGATCACAAAGCGGTGATTAAGTGGCAAACCGAATGGCAAGCGTGTGATGAGCTGCAGATGGCCGGGGCGTGTCGCGCCGAGCATGCCGCACTGCATGAGATGTGCGACGTGGACAGTGTCTTGTTCAAGCGAGGTTGGGATCTTCGTGGCCGTATTGAGTACATCACGAAAGTGCCGACCTACTATTACCAATATCGTGTTGGCGGTCATTCGCTCGCCGAAGAGCAAGCGCGCAAGTGCCCGAAATGTGGTGGTGAATGGCTACTCGATGAGCCACTGCACGATATCTTTTATTTCAAATGTGACGACTGCCGTATCGTCTCAAACATCTCTTGGGATCATTTGAAGTAGCAAGTGGAATCTCAACATGCAAAAAGGGTTGACGCTCTCACACCAACCTTTTTTGTTTTGATGAACTTCGACTTTTTCTATCGAAATTACCAGCCTTTTACTACGCCGCCTTTGAAGATTTCTTTTGCTGCCGTGTAGACTTCTTCAGTTTGGTACGCTTTAACAAAGTTCTGTACATTTTCGTTTTGAACGTTGTCTTGGCGAGCCACAATCAGGTTCACGTATGGAGATTCTTTGTCTTCAACAAATACGCCGTCTTTTTCCGGAGTTAGGTTGATAGAGCTCGCGTAAGTGGTGTTGATGATAGACAGAGCCACGTCGTCAAGTGAGCGTGGAAGCTGAGCAGCATCGAGCTCGACGATAGTGATGTTCTTTGGATTCTCAACGATGTCACGAACGGTCGCAAGTAGGCCCACTTCTGGACGTAGTTTGATCAAACCTTGTTGCTCAAGAAGCAGCAGAGAGCGGCCAAGGTTGGTTGGATCGTTTGGTACCGCAATACGCACGCCGTCAGCCAACTCTTCAACCGATTTCACTTGTTTTGAGTAGCCTGCGATAGGGTATACAAAAGTGTTGCCAGCGATGGTCAGTTTGTAGTCACGGTCTTCTACTTGACGATCTAGATATGGCTTGTGTTGGAACGCGTTGATATCGATAGAACCGTCATCCAATGCCGCGTTTGGTGTCACGTAGTCAGTGAAGGTGACCAATTCCACGTCAAGGCCGTATTTTTCTTTGGCTACTTTCGCAGCGACTTCCGCAACTTGTGCTTCGGCACCCGCCATAACGCCAACTTTTACTTTGCTCGTGTCAGTCGCTTTTTCGCCACAACCAGCCAATACCAATGTTGAGGCAGCAGCAATAATGGTCAGTAAACCTTTAAGGCTAAATTTCATAGTAAATCTCCTTATTATTTTGAATCTTTCAATGCTTATCTGTGGTCTACACGGCGCACGATGGCGTCACCGATAGACTGAATAATTTGTACCAACACAATCAACATCACGACAGTGACCGCCATGATAGTGATATCGTAGCGGTGGAAACCGTAGCGAATGGCTACGTCACCGAGACCGCCGCCACCAACGGTGCCCGCCATGGCAGAGTAGCTCACCAATGTTACCAACGTAATAGTGACGGAGTTAACAATGGTCGGCAATGCTTCAGGAAGCAGTACCTTAGTGATGATTTGTAGTGGTGTTGCACCCATCGATTGTGCCGCTTCAATCAGGCCAGTTGGAACTTCCAACAAGGCTCCTTCAATCAGGCGCGCAACAAATGGGATGGCCCCAATGGTGAGTGGAACAATCGCTGCTGTAGTGCCGATAAATGTACCCACTAACAGTTTTGTGACGGGAATGATCGCCACCATCAAGACCAAAAATGGCACCGAGCGGCCAATATTAACAATGGCGCCAAGTACGCTGTTGAGTTTGGTGTTTTCAAGCAAGCCACCTTTTTTGGTGGTGTGCAGAATCACGCCCAAAGGAATACCAATCGCAAAACCAACGACGCCAGCAACGGCAACCATATAAAGCGTTTGCCAAGTCGCGCCCAGCAGCAGGTCAGTGTTCAAACTGAGCCATTGAGATAGGTCATTAAAGGACATAACCCAGAACCTCCACTTTTACGTTGTGCTCGCGCAGGTATTCAATCGCTGCGTTATCGTCTTCTTCGTTACCAAACAGTTCTGCGACCATCATGCCAAACTTCACTCCGCCGGCGTAGTCGAGATCGGAACTGAGAATGCTGATGTCGATGTTGTATTTACGAGAAATCTGCGACACCAAAGGTGCATCAACCGTCGCGCCGGTAAATTCCAAACGCACTAAAGGATAGCTGCCTGCGACGCGAGTGGGTTGCAAACGCACTTGGTAATCTTCAGGAATAGAAAGATCCAGTGTTGAGCGGATAAAATCATGCGCCAATTCCGTTTTAGGATGGGCAAAAATTTCACCGACGGTGCCTTTCTCAACCAATTCACCGCCACCAATGATGGCTACTTCGTGACAGATGCTTTTCACGACATCCATTTCATGAGTGATGAGCAAAATGGTGATTTTCAGCTTGCGGTTGATCTCTTTGAGCAACTCCAAAATGGATTGAGTGGTCGCAGGATCCAGCGCGCTGGTGGCTTCATCACACAGCAGTACTTTGGGATCGCTGGCCAATGCTCGTGCAATCGCCACACGTTGCTTTTGACCACCACTTAAGTTGGCTGGATAGCTTTCGTGCTTGTCAGCCAAACCCACCAACTTGAGCAGCTCCGTTACTTTGCTTTGGATTTGCTCTTTGTCTTTTCCAGCCAACTCTAATGGCAGTGCAACGTTGTCAAACACAGTGCGAGAAGAGAGCAAGTTGAAGTGCTGGAAAATCATGCCGATATTGCGGCGAGTTTCGCTGAGTTGCTTTTTACTCAATTTTGTTAAATCAACACCATCCACCACAATGGAACCACTGGTTGGTGCTTCTAACATGTTCACGCAGCGGATCAGCGTGCTTTTCCCTGCACCCGATGATCCGATCACACCAAAAATGGTGCCTTCTGCGATGTGTAAGTTAATGTCTTTCAAGGCATGGATTTCCTTACTGCCTTGATAGAACACTTTATTTACTTGGTTAATTTCAATCATTTCTCAACCTGTGCAGGGACAACAGAATAATATTTTGAGCTCTAGCTCACTTTTCAGATGATGCTATGGCTTTCGTGTTTTTAAGTCAATAGATATTTTTACGTCTAGACGTCTAAACGTTCGTTTGAGGCTAACGGATTTGCTATGAGTTAGTTGATATTCGTATATAGAGGGTGTTTTGACGATGTACCTCACGGCTTGGAAACTCGCAATGTAGCGCTTTTAAGGTATAATCTCGGCTTATATTCCTTTGTGACAGAGACAGATACTTTGGCAAAACCAGCTGTTTTTTTGGATCGTGATGGCGTGATTAACGTTGATCATGGTTACGTTCATGACGAGCACGACTTTGAATACATTGAAGGGGTGTTTGAGGCGACGAAGGCCCTAAAGGATATGGGGTATCTTTTGGTGTTGGTCACCAATCAGTCGGGGATTGCCCGTGGCAAATTTAGCGAAGATCGCTTCCTTTCTCTGACCCAATGGATGGATTGGAATTTTGCGGACAACGGCGTTGAGTTTGACGGCATTTATTACTGTCCGCACCATGCAGAACACGGTGTGGGGGATTACAAACAAGATTGTGATTGTCGCAAACCAAAACCTGGGATGTTTATCTCAGCGCGTGATTTCCTCAAAATCGATATGGCTCGCTCAGTGATGGTGGGTGACAAAGCCGAAGATATGATGGCTGCCGAAGCGGCAGGGGTTGCAACTAAGATTCTGGTACGCACTGGCAAACCTGTCACACAGCAGGGTGAGCAACTGGCAACCGTGGTGCTCGATAGCATCCGTGATGTGCCACTTTATGTAAAAGAACAAGTAAAAGGTCGCTAAGCGGCCTTTTTATTATTGAACGTCTTTCTTGGCCTATTATGAGCAAAAAGCTGACTATTCTTGATATTGCCCGTTTGTCTGGGGTCGGTAAATCGACCGTCTCGCGCGTGCTGACCAATGATCCCAAGGTAAAACCTGAAACCCGAGCGAAGGTAGAACAGGTGATACAAGATTCCGGTTATGTGCCTTCTAAATCCGCTCAATCGATGCGTGGCGGTAGCCAGAAGGTGGTTGGGGTAATTATCTCGCGTCTCGACTCTCCCTCAGAAAATCGTGCTGTAGGTAGTATGCTTAATGTGCTGTATCAAGCGGGATACGATGCGGTGATCATGGAGAGTCAGTTCGATCGCGAGAAAACCAACGAGCACTTAGAAGTGCTGCGTCGTCGCAATGTCGATGGCGTCATTGTGTTTGGCTTTACCGATATCGATCTACAAACCTTAGCCAGTTGGCAAGATCGAGCCGTGGTGATTGCCACGCCTGCGGAAGAGGTGTCTTCGATTAACTACGATAATCAGCGCGTGATTGAGCTGGCGTTAGAACACTTGCAATCTTTATCGCTGAGCCATATCGCTTATATCGGTGTGAATAAAGAAGATAAAACCACGGGCTGGTCGCGTTTGAATGCCTACTTGTCGTGGTGCCAAAAACACGATGTTGAAGCTCGTTATCAAACTGGCAAACTCAACCATGAGAGTGCTTATCACTTAGTTGATGAGGTGTTAGCGGAAAACACTCAAGCGATTGTCTGTGCGAGCGATACCTTGGCTTTGGGCGTCATCAAGCGACTTCAAGAACTGGGGCGCGAAGAGGTTTGTGTCACTGGTGTGGGTGGCAATGAGTTGCTCTCTTTTCTTTTTCCAAAGGTGTTCAGTGTCGATCCCGGTTACAAGCAAGCGGGAGAAAAGGCCGCTAAGATGCTGATTTCTCAGATGAATGGTGAGGAAGCTATCTCGCACATCACTCAGGCACCGATCCAAAACTAACCCTTTCATTTTTCTTGTTTTTCCGATCTAGACTGTGATCACTTTCAATTAATGGGACTGTTCCCATTTTGTTTATTTATAAAAACTGGCAATATTAAATCAAGGAATGGGAATGTTCCCATTATCTAAAAACTATAATTGAGTAGATCAGAATAGGGTGGACAGAGTTATGAGTAAGATAGCGCGCAAGGACGTTGAACGTCTCATCGAGCTAGTCGGAGGAAGCGACAACATCGCCAGTGTCAGCCACTGTTTGACACGCCTTCGCTTTGTGTTGAACGACACGTCGGCCGCCGATGTTAAGCAAATCGAAACATTGTCGATGGTCAAAGGATGCTTTACCAACGCGGGTCAATTTCAAGTGGTGATTGGCACGGAAGTTGATGCTGTCTATAAAGTGTTGCTTGAGATTTCAGGTAAATCGGAAGCGAGCAAAGACGATGCGAAATTGGCGGCTCGTCAAAACATGAACATCATTGAGCGCGGAATCTCCCATCTTGCTGAAATTTTTGTCCCTCTGCTCCCTGCGATCATCACTGGTGGTTTAATCCTTGGTTTCCGTAATGTGATTGGTGACATCAAGATGTTTGATGGCCAGACATTGACGGAGATTAGCCAGTTTTGGGCAACGGTTCACTCCTTTTTATGGTTGATTGGCGAAGCTATTTTCTTCTTCTTACCAGTAGGGGTGTGCTGGTCTACCGTGAAGAAACTCGGCGGGACACCGATTTTGGGCATTACACTTGGTGTAACACTGGTTTCACCGCAGCTCATGAACGCCTACTTAATAGGTAAACAAGCCCCAGAAGTGTGGGACTTTGGTCTGTTTGTGATTGAAAAGGTCGGCTATCAAGCGCAGGTGATCCCAGCCATGTTGGCAGGTGTTGCGTTGGCTTTCATTGAAACTAACCTAAAACGTATCGTCCCTTCTTACCTCTACCTCGTGGTGGTGCCGTTTGTCTCGATCATCCTATCCGTTATTCTTGCCCATTCTTTGATTGGCCCGTTTGGCCGTGTGCTGGGTGATGGCGTGGCATTTGCGGCAAAAGCGGCCATGACGGGCGACTTTGCAGTGTTAGGCTCAATGATTTTTGGCTTCTTGTACGCACCACTTGTGATCACCGGTATTCACCATACAACCAACGCGGTGGATTTGCAGTTGATGCAAGAGATGGGTGGTACGCCAATTTGGCCGCTGATTGCGTTGTCAAATATCGCACAGGCGTCTGCCGTTGTTGGCATCATCATTATCAGTAAAAAACATGGCGAGCGTGACATCTCTGTACCCGCTGCGATTTCAGCCTATTTAGGTGTGACTGAGCCTGCCATGTACGGCATCAACCTCAAGTACAAGTTCCCTATGCTTAGCGCGATGATTGGTAGTGCTGTCGCGGCCGCAATTTGTGGTGGTGCTGGTGTGATGGCAAATGGCATCGGGGTGGGTGGCCTACCTGGCATTCTCTCAATTCAACCACAATTTTGGGGAATTTACGCACTGGCGATGTTGACCGCCATTGTGTTGCCAGCAGCCCTCACTTTAGTGTTTTACAAGCGAGCAGAAGCCAAAGGCGAACTCGAACCGGTAAACGCATAATTTCATCGATTTGGAGTGGCGAATGGCCACTCCGCTTTGTTTCTCTTCGGTAAGTGAGTCTTTACCATGACAACACGTAACACAGATGCACATTGGTGGAAAACCGCCACTATCTATCAAATCTACCCAAAAAGTTTTTGCGACAGCGGGGCAAAGGGGACGGGAGATATTCAAGGCATCATCTCTAAGTTGGAATATTTGAAGCATCTCGGTATTGATGCAATCTGGCTAACGCCGGTTTACCAATCGCCGATGGTCGATAATGGATACGACATTTCGGATTACTACCGAATTAATCCTCAGTTTGGCACGATGGCTGATTTTGATGAATTGCTCGAGAAAGCGCATCAGCTTGGAATCCGTCTTATCATGGACATTGTGGTGAACCACACCTCGACCGAACACGCTTGGTTTCAATCGGCACTGGGTAACAAAAACAGTCCGTATCGGGATTACTACATCTGGAAAGACCCAGTGGAAGGAAAAGTGCCCAATAATTGGCAGTCTAAGTTTGGCGGCAGCGCTTGGGCGCTGGATGAACAAACGGGCCAATATTATCTGCACCTTTTCGCCAAAGAGCAGGCCGATCTCAATTGGGAAAATCCCACGGTTCGTGAGGAAGTGAAAAATGTTATTCGTTTTTGGGCGGAAAAAGGCGTCGACGGATTTCGTCTGGACGTCATCAATCTGATTTCGAAGCAACAAGATTTTTGCGACGATGAGATTGGCGATGGGCGTCGTTTCTATACTGATGGACCGCGTGTGCACGACTATCTCCAAGAGATCAGTCAAGCCGTTTTCCAAAAGTATGGCAGTGTGACAGTGGGTGAGATGTCATCGACAACCTTAGAGCATTGTCAGCAGTACTCCTCACTTGATGGCAAAGAGCTTTCCATGGTGTTCAATTTCCATCACCTGAAAGTGGATTATTCAAATGGTGAAAAATGGACCAAGGCACCATTTGACTTTCTCCAGCTCAAACAGATTTTTAATCATTGGCAAACCGGCCTGAATGGGAAAGGGTGGGGAGCGCTCTTTTGGTGTAACCATGATCAGCCACGTATCGTGAGCCGTTTGGGCAACGATCAAGTGTATCGCGTTGAATCGGCAAAAATGTTGGCTGCCTCGGTTCATATGATGCAAGGCACGCCTTATGTTTATCAAGGCGAAGAAATTGGCATGACCAACCCAGGGTATACAGCGATTGAACAGTATCGTGATGTTGAAAGCACCAACATGTATCAGATCATGGTTGAGCAGCAAGGAATTGACCATGACGAAATGATGGCAATTTTGGCACAAAAGTCTCGTGATAATTCACGCACCCCAATGCAGTGGTCAGAAGAAAAACACGCAGGATTTACGCAAGGAGAACCTTGGTTAGCGGTGGCGAGTAACTACCCGAAGATCAACGCGGAAGCGGCGGTGGCGGATCTCAATTCGGTGTTCTATTTCTATAAGCGATTGATTGAACTGCGTAAAGAAGAGCCAGTGATCACCCAAGGTGATTATCAAGACTTATTACCCGAGCATCAGAGTGTGTTTGCTTATGCACGGACCAGTGCGGCTCAGCAACTGGTGTGCATCAATAACTACTACGGGGAAGAAGTAGAGTGCGTGTTGCCATTGGATCTCGACATGCGTAAAGCGAAATGTTTGCTGTCTAACTACCAAAATCAACCGAGTGCCATGGCTTCGCATCACCAAGTGCTCAAACCTTACGAGACTCGTATTCTCTTGATTGAACGTTAAGTTTGTTGTTGGTTATAAAGAACGCTAACGGCACACCCCTAATACGTTCAAAGGCTTTGGAAGTTCCAAAGCCTTTTTTTGTTGCAGGGTAAAACAAATTACTGATAACGAACCGAGTATCGATGCGGCTTATGATTCATCGCGAGTACTAAATTCAACGCAAAAGCGCCGAGAATCGACAGTGCGATCGTGGTCGGGCTGACAAAGAAAAAGGAAGCAAATAGGATGGTTGCATCAATTGCCATCTGCGATTTGCCCACTGAAACACCAAATTTATCTTGGATGTAGAGGCAAAGCACGTTAAAGCCTCCCAAACTGGAGCGATGACGAAATAGGATAAGCATGCCTAGACCCATTAACAGCCCACCCGCAATCGCGCAGTAAACTTCATTGATATGCTCAACAGAGATTACTAAATATAGGTTATCGGCAAAAATCGAGACTAAACCACCAGAAATGGCACTATTAAAAGCAAAGCGACGCCCATAGCGTTTCCAAGCCAATAAATAGAAAGGGCAGTTCGCCAAAAAATACAACATTCCAAAAGTGAATGGAGTAAACTGAGTGACTAACAGAGCAAGCCCAGTTGTCCCGCCTGTCAGTAGATTGGCTGATTGCAGAAAAAAGACGCCTTGGGCGACGAGGAAGGTGCCGGTCAATATGGCGATCCAGTCTTCTCTACGTGAGTGTTTTTCCATCAGTGGTTAAATTTCATTTGCGATTAAGGGCGTGCATAGTAGTAAAAAGCTGATCTTTTTGGTAGCTAGCGGGTTAAAATTAGGGTAAACCTATGTAATTGTTGTTTTACAGGGTGTGAAACGCAAAATTGACACTTTAGATTGCATTTTCGCTTAAGGACAAAGCCAAGATGAAATCTTTCACATGTCATCATGAAGAAACTGCATAGAGAAAAGTGAATTTTCTCTTTATGACCTGGATCAAATTATGTAGAATGCGCGCCATTATGGTGACGAAAACGTTTGCGTTGGGTCATTAACCAGTTTTTTTGCAACTTTCAGTCAAATCTGAGTCAGGAGATACAGATGCTTAAGCGTGATATGAATATCGCTGATTACGATGCGGAGCTATTCGCAGCTATCCAGGAAGAAACTCTTCGCCAGGAAGAACACATCGAGCTGATCGCTTCAGAAAACTACACAAGCCCACGTGTAATGGAAGCTCAAGGCTCTCAGCTAACCAATAAGTACGCTGAAGGCTACCCAGGCAAGCGTTACTACGGTGGCTGTGAATATGTTGATAAAGCGGAAGCACTCGCAATTGATCGCGCATGCCAGTTGTTCGGTTGTGAATATGCAAACGTACAGCCTCACTCAGGTTCTCAAGCAAACAGTGCAGTGTATATGGCGCTGCTTAACCCAGGCGACACTGTATTAGGTATGAGCCTTGCGCACGGTGGCCACTTGACGCACGGCTCACCAGTTAACTTCTCTGGTAAGCACTACAACGTTATCCCTTACGGTATCGATGAAGCGGGTCAAATTAACTACGACGAGATGGAAACGCTAGCGCTTGAGCACAAACCTAAGATGATCATCGGTGGTTTCTCAGCGTACTCTCAAATCGTTGATTGGAAGCGTATGCGTGAAATCGCGGACAAAGTTGACGCTTACCTATTCGTCGATATGGCGCACGTTGCGGGTCTTATCGCAGCAGGTGAATATCCAACACCAGTTCCTCACGCACACGTAGTGACGACGACAACGCACAAAACGCTAGCAGGTCCACGTGGTGGTCTTATCCTGTCTAACGCTGGCGAAGACATGTACAAGAAACTGAACTCAGCCGTTTTCCCTGGTGGTCAGGGTGGCCCTCTGATGCACGTTATCGCTGGTAAAGCAGTAGCGTTCAAAGAAGCGATGGAACCTGAGTTTAAAGCTTACCAAGCGCGCGTAGTGAAAAATGCAAAAGCGATGGTGGCTCAGTTCCAAGAGCGCGGTTACAAAATCGTATCTAACGGTACAGAAAACCACCTGTTCCTTGTTGACCTTATCGACAAAGACATCACGGGTAAAGATGCGGATGCGGCACTAGGCGCAGCAAACATCACGGTAAACAAGAACTCAGTACCAAACGACCCTCGTAGCCCATTTGTCACTTCGGGTATTCGTGTTGGTACGCCTGCGATTACTCGCCGTGGCTTTACGGAAGCGGACGCGAAAGAGCTAGCAAACTGGATGTGTGACGTATTAGATAACATCGGCAATGAAGCGGTTATCGAAGCAACGAAACAGAAAGTACTAGAAATCTGTAAGCGTCTACCTGTTTACGCATAAGATTTTGGCTACTTGAACATCAAAAAGGCTTCCGGATGGAAGCCTTTTTTCTTCTAACATTTCTTCGTCGAAACAGTAAAAGGAACAAGAAAAGTCACCATTCAACCAAGAGTGTTTGAGTGGCGAGAGCTATTACTTGTCTTTAGAAATGCTTAATAGCGAACCTGATTTACATTGGAACGAGTAGTAGCTATTGGTTTCGCTAAACTTGCCTAAGCCTTCGCCATCACAGTAATCGATATTGA
This sequence comes from Vibrio vulnificus CMCP6, assembly GCF_000039765.1. Lineage (NCBI taxonomy): Bacteria > Pseudomonadati > Pseudomonadota > Gammaproteobacteria > Vibrionales > Vibrionaceae > Vibrio > Vibrio vulnificus. The sequence continues at coordinate 275,747 of NC_004459.3, read as the reverse complement.
TATCACGCATCACATTCAATGTCTCTTCACTGTTTAGTGCAAACTTCGCACCATCAGCGCATACAATACGGACACGTCCGTCTTTACTGACTGAGTAAAGTTTTACTTCGGTATTGCAGAGCTCAAAGGACGCTTCGCGGTAGTTATCTTGTGCGGTGTTTTGTTGGGCACAACCAACCAAAAGAGCCGAGGCGAATAGGGTGATAAAACCTAATTTGTTCATCTAATCAATCCTACTTTTTTGAAAATTTAGAATGCCATACGCAATGCGATGGATATACGTTTGCATCAAGCCTATAGAATTGACCAATAGATGACAAGCAATTCATGTCGTGAAGGCTGGATAGACAAAGATTTAAGACAAATAAAAAGCTGGTTATCAATACCAGCTTTTTGTTTTTCGAGGCAATCAGTGATTTGGCCTATTTGACTTCTAAGCCTTGCGCCTGCATATCAGCATGATAAGACGAACGCACAAATGGACCACAAGCTGCATGAGTGAAACCGAGTTCCAGAGCAATCTCTTTGAGCTCATCAAATTCTGCTGGTGGAACGTAACGCTCTACCGGAAGATGGTGGCGACTTGGAGCAAGGTATTGGCCGAGTGTCAGCATGGTCACACCATGCGCACGAAGATCTTTGAGCACTTCAACGATCTCTTCTTTGGTTTCACCTAAACCCATCATGAGTCCCGATTTGGTTGGGACATCAGGATGCTGCTCTTTGAATTTCTTCAGAAGATCCAGTGACCATTGGTAGTTTGCCCCTGGACGCACCTTACGGTACAGGCGTGGTGCCGTTTCCAAGTTGTGGTTGAAGACGTCTGGCGGGTTATCTTTTAGTGCTTCTAGTGCCACGTCCATACGACCACGGAAATCAGGAACCAATGTTTCGATACGAATATGTGGGCTTTGAGCGCGAATTTCACGGTTACAATCGGCAAAATGTTTTGCCCCACCGTCACGCAGATCGTCGCGGTCTACGGAGGTAATCACCACGTATTTGAGTTTCATGTCGGCAATGGTTTTTGCCAGCTTCGTGGGTTCTTCTGCTTCTGGAGGAAGAGGTCGGCCATGGGCAACATCACAGAATGGACAACGGCGTGTACAAATGGCACCTAGAATCATAAAGGTTGCCGTACCGTGGTTGAAGCACTCCGCCAAGTTTGGACAAGAAGCCTCTTCACAAACCGAGTGCAGATTGTTTTTACGCATAGCGGATTTAATATCTTGAATGCGTTGGCTATCTGCAGGCAACTTGATCTTCATCCAATCAGGCTTGCGTAGGACCTCTTTTTGCTCTGTCGGCATGTTCTTGACGGGAATCAGAGCCATTTTGTCGGCGTCACGGTATTTAACGCCTTTTTCCATCTGGATTGGTTTACTCATGCTTCTCTTACTTCTGCTTCTGTGCTGAATTCAACTTGCTCATAACCAAGCAAATTTACCAGTTCTTTGACTAATTGTTGCTCAACGAGAGCGATGTCCTTAGGGCCACCAAGCTCACTCACCTGAACCATCTCCATGCCTTGATAACCACATGGGTTAATTCTCAAGAAAGGGGAAAGGTCCATATTTACGTTGAGTGCGAGCCCGTGGAAAGAGCATCCTTTTCGGATGCGCAGACCTAACGAACATATCTTTCTACCCTCGACGTAAACGCCGGGTGCATCCGGTCTGGCTGCGGAGTCGATATTGTATGCTTTAAGCGTATTGATTACGAGGTTCTCGATAGTCGTGACGAGATCTCGCACACCCAATTTTTTGCGACGTAGGTTGATGAGGAAATAGGCCACCAGTTGACCGGGTCCATGATAAGTCACTTGTCCGCCACGATCGCTTTGCACAACAGGAATATCACCGGTATTGAGAAGATGTTCTGCTTTACCCGCTTGGCCTTGGGTAAAAACGGGGTTGTGTTCAACCAGCCACACTTCATCCGGTGTTTCCTCGTTGCGTGTATCAGTAAATTCATGCATTGCTTGCCATACTGGCAGGTAATCTCGACGGCCAAGTCGTTTTACAACTAATTGGTTTTGCATGATATTTCCTGTTATCGCTTAGTAAAGTTTTTGCATTATAAACCTGTTCACGGTTGGGAACTATATTTGTTTCACAACTATTTAACGCATTTGGTCGTGCTTAGGTTTTTATCTCTCTGATAAATATAAAGAAAGCAGCCATAAGCTGCTTTCAAAAAAAATTTAATTTATCAAAAAATTATAGAACCATGCGTACAATGTCGATTTCGCCAAGCTCTTTGTACAGCGTTTCAACCTGCTCGATAGAGGTGGCAGTGATGTTGATAGAAACCGAGTGATAGTTACCTTTTGCACTAGGTTTTACTGCAGGGCTGTAATCTCCAGGAGCATGGCGCTGAATCACTTCCAACACTTTCTCTGGCAGTTCAGGTTTTGCGTAACCCATTACCTTGTATGTAAATGAACAAGGGAACTCAAGAAGATCTTTCAGTTTGGCATCAGAGTTGATGGTGAGCATTGAGGATAACTCCAGTTAGATATTCGGTTATGCGGGGCGCAATAGTAACGTCTGTTTTATGTGAACTCAAGTACAACAAAGCCGCCAAATTGGCGGCTTTAGGCTAACAGTCTGTTTTGAAATTAGAACAGGCTCTTAAATAGCAGTACTAGATAATCCCAAAGACGGCTGAATAGGCTGCCTTCATCTACAGACTCAAGAGCCAGTAGTGGGTACTGAGCCACATCTTCACCATCGACTTGGTAGTAAAGCTTACCAACCACATCGCCTTTCTTAATCGGAGCTTGAAGTTCTTTTTCAAGTACAAAACTGGCGGTGAGGTTTTTCGCTTGACCACGAGGTAGCGTGACGTAAGTGTCTTCATTAACGCCCAATGCTAGGGTGTCTTTGTTACCCATCCAGATTTTTTCTTCGACGAAAGTTTCACCGGCTTTGTGCGGCGCAACGGTTTCGAAGAAACGGAAGCCGTAACTCAGAAGTTTCTTACTTTCTGACTTACGTGCGTTCATGTCTTTGGTGCCCATGACGACAGCGATAAGACGCATCTTACCTTCAGTGGCAGAACTTACTAGGCTGTAACCTGCATTGCTTGTGTGGCCCGTTTTGATGCCATCCACATTCATGCTTTTATCCCACAACAGACCGTTACGGTTGTACTGGGTAATGCCGTTGTAAGTAAATTTTTGCTCTGAGTAGATACGGTATTCATCCGGCACATCACGGATCAATGCTTGACCAAGGAGCGCCATGTCGTACGGCGTTGAGTATAGGTTGGCGTTATCCAAACCATGTACGTTGGCAAAATGTGTGTTGGTCATGCCAATAGAACTTGCCCAAGCGTTCATGAGATCAACAAACGCATCTTCTGAACCCGCAATATGTTCTGCCATGGCCACACAGGCGTCGTTACCGGATTGGATGATGATGCCACGGTTAAGATCTTTTACTTTTACCGTGGTGCCCACTTCGATAAACATTTTTGAAGAGTCAGGGAAGTTCTTCGCCCAAGCGTTTTTACTGACGACTACGTCATCTTCTAGGCTGATGTTGCCACGTTCAAGCTCTTGGCCAATCACGTAGCTGGTCATCATTTTGGTCAAGCTGGCTGGAGAGAGCTTAGTGTTCATCTCTTTTTCAGCCAGGACTTTGCCTGAATGGTAGTCCATTAGAACAAAACCTTTAGCTGCGATTTGTGGCGCGTCAGGCACCACAACTGGAGCAGCAGAAACTGAGTAAGCCAGCGTTGCAGAAAGTGCAAGGGAAGAAACGAGAGTGGATTTCACAATTTTTGTTGTTTTGTTCATGGTAATTCAATTTTTTTGGTTAATTGTCCATATCTTAACAGATTCGCACTGTAAGTCAGAGCGTCTAACACTAGAAAGTGTCGTGTCAGTTGTCAACGAGTTATGGCTCGCTTTCTGATGAAGGCGCTTTCATGACCCGCCAACTTAACCTGATCCAAGATCTGTTGCGTCAGCGTAAAGTCAGTAAATGGCCCCAACATGAGACGATGTGTATCGTCGGTGCTTTCTAAGAAAGAGTCTACATTCAGGCTTTGACCAAGATCTTGTCCTAAAGTTCTCGCTCGTTCGGCAGATTTTGAACTTAATACTTGAATGAAATATTTGGGATGATTTTCCAGCGCTTTAGCATCGGTTGGTGGTTCAAAGTTCAATACTTCAATTTCCACATTGGCGGTGCCCGTTTTTAGTACATCCAGTTTGTAAGCGGCGGCGTAGCTCAGGTCAATGATACGTCCTTCGTGGAAAGGACCACGATCGTTCACCCGCACAATGGTGCTTTTGCCATTGTCTTTGTTGGTCACCTTCACGTAACTTGGCAATGGCAAGGTTTTATGTGCTGCGGTCATCGAGTACATATCGTAGATTTCACCATTTGAGGTGAGATGGCCTTGGAATTTTTTACCGTACCAAGAGGCAATACCAGACTCTTTAAACCCTTTTACATCGCGCACAATTTTGTAGTCTTGACCGCGCAAAGTGTAATCTTTGTTTCCACCTAAGCTGTATGGCTCATAACGTGGGTGGGCATCTTCGATATGCTCGACGGAAATCGGTTGGTCAGGTGCAACATCTGACTCTAGGCTATAGCGCCCCTCAGGTTTAGAGCTACAGCCCGCTAAAAGCGACGCGCCGCAAAGTAAACTGAAGATAACAATGGATTTATTCATTAATTTGCCTTTGAGAATGCTTTACGGTGAGTATGGATAGACATCAGAATACCGAAGCCCGCCATCAAGGTCACCATGGAAGTACCGCCATAACTGATGAGTGGCAGTGGTACCCCCACAACGGGCAAGATACCGCTGACCATGCCGATGTTAACAAAGATGTAAACGAAAAAGCTCAACACAACACTGCCTGCCATCATACGGCCAAACGCCGTTTGTGCTTGAGACGCTAAGTAAAGCCCACGACCGATGATGAATAGGTACAGCGACAGCAGCAGTAAGAAGCCAATCATGCCCCATTCTTCGGCAATCACCGCAAAGATGAAGTCGGTATGTCGCTCAGGAAGAAATTCGAGTTGAGACTGTGTCCCTTGCAGCCAGCCCTTACCAGATATGCCGCCAGAACCGATGGCGATTTTACTCTGAATAATATGATAGCCCGCACCAAGAGGATCTGACTCAGGATTAAAAAGGGTCCTGACACGCACTTTCTGATACTCGCGCATCAAGAAGAACCACAAAATTGGGATAAATGCGGCTAACGCCACCGCTGCCGCACCAATAATGCGCCAGCTGATCCCCGCTAAGAAGATAACGAAAATACCCGAGGCCGCAATCAGAATCGAAGTGCCGAGGTCAGGTTGTTTGGCGATCAAAATGGTCGGAATGAACACCATCACCAATGCGATACACAAGGTTTGGAAGGTGGGAGGCAGCGGCCGTTTACCAATGAAGCGCGCTACCATTAATGGTACCGCCAGTTTAAGCAGCTCTGAGGGCTGAAAGCGGACGAAACCAAGATTCAACCAGCGTTGAGCTCCTTTTGACGCTTCACCGAAAAAGAGTACGCCAAGAAGAAGGATTACGCCGCCAACAAACATTAAAGGGGCTAACGATTCGTAGGTGCGTGGTGAAATTTGCGCTAACACGAGCATCACCACGATAGAGAGTGCCATGCGCATCGCTTGGCGATCCATCATCGCCAAACTTTGCCCGCTGGCACTGTACATCACAACTAAGCCAAACCCCATCAGGGCCAAAATGCCTAGAAGAAGTGGCAGGTCGATATGAAATCGCTCAAACAGAGCGCGATTCTTTCCGGTTGCTGGATCGAGTTTCATCAGTGTTTGACCTCGTCACTGTCTTTATCGAGTAACACTTTATCAAAAATACGTCTTGCGACAGGAGCACCATTGGAGGAGCCGCCGCCGGCGTTTTCTAACACTATAGTGACGATGATTTTGGGATCGTCAAATGGCGCAAAGCCAGTAAAGAGAGCGTGGTCGCGTAAGTGCTCGGCCAGCTCATCGGCGTTGTATTCTTGGTCTTCTGCCAAGCCAAAAACCTGCGCTGTGCCTGATTTACCTGCGGTCATGTAAGACATACCGGTAAATGAGCGTCGCGCGGTGCCTTTCTTGCCATGGTTAACCAAGCGCATCCCTTCTTTGGCGAGGTTCCAGTATTTGTCTGGTACGTTTTGAATGGGGGGGTAAGTGACGTAATCCGACAACACTCGGTTGTCAAACGCTTCACCGTTTTCAATCGTCGCACGCAATAAATGCGGTGCGGTCACGTTTCCTTCGTTAACTAATACAGAAGTGGCTTTCGCAAGTTGCATTGGTGTTGCTGTCCAGTAACCTTGGCCAATACCAACAGGAATGGTGTCGCCTTTGTACCAAGGTGTTTTATGACGAGACATTTTCCAATCGCGTGTTGGCATGTTGGCTTTGCTTTCTTCAAAGATATCGATGCCGGTGTAGTCACCAAAACCAAACATGCTCATCCAATTGGAAAGACGATCAATGCCCAAGTCGTAAGCGATTTGGTAGAAGAAGGTATCGACCGATTCTTCAATGGATTGCACCAAGTTCACTCGACCATGTCCCCAACGCAGCCAGTCACGGAAGGGACGTGTATCGGAGTTGGGGATGCGCCAATAACCAGGATCGTTTCTGGTTGTGTTTGGTGTTACCACACCTTCTTGCAATGCAGAGACGGCGATAAAGGGTTTGACGGTCGAAGCGGGGGGGTAAATCCCCAGCGTCGAACGGTTTACCAACGGGCGGTTTTTGTCGTTAAGAAGATCGCTGTAACCTTTGCCTGAAATACCGTGGACGAACGCATTGGGGTCATAACTTGGGCTCGATACCATGGCCAAAATGCCATTGTCTTTCGGATCCAGTACGATCGCACTGCCTCGTCTACCGTCGAGCAACTGATGAACATAGGTTTGCAGTTTGATATCAATGTTCAACACAATATCTTTGCCAGGCACTGGCGGAACAAATTTGAGGGTGCGGATGACCCGCCCACGGCTGTTGACCTCGACTTCTTGGTAGCCTGCCGTTCCGTGGAGCATGTCTTCGTAAAACTTCTCAATGCCAAGCTTGCCGATGTCGCGTGTTGCTTGATAGTTGGCTTCTTTACCTTCATCACTCAGCCGTTGCATGTCTCGATCGTTGATGCGTGATACGTAGCCAATCACATGAGTGAGAATTTCGCCATAAGGGTAGTAGCGCTTCAATGTGCCAGACACTTCAACGCCAGGAAAACGGTATTGGTTCACAGAGAATACTGCGACTTGTTTTTCTGTAAGTTGACTGAGAATCGGGACCGATTTGAAGCGGCGCGTGCGTTTTCGCTCGCGATGGAAACGTTCGATTTGTTCTGGCGTGATTTCAAACAGGGTTTGCAACTGAGCAATCGTGGCGTCCATGTTTTTGACTTTTTCCGGTGTGATTTCCAAGTCAAAAACCGGTCTATTTTCCGCTAATAACACGCCGTTGCGATCATAAATCAAGCCACGATTTGGTGCGATGGGCACCACTTTAATGCGGTTGTCATTCGAGCGGGTTTTGTAATCTTGATACTGGTTGACCTGAATGTTGTATAGGTTGGTCACCAGAACGCCCATTAAGGCGACGATACCGAAAAAAGACACCAGAGCACGATTGGCAAACAACCGTGCTTCGGCTTGGTAATCTCGTATCGTGGTTCGGCGTTTTCTCATCATTAACGCAGCGTCTCACTCATTGGGCTGAACTTATTCTCGATGATAAGGGTGATTCGTGGTGATACTCCACGCACGATATAAACTCTCGGCCATCACAATGCGCACTAACGGGTGAGGTAAGGTTAGCGCTGAAAGAGACCAACTTTGTTCCGCAGCGGCTTTGCATGCGGGTGCTAATCCTTCTGGGCCACCAATCAAGATCGAGACATCTCGACCATCCAGTTTCCACGCTTCAAGCTGTTGCGCCAACTCTGGTGTATCCCATTTCTTTCCTGGGATATCGAGAGTGACAATGCGATTGCCTTTGGGAATGGCGGCTAACATCGCTTCGCCTTCTTTTTGCAAAATGCGTGCGATATCTGCGTTTTTGCCTCGTTTACCCGCCGTGATTTCGATGAGCTCTAGTGGCATATCGTGCGGGAAACGACGGCGATATTCTTGAAAACCTTCTTCAACCCACTTTGGCATTTTTGTGCCAACGGCGATCAACTGAATTTTCAAACCATTAACCCCAAAGTTTTTCGAGTTGGTATAGCTGGCGGTGTTCTTCTTGCATTACGTGTAGCATCGCATCACCCATATCCAGTACGACCCATTCGCCTTCGTTTTCACCTTCCATGCATAATGGCTGAAGGCCTACTTTTTTTACTTCATCAGCGACGTGATCAGCAATCGAAGCAACATGACGTTTCGATGTGCCAGTGCAGATGACCATATAATCTGTCACGCTGGATTTGTCTTCCACGTTCAGAATTACGATGTTTTCTGCTTTCATATCGTCGGCTTTATCAGCCAAAAAGTCTTTTAGTTCTTCGCGAAGCACGAATATTTCCTCGGTGTTGTTCTCTGTTTTACATGCGCGCGCAATATAGCACGCTTTTAACTTTTAAAAGCTAACTCTACGTCAGGGAGAGACATCTCGACGCTTAATTGCTGAAGAATTGGCCATACTGGTTGCTCATACTGCGTTTTGGCCAGAATCTCTGCCTTTGCAAGCAATGTGAGCAGTTGTCTTAGCTTAGTGCTCTTGAGTCGAGTTAAAGCCGCAGTATAGAGCGGTTTCTTGTTTTGCCAAATTCGGTGCTTTTCGAACACTTGCATCATAGAGCTTTGCTGCAGTTGTTGCTGCATTTGTAAAAGCAATAGCAGCTCTTTTTGCAATGAGCGCAACAAAATAATCGCTTCAATGTCTTCTGCTTCAAGTTGGCGCAAGATTTTTTGGCAGCGGTTGGCTTTCCCTTCTAATAGTGCGTCAATCCAGTGAAAAACAGTAAAGTGATTATGTCGACTGAGGGATTCCTCCAAACGAATCAAGTTGAGTTCGCCGTCTGGATAGAGCAGTGCCAATTTCTCCAGGCTTTGAGAAAGGGCAAAAAGATTTCCTTCATGCCATTGCGCGAGCATTTGTACCGCTTGTTGGTCTGGTTTTAAATTCAGTAGACGGCAGCGATTTAATACAAACTGTGGCAGGCGTTGATTATCGGGTGTTAGACAACTGATCCAGTGGCCTTGCTGGCTCAATGTTTTGAACCATTTTGCGTTTTCTTGCGCTTTGGTGAGTTTGCTGCCAATGATGACTAACATAATATCGGCATGCAGTATCTGAGCGACAGAAAGCAACTCGTTGGCGATTGATACGTTGACACCGCTTTCTGGCAGTTCAAGTTCAATCAGTTGGCGGCTGGAAAAAAGACTCAAAGCTTGGCAGCAGTCATAGACTTGATTCCAATCTAAGCTTGCATCTACGGCAAAGCGATGACGCTCTTCGAAACCTTGTTGAAACGCTGCTTTTTGAATAGCAGAGCGGCTTTCTTGGATCAGTAGCGGTTCATTCCCGAAAATCAAATAGACAGGTTTGAGTTCTTTCGTCAGTTGCTGAGCAAGGTTATCGGCAAAAATTCGCATAATTACTGATTACTTGAGTTGACGGTTTGTTCCTCGTATTCCGCACGAAGGCGACCTAGTTGACGCATCATTTGACTGGCCGCTTGGTTGCGCATTTCATCCTCGATCACTTCACGTTCCACCGATTTTGCCAACGCAGTCAGCGGGTTATCTAGGTAGTTGCGATTGACGGTGGTTTGGAAGCTTTGACTGCCAAGATCAGGTACGGTAACTCGGTAGCTCACGACGTAAGTCAGCTCTTTTTCTGCGGCACGGCTGTTTTGGTAAAGCGATAAAGTGCGCTCAGAGATGTTCTCGCCAATCAAATATAGATTTGGAACTGTTTCAGCTGGAGCGACGAGATTGACTTTGTTCAGAATCAATTGCGCTTTCACTGAACGAGTGAGCGGGCTGTAATCATCGTAGCTGGTAAACGAGAGTGTGCTTAGTTCTTCAGGAACGGAGTACTCACCACGTAAATGAAAACCACATGCAGACAACATGGCTGATAGAACCAAAATGGATGAGAGTTTAAACACGGACGTAAAACGCATTGAGATGCTCTTCTTGATGTTCAGAAAACGGGCTACCGCTAGCAGCACGACGGTTAGACTTATCTAAAATCACTCTGTGCTAATGATTTTAGATAAGTAGGGGTAGTCGAGCTACCCCAAACTTTGACCAAGATGAAGCGCGTTGGTTCGCCTCACCTGGTGGTTTTTCACTCTTGATATCGTGATCAGTTCGCCACAATGCTCAATAGTTTGCCTGGTACGTAAATCACTTTACGGATAGTCACGCCGTCTAGGTGTTTAGAGACGTTTTCTTCGTTAAGACCAATTTCTTCAACTTGCTCTTTGGTTGCGTCTGCAGCAACGGTGATTTTACCGCGGACTTTGCCGTTTACTTGAACAACAATCAGTTTTTCGTCTTCAACCAGAGCTTGCTCATCGTAAGTTGGCCAAGATGCGTTGTCGATGTCTTGCTGGCCAAGTGCCGTCCACATTTCGAAACAGATATGCGGAGTGATTGGGTACAGCATCGCAACGACCGCTTTTAGCGCTTCGTCAAGGATCGCACGATCTTGTGCAGATTCTTGTGGCGCTTTCGCCAGCTTGTTCATCAACTCCATGACAGCAGCGATTGCAGTGTTGAACGTCTGACGACGCGCAACGTCATCGGTTACTTTGGCGATGGTTTTGTGAACGTCACGACGCAGTGCTTTTTGATCACCAGACAGTGCTGCTGCATCGACTGCTTCTGCTGCACCTTTTGATGTGTGCTCGTTTACGAGTTTCCAGACACGTTTCAGGAAGCGGTTAGCCCCTTCTACGCCAGACTCTTGCCACTCAAGTGTCATGTCTGCTGGAGAAGCAAACATCATGAATAGACGTACTGTGTCTGCGCCGTATTTGTCGACCATCTCTTGTGGGTCGATACCGTTGTTTTTCGACTTAGACATTTTGATCATGCCTGAGTGTTCTACGTTACGACCTTCATTGTCGACAGCTGAAGTGATGCGACCTTTGCCATCGCGTTCAACTTTCACTTCCGTTGGTGATACCCACTCTTTGCCACCTTTATCGTTGGTGTAGTAGAAGGCATCTGCCAGTACCATGCCTTGACACAGTAGTTGCTTGAACGGTTCGTCAGACGTTACGTAGCCAGCATCACGTAGTAGTTTGTGGAAGAAGCGAGAGTACAGTAGGTGCATACACGCGTGCTCGATACCGCCGATGTATTGGTCTACAGGCAGCCAGTAGTTGGCTTTTTCTGGATCTAGGATGTCGTCAGCTTGTGGTGAACAGTAACGTGCGTAGTACCAAGAAGATTCCATAAAGGTATCGAACGTATCTGTCTCACGCAGAGCTGGCTCACCGTTGAAGGTTGTCTTCGCCCACTCTTTGTCGGCTTTGATTGGGCTCGTTACGCCGTCCATTACTACGTCTTCAGGAAGAATCACGGGTAGTTGGTCTGCGGGTACTGGGTGAACTTGGCCATCTTCAGTGGTGACCATTGGGATTGGTGCACCCCAGTAACGTTGACGAGATACACCCCAGTCACGTAGACGGAAGTTAACCGTCTTAGTGCCTTTGCCTTCTGCTTCTAGCTTCGCTGCGATGGCATCGAACGCTGCTTGGAATTCTAGGCCATCGAACTCACCTGAATCGAACAGCACGCCTTTCTCTGTGTAGGCCGCTTCTGAGATGTCTAGCTCGCTGCCATCAATTGGCTTGATTACCGGAATGATGTCTAGACCGTACTTAGTGGCGAACTCGAAGTCACGTTGGTCGTGTGCCGGTACTGCCATAACAGCGCCTGTACCGTAGTCCATCAATACGAAGTTAGCGACGTACACTGGCACTTCACGGCCGTTTAATGGATGAATAGCAGTAAGGCCCGTCGCCATACCTTTCTTCTCCATGGTCGCAAGCTCAGCTTCAGCAACTTTGGTGTTCTTACATTCTTCGATGAACGCAGCAAGCTCTGGGTTATTCTCAGCGGCAATTTTCGCTAGAGGGTGACCTGCTGCGATACCGACATAAGTTACACCCATTAGTGTGTCTGGACGAGTGGTGTACACTTCTAGGTCTTGTTGACCTTTCACTTCAAACTTGAGCTCCACACCTTCAGAACGACCAATCCAGTTGCGTTGCATGGTTTTCACCATTTCTGGCCAGCCTTCAAGTTTGTCTAGATCATCAAGCAGTTCTTGAGCGTACTCGGTGATCTTGATAAACCACTGAGGAATTTCTTTTTGCTCTACAGGCGTATCACAACGCCAGCAGCAGCCGTCTTCAACCTGCTCGTTCGCAAGAACAGTTTGGTCGTTTGGACACCAGTTAACAGAAGACGTCTTCTTGTAAACCAGGCCTTTCTCGTAAAGCTTAGTGAAGAACTCTTGTTCCCAACGGTAGTACTCAGGCGTACATGTTGCGAATTCGCGGTTCCAGTCGTAACCAAAGCCAAGAAGCTTAAGTTGGTTCTTCATGTATTCGATGTTTTCGTAAGTCCAAGGCGCAGGCGCGGTGTTGTTTTTCACCGCTGCGTTTTCTGCAGGTAGACCGAATGCGTCCCAGCCGATTGGCTGCATGACGTTTTTGCCTTGTAGGCGTTGGAAACGAGATACTACGTCACCGATGGTGTAGTTACGCACGTGACCCATGTGCAGTCGACCACTTGGGTATGGGAACATAGAGAGGCAGTAGAACTTCTCTTTGGTTGGATCTTCAGTCACAACAAATGTTTTGTTGTTGTCCCAGTGCTGTTGAACTTTCTGTTCAATATCTTGTGGATTATATTGTTCTTGCATCGATGGTATCCGGTTATCTTGGAATTTGTGAGTTCGGTTAGAACAGATTGAAATAGATCGTCATAGAATACCTAAAGGTACCGTGCACAACAATAGCCAATCTTTACAGATGGAGGACTGCCATGCCGAAACGTAAATCCGGTTATGAAGAAATGTTGGAAGATGTCATCGAGACACTCAAACATAGCCCAGATGAAGTGAACAACGTCCTAGAAACGTCTGGCAAGGTGATATCAGCGGCGAATGATATGACCAAAGATGAGTTGGCGTTGATCTCTGCGTACGTAAAAGCGGACTTAAAAGAGTTTGCCGACAACTATGAAGAGAGCAAAAGTGGACCTTTTTACCTCACCATTGCCGATTCTATTTGGCAAGGTTTGCTCGAAATTACTGACAGAACCAAAGTGGAATGGGTTGAACTGTTTGAAGATCTTGAACATCAAGGCCTTTACGAAGCGGGAGAGGTAATAGGGCTTGGTGTGTTGGTGTGTGATGAATGTGGCCATAAAACCTCCTACAATCATCCAACCGTGATCATTCCTTGCATCAAATGTGGTCACAAGGGCTTTAGCCGCCAAGCGTTGAAACCGTAATCACGCTCTTTTGCTCACGTGAGAAACAGAAAAGGTACGCATTGCGTACCTTTTGTTTTTTGCCCATCTGTGCTTGCGCTTTTCGCAACGGGTTTTCTCTACCGCTTTTGCCGCTAAGCATTCGTGCGGCGTTTTCGCCACCATGCGAGAGCGAGTGACAAAGCTACCCAAATGTAGAGTGGCCAGCTGCCTAGTTGATGATAGGGCGTTTGTCCTTGGGTTGGCGTAAGCTCTGCCCGTAGTACCGCCGTTTCAAACTGTGGAATAGAGGCGATAATTTTACCTCTATGGTCAGTAACGGCCGTTAAACCATTATTGGTGGAACGAATCAGCGGTTTGCCCAGCTCGAGAGCACGCATTCGCGCGATTTCCATGTGTTGCAAGGGGCCAATTGAACGACCAAACCAAGCGTCGTTTGATAGAGTCAAAAGGAAATCGGTGTCGTCGGTAACGTTTTGCCTTACTTGCTCGTTAAAGATAATTTCGTAACACAGCGCTGGCGCCATTGGATGGCCATTTGCCACGATATTAGGCTGAACAAAATCACCACGGCTAAATGATGACATGGGCAAATTAAAAAACGGTGCTAATGGACGCAAAATTTGCTCAAACGGGACAAACTCACCGAACGGCAGCAGGTGATGCTTATGATAACGCTCAGTGAGATCAAAAGAGTAATCCCCATAAGGCGTCAGGCCGACGGCAAGAATGCTGTTGTAAAACTGACCATCTTCGGCTTGATTGACAATGCCACTGATGATCGCGCTTTGATTCATTTTTGCCGCACTGTCCAAATTACTCAGGTAGGAGGGCAACTCGACTTCAAACGCTGGAATGGCAGCCTCTGGCCAAATAATAATATCTGCGTCCCAGTTTTCACGGCTCAAATCGGTGTACTTCATAATGGTTGGCCAGCGTTGGCTTGGTAACCATTTTAAGTTTTGGTCGACATTGCCTTGGATAAGCGCCACTTTGGTGGTTTTGTCCGGTTGCGGTGTGACCCAGTCCCAGTGTGATAAGCCATAACCCGTGCTGAGTAACACCGTTGGGATGAGTAGCATTGACCAACGTTTATGAATTACCGCATAGGCGATCGCACCTGCACCGACCAAAAGCAGTAGCGTAAGCAGCTCAACACCACCAATTGGAGCGAAACTCGCCAGAGGTGAATCGATTTGACTGTAACCGAGCCACAGCCAAGGGAAGCCCGTCATCACCCAGCCACGCAGCCAGTCTGCTATTAACCACAGGGCTGGCGCGGCAAGCAACAAGTTGAGCAAGGTTGCTTTGGCAAAAAAGCGTTGGTAGCTCCAAGTGAAGAGTGCAGGGTAGATGGCCAGATAGGCGATGAGTGCCCCCATCAAAAAGAGGTTAGCCGCCAGAGGCATGCCACCAAAGCCTGCGATACTGACGTAGACCCAGCTAATACCAGAGGCAAACTGCCCGAATCCCCACGCGTACCCCGTCCACAGAGCTTGTCGACGTGATTGACCATGGATAAGGATAAGTAACAGGGCTGGTGTAATAAGCGCAACTAACCAAATTTGGTAAGGTGCAAAGGCAAGCGTAGTGAGAGCGCCAACAAAAGCGGCCGCAATGGGCCGCTTGAGGCGATGAAATAGGGTATTTTTCATCTATCGTTCGTCTGATATTCCTCTTTGCAGAGGCGGTTATCGTTACTCTGGAGTGGTTTCTGCAACAGAAACCGAGTCAGGCACGGTGACTTGTAACTGGATAACACGACGGTTATCGGCGGCGGTCACTTTGAAATTGAAACCATCAATTTCTACGATCTCGCCACGAGTTGGTAAGTGACCAAAGGCTGTCATCACCAAACCACCCACTGTATCCACTTCTTCATCGCTAAAACGACTGCCAAAGGTTTCGTTAAACTCTTCAATGGTGGTCAATGCTTTGACCGCATAAGTATGCTTGCTGAGTTTACGAATATCTGCATCTTCCTCTTCGTCGAACTCATCTTCGATATCCCCAACAATTTCTTCAAGAATATCTTCGATGGTGACAAGGCCGGAGACGCCACCAAATTCATCAACAACAATGGCCATGTGATAACGTTCTTGGCGGAATTCTTTCAGTAGGCGATCGACTCGCTTACTTTCAGGAACCACGACCGCTGGGCGGATAACCTCTTCGATATCAAATGGAGCACTGTCTGAGCCTAAGTATTTGAGTAAGTCCTTCGCAAGTAGGATGCCTTCTACATGGTCTTTATCTTCACTGATAACTGGGTAGCGCGAGTGTTGCGCATCAGTGATCAGTGCGATAAGTGAATCGAGATTGTCTTTTCTCTCGATGGTGACCATTTGCGAGCGAGGGATCATGATGTCCCTAACGCGCATTTCAGCAATTTCCATCACACCTTCGAGCATATCTCGAGTGTCATGGTCAATCAGGTCATTTACTTCAGAATCTCGGATAACATCCACTAACTCTTGGCGATCTTTAGGCTCACCCTGAAATAATTGACCCAGGCGTCCGAAGAAGGACTTTCTACTCGGACCTTCTGAATTTTGAGAATTGTCGTCGTTCATTGTTTCTCTATTAAGTAACGCTATCAGATGTGTGATAGCACACATTTGGCATTCAACGCGCTAGTGCGTATCGAATGCTCACTCTTTTTCTGCTAAGTATGGGTCAGTAAATCCCATACCTTGCATTATTTCTGTTTCGAGGGACTCCATCTCTTCAGCTTCGTCGTCCTCAATATGGTCATAACCTAACAGATGCAAGCTACCATGTACAACCATATGCGCCCAATGTGCCATCAGGGGTTTGTCTTGGTCTATGGCTTCTTGTTCAACCACTTGGCGACAAATAACCAAATCACCCAACAAATCCATTTCCATTCCAGGGGGCGCTTCAAACGGAAAAGAAAGCACGTTAGTGGGCTTATCTTTACCACGATAATCGTGATTCAGCTGATGGCTCTCTTGGCTATCAACGATGCGAATCGTGACTTCTGCCTGTGGCTGAAACGGCGGAATGGTCTTGTCCAGCCAGGTTTGGAAATCTTGCGCACTAGGTAGGCCGTTTTGATCTTCGACCGCCAGTTGCAGATCCAGTTCAATTGCCATGTGTGGTTTCCTTATCCGCGCTGATTTGTGCAGAAAGCTCGGCTTTGGCGGCTTCAAGCAGTTTGGCATCGCGCTCTTCTCGGCGACGTTGTTCAAACTCTTTACGCTCTTTTTGGTCTTGTGCTTCCCACTTCTCGTAGGCATTGACGATGCGCGCGACGACTGGGTGGCGAACGACGTCATCGGATTGGAAGAAGTTAAAGCTGATCTCTTCCACTTCATTGAGCACTTCGATGGCATGACGAAGGCCAGATTTTGCACCGCGAGGTAAGTCAATCTGCGTGACATCCCCTGTGATCACGGCGCGAGAGTTAAAGCCGATACGGGTCAGGAACATTTTCATCTGTTCTACTGTGGTGTTTTGGCTCTCATCGAGAATGATGAAGGCATCGTTGAGTGTGCGACCACGCATGTATGCCAGTGGTGCCACTTCGATGACGTTACGCTCAATCAGCTTTTCAACCCGTTCAAAACCGAGCATTTCAAACAATGCATCGTAAAGCGGGCGTAAATAAGGATCGACTTTCTGACTCAAATCACCCGGTAGGAAACCGAGTTTTTCACCTGCTTCAACCGCAGGACGAGTGAGCAGAATGCGGCGGATCTCTTGACGCTCTAGCGCATCGACAGCTGCAGCAACTGCAAGATAGGTTTTACCCGTACCAGCAGGGCCAATACCGAAAGTGATGTCGTGCGTGACCATATTGACCAAGTATTGCGCCTGATTCGGCGTGCGAGGTTTGATCACCCCTTTCTTGGTTTTAACAAACACTTCTTTACCATGCGCGATGGCCGATTCTTGGTTTTGTTCAAGCACACCAGATTCTTTGATCGCAAGGTGGATATCTTCAGGTTCAACGTCTTTAATTTGGCCGCGAACCGTCGCGGTTTCAACGTAAAGCGTTTTAATGATATCGAGCGCGGCGGCGGATGTGTGGGGTTTACCAACGATGGTAAAAAAGTTGCCACGGTAACTGATTTCAACGCCGAGTCGACGTTCTAAGTGTTTGATATTTTCATCAAAAGGACCGCACAAGCTTGCAAGACGGCGGTTATCGGAGGGTTCTAGGTTAATCTCTAGAGTGACGATTTTATTGCTCAATGTTGCCTCTCATTGTCTGCCACTTAACGAGAGCCTGATAACAACCAGGCTCTCAATGGCGATTAATACGAGCTTATGGCGTAAATGTCGCTACACCTAGCTCATCTTCGCGGCGTGTTTTGGCCATCATTTGTGTTGGCGAAATCACGCTACGTAGGTCCATATCTTTTTCAGTACGTACAATCTCACCACGCAGTGAGTTCGCAAATACATCGGTAATTTTCACATCAACGAACTGACCAATCAGATCTGCGCTACCTTCAAAGTTTACTACACGGTTGTTTTCTGTACGAGCACGTAGCTCCATCAAGTTCTTCTTAGAAGGGCCTTCAACCAGTACACGCTGCTCTGTGCCTAGCATGAGGCGAGAGTAACGCATGGCTTGTGCGTTGATTTGTTGTTGCAGTTCGTACAAGCGCTCTTTCTTCGTCTCTTCTGAAAGATCACATGGGTAATCTGCCGCAGGAGTACCAGGGCGAGGAGAGAAGATGAAGCTGAAGCTCATGTCAAAGTCGACATCTTTGATCAGCTTCATGGTGTCTTGGAAATCTTTGTCGCTTTCACCTGGGAAGCCAACAATAAAGTCAGAACTGATTTGGATATCAGGACGCGCTTTACGCAGTTTACGAATGATCGACTTGTATTCGATGCCAGTGTGAGGACGCTTCATCATCGTCAGAATGCGATCGCTACCACTTTGTACTGGTAGATGAAGGAAGCTCACCAGCTCTGGCGTATCTTCGTAGACAGCGATGATATCATCGGTGAACTCAAGTGGGTGGCTGGTGGTAAAGCGAATACGGTCGATACCATCGATAGACGCAACAAGGCGAAGCAGTTCTGCAAAAGAACAGATTTCACCATCGTGCGTTGGGCCACGGTATGCGTTTACGTTTTGGCCTAGCAGGTTGACTTCGCGAACACCTTGCTCGGCAAGTTGCGCGATTTCGTAAAGCACATCGTCCATTGGGCGGCTGACTTCTTCACCACGAGTGTAAGGCACTACGCAGTAAGTACAGTACTTAGAACAGCCTTCCATGATAGAAACGAATGCGGTTGCGCCTTCTGCACGTGGTTCTGGCAGACTGTCAAACTTCTCGATTTCTGGGAATGAAATGTCCATCACTGGTGCATCTTCACTTTGTGATTGTTTGATCATTTCAGGAAGACGGTGCAAGGTTTGCGGGCCAAAGATAACGTCAACAAAAGGTGCACGTTCACGAATGTGATCGCCTTCCTGTGTTGCTACACAACCACCAACACCGATCACGACGCCTGGCTTTTTATCTTTGAGTGTTTTCCAACGGCCAAGCTGGTGGAACACTTTTTCTTGCGCCTTTTCACGGATCGAACAGGTGTTAAGTAATAGAACATCTGCTTCTTCTGGTTCTTCTGTCAATTCGTAGCCATTTGCTGCGTTCAGCAGATCCGCCATTTTCGATGAATCGTATTCGTTCATCTGGCAACCCCAGGTTTTAATTAGCAGTTTCTTACTCATCTCACTTTCGCTCGTGTTAATACTAAAAATTCGTTGAACAAATTGTTCAAAGTATAGCCGCCATCACGGCGGTAAGCGGCGTATTGTACTGCTTTAAAAACCTACTGACTAGTGATCTGGTGAATTCTTCGCAAAGCCTGATTTTATCTAGGGTCTTGTCAGGTATTTCGCCTTGGTTTTCTAAGGTTTTTGTCGATGGAAACTGAGTGACCTAAGCCGCTTGATAGGGACAAAGTGTTTCGCAAACTTGCCAGTAAAACGTACAATGCAAAACCGTCTTTGAATCAAGTTGATCAAGAGTACAAGATGAATAAATACGACATTGCCGTCGTCGGTGGCGGCATGGTAGGTGCGGCTGTGGCCATCGGATTTGCCAAACAAGGCAGAAAAGTCATCGTGGTTGAAGGGTTTGAGCCGAAAGCGTTTGAAGCAAGCCAACCGATGGACATCCGAGTGTCCGCCATTTCCCACAACTCCGTGCGTTTGCTGGAATCGCTAGGGGCCTGGCAACATATTCAAGCAACTCGAGTTTGCCCCTACAAACGGTTAGAAACCTGGGAGCACCCAGAATGTCGTACACGTTTTCACAGCGATGAACTCAATTTGGAGCAGCTAGGTTACATTGTGGAAAACCGTCTCATTCAATTGGGGTTGTGGCAAGAGTTTGCTCAGTACCCGAATTTGACTCTGCAATGCCCAGATAAACTGAAGCGTCTTGAGTTCGATGAGTTCAACACGTTGACGCTTGAGAGTGGTTTAGAAATTGAAGCCTCTTGGGTCATTGGCGCAGATGGTGCCAACTCTCAGGTGCGTGAGTTGGCTGGCATTGGCATTACCGCATGGGATTATCGCCAGCATTGTATGTTGATCAATATTGCGACGGAATCTGCGCAACAGGCGATCACTTGGCAGCAATTTACCCCAAGTGGCCCACGATCTTTTTTGCCATTGAAAGGCCAGCAAGGTTCTTTGGTTTGGTACGATTCACCCAAACGTATTCGCGAATTGTCAGCCATGAGCGCAGAAAAGCTGAAACAGGAAATTATTCGTCATTTCCCTGATGAATTGGGAGAGTTTGACGTGTTGTACTGGGATTCTTTCCCATTAACCCGACGACATGCACAAGCCTATTATCAACAAAATTGTTTGTTGCTTGGGGATGCGGCCCACACGATCAATCCATTAGCCGGCCAAGGCGTCAATCTTGGTTTTAAAGACGTTGAAGCGTTACTCAAGGCGACGGAAAACCAACCTTTGACAGTGGCTCAACAAGCGGCCTATCAGAAAGCACGCTATGCGGACAACTTGCTAATGCAAACTGGGATGGATCTGTTCTACAAAGGCTTTAGTAACGATATCACCCCATTAAA
This sequence comes from Vibrio vulnificus CMCP6, assembly GCF_000039765.1. Taxonomy (NCBI): domain Bacteria; kingdom Pseudomonadati; phylum Pseudomonadota; class Gammaproteobacteria; order Vibrionales; family Vibrionaceae; genus Vibrio; species Vibrio vulnificus. The sequence continues at coordinate 255,190 of NC_004459.3, read as the reverse complement.
ATTGGTTCGTAACGCAGCCCTCAAGTTGGCTGAGCACTCTGGGCCTATCAAACATCAAGTGTTGAAATATGCGCTAGGAATGTGATGGCATTGGGAGAGGGCTCATAAACGAGCGTTTGTATCAGGAAAGGAAAGCGGACTCATCGAGTTCGCTTTTTTTTTGTTTTCACAAACAATGAACAATGTAATGAAGATAAGAACGTCAGATAAAACAAAACCCAGCCTAAGCTGGGTTTTGTTCAATGATGGTGCGGAAGGAGAGACTCGAACTCTCACACCTCGCGGCGCCAGAACCTAAATCTGGTGCGTCTACCAATTTCGCCACTTCCGCATCAAATTGTGTGCTTTCAAGACAACGTCTTAATAGCTAAATAGTGGCAGGTCTACCTGGATTCGAACCAGGGAATGGCGGCATCAAAAGCCGCTGCCTTACCGCTTGGCGATAGACCTGCAGATGACAGCATTGCTATCGTGTTTTCTAAGTCGTTGCTTAGAATTCAAATCGATGGTGCGGAAGGAGAGACTCGAACTCTCACACCTCGCGGCGCCAGAACCTAAATCTGGTGCGTCTACCAATTTCGCCACTTCCGCATCGATTTGTGTTGTTATCAAAACAGAGTCTTAATAACGAATGAGTGGCAGGTCTACCTGGATTCGAACCAGGGAATGGCGGCATCAAAAGCCGCTGCCTTACCGCTTGGCGATAGACCTACAGATGACAGCTTTGCTATCGTTTTCTAAGTGTTCGCTTAGAAAAGAAATTCGATGGTGCGGAAGGAGAGACTCGAACTCTCACACCTATCGGCGCCAGAACCTAAATGTGGTGCGTCTACCAATTTCGCCACTTCCGCATCGAATTTTCATGCATCAAGACATTGTCTTAATAGCTAAATAGTGGCAGGTCTACCTGGATTCGAACCAGGGAATGGCGGCATCAAAAGCCGCTGCCTTACCGCTTGGCGATAGACCTACAGCTGACAGCTTACGCTATCGGTTTCTGAACATTGCTCAGAAACGTAAATAATGGTGCGGAAGGAGAGACTCGAACTCTCACACCTTGCGGCGCCAGAACCTAAATCTGGTGCGTCTACCAATTTCGCCACTTCCGCATTATTTATTCCTAAAAACTCTCAATGAAGAGAATGTTTAGGAATGGTGGCTACGACGGGATTCGAACCTGTGACCCCATCATTATGAGTGATGTGCTCTAACCAGCTGAGCTACGTAGCCACAACAATTTATGGTGCGGAAGGAGAGACTCGAACTCTCACACCTCGCGGCGCCAGAACCTAAATCTGGTGCGTCTACCAATTTCGCCACTTCCGCATAAATTGTCTGCTAATTAAGATAATCATCTCAATAGCTAAATAGTGGCAGGTCTACCTGGATTCGAACCAGGGAATGGCGGCATCAAAAGCCGCTGCCTTACCGCTTGGCGATAGACCTGCAGTTGATAGCTTTCACTATCCGTTTCTAATCATCGACTAGAAACTTAAATAATGGTGCGGAAGGAGAGACTCGAACTCTCACACCTTGCGGCGCCAGAACCTAAATCTGGTGCGTCTACCAATTTCGCCACTTCCGCATTTTATTCCTAAAAACTCTCAATGAAGAGAATGTTTAGGAATGGTGGCTACGACGGGATTCGAACCTGTGACCCCATCATTATGAGTGATGTGCTCTAACCAGCTGAGCTACGTAGCCATCTTTTGGAGCGAGACAATATAACTATTCTCTCTCTCAGTGACAACCCCTTTATAAAAGGTTTTCACTTAAATAGTTGGCAGGTCTACCTGGATTCGAACCAGGGAATGGCGGCATCAAAAGCCGCTGCCTTACCGCTTGGCGATAGACCTGCTGAAAACATGGTGCGGAAGGAGAGACTCGAACTCTCACACCTCGCGGCGCCAGAACCTAAATCTGGTGCGTCTACCAATTTCGCCACTTCCGCAACTATTCCTAATAACTCTTTAAAAAAGTTCTTAGGGATGGTGGCTACGACGGGATTCGAACCTGTGACCCCATCATTATGAGTGATGTGCTCTAACCAGCTGAGCTACGTAGCCAAAACCATGTTTTCCGTTCCTTTCGTTTCATCGCTGTCTCGTTGGGAACGGGGCGCATTATGAGGAGTTGCGTCACAACCGTCAACAGTTTTTTTAAATAAATCGGGATAAACAAATCGTTCGCTTTCTTTTTAAACAAAGAGGCGCGTTTGTGATCGAAAAGTGCTAACAAATTGACTTGGTTTGAATAACTTAATATGAACTTTTTTCTCAGCCAATAAAAAAGCCAGCGATCTGGCTGGCTTTGTATTCGATTGAGTTGTTTAAAGTTTAAACAAACAATTAAACGTTGAAACGGAAATGAACCACATCACCATCTTTAACGATGTACTCTTTGCCTTCTAGACGCCACTTACCTGCGTCTTTTGCTCCGTTTTCACCTTTAAATTGAATGAAATCATCGTAGGCAATCACTTCTGCACGGATGAAGCCTTTCTCAAAATCGGTGTGGATCTTGCCTGCCGCTTTTGGTGCGGTCGCACCGATAGGGATAGTCCATGCACGAACTTCTTTCACACCCGCAGTAAAGTATGTGTGTAGGCTCAGCAATTCGTAACCTGCACGGATTACGCGGTTTAGGCCTGGTTCTTCAATGCCCATATCCGCTAGGAATTCTGCACGCTCGTCATCTTCCAGCTCTGCCATTTCTGATTCGATCGCGGCACAAACAGGAACAACCACGTTGTTCTCTTTCGCTGCAAACTCGCGAACCGCGTCTAGGTATGGGTTGTTTTCGAAGCCATCTTCATTCACGTTAGCGATGTACATGGTTGGCTTCAGTGTTAGGAAGTTTAGGTAACCAACGGCGGCAAGTTCTTCTTTAGACAGTTCTACAGTACGTGCAGAGCCACCTTCGGTGAGGACAGGAAGCAGCTTTTCTAGAACAGTCAGTTCGAATTTCGCGTCTTTATCGCCGCCTTTCGCTTTCTTCGCTTGGCGTTGAATGGCGCGTTCGCAAGAATCAAGGTCAGCCATGGCCAGTTCAAGGTTGATCACTTCGATATCTTCGATTGGAGAGACTTTGCCTGCAACGTGAACAATATTTTCGTTTTCAAAACAACGAACTACGTGACCAATTGCGTCCGTTTCACGGATGTTGGCTAGGAATTTGTTACCCAGACCTTCGCCGCGAGATGCGCCAGCTACTAGACCTGCAATGTCAACGAATTCCATCGTGGTTGGCAGAATACGTTGTGGGTTTACGATTTTTGCCAATTCGTCTAAACGCAAATCTGGCACTGGTACCACGCCAGTGTTTGGTTCGATTGTACAGAACGGGAAGTTAGCGGCTTCAATACCCGCTTTAGTCAGTGCGTTAAACAGAGTTGATTTACCAACGTTTGGCAAGCCAACGATGCCACATTTAAAACCCATGATTGTAACCTTATTCAGCTTTGAACGTGTGGAGGCGGTTTTGTGCTTTGGATAGACCATCTTTGATCAAAATATCCAAGCAGCGAACAGATTCGTCGACGGTAGCGTCGAGTAAGGATTGTTCACTAGCAGGTGCTTTACCCAGTACAAAACCCGCTACTTTATCTTTGTGTCCAGGATGGCCAATGCCGATCCGTAGACGGTAGAATTCTTTATTGTTGCCCAGTTTACTAATGGTATCTCGCAAACCATTGTGGCCACCATGGCCACCACCTTTTTTGAACTTTGCGATACCAGGAGGAAGATCCAGTTCGTCATGCGCGACCATGATCTCTTCTGGTTGAATCTGATAAAACTTTGCCAATGCAGCAATGGCTTTACCAGAAAGGTTCATAAAAGTAGTAGGAATCAGTAAACGCAGTTCCTGACCATTCATCACAATACGTCCTGTTAAGCCATAGAACTTTGCTTCATTCTTTAGCGTAATGTTGTGAACGCGTGCCAGTTCTTCTACTACCCAAGCGCCCGCATTGTGGCGAGTTTTGGCATATTCAGGCCCAGGATTAGCAAGGCCGACAAGAAGTTTGATCTGTTGACTCAAGGTTAGGATCTCTTTGGAATCTTCAAAAGCGCGGTATGATAGCACAGAAAAGTAACGATGGGCGAGGCTAAGCTCCATCGCAAATAAAAACACCCCAATCAAGGGGTGTTCTAAAAATGGACTAATCGAAAAGGGTGATTAGTTAAACATCGCAGAGATAGACTCTTCGTTGCTGATACGACGAATCGCTTCAGCCAACATGCCAGATAGAGTTAGTTGAGTCACTTTACCGGTTGCGGCCATCTCTTTGCTCAGTGTGATTGAGTCAGTGACGATCACTTGGTCAAGCACAGAGTTTTTGATGTTTTTCGCTGCGTTGCCTGAGAACACGGCGTGAGTTGCGTAAGCAAATACACGTTTTGCACCACGCTCTTTTAGCGCTTCTGCTGCTTTACATAGCGTGCCGCCAGTGTCGATCATGTCATCAACGATCACACAGTCACGACCTTCAACATCACCGATAAGGTTCATCACTTCAGAAACGTTGGCACGTGGACGACGCTTATCGACGATAGCAATATCGATATCACCAAGCGCTTTTGCCGTTGCACGAGCACGAACAACACCACCGAGGTCTGGAGATACGACAACAGGATCTTCTAGGCCACGCGCGTGCATATCTTCAAGCAGTACTGGCGTACCGAAGATGTTGTCTACTGGCACATCGAAGAAGCCTTGAATTTGCTCTGCGTGTAGGTCAATCGTCAGAACGCGGTCAACACCTACGTTTGAAAGGAAGTCTGCGACTACTTTTGCAGTGATTGGCACACGCGCCGAACGCACACGGCGGTCTTGACGAGCGTAACCAAAGTAAGGAATAACTGCTGTAATACGGCCCGCTGAAGCGCGGCGCATTGCATCAATCATTACGACCAGCTCCATTAGGTTGTCGTTGGTCGGCGCACAGGTTGATTGAATAATGAAAACGTCACTACCACGTACATTTTCGTTGATTTGTACCGCTACTTCACCGTCAGAGAAACGAGAAACAGTGGCGTCACCAAGAGAGATGTAGAGACGATCAGCAATACGTTGGGCTAGTTCAGGTGTTGCGTTACCAGCAAATAGCTTCATATCAGGCACGGTGGAAACCTCAGGGTTGCGTCCAGTTTTTAAATAGGTCGGTTTTGGGCTGAAAGATAATCAGCCAACGTCTCTTTTAGCGGCGAAATATTGCGCCCTTGAGCGACAAATGCCGAGACATTGTCAGAGAGTTGGGCAAGGATTGATTCCGCTTCAGATCTGCTGTTAAATTCAGCGAAAACGCAAGATCCGGTCCCCGTCAATCTTGACGGCGCGTATTGTAGCAGCCATGAAAGTTGCTTATCAACCTTTGGGTGGATCATTCGGACAATTTTTTCGCAATCGTTTCCGTATTCGCTGTCAAGAAGCGTTTCCAGAGAACGCTTTGGCGTATTTCTCGTCAATTGTGGATGCGTGAAAATATCGACGGTGGCGATGTGCACATCGGGTCTCACCACCAAATACCACTTCTCTTCTGGTTGTGCTGGAGTCAGTTTTTCGCCAACACCTTCAGCAAATGCCGCATGGCCGCGCACAAAAACGGGCACATCCGCGCCCAGTTTTAAGCCAATGTCGGCTAATTCATCATCAGAAAGACCAAGTTGCCAAAGAAAATTCAGTGCAACCAATGCCGTTGCTGCATTGGAAGAACCACCACCGATACCGCCGCCCATCGGCAATATTTTGTTCAGATGAATGTTGGCGCCCAAGGTACATCCCGTCTTTTTCTGGAGTGCATTGGCCGCTTTCCAAATGAGATTTTGTTCTACGGGGAGATCGACAATGTCTGGCGTCAGTGTGATATGACCGCTGTCATTGGCTGTAATCGTGAGTTGATCGCCATGGTCGAGAAACTGAAATAACGTTTGCAGTTCGTGATAACCATTGTCAGTACGACCATTGATGTACAAGAAAAGATTGAGTTTGGCCGGTGAGGGCCAAGTAGTTGGGCTGGTGATCATTATTTTAGCGTCCACTTACTCACAACGATATTTAATTTGATGTCTTGCTGGGTCAGGCTAAGCTTGGCTGGCAGCGGTACAACTTGCTGATGAAATTCCACATCACGATACTGCGTGTAGGCGATATGCCAACGCTGAAAATTGAGATCTTTCTCTAATGAGCTGAGTGTATTTTGCTCATTGAGTTGAAAGTCGTCAGCGCCATTAGGCAAACCGATGATCCAATCACTCAGTTGTTCGACAGGTATAACCAACCCGGTTAACTGTTGGACCAAAGCGGTCGCATTCGCGGCGGTTAAGATCTGATCGTCGTAGGTTTCAACGCGAGCACCTTGCGGCGTCATGGTGAGATTTAATGCGGTCTGGCCAAGAAATGTCGTAAAACGCAGGTTGCTTTGCGCAGGTGAATGTTTCCAGTAGAAATTGAGGTTTTGTCGTTGATCTGGCGACATGTAACCCAGTTTGCCAACGGCTTGAAATGATTGAATTTGTGACAGTTTGGCTTGATGACTTTGCCACTCAACGCTGGTGGGATGGTCCGGAAGGCCAGTACAGCCAACCATAAACAGCGGCAAGAGCATTAACCAAAAATAAGTTCGTCGAAACATGGCGGATACTTTCTGTCTGATTTAAGTCTTTGAGCGCTCAACTATAGCATCGAACTCACGAAGTAAGGAAAACAAATCCGCTACACCCTTTTAATAAAGTCGTGCATAAAGTAAAATTCGCCTCCTAATTTTCCATTCTGTACAGAGAAAGCACTATCGATGTCTTTGCTTGCTATTGGCATAAATCACCACACCGCGTCGGTTGACTTGCGAGAGAAAGTGGCGTTTGGTCCAGACAAACTGGCTAACGCACTGCAGCAGCTCAGCCAGCATGAAGCAGTCAATGGCAGCGTGATTCTCTCTACCTGTAACCGCACCGAAGTGTATTGCGATGTCAAATCGGGTGCACGCAGCAAGGTGATTGATTGGTTAAGCCAGTTTCATCAAATCGGTTTAGAAGAGCTCAAACCGAGTTTGTATGTGTACGAAGAACAAGCAGCAATTCGCCATCTGATGCGCGTTTCTTGCGGCTTGGATTCTTTGGTGCTGGGTGAACCACAAATATTAGGGCAGGTGAAACAGGCGTATTCCGACTCGCGTGAGCAGCAGGCTGTGGATGCGTCTTTGGAAAAATTGTTTCAGAAAACCTTTTCCGTTGCTAAGCGCGTCCGCACGGAAACCGACATTGGCGGTAACGCCGTTTCGGTCGCGTATGCTGCTTGTACGTTAGCCAAACACATTTTTGAATCGTTAGAGAAATCGACGGTTCTATTGGTCGGTGCTGGTGAAACCATCGAGTTGGTGGCGAAGCACCTTCACGCGAATGGTTGTAGTAAAATGATTGTGGCAAACCGTACTCGTGAGCGTGCACTGACCTTAGCAGAGCAATTTGATGCTCAGGTGATCAGCTTGCAAGAGATTCCCAATCACCTTGCCAAAGCGGACATAGTGATCAGCTCCACGGCGAGCCCGCTGCCGATCATAGGGAAAGGCATGGTGGAAACGGCGCTCAAGCAACGTCGTCATCAGCCTATGTTGTTGGTGGATATTGCAGTCCCGCGTGATGTGGAAGCGCAAGTGGGCGATTTGAATGATGCTTACTTGTATACTGTTGACGATCTGCAATCGATTATTGACAGCAATATTGAGCAGCGCAAAGTCGAAGCGATTCAAGCAGAAGCGATTGTGGCGGAAGAAAGTGCCGCGTTTATGAGTTGGCTTCGCTCGCTCCAAGCGGTGGACAGTATTCGTGAGTATCGTCAGTCGGCCAATGAAATTCGTGAGGATTTACTCAGCAAAGCGCTGTTATCACTCGAAAGCGGTAGTGACCCAGAAAAAGTACTGCGTGAGCTGAGTAATCGCCTGACAAATAAACTCATCCATGCACCCACACGTGCGCTACAATTGGCCGCAGAGCAGGGTGAGCCCGCAAAATTAACCGTCATTCGCCAAAGCTTAGGGCTGGATGAACTCAAATAATTCTATCAATCAGTAAGATATATAAATGATGAAAGCCTCGATTCTAACCAAGCTAGAAATGCTGGTTGAGCGTTATGAAGAAGTGCAGCACCTTCTTGGTGATCCGGGAGTGATCGGTGACCAAGACAAATTCCGTGCACTGTCAAAAGAGTATTCTCAACTTGAAGAAGTCACTAAGTGCTTTACTGCCTATAAACAAGCGCAAGAAGATTTAGTTGCTGCGGAAGAGATGGCCAAAGAAGACGACGCAGAGATGCGTGAAATGGCGCAAGAAGAAATCAAAGCGGCAAAAGTGGCCATTGAAGATTTGGCTGCAGAGTTGCAAATTCTTCTGCTACCGAAAGATCCGAATGACGATCGCAACTGTTTCCTCGAAATTCGTGCGGGCGCAGGCGGTGATGAAGCCGGTATCTTTGCTGGTGATCTGTTCCGTATGTACAGCAAGTTTGCAGAAAAACGTGGTTGGCGTATTGAAGTCATGTCCGCGAATGAAGCAGAGCATGGCGGCTACAAAGAGATGATCGCGAAAGTGAATGGCGATGGCGCTTACGGTTTCTTGAAGTTTGAATCGGGCGGTCACCGTGTTCAACGTGTTCCTGCAACCGAATCGCAAGGTCGCGTACACACCTCGGCGTGTACCGTGGCAATCATGCCTGAAATTCCTGAAGCGGAAATTCCAGAGATCAAAGCAAGCGATCTAAAAATTGATACCTTCCGCTCTTCTGGCGCGGGCGGTCAGCACGTTAACACCACCGACTCGGCAATCCGTATTACTCACTTACCAACCGGTACTGTCGTGGAGTGTCAGGATGAGCGTTCACAGCACAAAAACAAAGCCAAGGCGATGGCTGTTCTAGCGGCTCGTATTGTTCAAGCTGAAGAGGCTAAGCGTGCAGCTGAAGTGTCTGATACGCGTCGTAACCTGCTTGGTTCGGGCGATCGTAGTGACCGTATTCGTACCTACAACTACCCACAAGGCCGTGTGTCAGATCACCGCATCAACTTGACGATTTACCGTCTTTCTGAAGTGATGGAAGGCGATCTTCAGTCTTTGATCGATCCTGTGATTCAGGAACACCAAGCGGACCAATTGGCTGCTTTGGCGGAAAACAACTGATCCCATGTCTGAGTTGATGACACTAGATGCCGCTGTTAAACAGGCGGCATCTCGCTTTTCTGAGTTAGGCAATGATTCGCCGTCTTTAGACGCCGCGGTATTGCTTTGCCATGTACTGGATAAGCCGCGTAGCTATCTGTTTACCTGGCCAGATAAAATACTCACCGAACAAGAGCAGCAGCAGTTTGAAGCCTTAGTGGCGCGTCGACTGTCTGGCGAACCGGTGGCTTACATCATCGGTGAACGAGAGTTTTGGTCTTTGCCTTTTAAAGTCGCGCCATCGACGTTAATTCCTCGCCCCGATACCGAGCGTTTAGTGGAGTTGGCGCTAGAAAAAACTGCGACGCAAACGGGCTCTATCCTCGACTTAGGCACAGGCACGGGAGCGATTGCCATTGCACTGGCGTCTGAACTGCCACATCGCACTGTGATGGGCGTGGATTTGCAGCAGGAAGCGAAGCTGCTTGCTGAGTCGAATGCGTTGGCATTGAATATCAAAAATGTGACCTTTAAACAGGGCAGCTGGTTTGAACCTGTGGCTCAAGGCACAAAGTTTGCTTTAATCGTTTCCAATCCTCCTTATATTGATGAGAATGATCCCCATCTTAATCAAGGAGATGTGCGATTTGAGCCGAAAAGTGCTCTGGTTGCCGAAGAGTCTGGCCTGGCTGATATCCGTTATATCGCGCAACAGGCACGTGACTATCTTGAGCCTCATGGCTGGCTGATGTTTGAACATGGCTACGACCAAGGTATCGCTGTTCGAGAAATCCTAGATACGTTGGGATATCAAGAGGTAGCAACCGAAAAGGATTACGGTGGCAATGATCGAGTGACTTTGGGTTACTTCGTTGCTTTACCAGAAAACACGGATCACTAGATCCAGATATCAAAGAGAACACTATGTACGAAGCTCTGAAATACTTTCATTTACTCACCATTGTCATCAGCGCGTTGCTGCTTTCCGTTCGCTATGCATTGATGATGATGAATTCAAATAAGTTGAAGCACCCATTTTTACAGCGTTTTCCTCATATCAACGATTCATTATTGTTACTCTCAGGAATCGCATTGATTGTGATGACCGGATTTATTCCTTTTACCCCATCAGCGCCGTGGTTAACTGAGAAGCTCACTTGCGTAATGGCTTACATTGCCCTTGGCTTCTTTGCGCTTAAACTGGGTAAAAACAAGCTGCTACGTACTTTCTCTTTCTTTGGTGCACTCGGTTGGCTAGCGATGGCAGGCAAATTGGCGGTTTCAAAGACACCGATGTTTTTCGGTTAAGAATATTTAGTGTGAATTAAGGAAACGGATAACAAGTAATGCTGGAATTGTTTGACGAAGATTTTGACAACATGGAGCTGGTGGAAGGGGCGTTAGAGCTCAATAAAGCCATTAATCCAGAAACAGAAGATCTTTGGGTAAAGCATGAGTTGGCTCGTTTGTTAAAAGAAGCGGAAAACGAACTGTTTGTCGAGCGAGATGAAAAGCAACGCTTTGACGCCTTTCTACGCCTATTTTTCATCCAATGGCAGTTCCAAGGTGATCGTGAAGCCTATTTTGATTCAGACAACAGCTTTATTGATAAAGTATTGCAGCGTCGGAAAGGCATCCCTGTCAGTTTAGGCGCGATACTGCTTTATCTGGGTCGCCAGCTTGGCTTCGACTTGCATGGTGTCACCTTTCCAACCCAGTTTCTTTTGCGAGTGGATTGGTGTGAAGGGGGCGTTCAATACATCAACCCATTTAATGGTGAGTTTGTTGGCGAGCGCCTTTTACAAGCTTGGTTGATTGGCCACGAAGGGCCGTTAGCAACGTTGAAACCTGAGCATCTTGAGGTGGCGGATAACCCTACGGTGATTGGCCGCTGGCTTGCCTTATTAAAAGGCGCACTACTTCGAGAAGAGCGCTATACTCTGGCTTTACGTTGTACCAATCTGGCGTTAACGTTTGTGCCAGATGACCCTTATGAAATTCGTGATCGCGGCTTTATCTATCAACAACTAGAGTGTCATCAAATTGCGGTGTCTGATTTTCAATATTTTATTGATCAGTGTCCCGATGACCCAGCGGCAGAGCTGCTAAAAAAACAAGTTAACGTTATGAGTGGCAAAGCGGTCACTCTACATTGATCAAATAAGAGACATAATGATGGAACAGAAAATTGTTCAGATTGGTGATATTCCAGTTGCCAACGATAAGCCATTTACTTTGTTTGCTGGCATGAACGTACTAGAGTCACGTGATTTGGCGATGCAGATCTGTGAGCACTATGTGAAAGTGACCGATAAGTTGGGTATTCCTTACGTATTCAAAGCATCTTTTGATAAAGCCAACCGCAGTTCTGTTCACTCATACCGTGGCCCTGGTCTTGAAGAAGGGATGAAAATCTTCCAAGAGCTGAAAGACACGTTTGGCGTAAAGATCATCACAGATGTTCACACGGAAGCACAAGCGCAGCCTGTAGCGGATGTGGTGGATGTTATCCAACTACCTGCGTTCTTGGCTCGCCAGACTGACCTTGTGGAAGCGATGGCCAAAACGGGCGCGGTAATCAACGTGAAGAAACCTCAGTTCATGAGCCCAGGTCAAGTGGGCAACATCGTTGAGAAATTTGCGGAGTGTGGCAACGATAAGATCATTCTTTGTGAGCGTGGTTCTTGTCATGGTTACGATAACCTAGTCGTAGATATGCTGGGTTTTGGCGTAATGAAAAAAGCGTCAAAAGGTAGCCCAATCATTTTTGATGTGACGCACTCACTGCAAATGCGCGACCCATCAGGCGCGGCATCAGGTGGTCGCCGTGAACAGACCGTTGAACTAGCGAAAGCCGGTTTGGCAACGGGTATTGCTGGTCTGTTTATTGAGGCGCACCCAAATCCAGACCAAGCACGTTGTGATGGCCCATCGGCATTGCCACTCGACAAACTAGAGCCGTTCCTTGCGCAAATGAAGGCACTGGACGATCTTGTGAAAAGCTTCGCGAGTATCGATATCCGATAATATTTTCGTGTTATCGAGATTAAAAAAAGGACCGATAAAACGGTCCTTTTTTGTTTTTTCCGTCGGCTTCTCTTTCGTGATGTGGTGGCTTTTTATTCTGACTCTGTTTAATTAGTGAACTTAATCACAACTTCAGTTGATATCATCATTTCTTAGTCAAACGTTTGCCTGTGATCGCATGAGTTTTGTCACTGTAACTCTCAGGCTTTGTTACAGTTTTTCGCGGTTTTTATAGTGATCAATGCATCATAAATATGAAAACGCGCTGAAATGGTTTGGCCAGTTACTTTAAACTGTATCAAGTTTTACAGCCAACCTAACTCGGTTTAATAAATTGAGCTTATGTTTAAAAAGGCCTGTAGATATTTGCAGTGGAATCCCCAAAAAGTTCAAAAGGTATGACAATGAAGCAACGCCTGATTGTAAAAACCGCGCTTAGCGCAGCTATTCTGGCAACTCTGGCGGGTTGTGCAACTCAGCCAACTCAAGAATGGGCAGCAGATACAACTTACAAACTGACAGTACTGCACACGAACGACCACCACGGCCGTTTCTGGCAAAACAAATACGGTGAGTACGGTATGGCAGCTCGCAAAACTCTGATCGATGAGTTGCGTGCTGAAATCCAAGCGGAAGGCGGCAGCGTACTGCTACTTTCAGGTGGTGATATCAACACAGGTGTTCCTGAGTCAGACCTTCAAGATGCTGAGCCAGATTTCAAAGGCATGAGCAAAATCGGTTACGACGCAATGGCGCTGGGTAACCACGAGTTTGACAATCCTCTAGACGTACTGATGAAGCAGAAAGAGTGGGCTAACTTCCCAATGCTGTCTGCCAACATTTACGACAAGAAAACCGGCGAGCGCATGTTCCAAGCTTACGAGATGTTCGATAAGCAAGGTATCAAAATTGCGGTTATCGGTCTAACAACCGAAGATACAGCTAAGCTAGGCAACCCAGAATTCATCGGCGCCATTGACTTCCGTGATCCGAAGGAAGAAGCGAAGAAGCTGATTGCTGAGCTAAAAGAAACAGAAAAACCAGATTTGATCTTCGCCGTGACGCACATGGGTCACTACGAAGATGGTAAGCGTGGCATCAACGCTCCTGGCGATGTGGCACTGGCTCGTTACCTAAACGAAGGTGACCTAGACATGATCGTCGGTGGTCACTCGCAAGAGCCGGTTTGTATGGAAGCACCAAATGTGGTGAAGAAAAACTTCAAACCAGCAGACGAGTGTAAGCCAGACCAACAAAACGGTACTTACATCGTGCAAGCGCACGAGTGGGGTAAATACGTTGGCCGTGCTGATTACGAGTTCCGCAATGGTGAGCTACGTATGGTGAGCTACGATCTGATTCCGGTTAACCTGAAGAAGAAAGTGGAAGTCGATGGTAAGAGCCAGCGCGTCTTCATTGAAAGCGAAATTAAAGAAGATACTGCATTGCTAGAGTTCCTACGTCCTTACCAAGAGAAAGGTCAAGAGCAACTTAACGTGAAGATTGCAGACACAAACGGCAAGCTTGAAGGTGACCGTAACGTGGTTCGCTTCCAGCAAACTAACCTAGGTCGTTTGATCGCAGTATCACACATGGAGCGTGCAAAAGCAGACTTCGCAGTAATGAACTCGGGTGGTGTACGTGACTCGATTGAAGCGGGTGAAGTGACTTACAAAGACGTCCTTACCGTTCAGCCTTTTGCAAACATCCTGACTTACACCGATATGACGGGTAAAGAAGTGCTGGACTACCTAAACGTAGTTGCAACGAAACCTGTTGATTCAGGTGCTTACGCGCAATTCGCCGGTATCTCAATGACAGTGGCTAACGGCAAAGTATCGAACGTATTCATTGGTGGCAAACAGCTTCGTCTAGATGAAACTTACCGCTTCACCGTACCAAGCTACAACGCCGCGGGTGGTGATGGTTACCCTAAACTGACTGGTCACCCTGGTTACGTGAACACTGGTTTTGTGGATGCTGAAGTACTGAAAGAGTTCCTAGAGAAGAACAGCCCAATCGATGTGAACAAGTTCGCGCCAAATGGTGAGATTGTTTACAAATAATCGATAAGAGAAAGAGTTTGACTCAATCTCGCTGATATCTTTAACTAAAGCGCTATTCCGATCTGGGATAGCGCTTTTTGTTTATACAGGAGAAAGACAATGACTCCGGCTATCAATCTTGCCAAGAAAAAGAAAGTTCCTCATACCATCCACGAATATCAGCACGATCCACGAGCGACAAGCTATGGTTTGGAAGCGGCAGAAGTGCTTGGGCAAGATCCAAAAAAAGTCTTTAAAACATTACTGTTTTGCTTAAATGGCGAAGCAAAAAACTTGGCGGTAGCGATCATCCCCGTTGATCAAAAACTCAATCTAAAATTGGCAGCGAAAGCCGCTAATGGCAAAAAAGCCGATATGGCCGATCCTGAAATCGCGCAAAAAACCACAGGTTATGTCGTGGGCGGCATTAGTCCGCTCGGGCAAAAGAAAGCTCTGCCCACCTTTCTTCATATGAGTGCAGGGCAACAAGAGACCATTTGTGTCAGTGCTGGTAAGCGTGGCTTAGAGATTGAGCTAGCACCCAAAGATTTACTGATGCTCACTCGAGGGCATTTTGCTGAACTCTGTTTAGAGGCTTAAGTTCTCTGAGGGGTAAAATAGAATACGTTTGACCAACAAAAAGGACGCTCGTAGGAGCGTCCTTTTCAAAGCTTGCGAGTAATATTATTTCTTAAGAGTCAAAGTGCCGCCCGTGCGTTTGACGGGTTTTGCTGCGTTGGGATTGTCATAGCGTTTTGCTTTTCCAGCTTGCTCTTGGCGCTTTGGTTTTTCAAAACGCGGTTTATCGCCATCCTGCTGCTTTCTTTGCTGCGCTTTTTTTGAATTTGGCGCATGGCGAAACTCATCGGCATTGTTGCCTTTGAAGGTGCGCTGTTTTTGGTTGCGACGTGCAGTAGAGGTTTGATTTTCCTCGCGGCTGTCAAACAGCTTAGCGTCGGTGGCTTTGCGAATACGGCGGCCTTTGGCGTCAACGCGAGAGGCTTCTTCGGTGCCAACAGAACCTTCACACATCGCAAGGATTTCCGTCACCTCATCGTCTGTGAGATAACGCCACTTACCGTTCGGAATGCCATCGAGTGAAATGTTCATAATGCGCACACGACGCAGTTTAAACACTTCATAGCCGAGTGCTTCACACATACGGCGGATCTGGCGGTTCAAGCCTTGAGTTAAAACAATACGGAAGGAGAACTTGGTTTCCTGTGTGACTTTGCACGGCAAGGTTACGGTATCGAGAATATTCACACCGCTCGACATTGCTTTAATAAATTCAGGCGTAATGGGTTTATCCACTCGCACCACATACTCTTTTTCGTGGTGGTTACCCGCACGGAGAATCTTATTAACAATATCCCCATCATTGGTTAGGAAAATCAGACCGTCTGAAGGTTTGTCCAATCGACCAATTGGGAAAATGCGCTTCTTATGCCCAATAAAATCAACGATATTGCCCGGAATGTCGCGTTCAGTAGTGCAGGTAATGCCAGTGGGTTTATTCAGTGCGATGTAGACCGGTTTTTCCTTTGCAGCGACAGGCTTTCCATCGACACAAACGTCGTCACCAGGCAAGACCTTGGTGCCCATTTCTGGCTGTTTGCCATTGATGGTGACGCGACCTTGCTCGATAAGTTTATCGGCTTCGCGGCGTGAGCAAAAACCAGTTTCACTGATGTATTTATTAAGGCGTTTAGCGTTATCTTGGGACATGTTGTTCTCTCTTAACGTTTCACAACGGCGTTGTATTGTTCAGTCCCTTACTGGTTGTAAGGGAAATTGGGGCGTGCATTCTAGCACTGAATAAATGTTAGCCTAAGCGTTTTTGATGACGTTCTCGATTCTCGAGTTTTTTGTCGGCACTTTTCTGCAACAAAACATAGAGAGCGCCAGTTCCACCATGAAAACGTTGCGCACTGTGGCAACATTGCACTTCTTTAATCTGCATTAACCACGTCGTGACAAAACTCTTCATCTTGGCGGGGGGATCGGATAACTCGCCTCGACCATGAGCGATCACGACGGTGCGAATGTCCATTTTCATGCATTGTTTAAGGAAGCGAACAAGTTCATCCCGTGCTTCTTTGAGCGATTTCTTATGCAGGTCTAGCCTGGCTTGAATGGGGTACTTGCCTAAACGCAACTTACGATAGACACCCTCTTGTACGCCGTCTCTTTTAAACTCCACCATGTCATCAGGTTTGAGCATTTCTGCGTGATCAAGGCTGAGGTGCTCCGGATTATCCTCGGTGAGCCAAATCGCCGCTTCGCGCCGCGCCAATTGGGATTCACTGACTTGGTGTTTTTTCTTGTGCTCAGCAGTGTCATGAGTGATGGGCTTTACATCCCCCATCATTTGTTGGAAAAGTTCGAAATCATCGTCGTGAGACATAACGGCATCTCAAAGCTTGATTAATGGTTGCAGGAGTATACCAACGGTTGGGGGAAAACGATCAATCCAGAGAATAAAAAACCGGAACAGGCAGAAAACCCATTCCGGTGCAAAGCGTTTCTATAAAAGATTATAGAGCTTGGCGATATCTAGTGAGGAGATTTGTCATTCATGACCTTGTAAACGATGAAACCGCCGTAAAACAGCATTAGACCTAGTGCACCAAATATGACAATCATTGAAGAAAGTCCTACCGCATTACCGAATAGCAAATCGAGCCAAAAGTCCATGGTTTCCTCCAAAGTGTGAAGACAGGGTAAAGTTAAAAGCTGGTGCTATTTTGCACACTGATCTGGATCAATTGTGTTGCATAAGTTAACGACATGTTTTTATTGGTGTGTTTCTGCTCACATTTTATGTGCTACTGGTGGCGGAATAAGCAAACGGATAAATTATTACAAAAAAACTGCGCTTAGCTCTTGCGTCGTCAGCCAGAATCCGTAATATACGCATCCGTTGACGGAACAAAGCTTCTGTAAAACATCTCGGTGAATAGCGCAGCTTGGTAGCGCATCTGGTTTGGGACCAGAGGGTCGGGGGTTCGAATCCCTCTTCACCGACCACTTTAAGAAAGCCTGCTTTTATAGCAGGCTTTCATCGTTTTGGGGTGAGGCAAAGTTTGTTTGCTGATGCCGAACCTCGTGGGGTTCGCCTGACGTTAGAATATGGCTCTTCACCGGCCACTTTTAGAAAGCGTGCTTTATAGCAGGCTTTCATCGTTTTTGGGGTGAGGCTAAGTTTGTTTGCTGATGTCGAACCTCGTGGGGTTCGCTTGACGTTAGAATATGGCTCTTCACCGGCCACTTTTAGAAAGCCTGCTTTTATAGCAGGCTTTCGTCGTTTTGGGGTGAGGCAAAGTTTGTTTGCTGATGTCGAACCTTTTATGAGGTGGCCAAAATTAGAAATGGCATTGCGCAGGCTGGCTTTGGGTCAGTTGCTCGGTTTTAAAACCGGATTGCTCGAGCAGTGCAATGAGATTCTCTTTGCCTACCAGATGCAACGCACCGACCACCACCGCATAATGCCCTGGCTCCTCTTGAGCAAGTTGAGAGAGCTTTTGGACCCAATCGTGATTTCTATCCGTCAGCATGGCTTTTTCCAACTCAGGGGAGATCTCTGACAGGTTAGCGAACTCCACCAATTTTTGTTTGTCGCCTTTTTGCCAGCTCTCAACCAAACAAGAGAGTAACTGCTCACTTTCACTAAACTCTGACAGCGCACTAGTCAGCAATTCTTTGCCATCTTGAGGTGTTTTGGTGAGTAGATCGATTTGAAATTGCGCACTTTCCAACGGATGAAGAGGGACACCATGTTGACGTGCTTTTTGAATGAGATAAGTATCCACGCCAAGTTCTGAGTGGTACCCCAGTTTTTGTACTTGAGCCATTTGGATGGTTAAGGCACTTGCCCACGGCGGAGCAAGCATCAATTGCTGATAGGGCAAGCCGAGCTCATTGGCGATTTGTTGCAGCTGCTGTTTCTGTTCATCGGTGAGGACTTGCTGGCTGACATAGCGTTGAGGTGGATAAGTCACTTGATTCAATTGCGATAAATCGGCCTCCACAATGAGAGCTTGGCTGTTAGCGATGGTGTTTTCTATCTCATTGGGTAGCGGGTACAGTGCATCGCTTCCTACATGAATCGAGCCTAATATCCTGAATTCCGTTTTACCTTTGGTGGCTTTCCACACTAATGGTTCGGCAAGTACCGTGGGAACGAGAGTGGCAATCGCAATAATAAGGGTAACGAGCTTGAGCATGTTTTACTCCCTGAAAAATGTTCCGGCAAATTTGTTGATTTGATAAAAATGACGAGCGTTAACGGAGCTAAAAGTGCGATCAAATACTCAATTTCAACGTCAAATTCTGATGATTTGAATTTTAAAGCACGTCGCCATTGTGGGAAATTTCTTTCAATAGTGTCCATTGTGTTGATGTTTTTGTGATCTGTATTTGATAAAAACTCGTCAAAAATGAAATTACGAATTTAACGTTCATTGTAACTTATTGAAATTTAAGTTTTTATATTTTCCATTTTCGATCGCAGTTTGAAGTAGATCACTTCTCCTGCTTATTAATTTTACGCTTAGAAAAAACTCGCTGTATGTTGAGTGCATTGGTAAGTAACAGCCGTTTTGGCTGGATTGGTTTTCTAAGTTTTAGGGTAAGTAAGATGTTGAAACAAACTTTAATTGCTGCGTCGGTTATCGCCTCTTTGGCGGGTTGCTCTACATTACAAAGTGATGAGCAACGTGTCGTCAATTCATTAGCGGATAATTTGGACATTCAATACCAAGTTATGACAAATCATGGCGCGAACGAGGGGCTCGCCTGTGGTGATATGGGGGCTGAATGGGCTTCTTGTAACCGAGTGAATATGACGCTGGTGAATCAAGGTGATGCCGTCAATGCCAAAGATTGGGCCATTTACTTTCACAGCATCCGTCTGATTTTAGATGTGGAAAATGACCAATTTAAAATTTCTCGTGTCACGGGTGACCTACACAAATTAGAACCGACGGATAAATTTGATGGTTTTGCCGCGGGTGAAGAAGTCGTACTGCCTCTGATTGGTGAATACTGGACGTTGTTTGAAACCGATTTCATGCCAGGTGCTTTCGTCACTGCGCCAAACGCAGAGCCAAAGATGATTGCCTCTCTAAACACCGAAGATGTGGCATCTTTCGTGGCCGGTCTTGAAGGTAACAACCTAAAACGTACGCCAGATGACAACAACGTATTCGCGAGTGCTGTGTCTCGCTTCGAGAAGAACGAAGACCTAGCAAAACAAGATGTATCAACTACGCTGCTACCGACGCCACTGTTTGTGGAAGCAGGCAAGGGCACTGTTGATATCGCGGCGGGTATTGCGCTGCCTAAAGACGCATTCGATGCAGCTCAATTTGCAGCAATTCAAGAACGTGCAGAAGTGGTTGGTGTGAATGTTCGCGGTGATGTTCCGGTTAGCATCACGGTTGTTCCTGCGGACTTCACCGGTGAGTTAGCAAAATCGGGTGCTTACGAGATGAGCATTCAAGGCGGCGGTATTGCGATTAAAGCGTTTGACCAAGCCGGTGCTTTCTACGCAGTGCAATCTATCTTTGGCCTGATAGATAGCCAAAATGCGGATTCTCTACCACAACTGTCGATCAAAGACGCGCCTCGTTTTGATTACCGTGGCGTGATGGTGGATGTGGCTCGTAACTTCCACTCTAAAGACGCCATTCTTGCCACGCTAGACCAAATGGCAGCGTACAAGATGAACAAACTACACCTTCACTTAACGGACGATGAAGGCTGGCGTTTAGAAATCCCGGGTCTGCCTGAGCTGACCGAAGTGGGTGCTAATCGTTGTTTCGACATTGAAGAGAAAAGCTGTTTATTGCCTCAGCTTGGCTCGGGTTCAACGTCAGACAACTTTGGTTCTGGCTACTTCAGCAAAGCAGACTACGTGGAAATTTTGAAGTACGCCAAAGCACGTAACATTGAAGTGATTCCAGAAATCGATATGCCAGCCCACGCTCGTGCCGCAGTGGTATCGATGGAGGCACGTTACGATCGTCTCATGGCCGAAGGAAAAGAAGCACAAGCGAACGAGTTCCGCCTGATGGATCCTCAAGATACATCGAACGTGACGACGGTTCAGTTCTACGATAAGCAAAGCTTTATCAACCCATGTATGGAGTCTTCAACTCGCTTTGTTGATAAGGTGATTTCAGAAGTGGCAGCCATGCACCTAGAAGCGGGCGCACCGCTAACAACATGGCACTTCGGTGGTGACGAAGCGAAGAACATTAAGCTAGGTGCTGGTTTCCAAGACGTTAACGCGCAAGACAAAGTTAGCTGGAAAGGCACGATTGACCTGTCTAAGCAAGACAAGCCATTTGCCCAGTCGCCACAATGTCAGACGCTCATTACCGATGGCACAGTCAGTGACTTCGGTCATCTGCCAAGTCACTTTGCTGAGCAAGTGTCGAAGATCGTGGCTGAGAAGGGCATTTCAAACTTCCAAGCATGGCAAGATGGCTTGAAGTACAGTGAAGGTGAGAACGCGTTCGCAACAGAAAATACTCGCGTAAACTTCTGGGACGTTCTGTACTGGGGCGGTACTTCATCAGTGTACGAGTGGTCTAAGAAAGGTTACGACGTGATCGTTTCTAACCCAGATTACGTCTACATGGATATGCCATACGAAGTAGACCCGAAAGAGCGTGGTTACTACTGGGCAACACGTGCAACGGATACGCGTAAGATGTTCGGCTTTGCGCCAGAGAACATGCCGCAAAACGCAGAAACCTCTCTAGACCGTGACGGCAATGGCTTTACGGGTAAAGGTGAAATCGAAGCGAAACCTTTCTACGGTCTATCAGCACAGCTTTGGTCTGAAACCGTGCGTAACGATGAGCAATATGAGTACATGGTATTCCCTCGCGTACTGGCAGCCGCTGAGCGTGCATGGCACCGAGCGGATTGGGAAAACGACTACAAAGTGGGTGTTGAATACTCGCAAAACTCTAACCTAGTAGACAAAGCAGCACTAAACCTAGACTACAACCGCTTTGCCAACGTACTTGGTCAACGTGAACTGGCGAAACTGGAAAAATCAGGCATCGACTACCGCCTACCTGTACCGGGTGCGAAAGTCGAAGGGGGTAAGCTAGCTATGAACGTTCAGTTCCCTGGCGTCACGCTTCAATACTCGCTAGACGGCAAAAACTGGCTGACGTACGCGGATGATGCTCGTCCAACCGTAGAAGGTGAAGTCTTTATCCGTTCTGTGTCTGCGACAGGCGAGAAAGCAAGCCGAGTAACAAGTGTGAAGTAATGCTTAGCGCGTAAAGAAAGAAAAACCCAGCTCAGCTGGGTTTTTCTCTTTATTGTTCAATCGCTATTTTTGATTGCCTTCATGGCGGCGATACTCAAACACTTGACCTTGTTCGTTAAAGGCATACACAGAGTAGCTGTCTTTTTTATCACCATACTCCATGCCCGGAGAGCCCATTGGCATGCCCGGAACCGCAAGGCCTTTCGCATTGCGTGGTGGATTTTCTAAGAACGCTTTGATGTCTTCTGCAGGAATATGCCCTTCAAAAACGAAGCCATTGATTTCTGCCGTGTGACAAGAGTAAAGCTGATCGTTCTTCAAACCGAGTTTCTGTTTGACGGTGTTCATGTCTTCATGAAGCTCTTCTTTAACGGTGAAACCATTCTCTTCCATGTGTTTGGTCCATTCGCCACAGCATCCACAGTATGGCGATTTATGGTTGATGACATCCGCTGCCAAAACATTTGCTGACAGACCTGTCAGCAGCATAAGAGTAAGTGTTTTTAGTTTCATAGTGACCCCTAAGAGCGTGTTGTCGTTTTAAATAAGCGTAGTCGATTGGCGTTGCTGACCACGGTAATGGAAGAGAGTGCCATGGCTGCACCAGCCACCACAGGACTCAAAAGAAAACCGGATACAGGATACAGTACGCCAGCTGCCACCGGAATACCCAAAGAGTTGTAAATAAAGGCACCAAAGAGATTTTGCTTCATGTTTTTCACCGTCGCTTTGGACAGTTCAATGGCGTTGAGAACGGCAAGTGGTGATGAGTTGAGCAGCGTCATCTGTGCGCTTTCAATCGCCACATCGCTGCCACTGCCCATCGCAATGCCAATATCGGCCAAGGCTAGAGCTGGCGCGTCATTAATGCCGTCACCGACCATGGCGACTTTGCGACCTTGCAATTGAAGGCGTTCAATATGGCTCGCTTTCTCATCAGGCAGCACTTGCGCGATGACTTCATCGATACCCAACTCTTGAGCAATGGCATTGGCCACGCTTTGGTTGTCACCTGTTAGCATTACGGTGTGGATGCCTTCTCTCTTCAAGGCTTGGATAGCTTGTTTAGAATCGCTCTTGATTGGGTCTGAAATGGCGATCATGCCGATTAAACGCTGGTTAAGCACGGCAGCGACTGGCGTCCACGCGTTTTGCGCACATTCGTCAATCGCCTCAGTGGCGACACTCAAATCAAATTGCTGTGCTTGTAAGTGATTTAATGACACCACCAACAGTTCATCCCCCGCAATGACGGCACTAACCCCTTTGCCTCGCATATTTTCAAACTGGTTTACCTCAAGCTCTGGTGCTTTGTGGTGTAGGGCGTCTGCCACAATCGCTTTGGCGAGTGGATGCTCTGATTGCTGTTCGGCACTCAACAGCAGTGAACGTAAATGCTGCTGATCGTAGTCAAAGGCATAAAGCGCTTGGACTTTGGGTGCCCCTTGGGTCAAGGTGCCGGTTTTGTCGAATACCACGGTGTCGATTTTGCTGGCCGATTGCAGCACATCTGCATCTCGGATCAAAATGCCCATTTCAGCCGCTTTACCAACCCCCACCGTCACCGACAATGGGGTCGCAAGGCCGAGTGCGCAGGGGCACGCGATGATCAGTACGGTGGTGGTGACCACTAACATGTAACTGGCTTTTGGCTCAGGGCCAACGAAAAACCAAATTGCCGCAGAGAAAAGGGCAATGGCCACGACAACAGGCACGAAGACCGATGAAATCTGATCCGCCAGTTTGGCGATAGCGGGCTTACTGCTTTGCGCCTGACGCACCATACGGATAATACGAGCCAGCATGGTATCAGCACCGATCCCAGTTGCTTGAATAATTAAGCTGCCGTCATTATTTAGAGTGCCAGCAGAAACGTTGTCTTGCGCTTGTTTGAAAACCGGAACGGGTTCACCTGTGAGCATGGATTCGTCGAGATACGACTCGCCAGAAATCACCAAACCATCAACGGGGATTTTTTCTCCCGGCTTGATGCGCAGTTTCATCCCCAATTGAATCTGTTTAACGGCGATGGTTTGCTCGCCTTGGTTGGTGATCAAACTTGCGGTTTGAGGCTGAAGGTTGATCAGTGATTGCAGTGATTGAGTTGTACGCGCTTTGGCTTTCGCTTCGATATAGTGTCCTAGTGAAATCAAGCCGACAATCATCGCACTGGCTTCAAAATAAACGTGGCGTGAGGCTTGCGGAAACCAACTCGGAAATAAAACCACCAACATCGAGTAGAGCCAAGCCGTTCCAGTCCCCAATGCAACCAGCGTATCCATAGTGGCGCGTTTGTGCGTTAATGCTTGCCACGCATTAGTAAAGAAACTTTTTCCCGCGGTAGCAAGCAACAATAGGCAGACTAAGCCGACAATTCCCCATGCGATCTGATCTTGAGTGTTTTCGATACTCATGCTGCCACCTAATACCCCCCACAACATCAGTGGCGCACCAAGGGCTATTCCTGCGAAAGCGCTGACTTTGTGTTTTCGCTGCGCTTGCATCATCTGTTCACTTTGCTTTTGTTGTGTCAGTTCAGCGTCGAGCACCACTTCCGCTTGATAACCTGATTGTTTGACGGCGGCAAGCAATGCTTCTGTTAAATCCGCTCTGCTTGAGCGTGTAAACACGAGTGCGCTTTGCTCTGCAAGATTGACTTGCGCTTTGTCAATTCCTTCGACAGAAAGCAGCGCTTTTTCGACTGACGAAACGCAACTTGCACAGGTCATGCCTTGAATCAGTAACGGTATGCTTTCCTGAAGTTCCGGTGAGGTGATCGCTTCTGAGAGAGAGGAGTCAGCGTCGAGTGGGGGGGCACTTTGCGGCAATGGTAAAGAAGTCACTGCGCTCGCTTGCGCTACCTCTGTTGTTGCGGCATCCCCAGGTAGGGCTTGGTAGCCAATAGAAGCAATAAGCTCAATGACCGCTTGTTCACTCAAGCAGGTGGTGATAGCAAGTTCTGTTTTACTCACGGTGAAGCGAATCACCTCGCTGTGCTCACTGAGTAAGGTGTTCACTTTATTGACGCAGCGACCACAGTTAAGCCCTTGAAGCTGGAAGTGATAATCATGGCCAGCATGATAACCAAGCTTTTCTATCGTCTCAGCAATCTCGGCCAGAGTGGACGGGGTCTCTAAGCTGATTTCTTTGGGAGACAGCGCTTGAATCGTGACACTGTGATCGGCATGCAGTGCTTTCTCGACCTTACGAGCACAACCCATGCAGTTGAGGCCAGAGAGCGCAAGGGTAAATTGGTTCATCTTTTTATCTCCCACGAAATAATGTGGTAATAACGATAAACCTTGCCGCCGGGGGAAGGTCAAGCATTGGTTCGTGCAATCAATTACGTCAAAATGGCTTTGCCGTACCGATATTTCGCCTTATTTCCTTGCGAGGCACTTCAATCTTTTTTCTTTGGAAATATAAAGTTCCGTTAATTGAGCTAAAAGTTGCGTGAGTCGCTTCACGATACGGCAACATATTTGCCGCCACGTCGCAATAAAAAACTAAATTTGACGTTTTTTATATTTTTTGTTTGAAGTTAAGTGTTTGTTTTTAATGTTTTTATATTAATTTTTATTGGTTGATTTTGAAGTGGCTCAGGTTGTTGGTGTCGCCATTTTTTAAAGAAAAAAAAGTCTGAGATATTTGCCCCGTCCAAACATGACTGGTGAGCTTGGTTCTATGTCCTAGGGAAGTAAGCAAGCCAAGGAAAACTAAAAAGATATAGGGGTTAAACATGTCTTACCTAAAGAAAAGCTTATTAGCAACAGCAGTGACTGGCCTAATGTTCAGTGGTGCAGCATTTGCAGAAGGTGCGAACAGCGATGCAGCAAAAAACTATTTAACTAAAGACTCTTTTGCATACGAAGTATACGGTGTAATTGCGATGCAGGCCGCTTACCGCGATTACGATTCTGGTGACGCAAAAACAGATGACAACCTAGGTGGCATGCAGTTCAACAACGAATCGCGCATTGGTTTCCGCGGTAAGAAGAACTTTGCTAACTTCGGGCCAACGTTCATTTGGCAAATTGAAGGTGGCTATGTAGACCCAAGCTTCGGCGGTGAAGGTGCTGGCCTTGGTGAACGTGATACATTCGTTGGTTTTGAAAGTGAATCAATGGGTCAAGTCCGTGTTGGTCGCGTATTGACTCCGCTTTACGAAGTGGTTGACTGGCCAGGATCGAACCCAGGTCTAGGTGATGTATACGACTGGGGTGGCGCTATCGGTGGTGCTAAGTACCAAGATCGCCAATCTAACACCATCCGTTGGGACTCTCCAATGTACGGCGAAGCATTCTCTCTAGATGTGGCAGCTGGCGCTGGTGACAAGGCTGGCCTTGGTGAAGGCGACGATTTCTGGGCTGGCTTAGCGGCACACTACAAAATTGGTCCAATCCAATTAGACGCGGCGTACGAAGGTAACCGCAATATTGTTGCTGAAGGTCAAACTTGGGACAACGATACTTACCTAGTGGGCGTTCAAGGTTGGTTTGAAAACGGCATTTCTTTCTTCGCTCAATACAAGATGATGGAAGCAAGTGCTAACAACGGTGTTGACGAGAAGCAAAATGCAATGACTGCAGGCTTGATGTACACCGCGGGTGACTGGCAGTACAAATTGGGCTACGCGGCTAACTTTGAGCTAGAGCGTAACGGCAAAACAATCAACAACACAGATGACAACGTAATTTCTGCACAAGTTATGTACTTTGTTGACCCATCTGCAGTACTGTACGCTCGTGCTCGTACGCTAGACTTTGGCGACGGAGCGACTTTACTAGATGACAATACGAAGACTCGTTGGAAGTCAGATGATTACACTGAGTTCTCAGTGGGTGTTGAATACTACTTCTAACTCGTTAGAAATCAAGAAAGGGCGGCAACGCCCTTTCTTCGTTGATAAGTGGAACTGAAATATGAAAAAAATGATGATTCTGAGTGCGCTAGCACTATTTAGCAGCTCACTGTTCGCTGCCAACCTGACGCTGCAGAAGGAAATTACGCCACAAATCGTCAATGGTGAAGGCGTGACGCTTCAAGAAGTGCATAATGGCAATCGCATCGAATTAAAACCGGGCCACAATCAGATTGCGGTGACGATTGGACAAATTGTTTTTGAAGATGGCAAACGCCGCAAATTTGATTCACAACCATTATTGCTTGAGTTTGTCGCCAAGCCAGAACAAGCGCTGACACTAAAGTATGGCAAGTTCCGTACGATTGACGACGCGAAAAAATTTGAAAACAACCCAACGGTGCACTTGACGGATGCTCAAGGAAATCCGGTCGCATTTACCATGGTTCAGCTCTATAAAGGTGGCCTGCAAGGGTTTCGTGATTACGAACGAGAAGTCGCAGATTACAACGCGCAGAAAGCACAAAAGGCGGACAGCGCACCACTCGTTAATCACGATCCAAAAGCAATGGATCTTAAAACTGCATTTAAAGAAATGACTCGACAAGAGCAGCAAGCCTTTATGCAATGGGCAATGCAAAACTTAAAATAGTTTTCTTCTTTCCTTCGTTTAACAAGCGAAAAATCGAATTCCACCCTCAATGTGATAAACACATTGAGGGCATGTGTTTTTGGGATAGCCTGAGCGATTTTCTCTGGTTGTAGATTCGTTCGACGATGGTAAAATGTCGCCACTTTTGTCCTTGAACTCGCAGTGCTTGAAATAGAGGCTGTATTTTATCCCTAAGGAATTCTGATGACGGTTAAAACTCGTTTTGCTCCTAGCCCAACTGGCTACCTACACGTTGGTGGTGCTCGTACAGCACTTTACTCTTGGTTATACGCGAAAAGCCAAGGTGGTGAGTTCGTTCTACGTATCGAAGATACTGACTTAGAGCGCAATTCTCAGGAAGCGGTAGATGCCATTCTTGAAGGTATGCAGTGGCTAGGTTTGGAATGGAACGAAGGTCCTTATTTCCAAACTCAGCGTTTTGACCGTTACAACGAGATGGTTGACAAGCTGCTTGCGGAAGACAAAGCGTACAAATGTTACGCATCAAAAGAGCTGCTTGATGAAGTTCGTGCAGAGCAAGAAGCCAACAAAGAAATGCCTCGCTATGACGCTGAGCATCCAAAAATCAAAGCGGCAAATGAAGCGGCAAAAGATGGCGATCCATGCGTGATTCGTTTCCGTAACCCGAAAGAGGGTAGCGTGGTATTCGAAGATCAAATCCGTGGTCGTATCGAAATCAGCAACAGCCAAATGGATGATCTCATCATCCGTCGCACTGACGGCTCACCAACCTACAACTTCTGTGTGGTGGTTGACGACTGGGATATGGGCATTACGCACGTTATTCGTGGCGAAGACCATATCAACAACACGCCTCGTCAAATCAACATCTATGAAGCATTAGGCGCGCCAGTCCCTACGTTTGCGCATTGTGCCATGATTCTAGGTGATGACGGTGCGAAACTGTCTAAGCGTCATGGTGCGGTATCAGTGATGCAATACCGCGATATGGGTTACTTGCCAGTGGCATTGAACAACTACCTCGTGCGCCTTGGTTGGTCTCACGGCGACCAAGAAATTTTCTCTCAAGAAGAGATGATCAACCTATTTAGCTTGAATGCTATCTCAAAGTCAGCGTCTGCGTTTAATACCGACAAGCTGCTTTGGTTGAATAACCACTACATCAAAACATCGGATCCTGAGTATGTGGCAGAACACCTGCAATGGCACTTGGATCAAAAGGGCATCAAGACAGAAAATGGTCCAGCCATCACTGACGTGATCAAACTGGTTGGTGAGCGTTGCAATACGTTGGTTGAGTTGGCCGATCAAATTGGTTACTTCTACCAAGATTTTGACGCATTTGATGCAGATGCAGCGAAAAAACACTTACGTGGTGTGGCGAAGCAGCCGCTAGAAGTCGCACTGGCTAAAGTGGAAGCACTTACTGAGTGGACAACAGAAAACCTACACCAAGTGATTGCCGATGTGTGTACTGAGCTTGAAATCGGTATGGGCAAAATCGGTATGCCTCTGCGTGTTGCTGTTACTGGTGGCGGTCAGTCTCCTTCTGTGGATGCGGTGATGCAGCTCATCGGTAAAGAGCGTGTTGTTGCGCGTATTAAGATGGCGTTGGCGTTTATTGCAGAGCGTGAAGCAAACGCATAATTGGCCAGCGAGAATAACAAACCGCAGCTCTGTGCTGCGGTTTTTTTTGGACTTTGTTTGAGTGCGAAAAAGAGCACGCGTTATTTGAGACCGATACTGTTCAATCGGCCCATAAAGGTGAGGATCTCTAAATTCTCTTTGTGCGCTTCCAATAGCGCTTTTTTGGTCTGTGAGTAGGCGGCAAGTTTGCCGTATTTGCTGATGGAACGAACGACGGTTTTGTATTTGTATTCGCCTTTGTCATTCATCACACGCCATTTGGCAATGTAGCAGGTATCTCGGTTGTTAGGATCCGCCAGAGTAGGGTTGGGTTTGTGTACGATCTTTGGTTCTAAACTATGAGGCAGACGAGTCATTAAGTACGGATCTTTCATTAGGCGTCGCCAGAATTTCCCCCACATCTCTCTCCCTAGTTCATTACGCATTTTAATCGCTTTTTGTAGCGCTTTCTTTTCCCCAAGTTTTACAAATCCAATCGAACGATGCAGCACTTTATCGTCAGGTGTATGGATATGAATTTTAAAGGCAGTTTTGCCTTTTGAAATAAAACGATGCCCAGTGTTAGTTATCAGATTGCTCTTAGTCATAACAGTAACTAATAATTTTATTAATATGGGTTAGAGTAAGAAAATATTAGTAATAATTAAAGTAGCAAAATGAAAAGTTGCCCATTTTTTTCTGAACAATAGGAAAGTACTGGACGAAAAAAAGCCAAGCGTCGTTGACGCTTGGCTTAGTAAAATGGCGCTCCCAACAGGATTTGAACCTGTGACCTGCCCCTTAGGAGGGGGCCGCGCTATCCAGCTGTGCCATGGGAGCAGGCTTGTTATCTTACGGAAATAGACACAAATGTTAAGCCTTAACTTTTGATATTAAAGCGGTTTGTGCATTACGTCGCCAATCTGGATACTGGAGGCTAAGTTCGGTTGATCCACCGTCAACTCGGCTTCATTTTCATAAACTCGAGAAACCGTTAAGGTAATTTCGCTTTGAGATACTTTATTGCGTGGCAAGCCGTACTGATCAATAAACGAAGCCGTGTGCCAAAGTTGCAACCTGTCGCCTTCGCGCACACCATGAACTCGGCCGAGATCCATCGTGACGGTATTGCCAAAAACAGCCACAACTTCTGGCAAGGTGATCTTGCACGACACTTCCGATTCCAT
Organism: Vibrio vulnificus CMCP6; assembly: GCF_000039765.1. Classification (NCBI taxonomy): domain Bacteria; kingdom Pseudomonadati; phylum Pseudomonadota; class Gammaproteobacteria; order Vibrionales; family Vibrionaceae; genus Vibrio; species Vibrio vulnificus. The sequence goes on along the minus strand of NC_004459.3, from coordinate 225,370 downwards.
ATCTAACATGATGTTACGGCTGACTCGCAGCATCATCTCACCATAGGTTGAAGCCCAGAAGCGCGCACTGCGAGTGTCAATTTGGCTGGTTTTTGCAAACGGCCACTTCGCCACTTCACGGTAGCTTCTTGAATACACTTCATTGCCCGTTTTGCCATCGTACACCTGCATTTCGAGGGCAAACTGGCGATTGATCACGTCATCCACCAGTAATTTCGATTCGATCGTCGCGGTTAAGTCAGTGATGACACCACCGATGATGTATTGAGCACCAGTGTCTTGGGCAATCATCTTGATACGTTCCGGATTACGTCGATCAATATCGTAATCAGTGGTGCCGACCGAAACAAAACTTCTTGATTCCTGATCAAACTGTCGGTTAATGACGTGGCTGAAATCGTCCCCCACTTTGTAGATTTGCCCCATCACCGCTTGTTGGGGGGAGGCAACATCGATATTGCCGACCAAAATGGTCTTTTTATATTGGCTAACGTGGCAACCTGTTGCCGATGGATAAATATCAATTCTGGCACGTACTTCGACCTTATTCCCTTTGGATCGTTGAGACTGAACCAGGATGTAGCGGACTTCGTGGTTAGTGAATTGATACTCTGTGCGGCTCTCTTCAAGAAATGGGCGAAGATTACTGAGGCTGCCGATGTCTGCCCCAGAAAAGTTGACGGCTTTATATAACGCGTCCTCTAAGGCGTGAACTCTTGCCACTTCTTCAGATGAAACAATGGTGGCAACTCCCGTCGCTTCATACCATGCAGCATGAGCATTCAGAGAAATGAGTGTCATCCAAATTGTTGAAAATAGGCCAAAAGTGATTTTTTTCATTGTGGGTTTCCCAAGTGGGTATAGATATTGCTTTGCATTTATCAGCTGTATATGGATGTCGCTTTTAACTTGTTGCAGAGATACAAAAGCAAAGACTGTTCCAAGATTGTAAACCAGTCGGAAAACAAAAGCAGTCTTAATGGACATCTGAGATTATCTGGAGATTAACCCCATGAAAAAATGGATTGTTGTAGCGTCCGTCATGGCTTTGAGTTCATGCGCCTACTCACCGATTTACAACGGTAAAGAACCGTACTCGGGCAGCCAATTTATGCTGATGGAAAGCCCGCGTCATACTATGGACTTCTTTGTCGAGAGCCTGACGGAAGATCTGATTCTGTCAAATACCAGTGTGTCTGCTCGCACGCCGATTGCCGTCACCTCGTTTGTTGATTTGCAGAACATGGATTCAACCAACTGGCTTGGAAATTCCGTGTCTGAAGGCTTTATTTACCAACTTCAGCGTCGTGGCTTCAAAGTCGTGGATTTCAAAACCACGGGATCAATTCAAGTGACGCAACAAGGCGATTTTGCTTTGAGCCGTGATTGGAAAGATCTCGCACAAGAACAAGAAATCCAATATGTACTAACAGGGACCATGCTACGACAAGAAGGCGGCGTGTTAGTCAACGCTCGCGTTGTGGGGATGCAAACTCGAGTGGTAGTGGCTTCAGCTCAAGGCTTCTTACCTGCTGAACGCATTGGCCGCGACTTGGATACATTGAACAGCATTCGCACTCAAGATGGGGTGATCATTCGTTCAGATCCGACCATTCGTCAACCATATACCGTGATCCTGCGTCCATAGGGGGAGCTATGAAAAAGTATCTTATCGCTTTCGTTATGCTCCTTATGGTGGGATGCCAACCGCTGCAACAGATGCGTCAAGACGATATGCTGGTTGCCGTGGGGTATGCCAGTATTAGTGAACAAACAGGCCGCACAGATGAAGAAAAACGCGTTCGTGCTATGCGTGCTTCTAAAATTGATGCGTATCGTGAACTTGCCGAGCAGGTTTATGGTATGCGAGTGAGTGGCAGAGCGCATTTGGAAGATCAACGTTTGGGTGTTGAAAATACTTCCGGTGCGGTTGATGGTGTGATCCGTGGTGCAGAAGTGGTGCGTAGTTACCCTGTGGGCGACAGCTATGTAACTGAACTGCGTTTAGATATCCGTAAGATGGATAAGCTGCGTGACTACGGTGAAGTTCAGCAGATCCCTGAAAAAAGGCAGCAAACACTTTTCTAATCTCTTTCAGTTTTCCAGATAATCAGAATCAAGCGGCCACGGTTGGCCGCTTTTCTTTTATTCGTTTTTAGCGCAGCGTTCGTGATTTTTTGACGTGATGTTATCGAAGGATAAAAAGGAGGATTCGATTTAGTGTTGTATGAGAAAAGGGGCATTGGGTTTGGATTAATACCGAAAAAAGGCGTTATTCGGTGTGATTACGCTTTGATATTGGTACCAAGGGTAGAAATGGTATGCGTTTTACCACCGGCATTATAAGTCATGCCTATTTTTCCGTGGCTATGTTGCAGCATATTATTGAGTTTGTTGAAGCTAGATTGAGCGCGCGTAAGCGCTTCGCCGTTGATTTGGTTGATTTGTTGGCAATCAAGAATAATAGATTGAATACTGGCAACCGTTTCTCTTAAGTAAGTATCTTCGGTAAGTTGATTGACATGCGGGTGAGAGGCAATTCGCTGGTCAGTTTGTTGTAAACGACCAATGAGCGTCATCTTTTCTTTGGCAATTTTCTCAATATCTGCTGAAACACGGCTAGCAATGATCTTGCTTTCCTTTTCTAACACAATAGAGAGAGCTTTAGCATTTTCAAACTGGAAATTTACTAAATCAACTAAAGCAGCCATAACTACTACCTACCTAGACCTTATGCTTTAACGCGGTCTGCCAGTTCGTTTTCAAATTTCATCATGTTATCTGCAAGCTTTTCAGGATCGACACGATAAGAACCGTTTGCGATCGCTTCTTTGATCGCGGCGACTTTAGCGGCATCGAATGCTGGCTTAGACGCCATTTCCTGATGAAGCTGCTCGATATCACGACTTTGTTGACTCAAAGAGACTGCATCTTGCCCGACGTTGCTTTTTTTCGCTTCGTTACGGGTATCAGATACCGAATTTGAATCGGCACGCGCAGGGCCACGACTGTTTGTCGTCATGATTTGACCTGAACGTATGTTATCGATACTTGCCATATATAAACCTTACCTACACAGTACGGGATTTGTACTCTCAGTATCGACCACGTCAGTCAATACTTTAGAAAAAATTTCCATTTTCTTTCTAGCAGGATTCGGGCCTAAAACTTAGACGAGCCCCGATAGGAAGCATGAGGAACATGTTAAAACGAAACAGTCACTTCAGCAATGCCGGTCACAATTCCTTCGATTATACGCTGAGACTTGTCATTTTTCACCCGAACTTGTTCCCCTGTTGCGCCATCTTGCAATGAGGTGCCTTGAGTTGTGATTGTCATCCCATCCTTTGTTGCTTTTATCACCACTTTTTCATTGCGGCATACAACACAGATGTCTCCTCGTTCCACTACATCACCAGGACGCAAAACGCGTTTTACTTTCGCCCCAACGACTTGATTGATGTCGGAATACCCTTCTTTACGAAAGCGTTGCAACTCTATCAAATTGGTACTCACATCTGAGAAGGAGATGATTTCTCCCCGGCTAAGGGAGCGATTTGCCGTTACAAGGGAAACGGCAATCGACAGTCTCACAGGAACATAGATCTGCCATTCATCTGGTGGACATTCCACAAGAACATTAATATTACTTCGAGTGCTATTGGTTGAAGTGGAACTTGTTACCAAAGCAATCGGGCAATCGGTCGCTTTTATTCTACTATCTATATTAGCGGCACTGACAGTCAACTGGCCTCCCAATGGGGCCTCCACATTGGCTAAAATGTGTTCTTCTGCAGCTAACTGTATCTGTTTTATTTGATTTTCTGTCGCGCCATGCGCAAAAAAACTAAACAAAGTTAGCAAAATGCCGATAGACTTAGCGTAACTTTTATAGAAAGCTCTACACTTATAGATGGTAAATGAAGATAAATAAGTATTAGAATACGCCATTCTGTTTCTCTGGTGTTATGCAGCTGTAATTAGATTATCACTTTTAATCAAAAAGTTTGAGATGGAGATGAGCTTATGACGGGGATTCTTGATTCAGTGAATCAGCGGACGCAACTCGTAGGTCAAAATAGACTTGAGTTGCTGACCTTTCGTTTAATGGGCCGACAACGTTATGGTATTAACGTATTTAAAGTCAAAGAAGTGCTACAGTGCCCTAAGCTTACTTCAATGCCTAATCTGCACCCACTGGTAAAAGGTGTTGCTCATATTCGTGGCCATACCGTGTCGGTGATTGACCTAAGCCTAGCAATTGGCGGACGTCCAACTCAAGATATCGATAAATGTTTTGTGGTTATCGCAGAGTTCAACCGTTCCATTCAGGCGTTCCTGGTAACTTCTGTTGAGCGTATTATTAATATGCATTGGGAGGCTATCTTGCCACCACCAGATGGTGCTGGTAAAGCGAACTACCTAACCGCAGTAACCAACATTGACAATGAGTTAGTTGAAATTCTCGACGTTGAGAAAATTTTGGCTGAAATCGCGCCAGTGGATGAAACGATGGATTCTTCTATTGGTGAAGAAATTGCCAAGGTGGAAACTGAAAAAGCGATCGTACGTCGCATCTTGATTGCTGACGACTCAACCGTTGCTCGTAAACAGGTAGAGCGCGCCATTACCAATATTGGTTTTGAATGCGTGGCGGTTAAAGATGGTAAAGAGGCTTACGAGAAGCTGCTTGAAATGGCCGCAGATGGCCCGATTAGAGATCAGATTTCTCTTGTGATTTCGGATATCGAAATGCCTGAGATGGATGGTTATACTTTAACGGCGGAAATTCGCCGCCATGCAGAGCTAAAAGATCTGTATGTGATCCTGCACTCCTCTCTCAGTGGTGTCTTTAACCAAGCCATGGTTGAACGAGTCGGCGCAAATGCGTTTATCGCGAAGTTCAATCCAGACGAATTGGGTAATGCAGTGAAAACTGCACTAACAAACTAATAAAGAGACGTTAATGACTGCTATTACAATCAGTGACCAAGAGTATCGAGACTTTAGCCGTTTTCTAGAGTCCCAGTGCGGCATCGTATTGGGTGACAGTAAGCAGTATTTGGTCCGTAGCCGTCTCAGTCCATTGGTCACCAAATTCAAACTAGCTTCACTCTCAGATCTTCTAAGAGATGTGGTCACTGGCCGCAATCGCGAACTTCGAGTGGCAGCAGTCGATGCAATGACGACAAACGAAACCTTGTGGTTTCGTGATACCTATCCTTTCACCGTGTTGGCAGAAAAGCTTTTGCCTGAGGTTGCGGCAAGCCGTCGCCCTATTAAAATTTGGTCAGCGGCAAGTTCTTCAGGTCAAGAACCTTATTCGATGGCAATGACGGTGCTAGAGACTCAACAACGCAAGCCCGGCATGTTAACCAGCGTGTCAATCACCGCGACGGATATCTCAGCCAGTATGTTGGATATGTGCCGTGCTGGTGTGTATGACAACCTGGCCCTAGGACGTGGTCTTTCTCCTGAGCGACGTCGCACGTTTTTTGAAGACGCAGGCGATGGCCGTATGAAAGTCAAAGACAACGTAAAGCGTTTGGTGAACTTTAGGCCACAAAACTTGATGGATAGCTATGCGTTACTGGGTAAATTTGACATCATTTTCTGCCGAAACGTATTGATTTACTTTTCACCAGATATGAAATCAAAAGTGCTCAATCAGATGGCGAACAGCTTGAACCCTGGTGGTTACTTACTGCTAGGGGCATCAGAGTCTCTCACTGGATTGACAGACCGATTCGAAATGGTTCGTTGTAATCCAGGTATCATCTATAAGTTGAAGTAATTTGCAAAGCAACAGACAAAATTCAAACAGCTCGATATTCTCGAGCTGTTTTTTTATATCTAGTTTTCTAGTTTTCTAGTCCCTAGTTCCCTCAGCCTCTTAGGTCTTCTGTCATTTTCCTTCGAGCTCTCTGGTTCACTTCCACTAAACGGGCGCCTTCAGATTGTTTGGGTGTATAATTTTAAAACCAGTCATGTTGGTGAAGCTTTATGACATTCCCTTCACTGACATGGCTTAGTTATTGCTATTCCAATATCGGTTAAAACAAATTTTGTTGGTTTTGTCTTTTGGCACACTAATTGCTTTTGTTTAACCAATAACGGTCAGTTCTATTTGTAGAGGCAAGTTATGACTATCTCTTTTGACAAGGCACTAGGCATCCACCAACACACGGTGGGCGTGCGTGAACGCAATGCAGAGGTTATCTCTACTAACATTGCGCAAGCAAACACACCTGGCTACAAGGCAAGAGGGCTAGATTTTTCTAAGGAACTGCAGGCGGCAAGTTCGGGGGCAAGCATTGGTCTTAGCCGTACGGATGGTCGGCATATTCCTGCCACTACAACGGTAATGGGTGAAAAACTTTATCGTTTACCGACTCAACCAGATACCGGAGATGGCAATACGGTGGATTTGGATCTCGAGCGTAATTTGTTTATGCAGAATCAAATTCGTCATCAAGCGTCTCTCGATTTTTTGGGCGGGAAATTTAAGAACTTAACGAAAGCGATCAAAGGGGAATAATTAGATGAGCTTATTTAATGTGTTCAATGTGACTGGTTCTGCAATGAGTGCTGAATCTGTTCGTCTAAATACGACCTCAAGTAACCTAGCCAACGCGGATAGTGTCAGTAGTTCTGCTAAAGATACTTACAAAGCTCGTCACGCGGTGTTTGGTGCTGAGTTAAGTAATGCGATGTACAACCGCGGGGACACGGTTCCTGTGAAAGTACTTGGCATTGTGGAAAGCGATAAACCGCTGAGCGCGGAATACAACCCAGAGCACCCACTCGCAAACGATGAAGGCTATATCTACAAGCCTAATGTCAATGTGATGGAAGAAATGGCCAACATGATTTCTGCTTCACGAGCGTACCAAACAAACGTTCAAGTTGCAGATGCAAGTAAACAAATGCTGCTGCGTACGCTGCAGATGGGTCAATAGGGATAAGGAGGTAGCGTATGGCCGGAATCAATAACGTTGGTCAAAGCGGCTTGTCCTATATCGACCAGCTTAAGAGTTTGCAAGAGAGCAAGAAGCCAACAGAAACAACAGGTAAACAAGAGCTTAAACAAGAAGACTTTTTATCGTTGTTGACCAAGCAGCTTGCTCAACAGGATCCTTTTAAGCCGGTGAGTAACGACCAGATGATTGCGCAAATGGCGTCATTTGCGACCGTCGATGGCATCGGCAAGATGAACTCTCAGTTCGAGAGCCTCAACTCATCGATGACGTCAAACCAAGCATTACAGGCTTCTTCTTTAGTGGGTCGTGATGTTTTGGTTCCAGGAGCGGCGGGGCTGAAGCAAGAAAATACGGGTATGCCTGCCATGGTCAAACTTCCACAAGCGATGGATAACGTGATTGTCCGTGTGGAAAACGAAATTGGCCAACTGGTTCGTTCTTTTGAGGTAGGAGCGAAACCTGCGGGAGATAACCGTGTTGAATGGGACGGCAACGACGAAAACGGTAATCCATTGCCGGCTGGCAAATACAAAGTGAAGGCATCAGGTTTATTGGATGGTCAGTCAAGTGACTTCCCAGTATCCACTTATGCCAACGTAAACAGTGTATTGCTAGGTAAAGGTGATGGTAACGTACTGCTCAATCTGGCTGGCTTTGATTCGCCAGTTCGACTTGCTGAAGTACTAGAAGTTGGCAAAGCGTAATTACGCTGGCTAGATTCAGGAGATTTTGGAATGTCATATGTATCTTTAAGCGGTTTGTCCGCAGCTCAGTTAGATCTAAATACCACGAGTAACAACATTGCTAACGCCAATACCTACGGCTTTAAAGAGTCGCGTGCGGAGTTTGGTGATGTTTACTCTAACTCACTCTTTACCAATGCGAAAACCACTCCAGGTGGTGGTGTACAAGCAAACCAAGTGGCACAACAGTTCCACGAAGGTTCAAGTATTTACACTAACAACCCTATGGATTTGCGCATTAGCGGCACCGGTTTTTTTGCCGTAGCGAAAGACCGCATGGTACCCAACCAGAACGAACTAACACGTAATGGTGCATTTCATCTAAGCAAAGACAACTACATGGTGACGGCGAATGATGAATACTTACTGGGTTATCAAGTGGACCCGTTGAGTGGCGATGTGGCTTCTTATGAACCCCAGCCTCTGAACATCCCTGCGGAGTTTGGTAAGCCAAAGCAGACCTCGAATGTCACTGTGGGTGTTAACCTACCTGCCAGTGGTGCGCTTAAAGATCCACAGGCATTTGATTTCGAAGATCCAGATACGTATAACCGTTCTACTTCTTCGACGATCTATGACTCAATGGGTCAATCTTACAAATTAACCACCTACTATTTGAAAGATCAGACTCAGCCCAATACTTGGCAGACGTACTACACGGTAACAGACAGCCAAGGTGAAAAACCTCTCAATATTGCTGGCGGTGATGCGACCAACGCGACAGGTCATATTGGCCACACCGTTAAGTTCAATAATGATGGTACATTGGCAAGTCTCAACAATGGTCAGCCAATCATTTCAGATCCGCTTGGTGCTGGTGCTGTGCCGATTGATATGAACGGTGGCGATCCAACGCAAACCATCGCGTTTGATTTAAACTCATCAACCCAGTTTGCCGCGCCATTTGAGCTGACAAAGTTCGATGAAGATGGTGCCACCACGGGTTTCTTGACCAAAGTTGATATCGACGAAAACGGCAGTGTTTACGGTACATACTCTAACGGTGAAAACGTGACTCTAGGCCGAGTTGCCTTGGTACGTGTTCCAAATGAGCAAGGCTTGGATAAGAAAGGTGGTACGCAGTGGAATTCAACCAATAACTCAGGCGATAAAATCTGGGGTGAATCAAACAAAGGTTCATTTGGTACGGTTTCCAGCGGTGCGCTTGAGCAGTCGAATATCGATATGACTCAAGAGCTGGTGGATCTGATTTCTGCTCAGCGAAACTTCCAAGCAAACTCACGTGCGCTAGAAGTTCACAACCAGCTACAACAGAACATCCTGCAGATTCGTTAATCGTTTTTACATGACATTCATCTGGTGCTTAGCCTGAACGACCTCACTCAGGCTAAGCATTATTCACATCTATCATACTTTGCCTCTCTGATTGCCGATCGGCATCTTTTCTACCGATGGTTTGCCTCTCTCTGATTGCCTCTTTCGTAGTTATTCTTCTATGTGTTTGAATTCATTGAATAAAATAAATTGGCATGATGCTTGCTTTTAAGGTCTTAGATTAAGATTTTTGGAGCGGATTATGGATCGTGCACTCTTTCTTGCTATGAGTGGTGCCAAGCAGAATATGCAGGCTCTGCAACTACGAGCGAACAACCTAGCCAACGTGAGCACAACAGGGTTTCGTGCAGATTTAGCACAAGCTCGTTCAATGCAAGCGTACGGTGACGGGCTACCTACTCGAGTTTTCAGCATGACAGAGCGCCCAGGACATAATTTTGCTCAAGGCAGTGTGATCACCACAGGCCGTGACCTCGATATTACGATTGAGGGAAATGGTTGGATTGGGGTGATGGATAAACTAGGCAAAGAAGGGTTAACCCGTAACGGTAATCTGAAAGTCGATCAAAATGGACTACTGAGCAATGCCAGTGGACATTTGGTCCTTGGGGAAGGTGGTGCACCCATTACCATTCCTCTTCCTGTGAGCAAAATTGAAATCGGTCGCGACGGCACGATTTCGGTCTTACCTCAAGGAGCGCCAGCGGAAGAGATGGAAGAAATCGATCGTATTAAGCTGGTCAAGACCAATGACAGTGCCTTGTTTAAAGACACCAATGGCCTGTTCCGCCACAAGGAACCCAATCAGCCGTACGAAGCGGATCCAACGGTGCAAATCATGACAGGTGCCATTGAGGGCAGCAACGTGAATGCTGTTGGTGAAATGACGGCTCTGATTGACCTGCAACGTCAATTTGAGATGCAGGTAAAAATGATGAGCACAGCAGAAGAGATGGACAAGTCGTCTGATTCTCTGCTTCGTATGAGCTAACAGAATTAGAGGTCACAGATTATGCATCCGGCACTATGGGTAAGTAAAACGGGCTTAGACGCTCAACAAACCAATATCGCGACAATTTCAAACAACCTAGCGAACGCCTCAACCATCGGTTTTAAAAAGGGTCGTGCGGTATTTGAAGATCTGTTCTACCAAAATATTAACCAACCTGGCGGTCAATCTTCTCAGAATACGCAACTACCCAGTGGTTTGATGTTAGGTGCGGGCTCAAAAGTGGTCGCAACACAAAAAGTGCATACACATGGTAACGCCCAAACCACCACCAATGCGTTGGATCTGATGGTTGAAGGGGATGGCTTTTTCCAAATCACCATGCCCGACGGCAATATTGGTTACTCCCGCAATGGCCAGTTCACACTGAACGGTGAAGGTGTCGTAGTCACATCCGGTTCGGGTTATCCATTAGAACCTGAAATTGTGATCCCTGAAGACGCCATTTCCATTACTGTCGGTACGGACGGTGAAGTCTCTGTGCGTATTCGTGGCCAGCAGAATAACCAAGTGGTTGGGCAAATCACCATTACCGACTTTGTTAACCCAGGTGGTCTAGAGCCCATTGGTCAGAACCTCTACTTGCCGACAGGGGCGAGTGGTGACCCACAAGAAGGGGTACCTGGCCTTGATGGCTTGGGTGAAGTGCGCCAATCCATGCTAGAAACATCCAACGTGAACGTAACGGAAGAATTGGTCAACATGATCGAAGCACAACGTGTTTACGAAATGAATTCAAAAGTCATCTCATCGGTCGATAAGATGATGAGTTTTGTTAACCAGCAGCTTTAAGCGCTGGTTAGCTAAACGAGTAGGAGAGAATATCGCCATGAAACGCATCAGTCTGATTGCTTTAGTCACCATCATGAGTGGCTGTACCATGCTTGAGCCAATCGAAACCCCAGAAGTGGTCAATGCGACGACAGTGGTGGATGCGGTTGAAGGGGATAAGTCGAAGGACGAGAGCTCGGGTATCGTCGATACCTTGCGTGGACGTAGCGATCCCGTGGCAGGCGATCCTGCGTGGGCTCCCATTCATCCGAAACAGCAGCCAGAGCACTACGCTGCGGAAACGGGCTCGCTATTTAGCGTGAATCATTTGTCGAATCTTTATGATGACTCGAAGCCTCGCGGCGTCGGTGACATCATTACCGTCACTCTGGATGAAAAAACCAATGCTTCCAAAAGTGCCAATGCGGACCTGTCGAAAAGCAACGATTCAAGCATGGATCCCCTTGAAGTGGGTGGGCAAGAGCTCAAAATCGACGGTAAGTATAATTTCTCTTACAACCTGACCAACTCAAACAACTTCACTGGCGATGCGTCGGCAAAACAGAGCAACAGCATCAGCGGTTACATCACCGTGGAAGTGATCGAAGTACTGGCCAATGGCAACCTCGTGATTCGTGGTGAGAAGTGGCTGACGCTGAATACGGGTGATGAGTACATTCGCCTCAGTGGCACAATTCGTCCTGATGATATTAGTTTTGACAACACTATTGCGTCAAATCGCGTTTCTAACGCAAGAATTCAATATTCTGGTACCGGGACACAACAAGATATGCAAGAGCCTGGATTCTTGGCACGATTCTTTAATGTCTCTCTATAAGCGGCAAAGCCGATGGCAATTTGACGGCTTGATCCTGCACTAGAGAAAGGTAAGTTAAGATGAAAAAGTTCACCCTACTGTTGTTATGTTTTGTATTGCCGATGACCTCGGCCTATGCGGCGCGTATTAAAGATGTTGCTCAGGTGGCAGGGGTAAGAAGCAACCAATTAGTAGGTTATGGTCTTGTCTCTGGTTTGCCTGGAACGGGTGAATCCACACCGTTTACCGAGCAGAGTTTTGCCGCAATGCTACAAAACTTCGGCATTCAGTTGCCTGCGGGAACCAAACCAAAAATCAAAAACGTTGCCGCTGTAATGGTAACGGCAGAACTTCCTCCTTTTTCTAAACCCGGTCAACAGATTGATGTGACGGTCTCCTCTATTGGTAGTGCCAAGAGCTTACGTGGCGGTACCTTGCTGCAAACCTTCTTGAAAGGTTTGGATGGGCAAGTTTATGCCGTGGCACAAGGCAACTTAGTGGTGAGCGGTTTTAGCGCAGAAGGGGCGGATGGCTCTAAAATCGTCGGCAATAACCCAACCGTCGGTATTATCTCTAGCGGTGCCATGGTTGAGCGTGAAGTGCCAACCCCATTTGGCCGTGGCGACTTCATTACATTCAACTTACTTGAATCTGATTTCACCACCGCACAACGCATGGCCGATGCCGTCAATAATTTCCTTGGTCCTCAAATGGCCTCTGCGGTCGATGCGACGTCGGTACGTGTGCGAGCACCCCGCGACATCAGTCAGCGCGTCGCCTTTCTTTCTGCCATTGAAAACCTCGAGTTTGATCCAGCAGACGGCGCAGCCAAAATCATTGTTAACTCACGTACGGGTACCATTGTGGTGGGTAAACATGTTCGATTAAAACCTGCGGCCGTGACTCACGGTGGTATGACGGTTGCGATTAAAGAAAACTTGAGTGTGAGTCAGCCGAATGGTTTCTCGGGTGGCGAAACCGTTGTTGTTCCCAATTCAGATATTTCAGTGACCGAAGAACAAGGTAAGATGTTCAAATTTGAGCCGGGCTTAACCTTGGATGATCTTGTTCGCGCGGTTAACCAAGTCGGTGCTGCACCGTCAGATTTGATGGCCATTCTACAAGCGCTTAAACAAGCGGGTGCTATCGAGGGACAACTGATCATCATCTGATCGGTTTGGAGGCAATATGATTAACAATCCAAACGACATCGGCTTTATTCACGACATTAGCAATCTTGATAAGCTACGTCAGCAAGCCGTGAACGATAAAGATGGCGGTGAACAAAAAGCACTAGAAGCGGCGGCAAAACAGTTTGAGTCGATTTTTACTTCCATGTTGTTTAAATCGATGCGCGAAGCCAATAGTGGTTTTGAATCGGATTTGATGAACAGCCAAAACCAGCTGTTCTATCGCCAAATGTTGGATGAACAGATGGCCAGTGAGCTCAGCTCTTCCGGTTCGCTTGGCTTAGCGGACATGATTGTGGCGCAGTTAAGCAGTGGAAAAGGCATCGACAAAAATGAGTTGGCAATGCGTGAAGCGGGACAAGAAGCGCCACAACGTATGCCAATCAATCGCTCGAAAGCGCGAGAAACCGAGCAGCGCCTGATTGAGTCAGGCCAGCTTGCTCGCAGTGATAAGGCAAGGTTTGATTCACCAGAGTCGTTCATTACTTCGATGAGACCTTACGCGGAAAGGGTGGCAAAATCCTTAGGGGTTGAACCTTCTCTATTGCTCGCACAAGCGGCCTTGGAAACAGGCTGGGGGCAGAAAGTGGTGAAAAATGCTCGTGGCAGCAGCAATAACCTCTTCAACATCAAAGCGGATCGCAGTTGGGCGGGTGACAAAGTTACTACGCAAACTTTAGAGTTCCACGACAATACGCCAGTGAAGGAAACGGCAGCGTTTCGTTCATACGATTCGTTTGCCGACAGCTTTAATGATTACGTAGCGTTTTTAAATAACAATCCGCGTTATCAGACCGCACTTCAGCACAATGGCGATTCTGAAAGCTTTATTCGCGGTATTCATCGTGCAGGTTATGCGACGGATCCTGAATACGCCGACAAAGTGCTCAAAGTGCAGCAACGTATCGACAACATGTAATCTCCCAACGGCCTACTAAAAATAGGCCGTTTTTTTACCCTTCCTTAACCCTTAAATCCTTTCTATATCAGTCATGTGTTTTTGTTGGCATATCTTTTGCATTTTTACCGTCAGGTGATCAGTTTTTACTGATTTGATTGAGTTTTTGGGGGCATTATGGCGTCGGATCTTCTGAATGTAGGTACTCAGAGCGTACTGACAGCTCAGAGACAATTAAATACTACCGGTCATAACATTTCTAACGTAAATACAGAAGGTTATAGCCGTCAGTCGGTCATTCAAGCGACCAATGATCCCCGTCAGTTTGGTGGTTCTACCTACGGTATGGGCGTGCATGTGGAAAATGTTCGCCGCTCTTGGGACCAATTTGCCGTTAATGAGCTTAATCTTTCCACCACCAACTTTGCCAACAAAGGGGATGTCGAAGCGAACTTAGAAATGCTTTCAAGCATGCTTTCTTCTGTTGCGTCGAAAAAAATTCCTGAAAATCTTAATGAATGGTTCGATGCGCTAAAAACCTTGGCGGACAGCCCAAACGATATTGGCGCGCGAAAAGTTCTACTGGAAAAAGCGCGAATCATCAGTGAAACCGTTAATGGCTTTCATGAAACCATTCGTCAGCAATACGATGTCACCAATAAAAAACTCGATATGGGTATAGAGCGTATCAACCAGATTGCGGTTGAAATCCGTGATATTCACCGCTTGATGATGCGCACGCCTGGTCCTCATAACGATTTGATGGACCAACACGAAAAGCTGGTCAAAGAGCTTTCTGAATACACTAAAGTGACCGTGACTCCGCGGAAAAACGCGGAAGGTTTTAACGTGCATATCGGCAATGGCCATACGCTCGTCTCAGGCACGGAAGCAAGCCAACTTAAGATGATTGATGGCTACCCAGACGTTCATCAACGTCGCCTAGCGATCTACGAAGGAAAGTCATTAAAACCGATTAAAAGCGTTGGTCTAGACGGCAAACTCGGCGCCATGCTTGACATGCGTGACAACCAAATCCCCTATGTGATGGATGAACTTGGCCGCATGGCAGCCGGATTTTCTGATGAAGTGAACAAGCTGCAAAAACAAGGTCTGGATTTACGCGGCAATATTGGTGGTGTGATTTTTACCGATGTAAATGCCGAGGTGATCGCCAAATCAAGAGCCGTGACGGCGCCAGATTCGCAAGCCGAAGTGGCCGTTTTTATTAACGATTTAGCGTCGCTCAAAGGTGGTGAATATGCGCTTCGTTATGACGGCAGTAACTATACAGTGACCAAGCCATCGGGCGAAACGGTCTCCGTCTCTTTAGATTCAGCTAAGTCTGCGTTTTACATGGATGGTATGCGTGTTGAAGTGAGAAATGAGCCCAAAGCGGGCGAAAAAATCTTATTACGCCCAACGCGTAACTCGGCCGCGCAAATGCAAGTCGCAACGAATGATGCGAGTATGATTGCCGCACAAAGCTATGAAGCCTCCACCAGTTTTGCTCAAGGAACCGCTCAATTTAACATTTTGGCCGCGGGTGATTTGCGCGAGTTTGAAGTGATTGTGTCACCCCAAGGCGATCAGTTTGCGGTGATTGATACTAAAGGCAATGTGGTACGAAGCCCGGAACCTTATCCACCCAAAGGTCCGGTTTCAGTGACTTTGCCATCATCGCATCCCAGTTATAAAGAGGGTAAAGAGACCGTCTTTGAATTGACCGCTGGCGCGTGGGCAAACGACAAGTTTACCGCCAACCTTGTTCCGTCTGAAGGTGATAACGGTAACTTGCGTAAAATGCAGCAAATTCAATTGGATAAAAAGATGGATGGTAATCAATCCACCATCATAGATGTTTATCATAACTTGAATACCAATGTGGGATTGCGCAATTCCACCGCAACGCGATTGGCCAATATTGCTCAGCATGAGAATGAAGCCGCTCAAGAACGCATCGCGTCGATTTCAGGTGTTAACCTCGATGAAGAGGCGGCAAACATGATGCGTTTCCAGCAAGCTTATATGGCTTCGTCACGCATTATGCAGGCGGCCAATGACACCTTTAACACCATTTTGCAATTGAGATAGAGGGAGCAGGTAAATGATTAGCCGTATCGCCAGTTTCCACAACTATCAGTCGGTGCAAAACGATTTGCGCCGCATGGAAAATAAAATCCATCACAACCAAGCGCAGTTGGCGTCTGGCAAGAAGTTGTTATCACCGAGTGATGACCCCCTTGCAACACACTACATTCAAAATATTGGTCAGCAATCTGAGCAGTTAAAACAGTATCTTGATGCGATCGTCCTAGTACGCAACCGTCTTGAGCAGCATGAAGTGAATGTGGCTAACCAAGAGCAGTTTGCAGACGAGGCGAAACGTACCGTGATGGAAATGATTAACGGTGCATTATCACCGGAAGATCGCCGCGCGAAACGACGTGAAATTGAGGAACTGGCCACCAATTTCCTCTACCTTGCCAATGCACAAGATGAATCCGGCAACTATACCTTCGCTGGCACCAAGCCAAAATCGCAGCCGTTTTTCCGTGACTATGATGGCACGGTGACTTATGCAGGGGATGACTACCAACGCAAAATGCGAGTGTCGGCCAATCTTGAAATGGCGATGAATGATCCTGGCAGTAAGTTGTTTATGGATATTCCGAATCCCTTTGGCGATTACGAACCAGAATATCAGTTGCAAAATGCTTCTGAGTTGTTGCTCGAAAAAGCAGTCAACGAAGACTATTTCGATAAAGCGACTTATCGCGTCACTATGGTTGATATGAGTAATGGTCGCTGGGGATACCAATTAGAAAAAGATGGCAGTGTGGTTGCCGCTGATGAGTTCAACCCATCAACAGGCATCCAGTATGAAGATCTTACGATTCAGCTCAAAGGCCAGATCCAGAAAGGTGACGTGATTGAGCTAAAGCCAAGAGAAACATTTTCTATTTTCGATAGCTTCAAAAATGCAGAGAAATACTCTGAAGCGTCGGTGTCTGATGCCAATGCCACGGCGAAGTTGCACCAAGTAACGGAAGAGTTTCATGCTGCCTTTATCCATCTCAACAAAGCGCGCACCGACATTGGTGCTCGCCTAAGTACACTGGATATCCAAGAGCAGCAACATGAAGATTTCAATCTCTCTTTAGCGAAAGCGAAGAGCAATTTTGAAGACTTGGATTACTCCAAGGCAATTATTGAATTCAATGAGAATTCACGCGCGTTGCAAGCTTCGCAGCTCGCATTTGGTAAAACGAAAGATCTCACATTATTTAATTACTTGTAGTGAGCAAGAGCGAACCGCCTCTGAATGAGATGACGGTATCGTGAGTGTGCACAACAGACTTTAGGAAACCTCTTGTTGGTTTTTCAACATTGATGCCTTATGAGCCATGCCTTAAGTGCGGATAAGCAGAAAAACCTTGCCACCTTCCGGCAGATGTCTCTAAAAGCGGCAAAGCGGCAAAGTGGCAATGCCAGTAGATAGAGAGCAAAACAAAGAGGTTGAAGAAGTTGAAGGAAAATATCACTTTGTAAGTGTATGTTTTCTTAGAAATAAGGCAGGTAACAGTCTTATTTTAAAAAGTTGGCACACAAATTGAATCTACTAAATCAGAAATGATTTACCGGTTCTAAAAACTGCCACCGGCGGTTTTAGCAAGTAATTACGGTCAGTGCTTTTCCATAAGAGAGTAAAGCTGGCCGCTTCGCACAAGCTTGCGAACTCGAAAGGAGAGCAAAATGGCTGTAACAGTAAGCACTAACGTATCCGCGATGACTGCGCAACGTTATCTAAACAAAGCGACAGATGAGTTAAACACCTCAATGGAACGTTTGTCATCTGGTCATAAAATTAATAGCGCCAAAGATGATGCGGCCGGTTTGCAAATTTCTAACCGCTTAACCGCTCAGTCTCGTGGCCTAGATGTGGCGATGCGTAATGCCAACGATGGTATCTCTATCGCTCAAACCGCCGAAGGGGCGATGAATGAAGCGACGGCAGTCTTGCAGCGCATGCGTGACTTGTCGATTCAATCCGCGAACGGTACTAACTCAACGTCTGAGCGCCAAGCGATTCATGAAGAAGCGAGTGCTCTACAAGACGAAATTAACCGTATTGCTGAAACCACATCGTTTGGTGGACGCCGTCTACTGAATGGCACCTTTGGTGATGCAGCATTCCAGATTGGTTCTAACTCTGGTGAAGCGATGATTATGGGCTTAACCAGCATCCGTGCCGATGATTTCCGTATGGGTGGCACGACCTTCCAGTCTGAAAATGGCAAAAACAAAGATTGGGAAGTGAGCGCGGATAACGCAGAGCTGAACATCGTATTGCCAGAGATGGGTGAAGATGAAGATGGCAATGTTATCGATTTAGAAATCAACATCATGGCGAAAAGCGGTGATGATATTGAAGAATTGGCAACGTACATCAATGGTCAATCGGACTACATCAACGCATCGGTAAGTGAAGATGGCAAGCTGCAAATCTTTGTTGCTCAACCAAATGTGAAAGGCGATATCTCGATTTCGGGTAGCCTTGCCTCTGAACTGGGTTTGAGTGACGAACCGATTGCGACAACAGTACAAGATTTGGATCTGCGTACCGTACAAGGTTCTCAGAACGCAATTAGCGTTATTGACGCGGCATTGAAGTACGTTGATTCACAACGTGCGGACTTAGGTGCAAAACAGAACCGTTTAAGCCACAGTATTAATAACTTGGCGAACGTTCAAGAAAACGTTGATGCATCGAACAGCCGTATTAAAGATACTGATTTTGCGAAGGAAACGACGCAAATGACGAAAGCACAGATTTTGCAACAGGCAGGTACTTCTATTCTTGCTCAAGCAAAACAATTGCCAAACTCTGCAATGTCACTATTGCAGGGCTAATAGTAATCCTGTGTCTGCTGTGGTTCAGACGTGAGCTTATAGATGCAGGATAACTTGGCAAGCAGCTTTACCGTGAATGAAGGGCTCTCTCATCTCTCACCTGCCTGACATTATTCGTGTAAAGTTGCTCGGTGCCGGAAATGTGTTCATTTCTCTTGATCTCCACATTGGCTCTGGCTACCAACCTAGCCCCGGTTCTCTCAAAGGAATAGGGGCTTTTTCTTTTTCTGCACAAACGCGTTTTTATACCGATGTGCACCTACCACGATTCCATCTCGCTTTTTGATCGCTTTGTCGATGACCTTTTTCTATTGTGGCAATTTCATGCCCCTCATCTGGATGAGATGGTTTCTACCTTCTGCTCCTATGGCAAAGATGCGCAAAACTTTAGCGTTATTTTCGCTTTTTTCCTCTTTTTCCTGCTTTGGTCACGAATTTCTCACCAAATGAACTTTTCTCAAAAAAATCGTCTTTTTCCTCTAAAGGATTTTCAAGCTGAGCCGTTAATAGAAGTAACTTTGAGAGAACTACTTGGTTTTCCGAGACGTCGGAAACCGTAATATCGGAAAATCAATTGGAGAATTCATCATGGCAGTGAATGTAAATACAAACGTAGCAGCAATGACAGCACAGCGTTACCTGAATAACGCAAACAGCGCACAACAAACTTCGATGGAGCGTCTGTCTTCAGGTTTCAAAATCAACAGTGCAAAAGATGACGCAGCCGGTCTGCAAATCTCTAACCGCTTGAACGTGCAAAGTCGCGGTCTAGACGTTGCGGTACGTAACGCCAACGACGGTATCTCAATCGCACAAACCGCAGAAGGTGCGATGAACGAGACCACCAACATCCTACAACGTATGCGTGACCTATCTCTGCAATCAGCGAACGGCTCAAACTCAAAATCAGAGCGCGTGGCGATTCAAGAAGAGATCACCGCATTGAACGACGAGCTAAACCGTATCGCAGAAACCACGTCTTTTGGTGGTAACAAACTGCTCAACGGCACTTACGGCACGAAAGCAATGCAAATTGGTGCGGATAACGGTGAAGCGGTCATGCTGTCACTCAAAGACATGCGCTCTGACAACGTGATGATGGGCGGCGTGAGCTACCAAGCTGAAGAAGGCAAAGACAAGAACTGGAATGTGGCCGCAGGCGACAACGACTTGACGATTGCACTGACAGACAGCTTTGGTAACGAGCAAGAGATCGAAATCAACGCGAAAGCGGGCGATGACATCGAAGAGCTAGCGACGTACATCAACGGTCAAACTGACCTTGTAAAAGCGTCAGTGGGTGAAGGCGGCAAGCTACAGATCTTTGCTGGTAACAACAAAGTTCAAGGTGAAATTGCTTTCTCAGGTAGCCTAGCTGGTGAACTTGGCCTAGGCGAAGGCAAAAACGTCACGGTAGACACGATTGACGTGACAACCGTACAAGGTGCGCAAGAGTCGGTAGCGATTGTGGATGCGGCACTGAAATACGTAGACAGCCACCGTGCAGAGCTGGGTGCATTCCAGAACCGTTTCAACCATGCAATCAGCAACTTGGACAACATCAACGAGAACGTGAACGCGTCGAAGAGCCGAATCAAAGATACCGACTTCGCGAAAGAAACGACTCAGTTGACCAAGACACAAATTCTATCGCAAGCATCAAGTTCCATTCTTGCGCAAGCGAAACAAGCGCCAAACTCAGCGCTAAGTCTACTAGGCTAATCTCTGAGCAGCAGCGGTTAATTTCGGTAAGCAGGAGCCAGGTAGTCTTACCTGGCTCTTTGTTTAATATCCTCGACGCAAGATGTTCTCGGCATAGTTTGACGGTTTTCTCGTTATTGCCGAATGAACGGAATTGAAACAGGAGAGGGATATCGATTAAATGGTTTCACTCAATACCAACGTGTCTGCGATGGTCGCTCAGAGGCATCTGAGCACAGCGGCAAGTCAGGTAGCTGAAACCCAAAAAAATCTAAGTTCCGGATTCCGAATTAATAGTGCCAGCGATGATGCCGCTGGAATGCAGATAGCGAATACGCTTCACGTCCAAACCCGTGGTTTGGATGTGGCATTAACTAACGCTCATAGTGCTTATGCTGTTGCAGAAACAGCGGAAGGGGCGTTGGAAGAGGGCAGTGAAATACTGCAGAGATTGCGATCTCTTTCTCTTCAAGCCGCAAACGGATCGAATTCTGATGAGGATCGGCAAAGTTTGCAGTTGGAAGTGGTGGTATTGAAAGATGAAGTGGAAAGAATAGCCAGGACAACCACATTTGCGGGTAAAAATCTGTTTGATGGAAGTTATGGTTCAAAAAGTTTTCATCTTGGGGCAAATTCTAATTCCATTTCTTTGCAACTCAAAAACATGCGGACTCACGTTCCTGAGATGGGCGGGTATCATTACCTTGCCTCGGAGCCAGCGGATGAGGATTGGCAAGTTGACAAGGAATCAAGGCAACTTAGCTTTACTTTTCGAGATAGCGAAGGGGATGATCAATCCATTAAGATCTCGCTTAAGCCTGGAGACAGTCTCGAAGAAGTCGCTACGTATATCAATTCACAGCAAAATGTTGTGGAGTCCTCGGTGACGGATGATCGGCGATTGCAGTTTTATGTCGCTAATCGTCACGCTCCTGATGGTTTAAATATCTCAGGAAGCTTGGAGGGAGAGCTAGACTTTGAACCGCAAGGACAAGTGACGCTCGATGAACTCGATATCAGTAGTGTGGGTGGTGCTCAATTGGCGATTGCTGTTGTTGATACTGCAATTCAATATCTGGATTCTCACCGAAGTGAAATCGGCAGTTTTCAAAATCGGGTAGAGGGGACGATGGACAATTTGCAAAGTATCAATCGCAATGTCACTGAATCAAAAGGGCGAATATGGGATACCGATTTTGCGAAAGCATCAACCGCTTTAGTGAAGTCTCAGGTATTGCAACAGGCTACCTCTGCCTTGCTGGCTCAAGCCAAGCAAGCCCCAGGCAGTGCAATTGGATTGCTATCTTAGGTTGCTCACAAAAACAAAAAACGCTGCCAATGGCAGCGTTTTTCTGTTAACTGTTTTTCTGCTAACTAAGTAGTAATTACTTAGTTACGCGTAGAACTGGTGTTTCACCAACAACAACAGAACCAGAAAGCTTGTTCAGCTCTTTGATTTCGTCCATGTTAGAGATAACAACTGGAGTTAGTGTTGACTTCGCTTTCTCTTCAAGAAGAGCAAGATCGAATTCAATTACAGTGTCGCCAGCTTTAACAGTTTGACCTTCTTCAGCGATACGAGTGAAGCCTTCGCCTTTTAGTTCAACTGTGTCGATACCGAAGTGAACAAACAGTTCAACACCATCGTCAGACTCGATAGAGAATGCGTGGTTAGTTTCAAAGATCTTACCGATAGTACCGTTTACAGGAGCTACCATTTTGTTGCCTGTTGGTTTGATAGCAATACCGTCACCAACGATCTTCTCAGCAAAAACAACATCTGGCACATCTTCGATGTTCACGATCTCACCAGACAAAGGTGCGATAATTTCGATTGCACCGGCGCTAGCGCTGTCATCAGATACAAGCTTCTTAAGTTTGTCAAACAGACCCATTGTGTCATGCTCCTAAGGTTTAGTTTTATTCTGTCGAATTATAGTATACCAATCCGAGCAGTTAGACGACTTTTTTTAGCCGCCTAACATATTATATAGGCTCGAAAATTGGTCAGCAGATTACTTAGAGTGCTCTGCGATGAACTTTTCTACACAAGCTTCGATTTCAGCCGCTGTTGGCAATGATAGCGCTTCTTCTGCCATTGCTTTCACTGCTGCAAAGTTTGCATTGCGGATCACTTTCTTCACTTTAGGAATAGAAATACCGCTCATAGAGAATTCATCTAGACCCATACCCAATAGTAGAAGGGTAGCACGCTCATCACCTGCTAGCTCACCACACATACCAGTCCATTTACCTTCTGCGTGAGAAGCATCAATCACTTGCTTGATAACCGTTAGTACAGCTGGTGACAGTGGGTTGTAAAGGTGAGAAATCATCTCGTTACCACGGTCTACGGCGAGTGTGTACTGAGTTAAGTCGTTAGTACCGATAGAGAAGAAAGAAACTTCCTTCGCTAAATGGTGAGCGATTGCTGCTGCAGCTGGCGTTTCAACCATCACACCGATTTCGATGTTTTCGTCGAATGCAAGACCTTCTGCGCGAAGTTCTGCTTTGTACTCTTCGATCGCTTCTTTCAGCGCGCGAATTTCTTCAACAGAGATGATCATTGGGAACATGATACGTAGTTTACCGTGTGCTGAAGCACGTAGGATACCACGTAGCTGGTCACGAAGAATTTCGCGACGATCTAAGCTGATGCGAACTGCACGCCAGCCTAGGAATGGGTTCATCTCTTTTGGAAGATCCATGTATGGTAGATCTTTATCACCACCGATATCCATTGTACGGATAATGACAGCTTGACCTTCCATTGCTTCTGCAACTTCTTTATATGCTTGGTACTGTTCTTCTTCTGTTGGTAGCGCGTCGCGATCCATGAAGAGGAATTCAGTACGGTAGAGACCAACACCTTCACCACCATTACGGATGATGCCATCACAGTCTTTTACTGTACCGATGTTGCCGCATACTTCTACGCGGTGGCCATCTAGTGTTTCTGCGTGTAGGTCTTTCAGCTTCGCCAACTCTTCTTTCTCTGCTAGGAACGAAGCTTTCACAGCTTTCGCTTCTTCAATTTGAGCTTCAGAAGGGTTAACGATAATTTTGTTGTTCATTGCGTCAAGAATCAGCATATCGCCATTCTTAACTTTCTTTGTGATGTCGTTTGTACCAACAATCGCAGGAAGCTCAAGTGAGCGAGCCATGATTGAAGTATGAGATGTACGACCACCGATGTCACAAGCGAAACCAAGAACGTAATCTAGGTTGATTTGCGCAGTTTCAGATGGAGTGAGGTCGTAAGCCACCAAGATAACTTGTTCGTTGATATCACTTAGCGAAACAATGTTGATACCAAGAGCATTTTTGACAAAACGAGAACCGATATCACGGATATCCGTTGCGCGTTCCTTCAGGTATTCATCATCAAGAGATTCTAGAGCGGTTGCTTGCTCTTCGATAACAGTGTAAATCGCGTTGTCTGCAGTCATCTTCTCTTTTTTGATGAGTGCTAGGATTTCTTCCTCTAGCTCTTCATCTTCAAGAAGCATGATGTGACCTTCGAAGATCGCTTCCTTCTCTTCACCGAAAGTTTCTAGCGCTTTCTGCTTGATTGTTTCTAGCTGTGCAGAAGATTTGCTGCGCGCGTCGTAGAAACGCTGAACTTCAGCTTCTACTTGAGCTTTTGTGATAGTGTTAGTGTTTAGGACAATTTCATCTTCTTGAAGTAGTAGTGCTTTACCAATTGCAATACCAGGAGATGCCAGGATGCCTGAAATCATAGCCTTACCTTAAGTTGGTCAAACGTAAACGGGAATGTGTGACTAAATCGCTAACGAAAAATTGTAGCTGACTAATCGGTTGTACTTTGAACAAAGCCATTTAGTGTGAGCTAAATGGCTTTGAGGAATACATTGATTAGTGTAGTTGATCCATTAGAGCAACTAGGTGATCAACTGCTTGCTGTGCTTGTGGGCCTTCAGCAGAGATTGTAACTACAGTGCCTTTTACAAGACCTAGAGTTTGTAGTTTGAACAGACTCTTAGCGCTTGCGCTTTTGCCGTTAGAAGTCACAGTGATATCCGCGTCAAAAGCTTTAGCTTCTTTTACGAATTGAGCAGCTGGGCGAGTGTGAAGGCCGTTTTCTGCTGTGATTTCTACTTGCTTCTCGTACATGTGATATACCCCAATTGAATGTATTTTTGTTAGTCAAGACTCGTTTTAGCTTAACCGCTTTACTTGAACCGCGCCAGAGCACGAGGGGAGCAAGCGTGTTGAAGCAGATACGAGTCAAAAGTTTATGTAATACGCTTTATGCTTTGTTGCATAAATGTCAAAAAACTTTCTTTATCGCTTCTTTATTTTGAAGCTAAAAATAAAACACCCTGATATTACCAAAGGTGAGGCAAGGATCAACAAAAAAGCCCCTGAATGGGGCTTTTTTGAACGAAAAATTGATTTGAACCCGTATTACTGCTGGTTCTCTTTCTCAGTAAAGATGCCAGCAAATAGGGCCGTACTTAGGTAACGTTCACCAGAGCTAGGTAGTACGGTAACAATGGTTTTTCCTTCGAATTCAGGGAGTTCAGCAAGGCGGTTTGCCGCCACCACGGCAGCACCTGATGAAATACCCGCCAAGATACCTTCTTCTTCCATTAGGCGACGAGCCATTTCAATCGCTTCTTCCGATGTCACTTTCTCAACACGGTCAATCAGTGACAAATCGAGGTTACCAGGAATGAAACCTGCGCCGATACCTTGGATTTTGTGTGGTGCTGGCTTGATTTCTTCACCTGCCAGCGCTTGAGAAATTACAGGAGATTCTGTTGGCTCAACAGCAACGGAAAGAATTTGTTTCCCTTTCTCACCTTTGATGTAACGGCTGGTACCAGTAATGGTACCACCAGTACCTACACCAGCAACAAAGACATCGATAGCGCCATCTGTGGCTTCCCAGATTTCTGGACCAGTGGTCTTTTCGTGGATTTCTGGGTTTGCTGGGTTATTGAATTGTTGAAGAAGTAGGTATTTTTCAGGGTTGCTAGCAACAATTTCTTCTGCTTTAGCGATTGCGCCTTTCATGCCTTTCGCCGCTTCAGTAAGCTCTAGATTTGCACCGAGTGCTTTCAATAGTTTACGGCGCTCTAGACTCATGGACTCAAGCATCGTCAGTGTCAGCTTGTAACCACGAGCAGCTGCAACAAATGCCAGCGCAATACCAGTATTACCACTGGTTGGCTCTACCAATTCAACACCTGGTTTCAGTTTGCCTTCTTTTTCTGCTTCCCAAATCATGTTTGCACCGATACGGCACTTAACACTGAAGCTAGGGTTGCGTGCTTCGATTTTCGCGAGCACTTTACCGTTACTCACTTTGTTCAAACGAACCCAGTGGAGTATTGCCAATAGTCAGAGAGTTGTCTTCGTAGATTTTGCTCATGGTGATGTTCCTTCATTACACGTTTAGTGAATACGGAATAGAAGGATATGACTGATAATTCAAAGGGAAAAGGATTAAATAGTTATATCTTATGAGAGTGATGTTTCTACTCGGAAAAAACTTGCCACCCATCATTAAGGTGGCAAGTGCTTAAACTATCCTCGCTTAAACTCATTGACCCACATGGCCGTCGCGCCACAAACGGCAACAGGCATCACGATCAAGTTAAGAATAGGGATGGAAGTACACAGGGATACCATAGCGCCGAAGGTATAGGCTTTAGATTGGTTTTGTTTCAAAGTGTTTCTCATCTCATGAAAGGAGACTTTGTGGTTGTCGAATGGGTAGTCACAATACTGAATTGCTAGCATCCAAGCGGTAAAAATAAACCACAGAAGAGGCGCGACGGTTTGGCCTAAAGCGGGGATAAGTAGCAGTAAGAATAAACCTATTGCTTTAGGGAGTACGTAAAGCAGTTTTCGCCATTCGCGAGCCAAGACGCGAGGTACATCTTTAATGACATCAGAAAAGCCATCGTTGTTACTTTTTTGCCCCGTCAGTTTTTCTTCCACTTTGTCCGCAAGGAGGCCATTAAATGGCGCTGCAATGAAATTGGCCAAGGTACTGAAGAAATATGAGAAGGTCGCGATGATCGTCAGTGCCAATAGCGGCCACAACAGGTAACTCAGCCAAGAAAGAAAATCGGGTAATTGACCTATCCACCCCTCAATCCAGAGATTAAGGTTAGAGAATAAATAATAGAGTGCTCCTCCAACTAGGAGGATGTTTGCAAGCAGTGGCATGAGTATGAATCGTTTCACGCCGGGTGATAACGCCAGTTCCAATCCATAGAAAAAATAACCAAATCCGCTACGCTTTGTGTACGTTGTGTTCATCTTATTGTTCTGCTTAAGAAATGAATGAACTCATTGTACCCAACTGAGGAAAGAAAAAAAGCGTGCAAGAAATCACACCAATCTTTGAACTTCTAACATTAATTTGTTCTAACTCTTTCGATAACTTTGGTAAAGTAACCAGATATTTTAGGTTGATAGATTCACAGACCCTTGTGTGTCTCTGGGATTATGAGAGTAAATAATGCAGGAATTGCGATTCGTACTCATTGTGGTTGGCGCATTAGCCATCATGGCGCTGCTGTTTCACGGACTTTGGACGAGTAAAAAAGAAGGGAAGGCAAAATTTGGTGATAAACCATTAAGCAAGCTTGATTTGGGAGAAAGCGAACCTAAAGAGAGCGAGATGTATGTTGCCCCTGAAGATGATTACGAAATTATTCGAAAAGAGCGTAAAGAACCCGCGTTTGAAGACGAGAAGCCCTTTTCTACGAGTGGTGTTATTGGCGATCCATTGATTGATGATCTTCATAGCGGACAAGATAAAGAGAATAAGTTCTCACAACCTAAATTTGATGATGATATTACGGTCGCAGAGGCAGAAGCAGCCGCTTCGATTGAGCAGGATGCGCCTGCTTGGGTTGAGCAACCTCAGGAAATAGATGAACCTCTTACTCATCATCCTGACGAGATTGACGCGTTTTCAGGTGAAGAGACCATCGTAGAGCTCGATGAGCCGATGTCACAAACAGTAGAGCCAGAACTGCAAGTTATTGTTCTTAATGTACATTGTGCTGGTGATTCTCCCTTTGTTGGCACCAAGCTGTTTGATAGCATGCAACAAAATGGCCTAGTGTATGGCGAAATGGATATTTTCCATCGACATCTTGATATGTCGGGTACTGGTAAAGTGCTGTTTAGTGTTGCAAATATGATGCATCCAGGCACGCTAAAACATGATGATCCAGCGGAATTCTCGACCAAAGGTATCTCTTTCTTTATGACCTTGCCTTGTTATGGTGAGGCTGACCAGAACTTTAACTTGATGCTAAAAACCGCGCAAAAAATAGCGGATGATCTCGGTGGTAATGTGCTTGATGATAAGCGCAATCTTATGACGCCAGATCGCCTTGCGGGTTACAGAAGGCAAATAGTTGAGTTCAAAGCGGCAAACGCTTAAGCTTCCAATATCCCAACAGGGCTCCCAGCGGAGCCCTTTTTTATCGTGATTTAAGGGCTGGAAAATGTCTGAATCCAAGCAGCAATATTTAGAAGAATTAAAACAGCAACTGCACTATCACGCAGTTCGTTACTACGTTGAAGATAATCCTGAAATTCCGGATGCCGAGTATGACCGTATGATGCGCGAGTTAATGGCCATTGAAGCGGAGCATCCGGAGTGGATTAGTGTTGACTCACCCAGTCAGCGAGTGGGAGGTGTCGCTCTTGATAGTTTCCGCCAAGTAACGCATGAGATCCCGATGCTTTCTTTGGACAACGCCTTTAGCGATGAAGAGCTTGAGAGTTTCCTTAAACGCGCACAAGATCGTATGCCAAGTGCTCATATTGATGCATTTTGTTGCGAGCCTAAGCTCGATGGTTTAGCTGTCAGCCTTCTCTATGAAAATGGCGTTTTGGTTCAGGCCGCGACTCGAGGCGATGGCACCACAGGCGAAAATATTACCGAAAACGTGCGTACCATTGCTTCTGTGCCACTGAAATTGCAGGGAGAAGGTTGGCCATCACGCATCGAAGTTCGTGGTGAAGTCTTCATGCCAAAAGCAGGCTTTGAAAAACTCAACGACATCGCTCGCAAGAAAGGCGAAAAAGTATTCGTTAATCCGCGTAATGCAGCGGCGGGAAGCTTACGCCAGCTTGATTCGAAGATCACCGCAACTCGTCCGTTGGCGTTTTATGCGTATAGCGTGGGCGTCGTAGAGGGCATCTCACTGTCATCAAGCCATTACCAGCGTTTCTTGCAGTTAAAGCAATGGGGCTTGCCTATGTGCCCTGAGACGAAGTTGGTTAATGGGTTGGAAAGCGTTAAGGCATTCTACGCAGACATCTTAAATCGACGCGATGCATTGCCATATGAAATCGATGGTGTCGTGATTAAGATTGACGACATTGTGATTCAAGAGAAATTGGGTTTTGTGGCACGCGCACCGCGTTGGGCTATCGCGTATAAGTTTCCTGCGCAAGAAGAACTCACCCTGTTGAATGACGTTGAGTTTCAAGTTGGCAGAACGGGGGCTATTACCCCAGTCGCGAAGCTGGAACCTGTTTTCGTCGGTGGTGTTACCGTCAGTAATGCAACGCTTCATAACGCTGATGAAATCGAACGCCTTGGTGTGATGGTTGGTGATACCGTCGTGATTCGACGCGCCGGGGATGTGATTCCACAAATTGTTTCTGTGGTGAAAGATCGTCGTAAAGGAGATGAAAAAAACATCATTTTCCCGACCGCTTGCCCCGTTTGTCACTCACATGTTGAACGGATTGAGGGAGAAGCGGTGACTCGCTGCTCTGGCGGTTTGGTGTGTCAAGCACAGCGAAAAGAGGCGCTGAAACATTTTGTGTCTAGGAAGGCGCTCGATGTCGATGGGTTGGGTGACAAGGTCATAGAGCAGCTTGTAGACAAAGAAATGGTAGAGACTCCAGCGGACTTGTTTACGTTATCTGCAGGCGTTTTAACGGTACTTGAACGAATGGGACCAAAGTCAGCCCAGAACATCGTCAACGCACTGAACGTTGCGAAAGAGACTACGTTGGCTCGTTTTCTTTATTCTCTGGGGATCAGAGAAGTGGGCGAGGCAACCGCGGCTAATTTGGCTCGCCATTTTAAGACACTAGAAGCGATACAAACTGCAACGCATGAGCAGTTAATCGAAGTTCCCGATATCGGTGAAGTCGTCGCTCGTCATATCACGGCATTTTTTGCTGAAGAGAAAAATCAAAGAGTGGTGCAAGCACTTATTGAGCAGGGAATTGTGTGGCCCGCTGTCGAGGAGCTTGGTAGTGAGATACCTCAGCCATTAGCAGGCAAAGTTGTGGTACTAACCGGAACCTTGACGCAACTCAGCCGTGGCGATGCAAAAGCGGCTTTGGAACGATTGGGGGCTAAAGTCACGGGCAGTGTATCCAAGAAAACAGATATCGTTTTTGCTGGTGAAGCGGCGGGTTCAAAATTAACCAAAGCGCAAGAACTTGGCGTGGAAATTCAAACAGAGCAAGATTTACTCGCACTTCTGTAACCTAAAAAAGATAAAATAAAAACTAAAACCCTCTAAATTGACGTTTAGAGGGTTATTTTTTTATGTGAAATAAATACTGGTTAACGAATGAAAATAACGATAGAAATTATTCCGTGAGCCAGATCGTGTGCTGACTAAATGCTTTACGCAGAAACATATAATGCGATGAGGTTCAAATTGATATGCTTAATTTGTTGTTTTTAAAGGGTTTGTTCGTTTCTTCTGCTTTGGGTGGAAAATAAGATCTAGATCATGTTGATTTGAGGAAGTTTGGGCTTGCTCATATTTTTTTAGAAAAAAAATAAGTTCCTATTGGATGTTTTACGCTGCGAAGTTAGTCTATGAGCCATGGATACACACGGTGTATGCAGGAAATAAAAAAACCAAAATTAGGATTAATTAGGTTTTTTCGTAGGAAATGATTTCTCCCTTCGGCGGCCAACTAAAGGTGAGAATGAAAAAATACAGCTATATCCATTTTTAGGAGTTTTTCCATGGACAAATTTTTTAAAGTATCTGCCATAACTGCAGCAATGGTAGGCGCAATCGCAGCAGCTCCAGCTTCAGCAGCGGACCAAGTAGGTCCACAGTATGCTGGTGAGGTTTCTGAGTTTTTTGCTGAATCAACCATCAGCGGTAACTTTAACATGTGGATGCGTGCTCGTGATCGCGGCAACGTTGATGCAAACGGTAACGATACTAAGAAAGAGACAAACCTGAACCACGGCAGCTTGTTTATCAACCTCGGTTTTAATTCGGGTTACGTTAATGATGTCGTTGGTGCGGATTTCGTTATCTATAGCACTTGGGATATGTGGAATGATTCAGTTGGTGCTGGTCATGAAATGAACTTCCTTGACTGTGATGGTCCTGCGTCTGCTGGTTGTTGGAACAACCTAGAAAAAGGTGGTGTTTCTTTTGCAACAGCAGCTGCTAAGTTTAAGTTTGGTGATAATGTACGCGCTAAACTAGGTTACTTCCAGCCATCAGTTGCAAGCGGTTTAGGTGTAAACTGGTCGTTTGCTCCTGGTACTTACCGTGGCGGTGAAATTGGTGGTACATTCGGCAAGCTTGATTTAGGTTTCGTGGTTGCTGATGAATACAAAGCGCCTTGGTATAAAGAAACTGACGCTTTCAAAGGTGTTGACGGCGATGATGAGATTTTGTTCTCTCTAGGTGCTCGTTATACTTTAGATAACGGCATTAGCCTAGACGGTGCTCTTTCTAAGTTGGATGAGCGTACAACGGCTCACTTTAAAGTGAAAGGCACAACTGATGGTGGCTTCTACTGGTCTCCACAACTTTATATCGTTCAAGATGAAAACCAATATACAAATGATGATCTAGGCTACCAGTTGGCGTTTTTGTCTAGCTTCTCTGCTGGTGCTTATTCTTTCCGTGCTGAAGCAACCTATACTTCTGCTGACGAAGATGGAAACTGGTTTGCATACCGTCCTACAGCAGGTTACGGCGGCTCAAATGGTGCATATGAAATTTGGTGGAACAACCGTTCAGACTTTAACCATCATGAAGAGCTAGCAGTTTTCGGTTCTGTATCTCGTGACTTTTCTGATATTGGCGGCACAGGGTTTAGTGCTGGTGTGAGTGCTGCTCTTGGTACTGGTGCTTCAGTTGCAGGCTACGATGATCTAACAGAATACGCGTACAGTATGTTTGCTAACTACGCAATTCAAGCTGGTGCATTGAAAGATGCGACTGTAGCATTCCACTACACTCAATACTTCAATGATTCTGACGCTCCAAACTGGACTGGTTATGCAAACGCGTTCCAAGATGAGACTGATTTCAAGTTGATTCTAGCGATTCCTTTCAACGTAAAATAAGTTGAACCGAGTATAACTGCCTAATAAGCTGAGCACTAAGTGCTCGGCTTTTTTCTTTTCTAGGAGGCAACATGAAAAATTATAGTTTGGCAGCACTGTGTTTCGCATCTATTACTGGTTGTACATCCTCTACGCCAATGACTTCGGAAGAGTTTTGGTTTAATCAAGGATATCGATTTGGCGTTCATGGTTATCAACAAGAGTCAGAGTCACTAAGTGCAATTAAGGAAAAAGTTCCCTTTGAGCAGAATGCATATATTCAGGGGTATGAAAAAGGGAAGAAAGAATACTGCGACCCTTTTCATGCTTTTGAAAAAGGCATTAGAGGGATTCGCTACACGGGACAATGTAGTGCGTATGCGAATGAGGCGATGATTAAAGCGGAATGGCAAAGAGGATGGGATGCCTTCTTGGGTGCAGATTTCTATCGTTTTCGTTAGATAAAGTTACAGAGCTTTGACGTGGCGATCGTTCAGTAACACATTGTGTTTGTCATTTGTTAGCAATATTACTTGAGTACAGAAAGAGGCTCTCTGGGAAAATAAGGCCTCAAACTGTCCACGCTATTAACAGCTAAGCGCTCACTTCAACCTTCAACACAATTCCATCTAAGGCGATAATTTTAATTTTACTGCCTGCTGGAATATCAATATCGGAATGTGCTGACCAAGTGGTGTCTGCCACTTGAATTCGATTCATGCCAGCATGGATATCCTCTTTTAGAATAATTTCTTGGCCAACCAGTTGTTTTTGCTTCTGATTAAGATCGCGTGATGAATCATCTTGCTGATCTTTTGCAAGCTGTTTGCGCCACCAAAGCCAAGTCGTCACGAGTGAGAACACTGCGAACGCGCTCCACTGCAGTTGCCAACTCATAGGGATAAGAGACAGCAACAGACCAACCAGTAAAGCCGACAAACCAAGCCAAAGAAAGTAACCTGCGGTGCCCAACAATTCCACTGCCAATAAGGCTAGCCCGAGAGCTAGCCAATGCCAGTGATTGATGCCATCTAATAACTCAATCACAGCGCCTCCTTATTTTTGTGAATCGCCGCTTTGCTTGAACATTTCAGCAATACCAGCAATTGAACCCATTAGGCCAGAAGCCTCAAGTGGGAGCATGATGATTTTCCCATTTTCGGCTTGGCCAATGGTCTTCAATGCTTCAGTATAGCCTTGTGCAATGAAGTAATTCACTGCTTGCATGTCACCTTTGGCGATAGCGTCAGAAACCATTGCTGTCGCTTTTGCTTCTGCTTCAGCCGCACGTTCACGGGCTTCTGCTTGCAAAATCGCAGCTTGTTTTTCCCCTTCTGCTTTGAGGATTTCAGATTGCTTTTGACCCTCTGCGCGTAGAATTTGAGCTTGGCGCACCCCTTCGGCTTCTAGCACTTCCGCGCGCTTGTTACGTTCCGCTTTCATTTGTGCGTTCATCGCTGCGGTAAGATCTGCTGGTGGTTGAACGTCTTTAATTTCGATACGTGTGACTTTGACCCCCCAAGGATTGGTCGCTTGGTCAACAATTGACAGCAGTTTGGTGTTGATCATATCGCGCTGGCTCAACATTTCATCCAGCTCCATAGAACCTAATACCGTACGCATGTTGGTGAGGGTGAGGTTGCGGATGGCATGTTGTAGCTCACTGACTTCATAAGCGGCTTTGGCTGCATCAATGACCTGGACAAAACAGACAGCATCGATCACCACGTTAGCGTTATCCTTAGAAATAACTTCTTGAGCAGGGATATCGAGAACCTGTTCCATCATATTGATTTTGTGGCCGATACGATCGATGAAAGGGACGATCAGGTTAAGACCTGGTTTGAGTGTTTGAGTGTAGCGACCAAAGCGTTCCACCGTCCAGTTGTGTCCTTGTGGTACGGTTTTTACTGCTGAGGCAATAAAGGTAATCGCAACAAAAACGAGTACCGCGATAGTGACTAACGAGTCAATTGGCATAATTCCATCCTTCTGAATAAATAAGATATGCAATTGGTTTATTTTTGCGCAGAATGATAAGTAAAACAATGTAATAAATGCGAATTGACGCCAGTTTCTGACAGAATAAAGGCCGGATTAAACCAGCCTTAAGTAATTGATTTGATAGTAAGTTGAAGCTAATTTAGTAAAGGATGGAGTAGAGTTGTCGACGGTAGCGACTGGCTACAGCATTTCCTTGTCCTAATGCGGAAAGAATATCCATGAAGGTTTTACGTACTTCACCATCGCCAATGCTTAAATTAACTTTCAATTGTGACCAGAGTAGCGCCAGCGCTTCCTCTTCTCTACCGACTTGCTGATACTGGATCGCTAGCTCACAGGTGATAGTGTGATCTTCTGGATTCGCTTGGTGTTGCTGCTCCAGTTTTTGGATCTCCGGGCTGTTGGAGGCCTGTTTTTGTAGGTCGAGTTTCGCGATCAAGCCTTTATAGTAATTGTCCTGATATTCTAAGGGGATGCTTGACAGTAGTTGCTCTGCTAAGTCGAGTTGATGAAGCTCTAATAAGCAATTGGCGTGAGCCAACTTGACATCACCTCGTTGTGCGATGGCCTCAGACAACAACGCGATTTTCTCCAACGCCTCAGTATGGCGAGATTGCTGGATAAACTCGTTGATCTCTTTCAACAGCAACTCATCTTGTGATGGTAAGTGTTTGTCAAGCATGGCCTGAATTTTTTCCAACGGATGAGGACCACCTAAACCATCGACTGCTTGCCCATTGATGAACAATGCGGTGGTTGGTAACACTTGTACGCCAAACTGTGCGGCGATGGGGCCTTGTTGTTCACAATCGAGTAGCGCTAAGACAAACGCGCCTTGATATTGCTGGGCGAGTTGGCGGAGAGCAGGGAGATGTTCGGTGCTCTCAGGATAAGCATTTGCCCAAAAATGTACCACTATTGGTGTTTGTGTTGAGCGTTCGATGATTTCACGAAAATTTTGCTCATTGATATCAACAATGTATGGAGATTGCATTTTGGGATCCTTATCAAGACAGTCTTATCTCAACAAGATATTGGGTAGAGAGCCTGGTTTTTCAAGCACAAAAAACGCTGCAGAGTGCAGCGTTTTGTCGAGTGGCAAGCGAAAGTGCCTAAATAAGTATAAATATTGTCAGCACCACACCCACACTTAGCCAGTTTAATTGATTTAATGACATGAACTAGGTGCTCGTTTTGTTAGCAGTGAAAATGACCGAGATTTTGTGGTGATGAGTAAATTATCATCCATTTGTGACGAATTGATTACATTATCAGCAATAAATTACGCCGCTCTTTTTAATATTTCATCTAGCCAGCGCGTTGGTAGAATCCGTTTGAATACAGCAAACAGCTTAGTTGGCGTGGTCACTCGGTAACGTATTTTCGGTTTCTGACTGGTTAGCGCGTGCAACACTGGCTCAATACAAGACTCTGCAGGTAAGACGAAACTGCTCTTCGAGTTGGTATTCTCTAGGCGGTCTTTTTGCGCCAAGTAGCTCTCTCGGTGAGGGCTGTTTTCAATATCAATACATTGCAAAAAGGCTTGCAGTGCGTTGTAACGAAAACGGGTTTCGATCGGACCCGGTTCGAGGATGGCAATGTGAATATTCGTGCCATCGAGCTCAAGCCTGAGGGTGTCGCTCCAACCTTCAATCGCGAATTTAGAGGCGTTATAGGCTCCGCGATATTTCATCGCAGCGAATCCTAACACGGAGCTATTTTGCACAATGCGCCCCTGCTTGTTCTTTCTCATGATCGGTAATATTTCACGTACCAATTGATGCCAACCAAAAAAGTTGCTTTCAAACTGGGCTCTCAATGCGTCAGTGGGGAGATCCTCCAGTGCACCAGGTTGTCCATAGGCACCATTGTTAAAAAGCCCATAGAGTTGCCCGTCGCTGATCTCTAGGGCTTGTTGAACGGCAAGAGAAATGCTGTTGCTATCGGCTAAATCGAGTTGAATGCACGTGAGTCCTTCGCTTTGCAAGCGCTCAACATCACGGAGATTTCGACAAGAAGCAATGACTTCAAAGCCGCTTTTTTGCAGTGCGTGCGCACAGACGTACCCAATACCACTCGAGCAGCCTGTGATTAAGACCCATTTGGTCATGATTAGTCCTTAAATAAATTCGATGTTAACCGCTTGAGAGTCAGTGTTTGGCTTTCAATAAGTGATTTAAAGCGGGTTCAATTCGAGAAAAGTGGAACGTAAAGCCAAGTTCGGTCAAGCGTTTTGGCTTGGCACGAATGCTATCAAATAGCAGGCAAGACGATTCTCCCATCATGAGTTTCATCACCCACTTGGGCGTCCAGAGAACATGAGGACGATGAAGGGATTTGGCCAAGGCGCGGCTAAACTCTTTATTGCTTACCGGATGCGGTGCACAGACGTTGTATTCACCTTGAGCGTGAGGTGTTTCGAGAAGAAAAACAATCGCTCTCACCATATCTTGCAGGTGTATCCAAGGTAGGTATTGCTTGCCACTGCCAATAGGGCCGCCTAAGCCAAATTGGTAGGGCATTAACATTTTTTTGAGTGCCCCCCCGTGAGGGGCTAGAACCACGCCAGTGCGCAATAAGCAAACACGCGTCAGGTCTGATTGCGCCCGCTTAGCAATTTGCTCCCAATGAGCGCAAACCGTATGAGTAAATCCGGCGCTGTGAACGTGCAAACACTCATCAAATGGATGAGCTTGTTGATCGCCATAGTAACCTACCGCCGATCCGCTGATAAAAACGGCTGGGGGTTTAGCACTGGCGTGAATCAGCTCGACCAAAGCTTCGGTCATTTGCCATCGACTGTCGCAGATGGCTTTTTTCTGCGCTGCACTCCAGCGTTTGTCGGCGATAGGTTCGCCAGCCAAATTAATCACGGCATCGATATCGTTCAAATCTTGCAGAGAAGAGAGGTCATCAAGATATTGAATGTTGCCTAAGTCTGCAAAACTCAGACTATTCTTTGCCGCTTCGATGTTACGAGTGAGCAGTAGGATCTGATGAGAAGACAAAGTTTTCAGCAGTTCCGAACCGATAAAACCTGTTCCACCAGTCAATAGTATTTTCATGCACGCCTCCATACCTGCATTTAGTATATGGCACAGATAAGTACGCAGCCAACCCTATGATAGTTCAATGGTTCATCTTGCCCTTGTTTCTGAGTAAGGTCACATTCCTGTCAAAATGTAACCAATTATTACTGTGCTTTTCACACGAATCACATCGCAACGAAAAAAACTCTGCAATGATTACAACAAGGACAATCACACTAAGGACAGCGGATGAATGCAATCATAGCGTTACTTAAAGCGTTTGCGGCAAGTGCGAGAGATTTGTTGCCCATTGTTGTGGTGATTGTTTTCTTTCAAATCGTTGTACTCAAAGAGCCATTACCCAATATTTTGTCCATCGGCTTTGGTCTTGTTCTTGTGATCCTCGGTTTGACCTTTTTTATCTTTGGGTTAGAAATGGGGCTCTTTCCCATTGGTGAATCGATGGCGCAAGCTTTTGCGAGAAAAGGCAGTGTGTTTTGGTTGATGGTTTTTGCGTTTTGTCTTGGTTTTGGTACGACGATCGCAGAGCCCGCCTTGACCGCGGTCGCCAATGAAGCGGCAGAAGTCGCGGCGGAAGGCGGCATGATCGCCCATACAGAAGACTCTATGGAAGAGTATGCCAACGGCTTGCGTTTAACCGTAGCGTTGTCAGTTGGGGCTGCGATAGTACTTGGCGTACTGCGCATCTTAAAAGGTTGGCCGATTCACTATTTGATTATTGGTGGCTACATTGGCGTGGTGGTGCTGACGGGGTTTGCTCCGGAAACCATTATCGGCATCGCATACGATTCGGGAGGCGTCACGACGTCGACCATCACTGTTCCCCTTGTGACGGCGTTGGGGGTGGGGCTCGCTTCATCCATTAAGGGGCGAAACCCGATGATTGATGGTTTTGGCTTAATTGCGTTTGCCTCCTTATTGCCCATGATGTTCGTCATGATCTACGGCATGGTGGTGGCATGATTGAGTTCGAACGCTTTACCGACACTTTAACCACCACCGTATTGGATGTTGTCCCCATAGCGGTGATCATTTTTGGCTTTCAATTTGCCATTTTACGCAAGCCAATTACCAATCCATTGAAAGTGTTGCTTGGTTTTGGTTACGTGATCATTGGTTTAGCCTTATTTTTGATTGGCTTGGATCTCGCACTTTTTCCATTGGGTGAGACGATGGCGATACAACTGACGGAGCCTGCATTTCTACAAGCAGTGCGAATCAGTTTAGGTCAGCAGTTGCAATGGGTGGATTACTACTGGGTGTATCTGTTTGCGTTTTTTATCGGCTTTAGCACTACCATTGCAGAGCCTTCTCTTATTGCTGTCGCCATCAAAGCTAACCAAGTTTCAGGCGGCAGTATCGGCGTAACGGGGCTGCGCGTGGCTGTTGCCATTGGGGTGGCAGTGGGCATCGCCCTTGGCAGCTACCGAATTGTCGTCGGTGATCCCATCCATTACTACATTATTGCTGGCTACATTATTGTGGTCATTCAAACCTACTTTGCCCCAAGAATGATTATCCCCTTAGCTTATGATTCTGGTGGTGTGACTACATCCACCGTGACAGTGCCGTTGGTTGCCGCGCTAGGGCTTGGGCTTGCTTCAACCGTACCTGGCAGAAGCCCATTAATTGATGGGTTTGGCTTAATTGCTTTTGCCAGCCTTTTTCCGATGATATCTGTGATGGGCTACGCGCAAATAACGCAGTGGTTCAATCGCCGCTATTCGTCACAGGAGGATGATGATGCGATTTAAATTGATTCTAGCATTCGTGGAAGACAGTAAAACGGATGTGGTGTTGGATGCTGCGCGAGAAGCGGGGGCTACTGGAGCGACCGTGATTAACAACGCGCGCGGTCAAGGTTTGAATCAAAAACGCACTTTTTTTGGCCTCACGCTGGAAGTGCAGAAAGATGTCGTACTGTTCGTGGTTGAGGAGCACTTATCGCGACATATATTGGAAACCATCAGTGAAGTAGGGGAGTTTGATACCGAATCTGGGCAAGGAATCGCCATTCAAATCGACATAGAAGATGCCGTAGGTGTGGCGCATCAAGTTGCCAAGTTGACCAAAGTGGTTGAGGATGAAATATGAATAGCCATGATAAAATTCGAGTGAGAGACGTAATGGCCAACACCTTTGTCGTGGTGGATGGCCTTACGACGGTGCACCAAGGGATCACACTGGCACGCGCACATCAGGTGAAAGCGCTGGTGGTGAATAAGCGTCACGAGGATGATGAATTCGGTATCGTTTTGATGAACGATATCGCCAAAAAAGTTCTGGCAAAAAATCGCTCGCCCAATCGCACCAATATTTATGAAATCATGACCAAGCCTGCGTTGTGTGTTTCGCCGGATATGAACGTAAAATACTGCGCACGTTTGTTTGAGCGTTTTGGCATTAGCCGAGCACCAGTGATTGAGAATGGTGAAGTGATTGGTATGGTCAGCTACAACAATATTGTGATCAATGCCATGGCTCGGGATGACGAGTAGTCTTTGCAGCGTTAGAATACCCTAGTATTTTTAGGGGGAAGTGCTTGTGAAATTATTTTTTGCTTCGGATTTGCATGGCAGCCTAGAGGCGACAGAGCAAACATTGGCGTTATTTGAACAATCAGGAGCGGATCACCTCATTTTACTGGGGGACATACTCAATCATGGACCAAGGAACCCTGTTCCTTCGTCTTATAATCCACCTCAAGTGGCTGAGAAATTAAATCAGTACGCCAACCAAATTATCGCGGTCAGAGGCAATTGCGATAGTGAAGTGGATCAGATGTTGCTCTCTTTTCCAATGATGATGGATTACAGTTGGGTATTGCTTGAATCAGGCGCTCGACTCTTTCTCACTCATGGTCATCTGTACAATGCCAAACAACAACCTGCGTTGAAAGCCGGGGATATTTTGGCGCATGGGCATAGCCATGTAGCGCTAGCGGAGCCGCAAGGGGAGATCGTCGTTTTTAATCCGGGCTCTGTGACTTTTCCTCGGGAAAATCAACTGGCTAGCTATGGCCTCTTTGAAAATGGCACCTTGTCCGTCATTTCATTACAAGGTGAGCTGTTACACTCCTGCCAAATTGGTGGCTAAAATCCAGCACGTCAAATAAGGCAGTCACCACTGCCTTATTTTTTGTCAACGTGACCAAGATCCCTTTCGGGGGCGATGATATCGCGGACTCTTTGTTTGAGCTCTTTTGCTTCAGGAAAACCACCATCTCGCTTTCTCTCCCAAATCAGCTCATCGTTGCAGTGGATCTCAAAACGCCCACCAGTATCGGGATAGAGGGTAATAGAGGCAATCTCCTCACTGAATGTATGCAATAACTCTTGGCTCAACCAAGTCGAGCGAAGCATCCAGTTACACTGGCGGCAGTAATAGATCTCAATTTTCGCTTTGAGCATCGTCAATCCTTAAAATAACAATTTGAGCCCAACGGCAAAAGTCAGCAATTCAAAGGCAATTTTTACCGTTCGATTACTGTAGCGATTCGTCATCCATGCGCCAAGTGCGCCACCCAAAAAAGAGCTTGCGAGAAGAATGGGTAGCCAAGGCCAATGAACAGGTGCGCCAGCTTGCACTACTGCAATACCACCAATACCGTTCCAAAAGAAACCGACGCATATTAGCGTAAGAGCAACGGCTTGCTTGTAATCGTAACCAAACCAACGGACCAAAAACAAGGTCACTAATAAGCCAGAGCTCGCAGTCAACGAGCCATTGATCACCCCGATGAGCATCAGGCCAATGCCTCCGAATAGCCAACCTTGAAGATGCCTATTACGAGGTTGCTCGTGTTGACCTAATTGCTTTTTGAAACGCGAGTAAATACCCAGAGCAAGGATCATCGTACCCAACAGTATTTCTGCAATGTCGCTTGGGATCATTAACACTAAGTGAGCGCCAATCACAACGCCAATGCTGCCGGTGAAAACCAAATAGGCAGCCACCGATAGTGGAATTTTACCTGAACGAAAGTGGCTATAGGCGGCACCAACCCCTAAGGCAACACTGGCCAGTTTGTGGGTCGCTAGCGCCACACCAAATGGCAAGCCAAGAAAAATGAGCAGAGGAAATTGCAGCAAACCTGCACCTCCGCCAGCAAGAGAGGCGAGTGTGTTGGCAATTAGAGAGCCGAAGAAGAGAAACAGTGTTGAAATCCAATCCATATATACACCAAAGGGAGCATCCCGCTCCCTTATTCGATGACTAAACGATCGTCAGTTGGAAAACAGTACTGATGAGCCGTGGTTTAGGCTGGTCAGCAATAATGTTTGGTCATTGACGATGTCGATGCGACGGCTTTGTTGTGCATCCATTTTGAAC
Organism: Vibrio vulnificus CMCP6; assembly: GCF_000039765.1. NCBI lineage: Bacteria > Pseudomonadati > Pseudomonadota > Gammaproteobacteria > Vibrionales > Vibrionaceae > Vibrio > Vibrio vulnificus. The sequence goes on along the minus strand of NC_004459.3, from coordinate 184,336 downwards.
ACTTTCGTGATGAGTTTGAGTTGGGCATCACTGAAATCTTTTGATTGCGAAGAAGAGATGTCTTTAAACTCTTTTGCCGTCACCAGCAGATAATTGTCGCTGACGTCCCAAGTGCCTGATTCAGAAATGTTGATCACTACCTCTTGAGAGGACTCATTTGAGTAAAGCTTCAACACCGAAACGCGCACGTAATTGCCATTGGGCAGATACTTAACGTTCGACGTTAAAGTGACTTTGCGCAGCGGTCCGACGGAACCTTCATTTTGCAGATCATCCGTGATGACCGTCACCATATAGGACTGCCACTCTTTGGAAGTCAAAACCTGCTCAACTTTGAGGTCGCTACCCCAATAAAGCCACCCACTAAACACAGCCGATGCAGCCAAAACAACAGAAGCAATTCGAAGTTTCATTGTGCACCTCATTTATTTACAGATAGAGCCAAGATCGTTTTGTTCTGAGAAAATTCTCAGCGTCACGTTCTCGTTTGAATGTGGAAGTGTGTGGATGTAATTGAGGATCAACTGATTACCCTGGCCACCTGTCGCGATCACTTTTACTGGAGCAGAATCGCCAGTATGCGTTTCTGCATACTTATTAACACACTGCCTAATAGAAGGCATCCAAGCTTGTAATGGTGGATGATTCAGTGGAGTGAGCACTTCCACACCATTGACATTTTCCAGTAAACGGAACTTAGACTCCGACGGATTGGTGAGCAAGACAACGCAAAGTGGCAGCAGTGCGGCTAACAAGAATAGCCCTTTAATTAGCCAATTTTTTTGTGACGCGGCCATCTTTGTTGACGTGCCAGCATTATGCGCGACATCTCTACCAATTTCTGACGAGGATGTTTGAACCGCGTCAGTACTGATTTCGTTTTCTAATTCTTCTTGATCTAATGCTTCAGAAGCTGCGTCATTCACGTTGTTGGTTGAATCTGACAGGAGCGGGTTAATGCGCTCAACCGAACAGATCAACTGATAACCACGTTTTGGAACCGTTTTCACAAACTCAGGGGACTTTGTAGAGTCTTTGAGCATTTTGCGTAAGGTAGAAATCGCTTGAGTTAGGCTGGAATCATCGACTTCGAAACCTTGTTCGCGCCAAACAAACTCATGCAACTCGTTACGAGTTAATACCTCGTTAGGTTTTTCTGATAACAGAAGTAAAATTCGACTTTCATTGCTACCTAATCGAGTCACTTCATTGTTGACAGCCTGATCAAGTAATGTGTTGCTGTTAGGATCGAAAACAAATCGCTGTGCGATTACAAACTTAGTGCCGATATTACTCATGAGGTTCTTCTTTATATCGATGATTCAGCGTTTTTTGGTGCTTATTTGCGCAACAAGCGCTTAGACCAACATCTCTTATGCTTCTTTAGATGTATTTAGCTCAATAGGATAATTAAATTTATCTAAAAAAACAGCGTTTTTACCACAATTGACCTTGAATTTACATTTGTCAGCCATATGTTACGTAACAAGCGATTGATTTCCCACCCAATTAGAGAACTTTGGAGTGAAAATGAACGAGACAGTAGCAAATAACAAAGAAACTCGTGGCTTTCAGTCAGAGGTAAAACAACTTCTCCATCTGATGATCCACTCACTGTATTCCAATAAAGAAATCTTCCTACGTGAGTTGATCTCCAACGCCTCCGACGCAGCCGATAAACTGCGTTTTCAAGCGTTGTCCAATCCTGCTCTTTATGAAAATGATGCAGAATTGGGCGTGAAGCTTTCTTTTAACGAAGAACATAACACGCTGACGATTTCCGATAACGGGATTGGTATGAGCCGCGAAGAGGTGATTTCGCATTTGGGCACCATTGCCAAATCTGGTACGGCGGAGTTTTTCTCTAAACTATCTCAAGAGCAATCAAAAGATTCTCAGCTGATTGGTCAGTTTGGTGTTGGTTTCTATTCAGCCTTCATTGTGGCTGATGCAGTGACGGTACGAACTCGAGCGGCGGGTCTTAGCGCAGACCAAGCGGTACTTTGGCATTCTGCAGGTGAAGGTGAATACACCGTTGAAGACATTACCAAAGAATCACGTGGTACTGATATTATTCTGCACATGCGTGAAGACGGCAAAGAGTTCCTCAACGAATGGCGTTTACGTGATGTGATTGGTAAGTATTCCGATCACATTGGCATTCCTGTTTCTATTCAAACCCGTGTTCGCGATGAAGAAGGCAAAGAAACAGAAGAAGTGAAGTGGGAGCAAATCAATAAAGCCCAAGCACTTTGGACGCGCAATAAATCCGATATCTCAGACGAAGAGTATCAAGAGTTTTACAAGCATGTCTCTCACGATTTTGCTGACCCATTACTTTGGAGTCACAACCGAGTAGAAGGCAAAAACGACTATACCAGCCTCCTTTATATTCCATCGAAAGCGCCTTGGGATATGATGAACCGTGACCATAAATCTGGTCTTAAACTCTATGTTCAGCGCGTTTTCATCATGGATGACGCTGAGCAATTTATGCCATCTTACTTGCGTTTTGTCCGCGGTTTGATTGACTCCAACGATCTGCCGCTCAACGTCTCTCGCGAGATCTTGCAAGACAACAAGGTGACTCAATCGCTACGCGGTGCGTGCACTAAACGTGTTTTAACCATGCTCGAGCGCTTGGCGAAAAATGACACAGATAAATACCAAACTTTCTGGAAAGAATTTGGTTTGGTGATGAAGGAGGGTCCAGCCGAAGATTACGCCAACCGCGAGAAAGTGGCGTCGTTGTTACGCTTTGCCTCGACAGAAGTGGACTCTGCAGAGCAGACCGTTTCTCTTGAGTCTTATGTTGAGCGCATGAAAGAAGGCCAAGACAAGATCTACTACCTCACAGCAGACAGCTATGCGGCAGCGAAAAACAGCCCTCACCTAGAGCAGTTTAAAGCCAAAGGTCTTGAAGTTATCTTAATGTTTGACCGTATTGACGAATGGTTGATGAACTACCTAACAGAGTTTGATGGTAAGCAGTTCCAGTCAATCACGAAAGCGGGCCTTGATCTTAGCCAATTTGAAGATGAGCAAGAGAAAGAGAAGCAGAAAGAAACGGAACAAGAGTTCCAGTCCGTGGTTGAGCGCACCAAGAGCTACTTGGGTGATCGTGTGAAAGAGGTGCGTACCACCTTTAAGCTAGCGAATACCCCAGCGGTGGTGGTGACCGATGATTTCGAAATGGGCACACAGATGGCGAAGCTACTGGCGGCAGCAGGGCAGGCTGTTCCTGAAGTGAAGTACATTTTTGAGATCAACCCAAATCATACGCTTGTTAAGCAAATGGCGGATGAGACGGATGAAGAAGCGTTTGGCCGCTGGGTAGAGGTATTACTGGGTCAAGCAATGCTTGCAGAGCGTGGCTCAATGGAAGATCCTAGCCAGTTCTTAACGGCCATTAACTCGCTTTTGACTAAGGGCTAATAAGGCTAAAATCACCAAAAAGCTCGCATTTGCGGGCTTTTTGTATGTATCGGCATTCAACATGCAAAAAAATGATGGTTTCCAAAGCGATTTGTGAGAGCTTGAACATTCTTTAGTCTTAACTGACTCTAGAACGAGAAATAGTGTGTTAGAATGCCGACTTGAAACAAAATCATCGGGCGTGTAATGTGCACGCCTGTTTTATTGTCAATTTGAAGAACACTTATACCGAAACTTACCGTGGGGCATAGCCCAGTAGGCAGTGAGCTTCGGTATAAATCATCATAATCGAAAGAGGATTCAACATGCGCATCATTCTTCTAGGTGCTCCAGGTGCAGGTAAAGGCACACAGGCTCAATTCATCATGGAGAAGTATGGTATTCCACAAATCTCTACTGGTGACATGCTACGTGCTGCTATCAAAGCAGGTACTGAGCTTGGTAAACAAGCAAAAGCTGTTATCGACGCTGGTCAGCTAGTTTCTGATGAAATCATTCTTGGTCTAATCAAAGAGCGTATTGCTCAAGAAGATTGTGCGAAAGGTTTCCTATTGGATGGTTTCCCACGTACGATCCCACAAGCTGACGGTCTTAAAGAGATGGGTGTGGCAGTTGATTACGTTATCGAGTTTGACGTTGCTGACGATGTGATCGTTGAGCGTATGGCTGGCCGTCGTGCGCACCTGCCTTCAGGTCGTACTTACCACGTTGTTTACAACCCACCTAAAGTGGAAGGTAAAGACGACGTAACAGGTGAAGATCTTGTTGTTCGTGACGACGACAAAGAAGAAACCGTACGCGCTCGTTTAGGTGTTTACCACTCACAAACTGCACCACTTATCGAGTACTACGGTAAAGAAGCCGCAGAAGGCAACACGAAGTACCTAAAATTTGATGGTACTAAGCAAGTTGCTCAAGTGAGTGCTGATATCGAGAAGGCATTAGCATAATAGGTAATACCTATTATCAACCGTTTTCAGAATTTTGTTATAGTGAAGCGACCTTAAGGTCGCTTTTTTATTATGGCCATCAGCAGTTTAGTTTTGTCATTATTCACAATGGCTCAAATGACGTTGCACAACTGATCGATGTCGCCACCTTTTCGTAAAACCACCTTCAGCCACTATCGTAGAGAAAGTATGAACAACACAAAAAAACGCGGAGTGCTTTTAGTCAATCTCGGAACTCCCGAAGAAGCAACGGCCCCAGCCGTAAAACGATTTTTAAGCCAGTTTTTGCATGATCAGCGTGTAGTGGATATGACGCGTTGGCTATGGTGCCCTATTTTACATGGCATCATTTTACCTATTCGTTCGCCTAAGGTTGCCAAGCTTTATCAAACCGTTTGGATGAAAGAAGGCTCACCGTTAATGGTGTACAGCAAGCGACAGCAAGTCGAGTTGCAGGCAAAACTCAATTGCCCTGTGGAAATTGGTATGACCTATGGCACACCCAGCGTACTTGATGGCGTGAACAAGCTTCAAGCTCAAGGTGTGGATGAGATTTGCGTTTTACCTCTGTACCCCCAGTATTCAGGCACCACAACGGGAGCGGCGTACGATGCACTTGCGCACGCGTTGCGTAAGGTTGCTGTCGTACCCAGTATTCAGTTTATTCGTGACTATCATGATCACCCTTTGTATATCAAAGCATTGGCTGAATCAGTACGTCAATCATGGCAGGTGCAAGGCAAAGGGGATTACCTGCTTTGCTCCTATCACGGTATTCCACAACGCTACGCCGATAATGGCGATGTCTATCCTCTGCATTGCGAAATGACAACCGAGTTACTGCGTCTCGAATTAGGGTTGGACAAATCCCAAATTGGCACCACCTATCAATCTCGCTTTGGTCGAGAAGAGTGGCTGCAACCCTATACGGATAAAACGTTGGAATCGTTGCCCGCGAAGGGCATTAAGTCTCTCGATGTGATAACCCCTGCATTTTCGGTTGATTGTTTAGAGACGTTAGAAGAAATCTCAGAGCAAGGCCAAGAAAGCTTTCTGCATGCGGGTGGTGAGCAGTATCGTTTTATTCCTTGTTTAAACGATGCCCCAAGTCACATTGAAATGATGGCAAGGCTTGTTACAGAGCGGTAATGCGTTCTCATTGCAAGATTCTTATCCTCAACGCCGTTAATCTCACGGCGTTTTTTATGCCGACTATCGGTGTTTCTCCAAGCCAAATAGCGTAAAGCTTCTGACTTTATTGTTATTACCTTTGCTGGCTTTTGTGACTTTTTTCACTTCTCTGCTAATTTTTAAGAGTGCCATTTGTGGTTATTAACCAAAAGGGAGTCAACAATGGGACTCGATAATATTTCAATTAGCAAGAAGCTCTATTTTTCACCGCTGATTCTTATTCTAATTTTATTGGTGATAGTGCTGGTCAGTGCCAACTTGCTGAATTCACTGACGAAAGATATGAACAGGATCGCCTTCGATCTTGCGCCGGACACCGAGTTGGCAGCAGAAATGACCGATAGCGTTTATGGACTAAGATTAACGGTCAAAAACTTTATCGAGACAGGGGATAAACAATTTGTATCTCGTTTCCAAGAGAATGCGTCTCGCTGGACACAGTTTATGGATCGCGCCTATAACGAAATACAAAATCCACAACGCGTACAGATCCTTAAAGAGATTGATGGCTTAAAGGCACAGTATCTCACCACGTTTACTCAAGTGGTGGTGAACAATATGAATATGCGAAATGAGCAGGTTAATGGTGTGCTCAATGTCGACGGTCCGCAAATAGAGAAAAGACTCACCAGCGTCATGGAAAGCGCGAAAACCGATGGTGATGTTGTTGCCGCCTATCATGCCGGACGAGCACTCAGATCGCTTTTGCTCGCGCGACTTTATGTCGCCAAGTTCTTGGTTGAAAACCAGCAGGCACAAGTAGAACGATTCAATCAGGAATTTAAAGCGGTACACAGTGAGATTGGCAGCTTACTTGCAACGTTGGAAAGCGCACAACGTCGCCAATTGACCAACGAAGCAGAATCGCTGTTTACAAAGTATGAAAAAGCGGCCAATTCCGTCACTAGCTTGATTTTTGCCCGTAACGAAGGGATAAAAACGCTGGATACGATCGGGCCGCAAGTCGCACAACGAATCGCATCGCTTCGTGAGTCGATAGCTAGCTCAATGGAGCAGGCGGCAGAACAAGCTAATGAGAATGCAGAACAGTCTATCACCTTTCTTTATGGTATCGCGGCGATTGCTATTGTCATTGGTTTGTTGTTCTCCTTTGTAATCACGCGCTCGTTAATTGTTAAAGTACAAAGAACGACCAATGTGCTACAAGATATTGCTCAGGGAGAAGGAGACCTCACCATACGCGTGCCCACCAGTGGCAATGATGAACTCGATGTGTTAGCCGGGCATTACAACACCTTCGCTGGCAAACTTCAGCACACCATTCGTCAAATGAGCGTAGCGGCCGCACAGATGTTGCAAGCGGCCGAGATTCTGGCATTAAAAGCGCGAGACACACAAAGTGAGGTGCGAGAGCAGCAATCTCAGGCACAGGTTGCTGCGTCAGCGATGACGGAAATGTCAGCCAGTGCACAAGAGGTGAGTGCCAGTGCCCAACAGGCGGCGGATCTTTCTCAATCGACGGCCGATTCTGCGACGCAAGGTTCAAAAGTGGTGATGGAAGCAACGCAGTCAATGCAAAAACTCAACGAGCAAATTGCCAGTGCTGGAGATACGGTTGAACAACTTCGAGCCGACAGTGAACAAATTGGTACGGTGCTGGATGTTATTCGCAGTATCGCAGAGCAAACCAACTTGCTCGCGCTGAATGCGGCAATTGAAGCGGCAAGGGCCGGGGAGCAGGGGCGAGGATTTGCGGTGGTGGCGGATGAAGTCCGTTCTTTAGCATCGCGCACTCAAGAGTCGACCGAAGAAATCCAAACCATCATCGGTAGTTTGCAACAGCGAGCCGAGTTGGCTAACAAGGCGATGCACCAGAGCCGTCAAAGTGCTGAGCAAACCGCAGAGCAGGTGCACTCGGCAGAATCAGCGTTGACCTCAATCACAGGCTTTATCACCCAGATCAACGATTCCATCGGGCAAATATCCACAGCGGCGAATCAGCAGGCAATTGCGTCGGATGAGGTCAGTGTCAATGTGAACAATATGTCCGATATCTCGGAGAAGACACTCGTGCAATCGTCTGAAACCACAGAATCCGCTCAGGCGATGAAGCGATTGGGTGAACAAGTAAACCAGCTACTGAAACAGTTCAAAGTGTAAACGAGCCAAGTTTGTACAAAAAAAGCGCGCCAATCGTTGGCGCGCTTTTATGCTTTTGCACTTTAGACACAAATTAAGAAACTAAGGCTTGTTGTTCTTCAATTTGTTCTGCGGTTGAACTTCCACTTTCTGCTCCGTGCATCCAATGAACAAGCTGGTTTGAGAACAGCAGCAGAATCACACCCGATACGGTTGCGGTGACGGCGATACCGCTAAAGATGGCGAATGCACCTAACTCGCCTACGTGAGAGCCAACGTATCCCGCCACGTAGTTTGCGATTGCATTACAACCGAACCAAGCGCCCATCATTAAAGATGCGAGACGCAAAGGCGCTAATTTGGTGACAAGAGATAAGCCAATTGGCGATAGACATAGTTCCCCCAGAGTATGGAAGAAAAAGGCACCAACAAGCCATAGCATGGATGTTTTTACCGATGTATCACCGCTTTGTTCAACAACGGCACCGACCATACATAAGAAACCAAGTGCGAGGAAAAACATCGCTAAAGCAAATTTAACGGGTGAATTCGGCTCACGTTTACCCAGTTTTACCCACAGTACAGCAAGTACTGGCGCAAGAGTGATGATGAAAAATGGGTTCAATGATTGAAACCATGCAGCAGGAATCTCAAAGCTGCCGATCATGCGGTCAGTATACTGTTGGGTGTAGATATTCATTAGGCCGCCCGCTTGTTCGAAACCAGCCCAGAATACGATGGTGAACAAGCTCATCACGAGGATCACTTTGATGCGATCCACTTCTTCTTTGGTTAAGGCTTCTTTTTGGGCTGACTTCTTAATAGCGAGATCGCGCTTTGCTGCTGGCTCACGGCCAATATCTCCTAGCCATGATTGTGCGAGGGCCATTTGCATCACTAAGCTAATAAGCATGCCGATACCGGCAGCAACAAACCCTGCTTTCCAGCCGAATTCCGTGGTCACAGAACCTGACACGACACCGGCGATCAACGCACCGAGGTTGATACCCATGTAGAAAATGGTGAAAGCGCCATCTCGACGGTTGTCACCTTCTTGATATAGGTCACCCACCATGGTTGAGATATTTGGCTTAAATAAGCCGTTACCGGCGATGAGGAGAGCAAGGCCCAAGTAGAAGGTGTGAAGTGAACCTAAACCAAGCGCATCCGCAGGCAGGGCAAGAGTAAATTGACCAATGGCCATTAGAGCGCCACCAATCAGGATCGAGCGACGCTGACCCAAATAGTTGTCAGCAAGGTAGCCACCAATAAGGGGGGTAATGTACACCAATCCTGTGTAGGTGCCATAGAGATCGAGGGCATCTTTGGTGGTCCAGCCCAAACCGCCATTGATGGTGGTGTCGGTGAGGTATAAGACTAAAATTGCACGCATTGCGTAATAGGAAAAACGTTCCCAAAGTTCAGTACCGAACAAAAGGAAAAGGCCACGAGGATGACCAAAATATTGATGTTGGTTTGGCATAAGTTTGACTAATTCTAGTTATGAAATTTTTTATAGGCGAATACGTATACTCCTCGTTGTTTAAATACTCAAATACTTTTAAATGGCAGTGGATTGTTCGGTTTATATTTAACCTTTTGTTATAAAAGGTTTTCCAATGTTTTGCTTGGGTGGTTTCTACGTGTTAGAAACTAATATTCCATTTTTGGTTCTGCGAATTAACGTTTAGCAAACAAAGTGTATTGGTTTGTATGATTGCAACTCACGCGATTTCCTATCGTCTGGCGAAATGCTAGGATAAACAAAAAATAGATGGCTAGTGATAAATGAAAAAATGGTATTTGCTGTATTGTAAGCGCGGAGAGCAGATCCGAGCGAAGCAACATTTAGAAAACCAAGGTGTTGAGTGTTTCTATCCCACCATAGAAGTTGAAAAGATTCTGCGTGGTAAACGCCAAACAAAGAGTGAGCCCTTATTTCCTTCCTACATTTTTGTTCGTTTCGATTTTGAAATAGGCCCGACGTTTACCACTGTGCGTTCAACCAGAGGTGTGGTGGATTTTGTGAAGTTTGGCGCTCACCCCAAAGAGCTTCAAGGGGATTTGATTTATGAACTCAAGCTTCTTGAACAAGAGGGACATGAAAGTGCGTTGCAGGGGAGTAATTTGCCGAAACCGGGTGATTCGATCAAAGTGAAAAGCGGGCAGTTCGCGGGTATCGAGGCCATTTTCCAAGAGCAAGATGGCGAAACACGTTCAATCATGCTGGTTAAAATGATTTCCCAGACCGTGCCAGTGAGCATTGAGAATAGCGACCTAGAACTGAAGGGGTGAGTGGCCAATAGACCCTAGTAAAGAAGGCACCTTTTGGGTGCCTTCTTTCGTTGCTGTTAGTGTGAACGGCGTGCAGATTAATACGCTTCGTTATGTACCGCTTTCACTGCTCGACCTGACGGGTCAATACAGTTTTTAAAGGATTCGTCCCATTCAATCGCTTTAGCGGACGAACAAGCCACTGATGGACCGCCAGGGACACATTCTGCAGCCGATGTCAGTGGGAACAACTCTTCGAAAATTTCGCGGTATACATAGCCTTCTTTTGTTGTTGGCGTGTTGTATGGGAAGCGGAATTTTGCGGCTTCCATCTGTTGATCGGTTACTTTCTCTTCTGCCACTGCTTTGAGTGTGTCGATCCAGCCATAACCCACGCCATCAGAAAACTGCTCTTTTTGACGCCAAGCAATAGAGTCTGGTAGGTAGTGCTCAAAGCACTCACGAAGAATGTGTTTCTCCATTTTGCCGTTGCCACACATTTTATCCGCAGGGTTCAAGCGCATTGCAACATCGATAAACTCTTTATCCAAGAATGGCACTCGGCCTTCAACACCCCAAGCCGCTAGCGATTTGTTTGCGCGAGCACAGTCAAACATGTTGAGCGCAAGCAGTTTGCGCACCGTCTCTTCGTGGAACTCTTGTGCGTTGGGTGCTTTGTGGAAGTAGAGGTAGCCACCAAAAATCTCGTCAGCCCCTTCACCAGAAAGTACCATCTTGATGCCCATGGCTTTGATCTTACGTCCCATCAAATACATTGGTGTTGACGCGCGGATGGTCGTGACATCGTATGTTTCGATGTGGTAAATCACATCACGAATTGCGTCCAATCCTTCTTGAATGGTGTACGTCATTTCATGGTGTACAGTGCCAATTTTCGCCGCCACTTCACGGGCTGCTTTCAGATCTGGAGCACCGTCAAGGCCAATAGCAAATGAGTGAAGTTGTGGCCACCAGGCTTCAGTTTGTTCGTCGTCTTCAATTCGCATTGCGGCATAACGTTTAGCAACCGCAGAGGTAATAGAAGAATCAAGTCCACCCGACAGTAATACACCGTAAGGCACATCTGTCATCAACTGACGTTTCACCGCCGCTTCAAGCGCTGCTGTTAGTTCCTCTTTGCTGCTGGTGTTGCCCTGTACCGCTGCGTATTCATTCCAGTCGCGAATGTAGTAACGTTGAGGACCTGCATCGGTTGAGCTGTAGTAGCTACCTGGAGGAAATTCACTGATGGTTTTGCAAACGGGAACCAACGCTTTCATTTCTGAAGCGACATAGTAGTTGCCGTGCTCATCATAACCTTGGTAAAGCGGGATGATACCAATGTGGTCACGTCCAATTAGGTACTGATCTTTCTCTTCATCGTAAAGAACAAAAGCGAAGATACCGTTTAATTCTTCTAGGAGATCGGCACCCATTTCTTGGTAGAGGGCGAGAATAACTTCACAATCAGAATCTGTTTGGAAATCATATTTGCCTTCGTAACGAGCACGAATTTCTTTGTGGTTGTAGATTTCACCGTTAACGGCAAGGATGAGTTTTTTATCTGGGCTGTAAAGAGGCTGTGCGCCGCTGTTAAGACCTACGATCGCAAGACGCTCATGAGCAAGAATTGCTCGATCTGATGCGTAGATCCCGGACCAGTCTGGGCCACGGTGACGAAGTTTTTTCGACATCTCTAAAGCGATAGGGCGAAGCGCCGCTGCGTCGCTTTTAATGTCTAAAATGCCAAATACTGAACACATACAACATCCTTTTTAATTAAATCATTTCTAAACGGTATGGCTTCAATTTGCCAGTCTGAACAAAAAAAGCAACACTCTTCGATAAAAAAAGTAAACAAAGGGGCTAATGATTAAAAAATATTTAATAGAAACCCTTAATTGGTGAATGCAAGTAAGGTTTTGGTGAAAAAGAAAGCAAAAAGGCCCAATTTTGTGAGCCTTTAATGGGGATAGTGCTTAGTTTGAGGGGGGAGCAAACTGAGGTTGAAGTTGTTCGCACACATGGCGCGCAAAGCCACTTCCCGCTTCGTTATAAATATTAAAGGCAGCGTGTACACCACTGTTAGTGAGCATCTCTAATTGGTCAGTGTATTCGGCAATCGCGGCAATTTGTCCTTGGTAGTTGCGACGTTTGAGCTGCTCAAGCGCGGTTTGATTACCTTGGTGATGAGGCATGGCTAGTAAAACCAGCTTCACATTCGCTGTATCAAGAATGCGCTCCCAAAAGTCAGGGTCAGTGGCATCTCCTGCAATAACGTTTCTACCTTCTTCTCGATGATGTTGCGCGGCTTCTTCTCTCACTTCTACGCCTAAGCTGATTTTGCCGTAACGAGCGCGAAGTTCATCATAAGCCCCCGTTCCGATACGGCCCATGCCCAGGATCAAGACTTGCGCGTTGCCTGGGTTGATCAACTGATCACGCTGATTGAGCTTTTCTGCGGCGGTTTCTTGTAGCCACTTTCCTGAATGTTGATAGATTTGGTGGCCCATTTTGCTCAATGGCGCCGCAAGAATAAAAGAAAGCGAGACCGCAACCGCAAGGGCAACCAAAATATCACTCGGCATCCATCCCATTTTATAAGCTAAGCCACCAACAATGAGGCCAAACTCACTGTAGTTAAAAAGGGTCAATGACGCGAGCAAGGACGTGCGCACACGAAACTTAAAGTGATTGATGGTTAGGAAGTAAAGAAGACCTTTCAGTGGCAGTAAGAGCAGAATGAGCAGTGCCAAAGAGACGCCAGTTAAACTGAGCGAGGCCGATAAACCGATATTGAGGAAGAAGCAGACGAGGAAAAGCTCCTTCATGTTAAATAGGGATTTGGCGAGTTCCGATGACTTGCGGTGACCAGCTAATAACATACCCAGCACGAGTGCACCAAGGTCTGGTTTCATACCAACAAGTTCAAACAACCCTGCTCCCGCGACAAGTGCGAAGAAAATACCGAACAGTACCAGCATTTCCCCGTGGCCAACCCAGTCAAGAATCTTGTAGAAAAGAGGGCGTAACAAGGGCAAGGCGAACAGAGCAATAGCGTACCAATGGGGCAATTTCCCGGTTGAGGCGGTGAGGAATACCACGGCGAAGATATCTTGCATGATCAAAATACCAATCGCCAACGTGCCGTAAGTGGCGTTCATTTCGCCTTTTTCTTGCAATGATTTCACGGCAAAAACGGTACTGGAGAAGGAGAGTGCGAAGGCAAGCAAGACTAGATGGCCAGTTTCCATCTCTGCCAGAGAAGAAATTCCGAGAAATTTTAGTCCAATAAACGCCGCGGTAAACAGCAATGTCGACAGAAGGTTATGAGCGGTCGCACCTGCCCATATCTCTTTAGAGAGTAAGGTTTTGATTTCCAGTTTTAAACCAATGGTAAAGAGCAGTAGTGTTACCCCAAGATCGGCGAGTGTGGTGATCGTCAGGTTACTTTCAAAACCAAAAGCATGCAGTGCAAAACCCGCAAGCAGAAAACCGACAAGTGGGGGTAAGTTGCACTTTAGTGCTAAAAAGCCCGCCACAAAAGCGGTGGTTATCAAAATTATTTCCATGGTGCGCGCGTGACTTCCTTCAGATGTAAAAAGGGCTGTGTAAACACAGCCCAATTGTAACCTATGTAACTGGTTGATTGACAGGTGCTTTATTCACCCAACAACTTTTGTAACAAAACGCCATTAAGCATAGCGCGTTTAATCATGGCAAACGCGCCCATCGTTGGTTGTTTATCGATCTGCGATGCGACAATAGGCAGTTGATTATGGAAGGTTTTTAGTGATTGGTTTTCGACATTACGTTGAATCGCAGGGAAAACAATGTCTTTCGCGGCAGTAATATCACCAGCGATGACAATTTTTTGTGGGTTAAACAAGTTAATGGTGATCGCAATCGCTTTGCCTAACTGATTGCCCACTCGAACTAAGCTTTGTTGCGCCAGTTCATCGCCTTCTAGAGCGTGGTTACAGACGTCCTGGATGGTAATGTGGTCCAGTTTTGCTAGTGATGACTCATAACCTTGCGCGATCAGTTTTTTCACACGCTGAATAATTGCTGGGTTTGCTGCAACGGTCTCAAGGCAGCCGAAGTTACCACATTGGCATTGTTCACCAAGAGGGTCGATTTGAATATGGCCAATCTCACCAACGTTGCGGTTGAAGCCAAGGAAAACTTGTCCGTTAACGATGATACCAGCACCGGTACCGCGGTGAACACTGACGAGAATCGAGTCTTGGCAGTCCTGACTGGCTCCAAAATAGTGTTCAGCTAATGCCATGCCACGCACGTCGTTGCCAACGAAACATTCAATGCCAAATTTTTCACGAATGATTTCGCCTAAAGCGAGTTTATCGATATCCGTGTTAGGCATGTACTCAACCACACCGGTTGTCGGGTTAACGAGACCTGGGAGCGTAATGCCGATAGCGATAAGTTGATCAATTTTATCTTGGCTACGGCTAATAAAGTCTTTCAGCAAAGCAGTAAGACCTTGTTGCAGATCGGATTGATTGGTGTAACGAAAATCGTGCTGATCTTGTGCTAGTGCCGCGCCACCTAAATCATAGAGGCAAAATTGCACGTAGTCGCGACCAAGACGCACAGCAACAGAGTGGAAGGGTTTGACCTCTGTTGTTAATGAGATTGCACGTCGACCGCCTGTGGAGGCTTGTTGTGCAACCTCTTTGATCAATCCCCGCTCAAGGAGTTGGCGGGTGATTTTTGTGACACTGGCAGGTGCCAGTTGACTGACATCTGCCACTTGTATGCGGGAGATAGGTCCTTGTTGATCAATCAATCTGTAGACAGCTGCGCTGTTCAGTTGTTTTACTAAGTCTACGTTACCTATCTGTCCGCCATTCATTCTTAATTTTGCTCGTATTGTCCGTTAACAACCGTCGCTTTAACATTGAAGTCTCGATCGAAAATCGTCAGGTTCGCAATGTAACCTTTCTTAATTCGACCTAGCTGCGCGTCTACACCAATTGCTTTTGCTGGGTAGAGAGTCGCCATTCGTAGAGCTTCATCTAAAGCGATTCCGACATGTTCAACCGTATTCTGGACCGCTTCGATCATCGTCAACGCTGAACCGCCTAATGTGCCATTTTCATCAACACATTTGCCATCTCGGTAATATACTTTCTTACCAACAAAAATAAAGTAATCCATGTTTGCGCCTGCAGGAGCTGTGGCATCGGTCACTAATACAAGCTTCTCGCCTTTGATCTTGTGCGCAATTCTGATGTTTGCATAGTCAACGTGGAAACCGTCTGCAATGATGCCAGCATACACATCAGGTGTATCGTAAATGGCACCAACCACGCCGGGCTCACGGCCAACCATCGGTGTCATGGCATTGAACAAGTGCGTGGCGAAGGTGATGCCAGCTTCAAAGCCTTTACGCGCCTCTGCGTAAGTGGCGTTAGTGTGACCGATAGAAACAACGATGCCCGCGTTGCGCAGTTTTTCAATGTGTTCAGGATCGTTTAGCTCAGGAGCAAGAGTCACTTTGGCTACGACATCCGCGTTTTCGCAAATAAAGTCCACCATGCTGGTGTCAGAAGGACGAATGTAATCCACGCTGTGAATGCCTTTTTTCATCACATTAAGGTAAGGACCTTCAAGGTGTAAACCAAGTGATTGGTTTTGATATTGGGCATGGTATTCACGTGCGGCAGAAATGGCAGCGCGCATGTCTTCATCTGATGAAGTGATTAGCGTTGGCAGAAAGCTGGTACAGCCGGACTTTAAGTTCGCCTTGTGCATGATTTGCATCGTTTCTGCTGTGATTTCGTCATTCAGCATCACACCGCCGCAGCCATTCAACTGTAGATCGATGAAACCTGGACTAACGTTAGCGCCTGCGAGGTCTTTGACTTCAATTCCAGAGGGTAGATCCGCTGCTGGTACGATCGATTGGATCAAATCATTTTCGATGATGAGAGCGTGCTCAGAGAGAACATCACTTCCTGTATAGATTTTACAGTTAGTTAGCGCGTACATATTCAGCTAATCCTTATCAAATGAGATTTAAATTCGTTTCATTTACGGTTCCTTAGACAGCGATTCATCCAATATATTGGACACTTAGTTTGTGTCGCTGAATTAGGCCGTAAAGGCGGTACAGCAAGCATTGGCAAGATAAACTCTAAGCAACGTAAGATGCTGAAAATTCGTTATTTTGATAGTATTTTAAGCGATTCTTTATGCCAGTCTATGGTTTTATTCCATTGTGGCTAGGCAAAAAACGAGTTTCGTTCATCACTAAAAGTCTGAGAATTTTATCGCCAATTCACCATTTTTTTGAATGATAAAATAAGTTTTATGATCTCGCTAGCAAAAACCTTTGGGAAGGGCAAAATCTGGTGATTATGATCACAAACAAAGAGGTTTTAATTTGCGGAGCAAAATTAATGTCATAAACTGGAAAAGACTAAATTGGACGACTAAAAAAAGTCTTCCAAAAAATGAAAATCCTATAGGGGGAACTTAAGGTGAATATTCTTGGATACGCGCAAAAGTTAGGTAAAGCTCTTATGCTACCTATCGCAACGCTACCAGTTGCGGCGCTCTTACTACGTTTGGGTCAAGGCGACCTGTTAGATATCCCATTCATGGCGCAAGCTGGTGGTGCTATCTTTGGTCAACTTCCTCTTCTATTCGGTCTTGGTATCGCGATTGGTCTTTCTAAAGACGGTCAAGGTGCTGCAGGTCTAGCAGGTGCAGTGGCGTACTTTGTACTAACTGCAACAGCAACAACAATCGATGCTTCTATCAACATGTCGTTCTTTGGCGGTATCATTGGTGGTATCATCGCTGGTCACTCATACAACGCTTTCCATGCTACACGTCTTCCTGAGTGGTTGGCATTCTTCTCTGGCAAACGTCTAGTGCCTATTATGGCAGGTCTATTCTCACTGGTTGCTGGTGCAGTTGCTGGTGTGGTTTGGCCTTCAATCCAAGGCGGTCTTGATGCTCTAGCACACGCGGTATCGACTTCTGGTGCTGTAGGTCAATTCGTTTACGGTACTCTAAACCGTGCACTAATTCCTGTTGGTCTTCACCACGTTCTTAACTCATACTTCTGGTTCGGTATGGGTACGTGTCAAGAGATCCTAGTAACAGGTGCTCAAGCAGCTGGTCAAGCTCTACCTGCTCTACAACAGCTTTGTGTAGACCCAGCACTAGCGAAAACTCTTGTTGCTGGCCAAACTCACACATTTGAGTTTGCTAACGCTGTAACTCCTGAAATCACTGCAACAGTGAAAGAAGTAACTGAAACAGTGAAATCTGGTGACCTACACCGCTTCTTCGGTGGTGACAAAGGCGCTGGCGTATTCATGAACGGCTTCTTCCCTGTGATGATGTTTGGTCTACCAGGTGCTGCGCTAGCGATGTACCTAGCAGCTCCAGCAGAAAAACGTAGCCAAGTTGGTGGTGCACTGTTCTCTGTAGCGTTCTGTTCATTCCTAACCGGTATCACAGAGCCACTAGAATTCATGTTCGTGTTCCTAGCTCCAGCACTATACGCTCTACACGCTGTGTTCACTGGTCTAGCGCTAGTTGTAGCAAACATGTTCGGCACGCTACATGGCTTTGGTTTCTCAGCAGGTCTAATCGACTTCCTATTGAACTGGGGTCTAGCAACTAAGCCATTCGTACTGCTACTAATCGGTCTAGCTTTCGGTGCTCTATACTTCTTCACTTTCTTCTTCGCAATCCGCGCATTCAATCTGAAATCGCCAGGTCGTGAAGATGATGATTCTGAAACAAGTGCGGCTTCTGGTGATGCAAAGAGTGGTGACCTAGCTCGTCAATACCTAAAAGCACTAGGTGGTCACGAGAACCTTACATCAATCGATGCATGTATCACTCGTCTACGTCTAACGCTTAAAGACCGCTCTGTCGCTGACGAAGCAGTACTTAAGAAACTGGGTGCTAAAGGTGTGGTTAAGCTTGGCGAAAACAACCTACAAGTTATCCTTGGTCCTCTAGCTGAAATCGTTGCGGGTGAAATGAAAGCAATCGGTGTCAACGAAGACCTATCAGAAGTGAAACTGCCTTAATAGCAATCACTCTGAATGATATGAAAAGCCTCCTTCGGGAGGCTTTTTCTGTTTTGGCACTCTATCTTGGTCTTTTCAGACAAATAATCCTATTTAAACGCGAGATCTTATTGTCTAATGGCACAGAATTGTGGATCATTAACGGCAGTTTGCTCTGAAGTTGCGTTGACGCTTCAGAGCTAAGTTTTCTCTGAACAATACTAAAACAAACTTGAGGTGCTTTAGATGAGTGAAGCTGATGCTCGTCCATCAAACTTTATTCGTCAGATCATTGATAAAGATCTGGCGGATGGCAAACACACGAGTGTGCATACACGATTCCCACCGGAGCCAAACGGCTACCTACACATCGGCCATGCAAAATCGATTTGTTTGAACTTTGGTATTGCTCAGGACTATCAGGGTAAGTGTAATCTTCGTTTCGACGATACCAACCCTGAGAAAGAAGACATCGAATACGTTGAGTCGATCAAAAATGATGTGAGCTGGTTAGGCTTTGAATGGGATGATGAGATCTGTTACTCATCGAACTATTTCGACAAGCTTTACGAGTATGCAGTGGAACTGATTAACAAAGGCTTAGCGTACGTTGATGAGCTAAGTCCAGAGCAGATCCGTGAATACCGTGGTACGTTGACTGCACCAGGTAAGCCTAGCCCTTATCGTGATCGTTCTGCGGAAGAAAACCTTGCGCTGTTTGAAAAAATGCGCGATGGCGGTTTTGAAGAAGGTAAAGCGTGTCTTCGTGCGAAGATTGACATGGCATCGTCGTTCATGGTTATGCGCGATCCTGTTCTTTACCGCGTGCGTTTTGCGTCTCACCACCAGACAGGTGACAAATGGTGCATTTACCCAATGTACGACTTTACGCACTGTATTTCAGATGCGTTAGAAGGCATTACGCACTCAATTTGTACTCTTGAGTTTATGGACAACCGTCGTTTGTACGACTGGGTTCTCGACAACATCACCATTGATTGCCGTCCTCATCAGTACGAGTTCAGCCGTCTGAACCTTGAATACACAGTAATGTCTAAGCGTAAGCTCAACCAGTTGGTGACTGAGAAGTTGGTTAATGGCTGGGATGACCCACGTATGCCGACGATCTCTGGTTTACGCCGTCGCGGTTTCACACCTGCGTCAATTCGCGAGTTTTGTAAGCGTATTGGTGTGACGAAGCAAGAAAACATGATCGAGTTTAGTTCATTGGAATCTTGCATCCGTGATGATTTGAATGAAAATGCCCCTCGTGCAATGGCGGTGTTGGATCCTGTTAAGCTAGTGATTGAAAACTTCCCTGCAGGCGAAGTAGAAAATCTGACGGTTGCTAACCATCCAAATAAGCCAGAAATGGGTGAGCGTGAAGTTCCGTTTAGCCGTGAAATTTGGATCGAGCGTGAAGATTTCCGCGAAGAAGCAAACAAGAAGTACAAACGTTTGGTTCTTGGCAGTGAAGTACGTCTGCGTGGCGCGTACGTGATTAAAGCTGAGCGTGTTGAGAAAGACGACGAAGGTAATATCACGACTATCTTCTGTACTTACGATTCAGAGACTTTGGGTGTTAACCCTGCGGATGGCCGTAAAGTACGTGGTGTAATTCACTGGGTATCGGCGGATAAAGGTGTTCCTGCTGAAATTCGTCTATACGATCGTCTATTCACGGTACCAAATCCAGCAGCCGCAGATGACTTTGCTTCAACCATCAATCCGGAATCTTTAACGGTGATGAATGGCTTTGTTGAGCCAAGCTTAGTGGAAGCAGAAGCTGAAAAAGGCTATCAGTTTGAGCGTATGGGTTACTTCTGTGCGGATTCTAAAGACTCCTCTAAAGAGCATTTAGTTTTCAACCGTACTGTAGGTCTACGTGATACTTGGGCGAAGATTGAAGCGAAATAAGCGCTATTAAGCTAAGAAAAACCCAACTCATTGAGTTGGTTTTTTTGTAGGCGCAACAAAAAGCCAGCAATATGCTGGCTTTTAAGATCTATCGAGCGTCGATATTAGTTCTTACGTTTATGTGCGTCTGGATTACCCTTGCATGAGCCATCGCCACACTTGCCGTAAAGGTAGAGGCTGTGGTTTGTCAGTTGAACATTATAAGCGGCGGCGATTTCTTTTTGGCGCTCTTCAATAATGTCATCTGAGAACTCAATAACTTCACCGCAGTCGAGACAAACTAGGTGATCATGGTGATGTTGAGTCGAAAGTTCAAATACCGATTTACCGCCTTCAAAGTGGTGGCGAGTAACAATACCGGCATCATCAAACTGGTTCAACACTCGATATACTGTCGCAAGGCCAATCTCTTCGCCAAGATCAATCAGCTTCTTATAAAGGTCTTCAGCACTGATGTGTTGGCAATCCGGTTGCTGTAGTACTTCTAAAATTTTCAGCCTTGGAAGGGTAACTTTAAGACCAGCATCCTTTAGCGCTTGGTTATTGTCTGACATATACTTTCCCGTTGATGATCTGCCGCGATTAACAGAATTCAATATTCTGAACATTATAGGTTAACCAGAGATAACAATAAACCACGAACTTCAAAGGGTTACTATATTCTTTTTGTAAATTCGCGTTAGGTCGCTTATATTGCTCATCTGACCAGTTACAATTTAATAACAATTTGCAAAGAGAGCAAGGAAGGCATGAACAAGCAACTCGCGAAGATCTACAAACCGGGAATGGTTAAGTTTGCTTTAAACATTTGGCCGCCATTTTGGGGGGCAGGAATTCGCATTTTACGCATAAGTGATGATTTCCGTACGGTTGAAATGAGACTGAAATTGCGCTGGTGGAACAAAAACGCCAATCGTACTCAGTATGGCGGCAGTATTTTCTCTTTAACGGATCCAGTTTACTCATTAATGCTGATGGGGATTTTGGGGGAGGAGTACTATGTCTGGGACAAGGAAGCGAGCATTAACTTTATTCAACCTGGGAAAAGTGATCTCTTTGCTAAGTTTGAGATCTGCCAATCGGTGTTAGATGAGATTTACTCCGTGACCAAGAGAGGGGAGAAGTGCTTTCCTGAATTTGTCATCCATGTCAAAGATGCACAAGGGAATGTGGTTTCTGAAGTTCAGCGTAAGCTGTATGTACGCAAAAAACCGCAATATCGAGAAGAAGTCATCGTGACAAATTAAAAAAACCTCCCGAAGGAGGTTTTTCATCATTAGTCTTCAAGCTCTGCAAGGCACATTTCTTCGTAGATCTGTTCAACCCAGTTTTTCACACGTTCTTCGGTGAGTTCTGGTTGGCGATCTTCATCAATGCATAAACCGACGAATAGGCGGTCATCACCAGCAACTAAGGCTTTTGATGCTTCGAACTCATAGCTCTCAGTTGAAGTGTGGCCTAGGATAGTGCCGCCTTTTGCTTCTACGATATCGCGAACGGTGCCCATTGCGTCACAGAAATATTCTGCGTAGTCCTCTTGGTCGCCACAACCAAAAATGGCCACTAGTTTCGTCGAGAAATCGATTTTCTCTAACTCTGGGAAAAAGTCATCCCAATCACACTGAGCTTCACCGTAGTACCAAGTTGGGATGCCTAAAAGCAGTAGGTCGAAGTTGTCGATATCTTCTTTACTACTTTTTGCGATGTCTTGTACGTGAACGAGTTTTTTACCTAGTTGCTTTTGAATCATCTTAGCAACGGCTTCGGTGTTGCCTGTGTCGCTGCCGAAGAAGATACCTACACTTGCCATAGAGTTTATACCTTTAATAATGTCTGTTGTTGGCACGGATGCTGTGATTTAACCCAGCCCTGTGCCTTCCCAGCTAAGCTGAATAATACCTTTTGCGATAAAACCGGCACAGCCAAGGAAGAGCACTAGCCACACAATACGACGACCAAATACCGGAACATTTCCCTGGTTTAATACGTCTTTTATCGCCATACCAATAAGAAAGAAGATAGACGCAAAAAGAAGATCGAGTCCAATCGATTCCAGCATGTTCATGTAGTCGTAGAGCATAGTGTTCCTTTAATGCCAATTTAGCTTGCGCGCACTATATCACTCTTACGCCATAAAGTTAATGCACACAAAGTGGGGATATCCCAATAAAACTTGGCGATTTTTCGTATTTGTTAACTAGAAATAAATTTTCTGATCGCACGAAGGACTTCTGCTGGTTTTTCCGCGTGCAGCCAATGCCCAGTACCAGCGATAACGTGCGCTTTTGCTCGACTAAACTGCTGCTGAACCAAGCTTTGATGCTCTGTCGTCAAATAGTCAGAATCGCCTCCTTTGACAAATAAGGTGGGAATGTTGGTTTGCTCTATCGGTGTCCAACCTAATATTGAATCGTAGTTAGCGATAAGGGCGTCGACATTGAAGCGCCATGCCAAATGATTGCCTTCTTTGTACAATGACTTGGCAAGAAACTGTCGAACGCCATCGAGTTCAATGTGTTGCGCGAGTAATTGCAACGCCTCATGGCGTGATGTTGGCTTCTGTTCCATGACCGCGTGCAGTCCGTTAAAAACATTATCATGACGCCTTTGTTGGTACGCGACGGGGGCCATGTCTAACACGATCAACTGAGTGACGAGATTGGGCGCGAGATTGGCCATTTCCATCGCGACTTTGCCACCCATTGAATGGCCGATGACAATCGCTTTATCGATACCTATTGCGCTTAGCGTGTCGATAACATCTTGAGCCATGAGCGTGTAATCGTGTTGTTGAGACTTAAAAGATAAGCCATGGTTACGTAGGTCTAAGCTGATGACACGATGATCTTGTGAGAGATCTCGCGCGAGTAGACCTAAGTTACTTAAACTGCCGAACAAGCCGTGTAGCAAAACAATGGCTTGACCGTCACCTTCGAGTTTGTAATTGAGCAATGCTGACATTTTATCTTGTTCGTGATGGGTTTAACGTGGAGTATCCGCGAGGATCTCGTTATAATCCCCCAGAGTTTAAACATTGAGATTGTGAAAAGCGAATGAAAACAATTGAGGTTGATGAGGATCTATACCGTTACATTGCTAGTCAAACCCAACATATTGGCGAAAGTGCA
Source organism: Vibrio vulnificus CMCP6 (assembly GCF_000039765.1). Lineage (NCBI taxonomy): Bacteria > Pseudomonadati > Pseudomonadota > Gammaproteobacteria > Vibrionales > Vibrionaceae > Vibrio > Vibrio vulnificus. The sequence continues at coordinate 161,284 of NC_004459.3, read as the reverse complement.
TCGGATATTTTGCGCCGCTTATTGAATGTGGATGGACGTCAGACTGTTGCCCCTATTACGATAGAACCGAAAGGCATCGTAGTAAGCAAAGATGCAGGCAAAGACACTCAACTTGATGGCGTAAAAGAGATGCGCTCACTATTAATTTCGGATGAGTTTGCCTCATTAAAGAAAGCCATCGATCGATTTATGCTTGTGCTGAGCACGCTACATCGAATCAACCCTGAGTCGTTTGCTCAAGCGACAAAAGTGAAAGGTCGTAAGCGTGTTTATTTCGCCGACAATGAGGCGACATTGCTAGAAAATGGTAATACGACGAAACCAAAATCCATTCCAGGCACGGGTTTTTGGGTCATCACTAATAACAATACCAGCCGTAAGAGGCAAATGGTGGAGCAAGTGATGGTGCATATGGAATTCCAGCCTGATTTAATTGAAAAAGTAACAGGTTCAATTTAAGAAACCTGATAGAAGCCTCATAATGCGCAAGATTATGCCGATATTATGAGGCTTTTTTGTTTGAGTATATTTTAAGAAAGGATGTCATTAATGGCTATGCACCCTCGTGCAGGGCAGAAAGCTCTGCAAGAAGATCTTCACAATATCCCAGCACTCGTTGCTAATTATTTCCTCCTTCAACCCGATCCAACAAACCCAGCACACAAAGTCGAGTTTGGTACGTCAGGGCATCGTGGTTGTGCGGATAAATCCACTTTTAACGAACATCATATTTTAGCGATTGCTCAAGCAGTGGCTGAAGTACGCGCAGAGCAAGGGACAACGGGTCCTCTTTTTGTGGGTAAAGATACGCATGCGTTGTCTGAGCCAGCGTTTTCTACCGTTGTTGAAGTGCTGATTGCCAATGGCGTGACCGTGATTGTACAAGAACAAAATGGCTATACCCCAACTCCGGGTATTTCTCATGCGATCCTGACATACAACTTACAACACGAAGAAAAAGCAGACGGTATTGTGATCACTCCGTCTCATAACCCACCACAAGATGGCGGTATCAAATACAATCCGACTCATGGTGGCCCCGCTGAAGGCGAGCTAACACAGCGAATTGAGAATCGTGCAAACGTACTCATCGCAGAGGGGTTGCAGGGTGTTAAGCGTATGCCTTTGGCGCAAGCAAAAGCGTCATCGCTGTTTGTAGAGCAAGATCTGGTCAAACCTTATGTCGATGACTTGGTGAATGTAATCGATATGGCTGCCATCCAAAAAGCAGGCCTGAAACTGGGTGTCGATCCTCTTGGCGGCAGTGGCATTGATTATTGGCGTCAGATTGGTAAAGCATACAATTTAGATCTTACTTTAGTGAGTGAAGCCATTGACCCTTCTTTCCAGTTTATGTCATTGGATAAAGATGGTGTGGTGCGTATGGACTGCTCTTCTCCCTACGCAATGGCTGGATTGCTGGCGCTAAAAGATCAGTATGATCTCGCGTTTGGCAATGACCCAGATTACGATCGCCATGGTATTGTCACGCCAACAAAAGGCTTGATGAATCCGAACCACTTCTTAGCTGTTTGTATTGATTATCTATACCGTCATCGTCAAGGTTGGGCTGCGGATGTGGCAGTGGGTAAAACCCTAGTTTCTAGCGCCATGATTGACCGAGTGGTGGCCGATCTTGGCCGTGAGCTATGTGAAGTACCGGTTGGCTTCAAATGGTTTGTGGATGGGTTGTACAACGGTAAGTTTGGCTTTGGTGGCGAAGAGAGTGCGGGAGCCTCATTCTTGCGCCAAGATGGTACACCATGGTCGACAGACAAAGATGGCATCATTCTCTGTTTACTGGCTGCGGAAATCACCGCAGTGACCGGTAAAAACCCGCAGCAATATTACGACGAGCTGGCGGCTAAACATGGGGAGTCTCAGTACAGCCGAATCCAAGCGGTTGCCAATGGTCCTCAGAAAGAGGTACTGAAGAAGCTCTCTGCTGAAATGGTGAAGGCAGAAACTTTAGCAGGTGATGAGATTACCGCGAGACTGACCCATGCTCCTGGTAATGGCGCAGCGATTGGTGGTCTAAAAGTGACAACTGCGAACGGTTGGTTTGCTGCGCGTCCATCGGGTACTGAAGATATCTATAAGATCTATTGTGAGAGCTTCAAAGGCGCAGAGCACCTCAAACAAATTGAGTTGGAAGCGCAAGAGATTGTCAATCAAGTCTTTGCCGAAGCAGGTCTATAATTCTTTACGGCTGATAATGGCTTTCCAATGATAATTAAAATCCCAAACACAGTGTTTGGGATTTTTATTGTCGGAATAAAATTAAATTCATATGTCGAATGTATTTGTTTGATTCATTCTTGCTGTTTATTTTAATGATTTTTTTCGAAATTGAGTTAGATCATTAAATAATGAAACTCTGCTCTGTTTCGATTAAAATTTTTAAACCATGATTAAGTTTAAAAAATTAAACAACTATTGGTTTGAATTGGTGATTTTGCTCGAAAATAACTCACGTTAATTCAGGTTAAATTTGATTCAGATCGCTTTTAGTTTGTTCAATTTAAGTTTAAAAATGTCTACTCATACTTGTTGAAGTAACTCTAAAGGAGTATTTTTTTGTCATTGAGTTTAAATATGTAAACTGACTATGATGAGTGTAAAACAAGTACGATTTACTAACGAAGACAGAGAAGCGCTGAAAAGCTACTACCGTCTTGCGGACACCATTGCGGATCTCATAGGTCCTCACTGTGAAGTGGTTATTCATTCTTTTGAAAGTCTTGAAAACTCAGTGGTTAAAATCGTCAATGGTCATCATACAGGACGAAAAATCGGCTCACCAATTACCGACCTTGGGCTTCGTATGTGGAGTCGTTTTGAAAAAACGGGAGAAGTGTCACCGAAGAGTTATTTCACCAACTCGGCGGATGGCTCGTTACTAAAATCGACAACATGTGTGCTTGATGGACCCAATAAAAAACCTATTGGTATGTTATGTATCAATATGAATCTCTCTTTTCCGTTTCCTGAGATCATCAAAACCTTACTTCCTCAATGTACGTCGACCAATTCCTTGGTTCATGAAAATTTCAGTAATAACGCGAATGACGTTATTCAACAAGCACTCGCGTCAGCAATAAGTGAAATAGAGAACAACACATCAATTACGACAAAAGGTCGTAATAAAGCCATTGTTCGCAATCTTTTTGAAAATGGTATTTTTGAATTAAAAGAGACGACGACACAGATATCAGAAAGCTTGGGGATCAGTCGCCAAGCTATTTATAAATTTATTCGAGAATTTAAATCAGAATAGTTCGTTAATTAAGGAGTTTAACGTGAAAGAAATTATATCCACACCAGCAGCCCCTGCGGCCATTGGCCCATATTCGCAAGGAACCATTTATGGAGAGGTGGTTTACACCTCAGGCCAGCTTCCATTAGTTCCAGAAACAATGCAATTTGTTGAAGGTGGGATTAAGGAACAAGCAAAACAGTCGTTGGATAACCTGAAAGCGGTATTGGAAGCCAGTGGTGCTGGGCTCGATAGCGTACTGAAAACCACTTGCTTTCTTTCCGATATGGAAAACTTCGCTGCATTTAATGAGGTGTACACGGAGGTGTTTGGTACTGAGAATGCACCAGCGCGCTCGTGCGTCGAAGCGGCACGACTGCCAAAAGACGCGTTAGTTGAAATTGAAGCCATTGCCTACAAAAAGTAACGGCCATCCGGAAACCATGAGCATCAATAGGAGACTCTCATGAGCTTATCATTTATCGCATTAAGCGTATTGTTCTTCGGGTTCTATGCGTTACTTGCGAACTTTAAAAAACAGAAGAAAAGCTTTAACTTCCGCGTACTGAGTGCGCTTGCTGCTGGTCTGTTATTTGGCGGCGCGATTCAACTCGTATTCGGTGTTGGCAACGTTGCTACCGCAGGATTTGCCGAGCTGATTTCTGTGTTTGGCAAAGGCTACATCAAGCTACTGCAAATGATCGTGATTCCACTGGTCTTCGTTGCCATGATTTCGTCAATCATGAACGTAGAGGGCGGTGGCGCTCTATCTCGTATCGCGCCCAAAATCATCGGTATTCTACTTTTCACTTGTGCTATCTCCGCCGCTGTGGGCATCGCAAGTATTTACCTATTCGGTATCGATGCCAATGCGCTTGTGAGTACAATTGGTACCAACAGCGCCATTGAAGCGCGTGGCAATGCTTTGGTTGCAACCCAGAGTGCAATGGCCAGCAGTGGCTTATCTGGCATGGCGTTATCCATTATCCCAACCAATATTTTCGACATGCTAACGGGCTCTCAGCGCACTTCAACGCTATCGACGGTACTGTTCGGTATGTTCCTTGGCTACTGTATCCTGCAAGTGAAAAACCGTAAGCCGGAGAAAGTGCAAAACTTCGTTGATTTCATCAATGCTGCCAAAGAAGTGGTGCTTTCAATGGTACGTGAGATTCTCAAGCTGACGCCTTACGGTGTGTTTGCTCTGATGACCACGTTCATGATGACCAACGATTTGTTCGCACTGGCAGAAATGGGGCGCTTCCTACTTGCAAGTTACGTGGCCATTGGTGTGATGTTTGCTATCCACTTCGTGATGGTGTCTATGTTTGGTCTATCGCCTGCGAAGTTCATGAAGAAGACTTGGCCTGTACTCGTCTTTGGTTTTGGATCTCGCTCAAGTATGGCTGCTATTCCACTCAACGTAGAAACGCAAACTCAGCGTTTGGGTGTGGATGAAGAAACGGCAAATATGTCAGCAACATTTGGTACCAGTATCGGTCAGAATGGGTGTGCGGGTATCTACCCTGCAATGCTTGCAATTATGGCTTCTCAAGTGATGGGCATTCCAGTTGATTTAAGTTTTGTACTACAGCTGATCGCCGTTATCGCGATTGCGTCATTCGGCATTGCCGGTGTGGGTGGCGGTGCAACGTTCGCAGCAGTGGCGGTACTAACCATTATGGGCCTTGATATCACGGTGGTAGCGATTCTAGTTTCGATCGAAGCATTAATCGATATGGCTCGTACTGCGCTTAACATCTCTGGTTCAATGCTGTCTGGTGTGCTTACCGCGAAGAAGAATGGCTCGTTAAATCTTGAGCAATACAACGCAGAGAATGGTGCAACAGCGACCAAAGAAGCGGCGGTGTAATGTGTAAACGAAATGGAGAGCACCCATAAGGGTGCTCTTCGGTTTTCCTAAGTTCAGTTTATTTAGGTAGTAAATATGAAAGTTGTTGTCGTAGGCGGTAGCGCCGCTGGGATGAGTTTTGCTGCAAAGTACAAGCGTAATCAGCCGTCGGATGAAGTGATTGTGCTGGATAAGCGAGATTACATCTCATTTGGTGCGTGTGGCTTACCTTACTTTGCTGGTGGCATGTTTGATGACACCGAGCGTATGATTTCTCGTACGCCAGAACAGGCGATTAAATCTGGCTTGGATGTGCGCATTGAAACCGAAATGGTGGCTTTAGAGCGCATTGAAAAGCAGATCACGGTTCGTCATCAAGGTGAAGAAACCATTTTAGATTACGATATGCTGGTGATTGCCACTGGTGCTCGTCCAATCATCCCTTCCTTTGGTGAGTTCAACCCAGAGCACGTATACACGTTAACCAGCATGGAAGATGGCTTGGCAGTAAAACAAGCGCTTAAGGACAGCAACAAACAACGCGTTTGCGTGATTGGCGGTGGTTTTATCGGTCTTGAAGTGTTTGATGCCGCGCACTTACTAGGTAAGCATGTCACCATCATTGAACGCGAGCAACATGTCATGAGTCGTCAATTCAGCCCTGAAATGATCGACGTTGTGGAAGGCGCGATTCGCGAATCTGGCGCTGAGCTTAAAACCAGTTGCAGCGTATCGGCCATTCGCGATGCAGAGCAGGGCGGTTATCTTGTCGAAACCGACAACGGCAGCGTCGCGGCAGACGTGGTGATTATGTCCCTGGGCTTCAAACCAAACACAGAAGCGTTCGAGTTACCAAAAGCGGCTAACGGCGCATTGCTTGTCGACGAGTTTGGTGCAACAGAAGATGAGCATATCTACGCGGTTGGTGACTGTGCGGTGGTTCATCATATGGCGCTAGGCAAAACGGTTTATGTTCCTCTAGCGACGACAGCCAACAAACAAGCGCGCATGATGGCGGATAAGCTTGCAGGCAAAGACACTTACATGAATGGTTTCCTAGGCTCATCTTGTTTAAAAGTGTTGGACTACGAACTCGCATGCACTGGCGTATCTGAACTGCTCGCCAAAGAGCATGGCTTAGATGTGAGGGTTTCCACCATTTCAGATAAGAACCAAACCGATTACTACCCAGGCCAAGAAGATATCAAAGTGAAGTTGGTTTACCACCCAGAGACTAAGGTTCTACTTGGCGGTGAGATTGTTGGTAAAAAAGGTGCTGTGGGTCGAATCAACGCGCTAGCGGTTGCGATTACGGCCAAAATGACCACACAACAGCTAGGTTACATGGACTTTTGCTACGCGCCGCCATTTGCACGCACATGGGATGCATTAAATGTGGCTGGCAATGTCGCGAAATAATGGCACAGTACGAAGGGAAGCGATGCTTCCCTTTTTTACATTCCATTATGTGGCCAGTTATCCGGCACGATAAACCAGAATTGGCCACTTTTACTTTGTGCGTGAACAAACCTATCCTGTGGTTCCTGGATTGGCGTGTCAAACTCGCTGGTTCCCACGGCCCAATCGTGTTTTTCCAACGCATAGAGTGGTTCGGGTATCTGAGCCCATTGATGGGCAAAACACCAATATCCTTTGATTACCAGCGCATTGAGGGAATATCCCAAGCACTCTTGAGGAATGACTTGATCTAAAAAGGGATTAATGTAGAGCCGCCCTTGCATGAGAAGGTGTTCGCTGCAATTGCGGTATTGGGGATGCGTTGCTAAGAATGCCTCGTTTGAGCTCATCTTCAACTGATGATTGAGCATATGGTGTAACTTTTTGTCGAGGCGATCTTTCGCATTAGGGCCATACCACAACCCGTCGCACAATAAGTAGAACTTGATCGCCACCTCCCAATGCTGGTAATTCGACTCAGCGGTATTACGCAACATAAAATCGATGGCGCCGAGTGTGCGCTGGTGATCTTTTAGCTGCAATTCTTCTTCAACGAAATCAATCGTCTTGGTGTTTTGAAATAGGGTGCTACATAGGTGTTGATATAAGAAGCCCAATCTCTTGTTACCTTGATAGGGTGGTAAGGCTGATGGCAGGGAGACATCGAGAGGCTGTAACTGAGCAAAAGGTGGTTTCAGTTCAAACAGAGAGGGAGAATGTAATATCCAGTGTAGAAAGCGCAGTTGTGATTCCATCATTGTGCTCGAGGTTGGATCCGATATTGTATTGCCGACAAGCTTGAGTATACACTTTGCGTGTAACTTAAGTCTGGAATCTAAGATGAACAACCTCGAACTAGAAAAAATCTTAAATGAGAAACTGACCCCCCAGTTGATTAAAGATTACTGCCCAAATGGCCTGCAAATCGAAGGCAGTGAGACGATAAAAAAAATCATCACCGGTGTGACCGCTTCTCAAGCGTTAATCGATAAAGCGGTTGAGCTCAATGCCGATGCGCTGCTTGTGCACCACGGCTATTTTTGGAAAGGTGAAGCTGAGCCTATCCGTGGCATGAAAGGAAAACGCGTCCGCACTCTGATTAAAAATGATCTCAACTTATTTGCCTATCACTTGCCTCTCGACATTCACCCGGAGCTCGGTAACAACGCTGAGCTGGCACGTTTGCTTGAGATAAAGGTTGAGGGTGGTTTAGAAGGGCATCCTCAATCCGTGGCCATGTTTGGGCGCCTCAAACAACCGCTTACAGGGGCTGAATTTGCCCAAAAAATAGCATCTGCGCTTAACCGCGAACCTTTGCACATTGCCCCAGAAAATCGTCATAAAATGATTGAAACGGTAGGTTGGTGTACTGGTGGTGGACAAGATTACATTGAGCTTGCTGCACAACATGGCCTAGATGCTTTTATCTCTGGCGAAATTTCAGAGCGAACCACTTACAGTGCCCGAGAGCTAGATATCCATTACTATGCCGCTGGCCATCATGCTACTGAGCGTTACGGAATTAAGGCGCTTGGTGAATGGTTGGTACAACAACACCAATTGGATGTTGAATTTATTGATATCGATAATCCGGTATAGGCCCAATACCATAAAGCCACAAACAAAAAGGGTTGAGACCATGTCTCAACCCTTTTTAGTTTTAACACTGTGCGTATTACTCGCGTTCGTGCATAGGTTGGAAATCGCGTTGGACTTCCCCTGTGTACAACTGGCGAGGGCGACCGATACGGTTCAGTGGGTCACTGTGCATTTCGTTCCAGTGTGCAATCCAACCGATGGTGCGTGAAATTGCGAAGATAACGGTAAACATTGAAACTGGAATGCCAATCGCTTTCAGAATGATGCCTGAGTAGAAATCAACGTTCGGGTACAGTTTCTTCGATACAAAGTACTCGTCTGAAAGAGCAATACGCTCAAGTTCCATTGCAACATCAAGCAGTGGATCTTGAATGTTGAGCTCTTTAAGCACTTCATGACAGGTTTCACGCATGACGGTTGCGCGTGGATCGTAGTTCTTGTAAACACGGTGACCAAAGCCCATCAAACGGAATGGGTCATCTTTGTCTTTCGCTCGATCCACGTACTCAGGAATGTTGTCGACTGAACCAATCTCTTCCAACATCTTCAAACACGCTTCATTTGCGCCGCCATGAGCTGGACCCCAAAGCGATGCAATACCTGCCGCAATACAAGCAAACGGGTTTGCACCAGAAGAACCCGCCAAACGTACCGTTGACGTTGACGCATTTTGTTCGTGGTCTGCGTGCAGAGTGAAGATTTTGTCCATCGCACGTGCAACGACAGGGTTTACTTCATATTCTTCACATGGTGTAGCAAACATCATGTGTAGGAAGTTTTCTGCGTAGCTCAAATCATTGCGAGGGTAGATGAACGGCTGGCCTGTAGAGTACTTGTAACACATCGCAGCCAAAGTCGGCATCTTAGACAACAGACGATACGCTGTGATCTCACGGTGCAGGTCATTATTGATGTCTAGAGAATCGTGGTAGAACGCAGCAAGTGCGCCAACAACACCACACATTACTGCCATAGGGTGTGCATCACGACGGAAGCCATGGAAGAAGCTGGCAATTTGTTCGTGCACCATAGTGTGGCGAGTAACAGTTGTTTTGAATTTCTCGTATTGCTCACGAGTAGGGGCTTCACCGTAAAGTAGAATATAACAAACCTCTAGGTAATCAGCGTTGTTTGCAAGCTGATCAATAGGGTATCCACGGTGAAGCAGGATGCCTTTTCCGCCGTCGATGTATGTTATTTGCGATTCACAAGATGCAGTGGCAAGAAAACCCGGGTCGAAAGTGAAGTAGCCGTTCGCTCCTAGCTTACGAACATCAATTACAGGCGTTCCCAAAGAACCTTCCATAATTGGCAATTCGATCGGCGCTTTACCTTCAACATGAAGGGTCGCTTTCTTATCCGCCATAACAATCTCCTTTGTTTATTATTTAATCCGTCCAGGATGTTTATGTGCCTTTTTTGTACTGGTGTTAAAGATTAAAGTCAATTCTTCTCCCTTTTTGTGTGCACTTGTTATTATTTTTTGCATTAAAATCGTTAAAAATCTGTTCTGTGTAGCATAATTTGTTACATCAATTGTATTAGAATGTTGCCAGCCGTATAGTGGCGCAGAAATTTTTGGTTAACTCCTTATAAATTCGGGGCTAGAAACAATTGTGAGGTGTTTCTTTTAGCTTTTTTGTTAACAAGTTTTTTACAATTTAATGGAATCATTTGCCGGAATGTTGTTAATTAAATGTTAACTTTTGTGGGGTTGGGAGCCAAAATTCGTTCATAACAATAAATGCTCAATGGAGCTGAGTGAGCAAGCCCGTGAAAGAAAGAAAGTCAAGACCTGTTAATTTAGATTTACAGACCATTCGCTTTCCTATCACAGCAATCGCGTCCATCCTGCACCGTGTGTCAGGTGTGATTACGTTTGTTGCGGTGGGAATTTTGCTTTGGTTACTATCCATTTCTCTGTCATCCCCAGTAGGCTTTATGGAAGCAAGCGACATCGTCGATAGCTTCTTTGTGAAGTTTATTCTATGGGGCATTTTAACTGCGTTGGCATACCACATCGCTGGTGGTATTCGTCACCTGATGATGGACTTAGGCCATTTTGAAGAGCTTGAGTCTGGCGCAATGAGTGCCAAAGTTGCATTTGCTGCCACCGCTGTCTTATCACTATTGGCGGGGATTTTGGTATGGTAAAACACGTTTCCTCTGTTGGCCGTAACGGTGTGCACGATTTCTTGTTGATTCGTGCAACGGCCATCATCATGACTCTTTACACCATTTATCTTGTTAGCTTCTGTGCGTTCACAGATATCAATTATGCATCCTGGACTCAGTTTTTTGGTGGCACTTTTACTAAAGTCTTCACCATGCTTGCTCTCGCTTCTGTCCTGATTCATGCCTGGATTGGATTATGGCAAGTGCTGACTGACTACATCAAGTGCGCCAAATTGCGTGGTGGTTTACAACTTGGTGTGATCGCACTGCTGTTCGGGTATTTCTTCTCTGGTCTGTTTGTATTGTGGGGTGCATAAGTGTCTATTCCAGTTCGCGAATTTGATGCCGTAGTAATCGGCGCTGGTGGTGCAGGTATGCGTGCTGCACTACAAATTTCTGAGCAAGGCCTTTCTTGTGCATTGCTATCTAAAGTATTTCCAACACGCTCACACACTGTATCGGCTCAAGGTGGTATTACCGTTGCTCTAGGTAACTCGCACAAAGACGATTGGCAGTGGCATATGTATGACACCGTAAAAGGTTCTGACTACATTGGTGACCAAAATGCCATTGAGTACATGTGTAAGAATGGTCCTGAGTCAGTGATCGAGCTTGAGAAAATGGGTCTGCCTTTCTCTCGTTTTGATAACGGCAGTATCTACCAGCGTCCATTTGGTGGTCAGTCAAAAGAGTTTGGTGGCGAGCAAGCGGCGCGTACCGCTGCAGCGGCTGACCGTACTGGTCACGCATTGCTCCACACTCTGTATCAGCAAAACGTAAAACACAAAACCATGATCTTCTCTGAGTGGTATGCACTTGACCTGGTGAAAAACCAAGATGGTGCGGTTGTGGGTTGTACAGCGGTATGCATGGAAACGGGTGAAATTTGCTACTTCAAGTCGAAAGCGACCATTTTAGCAACTGGTGGTGCTGGCCGTATTTACGCCTCAACAACGAACGCACACATCAATACTGGTGATGGTGTTGGTATGGCACTGCGCGCTGGCGTCCCAATGCAAGACATGGAAATGTGGCAGTTCCACCCAACGGGTATCGCTGGTGCAGGTGTTCTTGTGACGGAAGGTTGTCGTGGTGAAGGCGGTTACCTTCTCAACAAAGATGGTGAGCGTTTCATGGAGCGTTATGCTCCTAATGCGAAAGATTTGGCTGGTCGCGACGTTGTTGCACGTTCAATGATGATCGAAATCCGTGAAGGTCGTGGTTGTGATGGCCCTTGGGGTCCACACATTAAACTCAAGTTGGATCATCTAGGCAAAGATGTGCTTGAATCGCGTCTACCAGGTATCTGTGAGTTATCGCGTACCTTCGCTCACGTTGACCCAGTGAAAGAGCCAATCCCAGTTATCCCAACTTGTCACTACATGATGGGTGGTGTACCAACGCAAGTTTCTGGTCAAGCGATCAAACAAACTGCCGATGGCAAAGACGTCGAAGTTCAAGGTCTATTCGCGTGTGGTGAAATTGCTTCTGTATCAGTACATGGCGCAAACCGTCTAGGTGGTAACTCACTGCTTGACCTCGTGGTATTCGGTCGTGCAACGGGTCTTCACCTTGGTGAAACACTCGCTGCGCAGGCAGAAGCGCGTGATGCATCAGCATCGGACATTGAAGCCTCACTTTCTCGCTACATGCGCTGGGAAAACAGCAAAGGTGGTGAGGATCCTGTTCAGATTCGTAAAGATCTACAACGTTGTATGCAGAACAGCTTCTCGGTATTCCGTGAAGGTGACGCTATGGCGACAGGTCTGGAAGAGCTGAAAGTGATTCGTGAGCGCCTGAAAGATGCACATCTTTCTGACAAATCAACTGAGTTCAATACTCAGCGTATCGAGTGTCTAGAGCTAGACAACTTGATGGAAACGGCATTCTCAACAGCGGTTGCGGCCAACTATCGCACAGAAAGTCGCGGTGCTCACGCCCGCTTTGACTTCCCAGATCGTGACGATGAAAACTGGCTATGCCACTCTATCTACAACCCGGAAACGGAGCAAATGAGCAAGCGTGATGTCAATATGACGCCTGTTCATCGTGATGCGTTCCCACCAAAAGTACGTACATACTAAGGGAGGACTGAACATGAAACTGAACTTCTCTGTATATCGTTACAATCCGGATGTAGATACCAAACCATACATGAAAGACTATGTGCTGGAAGTGGAAGACGGCTCTGACATGATGGTGTTGGATGCACTGATTCTACTGAAAGAACAAGACGCTACGATCTCTTTCCGTCGTTCTTGTCGTGAAGGCGTGTGTGGATCGGATGGTCTTAACATGAATGGTAAGAACGGTTTGGCGTGTATCACACCGCTGTCTGCGTTGAAAGCGGACAAAATTGTGATTCGTCCATTGCCTGGGTTACCTGTGATTCGCGATCTTATCGTTGACATGACACAGTTCTACGATAACTATGCGAAAGTTAAGCCTTTCTTGATTTCAGATGGTGCTCTTCCGCCTTCTCGAGAAAACTTACAATCACCAGACGAGCGTGCGCATTTGGATGGTTTGTACGAATGTATTATGTGTGCATGTTGTACAACCTCGTGCCCATCATTCTGGTGGAACCCGGACAAGTTTATCGGACCAGCGGGTCTTCTGGCAGCGTATCGTTGGCTGATTGACAGTCGTGATACTGCAACAGATGAACGTTTGTCTAATCTTGATGACGCATTTAGCGTTTTTCGTTGCCACGGCATTATGAATTGTGTAAGTGTTTGTCCTAAGGGGCTAAATCCTACAAAAGCTATTGGCCATATCAAGAGTATGCTGGTCAATCGTTCGGTGTAATAAACAACAAAATTGCCGACAGTGTTCTAACCAACCTGTCGGCTCTATAGTAGCTCGGCGAAGACCGCAGCAAACGTGAAAACTACTGGTTAAGGGAAAATATGCACAACGGCGTGATGAAGGCATGGCTCGAGTCTTCACACTTGGCTGGCGCCAATGCAACTTACGTAGAGGATCTCTACGAACTGTATCTAAGTGACCCCGATCTGGTAAGTGAGGAGTGGAAACGTGTTTTTGAAGGCTTGCCTAAGCCAACAAAAGAAGTGGCCGAACAGCCGCATTCACGGGTCCGTGACTACTTCCGACGACTAGCTCAAGAAACAAAGCATTATAGTGTCCAGGTAAGTGATCCTGATGTCGATGCTAAGCAAGTTAAGGTACTACAGCTGATTAATGCTTACCGCTTCCGCGGACATGAAGCAGCAGAATTGGATCCACTCGGTTTATGGCAACGCCCAACAGTGGCTGAGCTAGACCCTGCATTCCACAATCTCACCGAAGATGACTTCGAAGAAACATTCAACGTAGGTTCTTTTGCTGTTGGTCAAGAGACCATGCCGCTGAAAGATATCTACACCGCACTTAAGAAAACCTACTGTGGTTCGATTGGTGCAGAATACATGCACATGACAGACACAGAGCAAAAGCGTTGGATCCAACAACGTTTAGAATCTGTGGTAGGTCAACCTTCCTTTGATAAAGATGAAAAACGTACATTCCTTGCTGAGCTAACGGCAGCAGAAGGTCTTGAGCGCTATCTTGGTGCAAAATTCCCAGGAGCGAAGCGTTTCTCTCTCGAAGGTGGCGACGCAATGATTCCGATGATGAAAGAGTTAATTCGTCATGCGGGTCGTAGCGGAATGCGCGAAGTGGTTATCGGCATGGCTCACCGTGGCCGTCTCAATATGCTTGTTAACGTCTTGGGCAAAAAGCCACAGGACCTATTTGACGAGTTTGCTGGTAAACATGGCGAGAGTTGGGGTACGGGCGATGTAAAATATCACCAAGGTTTCTCAGCGGACTTCGCAACACCAGGTGGCGACGTTCACTTAGCCCTTGCGTTTAACCCATCTCATTTAGAGATCGTTAACCCAGTAGTTATGGGTTCTGTGCGTGCGCGTCAAGATCGCTTGGGCGACGATGACGGTAGCAAAGTGTTGCCGATTACCATCCATGGTGACTCTGCGATCGCGGGTCAAGGGGTTGTTGCTGAAACATTCAACATGTCTCAAGCACGTGGCTTCTGCGTTGGTGGCACGGTGCGTGTGGTCGTCAATAACCAAGTTGGTTTTACGACGTCTAACCCACGCGACACCCGCTCAACGATGTACTGTACTGATATTGCGAAGATGGTACAGGCACCGATTTTCCACGTAAACGCAGATGACCCTGAAGCGGTAGCTTTCGTGACTCGTATTGCGTTGGATTACCGTAACGAGTTTAAACGCGATGTGGTGATTGACTTGGTTTGTTACCGCCGTCATGGCCACAATGAAGCGGACGAGCCGAATGCTACTCAGCCTTTGATGTACCAAAAGATCAAAAAACATCCTACGCCTCGTAAGTTGTATGCTGATGTTTTGATTGATCGTAACGAGTGCGACATTGAAACCGCAACGCAAATGGTCAACGAGTATCGTGATGCACTCGATCACGGCGAAGTGGTTGTTAAAGAATGGCGTCCAATGGCATTACATTCTGTCGATTGGTCTCCATATCTGGGCCATGAGTGGGATACGCCTTGGAGCAATACCTACGATAAACAACGCCTAGTCGAGCTAGGTAAGCGTTTATGCCAATACCCAGAAAGTCACACGCTTCACAGCCGAGTGAGCAAGCTTTACAACGACCGTACGGCAATGACCAATGGTGAAAAAGAGCTAGATTGGGGGATGGCAGAAACTTTGGCCTACGCCACACTAGTGGATGATGGCAAGCGCATTCGTATTTCAGGTCAGGATTCTGGTCGTGGTACCTTCTTCCATCGTCATGCTGTACTGCACAACCAAAACGATGCCAGTACGTATGTTCCTCTTGCCAATATTCATGATAAGCAAGGTCCTTTTGAAGTATTCGATTCGGTTCTTTCTGAAGAAGCGGTACTTGCCTTTGAATATGGTTACGCAACGGCAGAGCCAAGTGGCTTGACGCTTTGGGAAGCACAATTTGGTGACTTTGCTAACGGCGCACAAGTGGTTATTGACCAGTTCATCTCTTCGGGTGAACAGAAGTGGGCTCGACTATGTGGGTTAACCATGTTGTTGCCTCACGGCTATGAAGGTCAAGGTCCAGAGCACTCATCTGCGCGCCTTGAGCGTTACCTACAACTGTGTGCTGAACAAAACATGCAAGTGGTTGTGCCATCAACCCCTGCGCAGGTTTATCACATGATCCGTCGTCAAGTTGTGCGTCCAATGCGTCGTCCACTGATTGTGATGTCTCCTAAATCATTGCTACGCCACCCATTATGCACATCGTCACTCGATGACTTGGCAAATGGTACCTTTATGCCCGCGATTCCAGAAATCGATGAACTGGATCCGGCAAAAGTGAAACGTGTTGTGTTCTGTTCAGGTAAAGTCTACTTCGACCTTCTAGAGCAGCGTCGCAATAACGAGCAAGATGATGTCGCGATTGTACGTATTGAACAGCTGTACCCATTCCCAATGGATGACGTGAAAGCGGCAATAGCACCTTATGTGAATGTTGAAGATTTTGTTTGGTGTCAGGAAGAACCGCAAAACCAAGGGGCTTGGTACTGTAGCCAACATAACTTCCGTGCAGCTATCCCGGCAGGAACTGAGTTGAAATACGCTGGTCGTCCAGCGTCAGCTTCTCCAGCCGTTGGCTATATGTCGGTGCACTTGAAACAGCAGAAAGCGCTGATTGATGACGCGCTAAACGTGAACGAAAAGACTTCGGATTAAGAACTAGAAGTAAAAGGAAGAAACAGATATGACTATTGAAATTCTGGTTCCAGATTTACCTGAATCAGTAGCCGATGCAACAGTTGCAACTTGGCACAAGAAACCAGGCGACAGAGTTGAGCGCGATGAAGTACTGGTTGATATTGAAACAGACAAAGTAGTGTTAGAAGTACCGGCTTCAGAAGCGGGTATTCTGGAAGCGATCGTTGAAGAAGAAGGTGCGACAGTGCTTTCGAAGCAACTGATTGGTCGCATTAAATTGGCGGCTGTCGCGGGTGAACCTACGGCTGATACGACGGAAGAGTCAGAGCCATCTCCAGATAAGCGTCATACAGCAAGCTTATCAGAAGAGAGCAATGATGCCCTTAGTCCAGCGGTGCGTCGCCTTCTCGCAGAGCATAGCTTGGAAGCAAGCCAAGTAAAAGGTACGGGTGTTGGTGGCCGTATTACACGTGAAGATATCGAAGCGCACCTTGCCGCGGCAAAACAAGCTCCTGCAGTTGCAGAAGCTCCTGCTGCAGTTGCACCGGTTGCTGCTCGCAGTGAAAAACGTGTTCCAATGACACGTCTACGCAAAACAGTGGCTAACCGTTTGCTAGAAGCGAAAAACAGCACGGCGATGTTGACGACGTTTAACGAAGTTAACATGAAGCCAATCATGGATCTTCGTAAGCAGTATGGTGATCAGTTTGAAGCGCGTCATGGTATTCGTCTTGGCTTCATGTCTTTCTACGTGAAAGCGGTGACTGAAGCACTGAAGCGTTATCCTGAAATCAATGCATCGATCGATGGTGATGACATTGTTTACCACAACTATTTTGACATCAGTATGGCGGTTTCTACGCCACGTGGTCTAGTGACTCCAGTCCTAAAAGACTGCGACACGCTAGGTTTTGCGGATGTTGAAAAGGGTATCAAAGAGCTCGCCATCAAAGGTCGTGACGGAAAACTAACCGTTGACGAGCTAATTGGCGGCAACTTTACCATCACGAATGGTGGTGTGTTTGGTTCATTGATGTCGACTCCAATCATCAACCCACCACAATCTGCGATTTTGGGTATGCATAAGATTCAAGATCGTCCGATGGCGGTAGATGGCAAAGTTGAAATTCTGCCAATGATGTACCTAGCACTGTCTTATGACCACCGCTTGATTGATGGTCGCGAGTCGGTTGGCTTCCTAGTGACCGTGAAAGAGTTACTGGAAGATCCAGCACGTCTGTTGTTAGACGTTTAATATCGCTAAAACGTCTAGTTGTCGTTGATGGCTAGACGTTAAAAATCCCTAAGGCTAGACTGGCTCAGCGTCTGGCCTTCACTTGAACTGTTAGCAGTTTATTTGAGAAGACCCTACAGGCGTCGCACTGTTAATCGTGACGTTATGGAAATAATAAATCCCTTAAGGGAAGAACAAACGGAATATCAAAATGAATTTGCATGAATACCAAGCCAAACAGCTGTTTGCAGAATTCGGTTTGCCGGTACCAGAAGGTTATGCTTGTGATACACCTCAAGAAGCATTTGAAGCTGCTGGCCGCATTAGCACCGCGAAGAAAGTTGTAAAATGTCAGGTTCACGCAGGTGGCCGCGGTAAAGCGGGTGGCGTAGAGCTTCACGATACGAAAGAAGGCGTGAAAGAATTTGCACAAAAATGGCTTGGCAAAAACCTGGTAACTTATCAGACAGATGCGAATGGTCAGCCAGTAACAAAAATTTTGGTTGAAGAAGCGTCCAATATTGCCAACGAGCTATACTTGGGTGCTGTCGTTGACCGTGCAACACGTAAAGTCGTTTTCATGGCCTCAACTGAAGGCGGTGTGGAAATCGAAAAAGTTGCAGAAGAAACACCTGAACTGATTCACAAAGCGGCTATTGATCCACTGGTAGGCCCTCAGGCTTATCAAGGTCGTGAGCTTGCATTTAAACTTGGTCTTCAAGGCGATCAAATTAAGCAGTTTGTGAAAATCTTCATGGGTTTGGGTGAAATGTTCACTCAATACGATCTCGCTCTTCTTGAAATCAACCCACTTGTGATTACTGGTGAAGGCAACCTACTTTGTCTAGATGGTAAGATCAACATCGACTCAAATGCGCTTTACCGCCAACCTAAACTGCGTGAAATGCACGATCCTTCTCAAGAAGATAAGCGTGAAGCTCATGCGGCGCAGTGGGAACTGAACTACGTAGCACTTGATGGTAACGTCGGCTGTATGGTGAACGGTGCAGGCCTTGCAATGGGTACTATGGACATCGTAAACCTACACGGTGGCAAACCAGCCAACTTCTTGGATGTAGGTGGCGGCGCGACAAAAGAGCGTGTAGCAGAGGCATTCAAGATCATCCTTTCTGATGACAATGTAAAAGCCGTTTTGGTGAACATCTTTGGTGGTATTGTTCGTTGTGACATGATCGCAGAAGGTATCATCGGCGCGGTAAAAGAAGTTGGTGTAAGCGTACCCGTTGTTGTACGCCTTGAAGGTACTAATGCGGATCTTGGCCGCAAAGTACTGGCAGAGTCAGGTTTGGATATCATTGCAGCAGAATCACTAACAGATGCTGCTCAGAAAGTAGTTGCTGCGGCGGAGGGCAAATAATGTCTGTATTAATTAACAAAGACACCAAAGTAATCTGTCAGGGTTTCACAGGCGGTCAAGGTACTTTCCACTCAGAGCAAGCGCTAGCTTATGGCACGCAAATGGTTGGTGGTGTTTCTCCTGGTAAAGGTGGTCAAACACATTTAGGCCTACCTGTGTTCAACACTGTTCGCGAAGCGGTAGAAGCAACGGGCGCAACAGCAACAGTTATCTACGTTCCAGCTCCTTTCTGTAAAGATGCCATTTTGGAAGCAATCGATGCGGGTATCGAACTTATTGTAACCATCACAGAGGGCATTCCTACGACGGATATGATCGATGTGAAAGTGAAACTGGAGCAGACTGGCGTTCGTATGATTGGGCCAAACTGTCCAGGCGTTATCACTCCTGATGAGTGTAAGATCGGCATCATGCCAGGTCATATCCATAAGAAGGGTAAAGTGGGTATCGTTTCACGCTCAGGTACTTTAACGTACGAAGCCGTTAAACAAACCACGGATGAAGGTTTCGGTCAGTCTACTTGTGTTGGTATCGGTGGTGACCCAATCCCAGGTTCTAACTTCATCGATATTCTAAAATTGTTCCAAGAAGACCCAGAAACGGAAGCGATCGTGATGATCGGTGAAATTGGCGGTACGGCAGAAGAAGAAGCGGCAGCGTTCATTAAAGAGAACGTTACTAAGCCAGTGGTCTCTTACATCGCTGGTGTAACTGCGCCTCCGGGTAAACGTATGGGCCATGCTGGTGCTATCATTTCTGGTGGTAAAGGGACTGCGGATGAGAAGTTTGCAGCACTTGAATCTGCTGGTGTGAAAACCGTTAAGTCTTTGGCTGAAATTGGTCAAGCACTTCGCGAAGTGACGGGTTGGTAATAGACAACAGCGTCATCCGTCCAAGTAAAAGCCGAGCAATCAATGCTCGGCTTTTTCATTGTAGTTTACTTGTTCTGTCACTTTAGCTTGTTTGCGGCTTTAGTTGAGCCAGCATAAAGATAGCGGTTGCGCTAATGACCACTGAGGGGCCTGCCGGGGTATCGAAATGCCAAGAGAGCGTTAACCCACCGAGGACGGCAAGAACACCGATCAGAGAAGCAAACCCAGCCATTTGCTCTGGTGACTGAGCAAAGCGCCTTGCCGCTGCTGCAGGGATGATCAGCAGAGAGGTCATAATCAGTGCGCCGACAAATTTCATTCCCACTGCGATAACGATACCGACCATCAGCATCAAAATTAGGCGAATCAAATCGATATTGGTGCCTTCCACTGCAGCCAACTCTTCATTAACTGTGGTGGACAAAAGCGGTCGCCAAAAAAGATACAACGTTGCGCCAACCGCAGCGACTCCTGCGTATATGAACAGCAAATCTTGTGGGGAGACAGCCAAAAGATCACCAAATAAGTAGCTCATCAGATCCACACGGACATTATCGAGAAAACTTACCGCGACCAAACCGATGGACAATGCGCTGTGAGCTAAGATGCCGAGCAGTGTATCCGACGCAACGAGCTGCTGTTTTTGCAGTGTCACGAGTATCACCGCTAAAGCGAGGCAACATACAATGAGCGCAAGGTACAAGTTCACATCGAGCAGAAAGCCAAGCGCTAGCCCCATTAATGACGCATGAGCTAGGGTATCGCCGAAGTAAGCCATTCTGCGCCAAACAACAAATGATCCCAAAGGCCCGGCGATCAGCGCAATTCCTAAGCCGGCTAAAAGAGAAGGAAGAAGAAACTCAATCATGATGATGTCCATGGTGATGATGGTTACACTGAGTTGCATCACCAGAAACAGGTTGGCCTGCTAAATCGTGGTGGTGGTGGTCATGTTGGTGATGATAAATCGCTAATGAGTCTCTTGCCGCACTACCGAATAATGCAATGTAAGACGGGTGCTGAGTAATGTCTTCTGGCGCGCCAGAACAGCAAACGTGATGTTGAAGGCAAATGACTTCATCGGTTTTTGCCATAACCAGGTGTAAATCATGTGACACCATAAACACGGCACAATCGAAACGATGGCGGATGCTTTCAATTAAATCGTAGAGATCAATTTGTCCTTGAATGTCGACGCCTTGAGCGGGTTCATCAAGTACAAGTAAGTCTGGCCGTTGCAAAAGCGCGCGAGCCAACAGCACGCGTTGAGTCTCACCGCCAGAGAGTTTGTGCATGTTGGATTTATATAGGTGCTCTGCACCAACAAGTCGAAGTGCTTCCATGGTTTCTTGCTGGCTATACTTTCCTGATAGATTTAGGAAACGGATAACATTAAGTGGCAATGTGTCATTGAGTTTTAGCTTTTGCGGGACATAGCCGATAGTGAGCTTTGCTTGACGTTGAACTTGACCTGAAGTGGGTTTGAGTAAACCGATGATGATTTTGACTAAGGTTGACTTGCCGGCACCATTTGGGCCGATCAGTGTCGTGATTTTACCTTTGTGCAAATCCAAGCTAATACTGTCTAAAACTTTCTTATCGTCAAAGGTGACCGAAAGCGCCTTTAGGCTAATTAACGCTGACATGAATAGAACTCATTTGCAATTGGTGAGTGTTATAATGTAACATTTTATCCTAATGAACGCTACTTACCAACTTGGATTATTATGATTCGCTTTTTATTGTGTACTTTTACGTTATTTTTGCCGTTACAAGCGCTTGCCGTTGAGGTTTTAACCAGCATTAAACCAATACAGCTGATCGTCAATGAGCTTACGCAAGAGGTAACGACCCCCAAGTTACTCGTGGCTGCCAATGCATCGCCTCACGATTACGCTTTGAAACCTTCTGACGTGAAAAAAGTAAGGCAAGCGGATCTGATAGTGTGGTTTGGCTCATCCTTAGAGCCTTTTATGACAAAGTTGGTGTCAGAACATTCCAATGTGCTAACGATCAGCGCGATTCCTTCTCTTAAGTTACGTGAATACCAAGAGGCTCATCAGCATGATGGCCATGATCACGGTAGCCATGACCCCCATTTTTGGATGGGCATCGACGCGGTCAAACAAGTTGCTCCAGCGATAACGGCGCGTCTGATCGAAATCGACGCGCAGAACGAAGAACAGTACAAAGCTAACTTAAAGCGTTTCATGCAGGGATTGGATGAAACGGATACGCGTTTAAATAAGTTGCTACAAGGAGTGAAAGAGCGCGGCTACTATGTGTTCCATGATGCTTATGGCTACTTTGAACAGCAGTATCAACTTCGCAACCTTGGGCACTTTACGGTTAGCCCGGAGAAAAAGCCTGGAGCGAAAACGTTGATTGAAATTCGTAACCGTTTAGCAAAAGGCGATGTTGTGTGTGTGTTTGCTGAGCCACAATTTACACCAGCGGTTATCGAAAGTGTCATGAGAGGCAGCTCGGCGAAAAAAGGGGTTCTAGACCCTATTGGTACAGAAGTGACACTTGAATCCGGCGGCTACTTTAATTATCTCCTCTCAATGGGGAATGATTTCTACCAATGTTTACATGATAAGTAGATCCAACTTCTCCCTATTTACGTGATCCAATTAGTGATATTAGCAACCCTTGCTAAGTTGATATTTTTATCATGCCGCAATTTCGCTATGATATTTAGCGCCCCAAAATAATGCTCTAAAGCGTTGAAAATAATCAAGGGCGTAAGAATTGACTTTACAGGGAAATCTGACTTGCTGCGTATTCTTGCCTGGCTTCTACTCGCTGGGCTTACACTACCGTTCAAAGCGCTAGCTTTGGACGGAAACTCTGCCATATTTTACCCACTGCCTGGACAGGAGCAGGGAACCTTTGTTGCCGCTAAAAATCTCTTTGTTGGCGGTGATGGTGGTTTATGGATACATGACGTGCACGGCAAAGTGCAATATTTCGATGGCAATACCTTGTTGCCGAAACGTGGCAGCCTTCTAGAGTATCCTTCCGAGCAAGTGGCCTTTCACCAAGGCAGTTTTTGGACTTTTGTCGCGAACGAAGTCTTCCAAACGTACCCCAATCAGAAACGTCAGTTAGCGTTTAGCTTAAACCCAGGGGCAGAAATCAGAAAAATTGGCAGCTCAGATGGCCACATTTGGGTGAGTGATGGCATCAATTTTTATGACTACGATATTGAATCAAAAGAATTAAAAACCTATTCCTTACTCTCGTTGTATCAAAACAATCAGAGTAGTTACGTCTACATCAATGATGCAAAGCGGGTTTTAAGCAAATGGGTACTCGGTACCACATCGGGAGCGTACCTATCACAAGGTGAGCAATTTACCCATATCAAAGCGTCAGCGAAGCATTTCGTTGCCAAACTGTACTTTTCTCCGACTCGTCGTGAGTTACTGGTGGGGACGCTAAATGGCGCTGCGCTCATTGATATTTTAAAGCCGACTCAAAAAAACATCATGATTGGAGAGTCTCATGTGCTTTCGATGACAGAAACCAATCAAGAATATTGGATTGGCACGGAACATGGTCTGTACAGTTACTCGTTTTTAACTGGACAAGTGGCCAAAGTGAAAGCGGCAGGTGCGCAAGATGTCTCTCCTGATAATCGAAAAATTTACTCGTTGGTGAATGATGAACAAGGGGGTATTTGGGTTGCGACGAACAGTGGCATTCTCTACTACTCTCTGTTTGGCCGAAAATTTGAACGTCTTAATAACATCACCGAAGAAAAAGCCAGCCGTTTTAATGGCAATATCACCAAAATTGTCTATGCATCAGATGAAACGATTTGGTTTAAAGATGCAAACAATCTTTACCGGGCCATTGGGGTTAATAAACAATACAGCCGCGTGCGTTTGCCGGTAAAGGTGAATGACTTTGCACTTGAAGATGGCAACATCTGGATTGCTTCCGAGCAAGGTCTGTATATATACGACACGAATCAGTACAAACTTCGATCGTTCGATTTACCAAGTTACCTTAAAGGTAAAGAGATTGATTTTGTTTCGGTCAGCCCTCAAGGCAAGGTTTGGATAAGTTCGGGTTATCGATTAGCTGCCATTGGCGTTGCCGATGGGCGCTTCCAAGATTATGGCGATCGGTGGATTGCCAGCCAAAATTTGCCCGCTCGAATTTTGGGTCTAGAAGTGGATCAAAAAGTCCCGTTAATCGTAAGAACCGATCACGGGGCCTATGTGCTAGAAAACGACAAGATCCGTTTTGAGCGAAACACGCAGTCTTTTGGTGAAAGTGTCGATATTGCAGAAGCGAAAGATGGGTCGCTATGGTTTGCAGGGACTCACGGCATCTATCGTAAAGATCCCACAGAAAAAACGTTAGGAGAGCTGGCACTTCCTCAGGAAAACGTGAAGCCTATTTGCTTAGTCACCGATGCTAGCGGCATTTGGATGGTGAGTTCAATTGGTCTCAGTTTTTACAATTTTGACGGAGAGCTGCGTAAGCACTTTGGGTCTCGTTCGGGCATTATGAGTAATGAGTTCGTTGAAGGGGCATGTGCGGCTTCATTTGGAGAAGCGCAATCCGGCTCGGTGTTAGTACTGGGTTCAAAATATGGCCTGGTATTTGCGGACCGTGATGACCTAATGGTATCCAAACTACCTGAACCTAGAGTGGTCATCAGCCAAGTTCGTATTGATGATCAGGTTGCAAATATCGGGCAAAAAGAGTGGCAATTGCCCGAGTTAGCGTATGGTTCCGCGATTAGTTTTGGCCTCGGCGTGATGCCCAATGCTTACGGTGAAACGCTCTATTACCGTTTAAACCAGGAACACTGGCAAACCACAGAAGCAGGACAAGTCTCTTTTGAACACCTTGCGGCAGGTGATTACCTGTTAAGTGTTAAAACCAGTCTAGTCGCAGGGGATTCCGTGCAAGTTCGCTTTACGGTGTTACACCCGTGGTATCAAACTACGATGGCGATGGCAATTTTTGTCTTGCTTATCGTAGCGCTGGGCGGCTTAGTTGTTTTCTGGCGTTCTCGTTACGTCAGTGTTCAAAACCGTGAGTTGACGGCACT
This sequence comes from Vibrio vulnificus CMCP6, assembly GCF_000039765.1. NCBI lineage: Bacteria > Pseudomonadati > Pseudomonadota > Gammaproteobacteria > Vibrionales > Vibrionaceae > Vibrio > Vibrio vulnificus. The sequence goes on along the minus strand of NC_004459.3, from coordinate 136,672 downwards.
GGTGGCATTGAAGACCAATCAATTGCGTCATCAGAGTCGAGTGTTGCTCACCAGTAACCAACAACTTCGTAAACAGATCCAAGTTAGAAATTTGCTGGTTGACAATGTTGCCCGTTCATTACGTCAAAGTGTGGATGCATTACTAAGCAAGCCATCGGTTGAACCTGCCTCAGAATATCAGGAACATCAAATGCGCATAGCAATGCTTTTGGAAGAGCTAAAAAGCTCGCCCAGCGATGGAACTGACGGGCATCTGCAAAACTTTAACGTTAGCCATATCATTCAGTCGGTCGTTGACGTTTGGGAAGATGAACTCAATAAAAGCGGTGTTCAGGTGCACATTTCTGGCGAATCGGACGACTATCGTGTCGCGGTAGGGCAATTTAATCTGGATGTCATTTTTAATAGTGTTTTTGCAAGTGTGTTGAAACGCGCCTATCGTGGCCAAATGCTCGATATTGTGATCAGAGAGCAAAACGATTTTGTTGAAGTGTCGTTTATTGATTTTGGCCAGCCGTTTAGTACGAGCACGGAAGCCGAGGATAGCGCTGGTGTTGAGTCGACAAAAGTCGATACTGCAATTGAGAAGCTACCTGCTTTAGTTGAACAAAGTGGCGGACGCTTAAGCTTGTTCAGTAGCGCTGAGCGAAACAAGATCGAAATACTGTGGCCAAAAGCGGTTGAATCTCTGATAAATGATGAAGAGCCAAGCATCTTTGTTGATTCAGTCGAGCTGTCTCCAGTTACGGAAGTCTCATCCGAAGCTGTTCTGTCGCCAGAGCAGCTATGGTTGGCGAAGGTCGAGGCTATGGTGGCAGAGCATTATACAAACCCAGAATTTGGCACGGCAATGGCGGCCAAAAAGCTCTATGTTTCTGAGCGCAGCTTACAGCGACGGTTTAAATCAGCGAGCTCTCGTACATTTACGGATTACCTCACGGAAGTACGTTTAGAAAAAGCATGCGAAAGTTTGTTGGCTGGTGAAAAAGTGGTCGATGTGGCTTTCGCATCGGGATTTAATGATCCTTCTTACTTTAGTCAACGTTTTAAACTGTACTTTGGTGTGCCCCCTTCAAAATTTGCCAGTGACGCTCTAGAGTCCGAATAACATCGCGGTCTACCTAGCGTGCTCGGCTTACCTCAAAGCTTGATTCGCCTTGCCTATGGCCTTTATTCATCAACGGCACATTATTTCCGCCTAACTTGCGCCTAGGCTATTTCAACTCATAGCCTGATACGACATGGATGCTTTCTCTCATCCTTGTTCGTTAAGCTACTTATTGGCTGCTCTATAGCTGAGATAGTCATGTACATGCGGAGTTATTGAACGGTGTGATCGAAAATACGTTGAGAAACGGATGAGGCTAATTTATTGCTTGCTAAGTGCACGGGTGAAAGTGAGAGTAATAAGATAAAGAGTTTAACAAGAGAGGAAAACGATAGAAAAAAAATATCGTGGTATAGCCGGGGGGACTATACCACGGGTGTCAATGACACCTTCGCTTGCTGCCGGAGTGACGCGACATCGTCACGTCACCTCTGGAATTCTTGAGAGGAGTGCCTCTCGATGTGTTCACTATAAGTTAATCGACTTATTTTCCTTATAAAAATAACGCCATTGATACCTTACAAAAACGACAATATCTCCCCGTACTCTTAAGTTGTTGTAATTTAAGGTTTATTTATTTTGCTTCTTGTTTTTGTAAACAAAACGTTAAACGCGATGTTGATTTGAAATTTGGATTTTGACGTAAATGACGTGTCTAAATTTGACGAAAGTTACGAACGCAGTTCTGCAATCTTTGATTTCAGACAATAAAAATCAGCTTGTTGAGGCGTAGAATTGCATTATTAATAAAAATATTTCTCATTTACACTTTCTTTTCGGGCAAGTATGAAATTATCAGAATTAAAACAAGGCCAGAGCGCGATGGTTGTGGCTATTCATGGACTCACTAGCGACGTGAGAAAGAAACTCATGGTGATGGGTATTTTGCCAAACACGTCTGTACGACTTATTCGTCGAGCACCAATGGGTGATCCACTACAAATAGAAGCTCGTGGAGTGTCGTTAGCGGTGCGAGAAAAAATTGCGGAAGCCATCGAAGTGGAGTGCCAATAATGCAGTATCAAATTCTGACGGTCGGTAATCCTAACAGCGGAAAAACGACGTTATTTAACGGTTTGACTGGCGCGAAACAGCAAGTGGGCAACTGGGCTGGCGTCACGGTAGAAAAGAAAACTGGTCGTTACCATCACGCTGGTGATGAATTTTTGCTGACAGATCTTCCGGGTATCTACTCGCTGGATAGTGGTAATGACAGCAACAGTATTGATGAATCGATTGCTTCTCGCGCGGTATTAACTCACCCAGCCGATATGATCATCAATGTGGTGGACGCAACAAGCCTTGAGCGCAGCTTATACATGACACTGCAATTGCGCGAACTTGGCCGCCCGATGATTGTTGTGTTGAATAAAATGGATGCGCTTAAACGTGAGCGTCAGATCATCAATGTGGCTGAGTTAGAAAAAAGTCTCGGTTGCCCAGTGATCAGTTTATCCGCAACGAACAAAGCACAAGTTGCGGAGTTTAAAGAGAAACTGCACAAATCTGTGGTTCAAGGTGTGGCACTAAAAGAGATTGCTTTGAACTATGGTCAGGCGATGGAAGCGGCGATTGATAGCATTTCAACGCTATTTAACGATCAAACGGTTTCCCACCGAGCACTCGCCGTTCGTGCTCTCGAGAAAGACGCTCTGGTACTAAACAGTATGTCTGATGTGGAGCGCCTTCGTGTTGAAGAAGTCGTGACGGAATTAAATCTGGATGTGGACTTACACGTTGCTGACGTCAAATATACACATCTTCATCAGGAGTGCAAAAAGGTCCGTCGTAGCGAAGGTAAGTTAAGCCGCAGTGTCACTGAAAAGCTGGACCAATTTATTCTCAACAAATGGGTCGGTATTCCGTTCTTCTTCGTTGTGATGTACCTCATGTTCATGTTCTCTATCAACATTGGTAGTGCCTTTATTGACTTCTTTGATATCGGTGTCGGTGCTCTATTGGTTGATGGAGGCCACCACTTGTTAGACGGACACTTGCCGGTGTGGTTGGTGACGGTACTGGCAGATGGACTCGGTGGTGGTATTCAGACGGTGGCGACTTTCATTCCGGTTATCGCCTGTTTGTACCTTTTCCTCGCTGTGCTTGAAAGCTCAGGCTACATGGCTCGCGCCGCCTTTGTGCTTGATAAAGTGATGCAGAAGATCGGCCTGCCGGGTAAAGCTTTTGTACCACTGGTTTTAGGCTTCGGCTGTAACGTGCCATCCATTATGGCCACGCGTACACTAGACCAAGAGCGTGAACGTAAACTGGCAGCATCAATGGCGCCATTTATGTCTTGTGGTGCTCGCTTGCCTGTGTATGCGCTATTTGCTGCCGCCTTTTTTCCAGGTGCTGGGCAAAATATTGTGTTTGCGCTTTATCTACTTGGTATCGTCGCGGCGATTTTCACGGGTCTCTTCCTTAAGCACACGCTGTACCCGGGTAGTAGTGACAGCTTAGTGATGGAAATGCCCGATTACGAACTGCCAACACTGCAAAACGTGGTGATCAAAACATGGCAAAAACTGAAGCGTTTCGTTTTGGGTGCAGGCAAAACCATCGTTGTTGTGGTTGCGATCCTAAGTTTCTTGAACTCGCTTGGTACCGATGGCAGCTTCGGCAACGAAGACAGCGAAAACTCGGTTCTGTCAAAAGCCGCGCAAGTGGTAACGCCCGTGTTTGCTCCGATTGGTATCGAGAAAGACAACTGGCCAGCGACAGTCGGTATCATCACAGGTATCTTCGCCAAAGAGGCAGTAGTGGGTACGCTTAATAGTCTATACACCACACCAAGTGATGGAGAAGAAGCGGAGTTTGATCTGATGGCCAGCCTAGAAGAGGCCGTGATGAGTATCCCTGAAAACTTAGCGGGTTTGAGCTATTCAGATCCATTGGGTATCGAGGTGGGAGATCTAACGGATTCAAATGCTGTGGCAGAGGAACAAGATGTTGATGCTTCTATCTTTGGTAACCTTAAAGCGCAGTTTGCGTCTGGTCATGCGGCTTTTGCCTACCTCATTTTTATTTTGTTGTACACCCCATGTGTGGCAGCGATGGGGGCATACGTTCGCGAATTCGGACATAAATTTGCACGCTTTATTGCCGTGTGGACGATGGCTCTGGCCTACCTTTGTGCGACCTTCTACAACCAGTTGACACACTTTGCGGATAGTCCTGTCAGCAGTGGTGTTTGGATCGCAGCGATTGTCGCCATTTTCTTTGCCACGTATCGTGTGTTTAAGCGCGTAGGTGACAAGCAACGAGGCGTATTTGAGGCGCAGGTAGCATGATATTAAAAGAGCTTTATCAATATATTGCAGATAAAGGAACCGTCTCCCAGTCAGATCTGGCTAAGCAGTTTGGGATGAGTGAAGATGGCGCTGATGCGATGTTAAGCGTGTGGATCAAGAAAGGTAAAATTAGCCGCTTAGTCGACACCAATAAAGCTCATTGTGTCACTCGTGTTCGCTACGCAGTGACCAAACAAGACGGTTTATCGCTGACCGTAACCATGTAGTCTCAGACGCCAAATGAGATAAAAACGACAAAGCCGCATCAGTAATGATGCGGCTTTTCTATTGCGCCCGAGTACTCTTTCAGCCCCGCTATCAACAAGCGATTTGATTTAGGCTTTTTGGAAGATTGAGCTCAGTGATAGGACGTTTTTGATGCGAACAAGCAGTTCGTTTTGTTCTTCTTCGGTGCGGAACTCTCCGTTGGTATTGCCCCAAACGGGTCCTGGCCACGCCACGTCGTCTTTAAAGCGTGCAATGTGGTGAATGTGCAGTTGTGGCACCATGTTACCTAATGCGCCAAGGTTGAGTTTGTCTGGGCGGAATGTCGCTTCCAGTGCTTGGCTTACTGCTTGAGACTCGAGCAAAAACTGTTGTTGCTCTTGCATTGGCAAGTGGTGTAGTTCTTTTAGGTTTGCACGTTTCGGTACCAAAATCACCCACGGCACGGCATTGTCTTTATGCAGCAATGCCACACACAGTGGGAAGTGGCCAATCACCGTTGTGTCTTTGGCCAGTTGAGGATGCAGTTCAAAACTCATTGTTGTTGTCCGGTTTGAATTGAATGACAACAGTATACGCCAGATAAAACAAAAGGTTGACGCTTTCACGTCAACCTTTCTTTATTGTCTCGAACCTCGAACCTCGAACCTCGAACCTCGAACCTATTACATACGTTCTAGCGTATCGATACCAAGTAGAGACAGACCTTGCTTAATGGTCTTCGCTGTTAGCGCAGCGAGTTTCAGACGGCTTTGTTTCACTGCTTCGTCTTCAGCCACTAGGATAGGGCATGCTTCGTAGAAGCTAGAGAACTGACCTGCGAGTTCGAATAGGTAGCTACACATGATGTGTGGCTGACCTTCGCGAGCCACAGATTGAACTGCTTCTTCGAACTGCATCAGTTTGGCGATAAGCGCTTTTTCTTTCTCGTCAGTGATCTTGATTTCACCTTGCAGATCATCCATAGAAACGCCTGCTTTAGCGAATACAGAGGCTACGCGCGTGTAAGCGTATTGCATGTACGGTGCTGTGTTACCTTCGAACGCTAGCATGTTGTCCCAATCGAACACGTAGTCTGTAGTACGGTGCTTAGAAAGGTCTGCGTATTTAACCGCTGCCATTGCAACTGTGTTCGCTATTGCTTTCTTCTCGTCTTCAGCTAGTTCTGGGTTCTTAGATTCGATCAGTTGCGCTGCACGCACTTCTGCTTCATCAAGAAGATCAGCAAGACGAACCGTACCACCCGCACGAGTTTTGAATGGCTTACCGTCTTTACCCAGCATCATGCCGAATGCATGGTGTTCAAGAGAAACAGACTCTGGCACGTAACCCGCTTTACGAACGATCGTCCAAGCTTGCATTAGGTGCTGGTGCTGACGAGAGTCGATGAAGTAAAGCACACGATCTGCGCCTAGCTCTTCGTAACGGTATTTCGCACACGCGATGTCCGTTGTGGTGTAGAGGAAGCCACCGTCACGTTTTTGTACGATAACGCCCATAGGCTCGCCGTCTTTGTTCTTGAATTCTTCAAGGAACACAACTTGCGCGCCGTCATCTTCAACCGCAAGACCTTGAGCTTTCAGGTCGGCTACGATCTTAGGTAGCATGTCGTTGTACATGCTCTCGCCCATGACGTCATCACGAGATAGAGAGACGTTGAGACGATCGTAGTTGCGTTGATTTTGGATCATGGTGACGTCAACCAGCTTCTTCCACATCTCTGCGCAGAACTCGTCGCCGCTTTGCAGTTTAACGACGTAGCCGCGAGCTTTTACTGCAAACTCTTCATCTTCGTCGTAGAGTTTTTTCGATTCGCGGTAGAAACCTTCAAGGTCAGCCAGTTCCATAGAAACTTCGCCAGACTCTTGCTGCACGCGCTCAAGGTTGGCGATAAGCATACCGAACTGCGTACCCCAATCACCGATGTGGTTCGCACGGATCACTTTGTGACCTAGGAACTCAAGGGTACGTACAACCGCATCACCAATGATGGTTGAACGTAGGTGACCAACGTGCATCTCTTTTGCCACGTTTGGCGCAGAGTAGTCAGCAACGATAGTTTGTGCTTCTTCTGACGCGACGCCAAGACGAGGATCCGCCAGTGCCGCTTCAGCTTGCTTCGCTAGGAACTCTTCGCTTAGGAAAATATTGATAAAACCAGGGCCTGCGATTTCGGTTTTGCTTGCGATGCCGTCTAGGTCTAGAACATCCAATACTTTTTGCGCAAATTCTCGAGGGTTAGTACCCAACTGTTTTGCTACGCCCATTACGCCGTTTGCTTGGTAGTCACCAAATTGTGGCTTAGCGGATTGGCGAACCGCTGCAGGGCTGCCTGCAGGAGCGCCAGCAGCTTCAAGAGCCTGAGATACTTTGTCGTTAATAAGTGCTTGGATATTCACACGCGTTTCCTTCAATTCAAGGACGAAAAACCCGGAAATAGAGAGGCCGGGTTTTGTTTGAGTTCACAAAAATGGGGCTAATGATAGCAATTATATTGCCTTTCATACAGAGCCGATTTAGTGAAATTTTGACTTTTTATTAAAGTACTCGCAGGACTGCCAATTTTGCCTGAAGTTGTTACTATGACGCCCAGAAATAAAAAGTGTGAAGAGAACGAAAATGAGTAATTTGCTGGCAGAAAAACGCCTGACACCCCAACAGATGCTAGAGGATTTACCCGGTTTCATGCAGAAAATCGAGTCGCTGGCCGATTTATTGCAACTGGATTTGAGTTTTGCTCAAGCGGATCATATTGCGCTACGCGTAAACGAGAATCAAACCGCTCAGTTGTCTCAGCAAATGTGGAGTGAACAAGGCAAAGTGATCTCACAGGCGAACATCAATGGTCGTCCGATCATTGTGATCGAGTTTGATGCGCCACTGGCCAGTCGCGGTTGGAAAATCGAATGCTTAGAGCTGCCTTATCCGGCAGAAGGAAAAGCGTATCCCCAAGAAGGTTGGGAACATGTAGAGTTTGTCGTCCCATCTCATGCTCAAACGGCCGAAGACTATTTGGCGGATTTGAAACACACCTATCCAGCGTTTGGCGCTCAGTTTAGCAAACTCGAGGAACTGGGGGTTAAGGTGAAGTTGTCGAGTCCAAAGGGGGAAGGTGAGCGGTTGAACAATCCGACGGTTGCGTTCAAGTACCAAGGCATTTGCATCAAGCTGCACCCACATTCTTTAAAACGTATTGTTGAGTCTGAGCAAGCCTAGCTACGCAGAAAAAAACAAAGGGTTGCAATCATTGCAACCCTTTTAGTTCGCTGTATTCCATGCTTAAAGAATGACGGTTTTGTTGCCATACACAAAAACGTGGTCATTCAGTACTTTATTAAGCGCCTTGCTCAACACATTCTTCTCAACATCTCGACCCGCTTGTGCCATGTCTTGCGCGCTGAAGTTGTGATCAACCGGAATCACGTCTTGTTTGATGATTGGGCCTTCATCTAAATCATTGGTGACGAAGTGTGCCGTAGCACCGATGATTTTTACACCGCGATCAAAAGCTTGTTGATAAGGTTTCGCGCCAATAAAGGCAGGCAAGAAGCTGTGGTGAATGTTGATGATCTTATGATGATATTTCTCAACAAAACCTGGCGTGAGCACACGCATGTATTTCGCTAGCACCAAATAATCGGGCTGATATTGACCAATCACTTCAAGCATCTTCTGCTCGTGACTTTCACGATCGAGTCCTTCATGACAAACATGGTGATAAGGGATGTCGAATTTTTCCGTGAGGCTTTGCAGTTTGTCGTAGTTACCTACCACCGCAGCAATGTCAACATCCAAGCTACCGTCGTAATTCTTCATCAGAATATCACCTAAGCAGTGCGCTTCTTTGGTAACCAAAATCACAATGCGTTTTCGCTCAGAACTGACGAGTTTACGTTTTGCCCCTTGTGGCAGCGCTTGGTCGAGATCGGCAAGAAAAGTGTGGTCGTTAAAGTATCCCTCCAGTTCGGTTCGCATAAAAAAGTGACCGCTGGAATTATCTACAAACTCATTGTTGTGAATAATATTCAGTTGATGCTTGTAACAAATGTTGGTGATTTTAGAGATCAGACCCGGCGCGTCTGAGCAATGAGTCAGTAGTGTTTTCTTTTCCATATTAGAGATACTTCCGTGATTTATTTTTTTTATGGTACGAATAATTGTTTGGGCGTCGAACGGTGAACTAAACCGCAATACAGGCCTAATAGATAATCTATTATTAAGATGGTTTCAAACAAATTCTCCAGCAAAACGTTTGGCTGAAGACGTTGTCTGAATTGAGCCTTCATAAGAATCATAGAGGTGGTGTATATGGACAAAGATCTACTGGCTCGAAAACTGTATGTAGAGAGAGTGAGCTCTCTGCTCGGTAACCATGAAATAGATGAGGATCGCATTACTGAACTTTGGGAAAATCGAGCTTCTCCAGCCGAAGCGGCCAAGGCCATCTTAGGGGAAGAGGATCAATTCACCGGCCCAGCGTGGCTTGCACGCTATTTAAACCGCAAATAACCGACCAAATACCTGCCGAGGCGAAGACAATTCGGATTCGCCTCAAAAAGACAAACCTGACATAATCTGTGCCACTGACCCCTCAGCAGAACACAGAATGATAGCAAAAACGTTTTCTTCCAAAGGTGCTTTAGGCAAGGCCATTCCCGGCTTTCAAGCTCGTCAACCTCAGGTCGATATGGCCGAAGCGGTCGCCGAGGCGATCCAACAGCAAACACAGCTTGTGGTTGAAGCGGGGACCGGAACCGGTAAAACCTTCGCTTATCTGGTGCCAGCTCTGCTAAGTGGCAAAAAGGTCATTATTTCTACCGGTTCGAAAAACTTGCAAGAACAGCTTTTTCATCGTGATTTGCCGCTCATGACCGATGCGTTAGGCTTTTTTGGACAACTCGCGTTGTTGAAAGGCCGCTCCAACTATTTGTGTTTAGAGCGTTTAAGCCGACAAATGGTCGAAGTGCATCACAATGAATCGGATTCCACGTCATTAAGCCAATTGGTCAAAGTGCGCAGTTGGTCTTCGGAAACCAAAACGGGCGATTTGGGTGATTGTGAAGAGTTGCCAGAAGACAGCATGATCATACCCACCATCACGTCAACCAATGACAACTGCTTAGGCAAAGATTGTCCAAGTTACCAAGATTGCTTTGTGTTAAAAGCGCGAAAGAAAGCGCTGGATGCCGATGTGGTGGTGGTGAACCATCACCTTTTTCTTGCCGACCTGGCGATCAAAGAAACCGGTTTTGGTGAGCTGATCCCCGAAGCGGATGTGTTTATTTTTGATGAGGCGCATCAACTACCTGATATTGCGAGCGAATATTTTGGTCAGTCACTCTCCAGCCGCCAGATTCTCGATTTGGCCAAAGACATTGAAATTGCCTATCGCACGGAAGTGAAAGACATGCGTCAGCTGCAAAAAGTGGGGGATAAATTAGCCCAAACCGCAATGGATATGCGCATTGTGCTGGGTGAGCCTGGCTTTCGTGGCAATTGGCGAGATGCCTTACAATCGCCATCCATCAAGCGCGAAGTGGATCGCTTGGTGGATGCGTTGGATCTGACCATCGAGGTACTCAAGCTCGCGTTAGGTCGCTGCCAATTGCTTGATGTGGCGTTTGAGCGCGCTAACCTCATTAAAGGTCGTTTAGAACGAGTGTGTGATACCAGCATCACGGGCTATTCGTACTGGTTTGATACCTCGCCGCGCCATTTTACATTGCACATCACGCCGCTCTCAGTTGCGGACAAATTTCATGAGCAAATAGAGATCAAACAGGGCGCGTGGATCTTCACCTCGGCCACGTTGGCGGTGGGGGACGATTTTAGTCATTTTACCGACCGCTTAGGCTTAAAGCCGCGAAAGCAATTCTCATTGCCAAGCCCATTTGATTATGCCGAGCAGGCGCGATTGTGCGTCCCTCGCTATCTACCAGAGCCCAATAGCCCAGGTTTGGCGCAAAAGCTGGTGGCGATGTTGGCGCCGGTGATTGAATCCAACCAAGGGCGTTGTTTCTTCCTCTGTACTTCACATTCGATGATGCGTGAATTAGGCGAGCGTTTTCGCGAGGTTTTGGACTTACCCGTTTTATTGCAAGGCGAGATGAGCAAACAGCGCACGCTCGCTGAATTTATGGAGTTGGGGAATGCCTTGCTGGTGGCCACTGGCGCTTTTTGGGAAGGAATCGATGTTAGAGGTGACGCCTTAAGCTGTGTTATCATCGACAAACTTCCTTTTACATCACCAGATGACCCGCTACTTAAAGCTCGTATCGAAGATTGTCGATTACGAGGCGGAGAGCCGTTTGAGCAAGTACAACTGCCTGATGCAGTCATTACGCTCAAACAAGGGGTAGGGCGTCTGATTCGAGATCAAAAAGATCGCGGGGCTTTAATCATCTGTGACAACCGCTTGGTCACAAGAGAATACGGCGGCATTTTTCTTGCCAGCTTACCTCCGATCCCAAGAACCCGTGATTTGGATTTGATTCAACAATTTCTAACAGAACAAACAGAGAACTGAATGAGCGCTAAAATTCTTGCTATCGACACCGCAACCGAAAACTGTTCAGTCGCCCTTTTAGTCGGCGACCAAGTCTTTTCACGTAGCGAAGTGGCCCCACGTGACCACACCAAAAAAGTCCTACCTATGGTGGAAGAGGTGTTGCAACAAGCTGGATTGACACTGACCGATTTAGATGCGCTCGCTTTTGGCCGTGGCCCAGGCAGTTTTACTGGCGTGCGAATTGGCATCGGTATTGCACAAGGTTTAGCATTCGGTGCGGATTTGCCAATGATTGGCATTTCAACACTGGCAGCGATGGCGCAAGGTTCCTACCGTGTACACGGCGCGACCTCGGTGGTGGCTGCGATTGATGCGCGCATGGATGAAGTCTATTGGGGACGCTACCAGCGTCAGCAAGATGGCAGTTGGGTTGCCGTGGACGCGGAATGCGTCATTCCTCCGGCGCAATTAGCACAAAATATCACGGCCGATCAACAGAGCTGGACAAGCGCGGGTACAGGATGGGATGCCTACGCTGAAAGCTTAGCCAATTTGCCGTTGAACATCGAAGCGGGTGAGGTACTTTACCCTGATGCTCAAGACATTGTTGTCCTTGCTAAGTATGAGCTGGCGGCGGGCAATACGGTTGCCGTAGAAGAGTCTAGCCCAGTTTATCTGCGCGATAACGTGGCTTGGAAAAAACTACCAGGGCGTGAATAACGCCCACTTAAAGTGATGGAACGCGATGGCTTCAATTAACGGTTTACCTCCTGCGATTATTCCCGGGACGCAACGGACGAATAAAAGCAGCAACAAGCGTAAGGTGGCGAAAAACCAACAGCAACAAGCGGTTGGTCAAACGTCCAAGGTAGCCAATGCCGTGGCGCATAGCATCCAAAATGTCAAAGAATCTGACATTCATAAAGCGCAAATTCAGTATGATCTTCCCGAAGGTCAAGCTCGACGTGCAATGCAAGAATACATGGACGTAATGAATCAAGCCAAAAGAGAGGAACTCGCCCAGTTGCTCGGTGTCGATATCTACATTTGACCCTTTTGTTGCTTTGATGACTGAAGACAGGCAGGTAAATAATGAAGAAAACGGTCCGCTCTCTTTTCGCAATGATCGCTTTGCTCGGCTTGGCGGCGTGTAGTTCTCTCCCACAAGAGCTGACGGCGCAAAACCAAGAAGTGCTAACGGATTATAAAATCTTTGCAGAAAGCCAAGGCGTGGTGACGCAAGATGTTCGTTTGGGTGGCGTGATTGCTAAAGTGGACAATCTCAAAGACAAAACGCGCATTGAAATTGTTAACTTGCCGATCGATAAAAACGGCAAGCCCGACATTAGCCAAGAACCCAATGGACGTTTTGTTGCCTACCTTGAGGGCTACTTAGAGCCCGTTGCGTTTAGTCAAGGACGTTTGATTACCGTTGTCGGCACTGCTGCAGGGGAAGAGCAAGGCAAAATCGGCGAGTATGATTATGTTTTTCCAGTGGTGAAGAGCTACGGTTATCGCCTTTGGACCATCGAAGAAAGAGTGAGAGTGTATGACACTTCAAGTTACCTCTACCCGTGTTATTCGATTACTTGTCGACAAATGCGCGACTTCCCGCGTGACGGTAAAATCATTCAAGATGTTAAATAATGCGTGAGACGCGTTATGTTATCGCCAGTGGAACGCTGGCAGCAATCGAGTATGGTGACGTAAAAACGGCTGATTTATCAGTCGTTTTTCTTCATGGCTGGTTGGATAACGCCGCCAGTTTTCATCGTGTCATGGCAGAGCTGCATCAGCAAAATCCTAAGCTTCACCTATGCGCCATTGATCTCCCCGGTCATGGTCTCTCTTCGCACAAGTCATTGGATAATTTTTATCCATTTCATGATTATATCGATGACGTTTATCAGTTTTTGCGTGTTTTATCGCCAAATAAACTGCTACTAGTCGGTCATTCACTTGGTGCTTTGATTGCAAGTTGTTATAGTGCGGCCTTTCCTGAACAGGTGACAGCTCTGGTTCAGATAGAAGGTTACGGGCCTTTGGCTGAAGCCCCGCAAAAGGCGGTTGAAAGGCTCAGGCAAGGGGTACTCAGCCGTAATCGTTTGCGTGCGAAACCCTCCCGTAATCTCAGTAGTTTTGATGAAGCGCTCATGCTTCGCGTCGCTGCCAATCAGCTTTCTGCGGATGCATTGCGACCCATTGTCGAACGTGGTGTTGAACATCGCCATGGCATTTGGCAATGGCGTCATGATGCAAAACTGAAATGTGATTCGTTGTATCGACTCTCGCAGAAACATGCCGAAACGATTTTAGACCAAATTTCCTGTTTTCATCTGATCATATTAGGCGAAAATGGATTTCGTGAGCTTAAGGATATCAGTCACTTAAATGCGAAAAATCCAGCCCAAATTGAGACAGTGCAAGGCGGTCATCACTGTCACTTAGAGCAATCACTCGAGGTCGCAATGCGAATTCTTGGAGTAGTTAACAAAATTTAAACAAGTGTTTGAGAGTTTCGTGCTCAAGCATGCCTGCTGTGCTGTAATAGTGAACAAATAAAAAGGACGCTATCTCGCAAGCTTCTCTTGCGTAGGCCAGCTTTAAACGAGGAGTAACATCGTGGAAAAACCATGGCTTTCACGTTATCCATCTGACGTACCGGAAACCATCAACCCAGATCAGTACGAGTCACTGGTCGAAATGTTTGAGCAATCAGTGCAGAAATACGCCGACCAACCTGCGTTTATGAACATGGGTTCGGTGATGACTTTCCGCAAGTTAGAAGAGCGCAGCCGTGCGTTTGCTGCGTATCTACAAAACGAGTTGAAACTGAAAAAAGGCGATCGCGTGGCATTAATGATGCCAAACCTGCTGCAATATCCTGTGGCACTGTTTGGTGTGCTACGTGCTGGCTGTATTGCTGTGAACGTAAACCCGTTGTATACCCCACGTGAATTGGAACATCAGCTCAACGACTCTGGTGCCACAGCGATTGTGATCGTGTCGAACTTTGCCAATACGTTAGAGCAGATCGTTGAGAACACGCCAGTTAAACACGTGGTGCTAACCAGCCTTGGCCAAATGTTGCCACGTGCGAAAGGCACCATCGTTGATTTTGTTGTGAAATATGTCAAAGGCATGGTACCAAAATACGATCTGCCTGGGGCCATCTCGATGCGCAAAGCCTTGCACAAAGGCCGTCGTCTTCAGTACGTCAAACCTTTTATGACTGGTGATGATATTGCGTTCTTGCAATACACCGGTGGTACCACTGGGGTGGCGAAAGGCGCAATCCTTACTCACCGCAATATGATTGCTAACGTAATGCAAGCTAAAGGCATGTATGGTCCGGTTCTTCAGCCTGGCCGTGAGCTTGTGGTGACCGCGCTGCCGTTGTATCACGTATTTGCTTTAACGGTGAACTGCTTGTTGTTCATCGAAATGGGTGGCCGAAACCTGTTGATCACCAACCCACGCGATATTCCAGGGTTTGTTAAAGAGCTACAGAAATACCCGTTCACCGCCATTACTGGGGTAAACACGCTGTTTAACGCGCTGGTCAATAATGAAGATTTCCATGAACTGAACTTCAGCCATCTGAAACTGGCGGTTGGTGGTGGCATGGCCGTTCAGCGCGCGGTGGCGGAGAAGTGGAAGAAAACCACAGGCTGTTACCTGCTAGAAGGCTACGGTTTAACCGAGTGTTCACCACTGGTTGCCGCGTATCCGCACGATCTTGTGGATTACAACGGTTCCATTGGTCTGCCCGTTCCATCAACAGAAGTTCGCATTGTGAACGATGAAGGTGAAGCCCTCGCTAATAGTGAAACGGGTGAGTTGCAAGTGCGTGGCCCACAGGTGATGCAAGGTTACTGGCAGCGCCCAGAAGCGACCAAAGAAGTGATCAACAATGACGGTTGGCTATCGACTGGCGACATCGTCAAGTTTGATGAAGATGGCTTCTTGCACATTGTTGATCGTAAGAAAGACATGATTTTGGTGTCCGGTTTCAACGTTTATCCAAATGAAATCGAAGATGTGGTTGCGCTGCACGGTAAGGTGCTTGAAGTGGCGGCCATCGGTCAGCCGCACGAAGTCTCTGGCGAAGTGGTGAAGATTTATGTGGTTAAGCGTGATCCAAGCCTGACCAAAGAAGAGATCATTAATCACTGTCGTCAGCACCTGACAGGCTATAAAGTGCCGAAGTTGATTGAGTTCCGTGAAGATCTGCCGAAAACCAACGTCGGTAAGATTTTGCGTCGCGTATTACGCGATGAAAATGATGCTAAGCTTGCCAAAGAGAATGAGGCAGCGTAAGCCGCGCAAAGTGTCACGAAGAGTGTTAAAATGCCAGCCGAATTCCAAGGCTGGCATTTTTATTTTCAAAGCGATAGCGAGAGACGAGTGAATTACCAAATTATTACCGAAAACCAAGACCTAGTTAGGGTATGCAGTAAAGCGCGCGAAGCAGACGTTGTGATGTTGGATACCGAGTTTGTCCGCACCCGAACGTATTACCCACAATTGGGCTTAATTCAGCTTTTTGATGGTGACACCCTCTCGCTGATTGATCCAACGGTGCTGACTGATATGAGTGCGTTTACTGAGTTGCTTAACGATGCCTCGGTAATGAAAGTGCTTCACGCTTGCGGTGAGGATTTGGAAGTGTTCCACAATGCGTTGGGTGCGATACCCGTGCCGATGGTGGATACGCAAATCATGGCCGCGTTTTTGGGTCACGGTCTATCGACGGGCTTTGCCGCATTGGTCGAGCAGTACCTTAACGTGGAACTGGATAAGAGTGAGTCGCGCACGGACTGGTTGGCTCGTCCTCTGAGTGACAAACAGCTGGAGTACGCCGCGGCAGATGTTCACTACTTGTTGCCGCTGTACGAGATCTTGTTGGAAAAAGTGATGGAAGCGGGCTGGTGGCAAGCGGCTCAGCAAGAGAGCGAACTGCAAGCAAGCAAGCGTGTAAAAACGCCGAATGCCGACAATGCTTATCTCGATATCAAAGGGGCTTGGCAGCTTAAGCCAAGAGAGCTTGCGATACTCAAGCCGCTTGCGACTTGGCGTATGCAAGAGGCGATTCGTCGTGACTTAGCGTTGAACTTTGTTTTCAAAGAACATGACTTACTCACAGTGGCTCGTTTAGGCCTGACGAGCTTTAAGCGCATGGAAGAAGAGGGGATGGATGTTCGCTCTGTACAGCGTCATGGCAACCGCATTGCTGCGATGGTGAAGTCGGCGCGTGAGACTGATCCTGAGGATTATCCAGCACCAATTGAACGTTTGATGGATTTGCCAGGTTACAAACAACTGTTTAAAAAACTGAAAGACGAAGTCACTCACGCTTCGAAAGCGACAGGTTTAGCGAGCGAGTTTTTAGCGTCGAAGAAGCAGACTAATCAACTGATCAGTTGGGTATGGAAACATCAGCGCGATCAAAATCGCCTGCCAGACTTGATGCAAGGTTGGCGCTTAGACATTCTGGGCGAAAAAATGAACAAGCTAATTTAGAGCACGCTTGGAGCATTTGCTTTATAGATAAATAAAAACAGACGGTCTAAGCCGTCTGTTTTTCTATCCGATGAATGAAGCGCTATTTCTCTTCATCTGGCAGTTTCACGTTTAATTCCAAGACGGAAATATCATCGTCTTTATGTTCGAATGTCAAATCCACCATGGCTGGATCAATCGCGACGTATTTACTGATCACTTTAAGAATGTCTTCTTTCAGCTGTGGCAAGTATGACGGCGCAGGATCATTTTGGCTGCGGCGTTCTGCGACGATGATCTGCAAACGCTCTTTAGCGAGGCTTGCAGAGGTCTTTTTTTGTGGGCGGAAAAACTCAAGCAGTGACATATCTAGCCTCCAAACAGTCGTTTAAACAGTCCTTTCTTCTCCTCAGTAAGGAAACGAAAATCCACTTGATTACCCAGTAGGCGATCAACGGTGTCTGAATAGGCCATGCCTGCATCGGTGTTTTCATCAAAAATCACGGGCACGCCTTTGTTCGAGGCATTCAGTACCGCTTGGCTTTCAGGAATCACACCGAGTAGTGAAATGTGCAGAATTTCCTCGACATCTTCAACGCTCAGCATTTCGCCAAGATTCACTCGAGCAGGGTTGTAACGGGTCAACAAAAGATGCTGCTTGACCGGCTCAAGCCCTTGCTCTGCGCGCAGAGATTTCGAATCCAAAATCCCCAAAATACGGTCTGAATCTCGCACAGAAGAGACTTCTGGGTTGGTGGTGACAATCGCTTCATCTGCAAAGTATAGCGCCATTAACGCACCTTGCTCGATGCCCGCAGGGGAATCACAGATGACAAAATCAAAGCCCATCTCATCGAGCTCATCCAATACACGTTTGACCCCTTCTTTGGTTAACGCATCTTTATCGCGCGTTTGAGAAGCGGGCAAAATGAATAAGTTGTCGACGCGTTTGTCTTTGATCATCGCTTGATTGAGCGTCGCTTCGCCATTAATCACGTTAACAAAGTCATAGACCACACGACGTTCACAGCCCATGATCAAATCTAGGTTACGTAGGCCGATATCAAAATCGATAACCGCTGTCTTTTTTCCTTTCAGCGCAAGGCCTGAAGCAATCGCGGCGCTGGACGGTGTTTTGCCAAACCCCCACCTTTACCCGAAGTTACAACAATAATGCGTGCCATTGTGTGATTTCCTTTTAATTCTTTACTGAGTGAGCGCTTCGAGATGGAGTGATTCGTCCACCAAGCTCAACATCACTTTTTGCTGCCAAAATTGGCGTTCAATTTGGTCACTGAGCCAGTAGTTGCCCGCAATTGAGATCAGCTCTGCTTGCAAGTCATGGCAAATAATTCGTGCTTCCTTTTGGCCACTTGCCCCGGCAATCGCTCGGCCACGTAAGGTGCCGTGAATATGGATCGAGCCATCGGCGATAACTTCGGCCCCCGCACTGACGTGATTAAGAATGACCAAATCACCGTCTTTGGCGTAAATTTGCTGGCCAGAGCGAATTGGGGTGCGAACAATTTTGGTTGGCGCCATCTTTGCTGGGGCCTGCGTTGGCGATTTGCTGGCCGACATAATGGCAAACCCAGCGTCGGAAGCCAGATTCTGGGTTCGTTTATCTTTTGCTCCAGTGATTCCTACAGGAATAAAACCGGCTTGTGATATGCCTTGTTTTAGCGCGACAAAATCGAGGTCGCCTTCAACGTTGGCGATATTGATCACAACAGGTGCAGCCGCGAAAAAAGCGGGCGCTTGCTCAACTTTTTCTTTGACGAATTCGATAGCCGTGTCGACCGAGTTGTTGCAAAGGTGCAGAACCGATAACGTAAAGCTGCTACCTTTTAGGTCTGGAGAGTGAGACATTAGATACTTCTTGCCTTTGTTGAAAGAGCGTTGTCTTTTACTAAGGCTGTCATGTTATATTTCATCCCAATACGCAGCAAGTTCTCTTGCTGTCAAATAAGTGATTTCGTCTAAAAAATTAGGTTTAAATTAAATTTCGCGTGTCAAACGCGAAAATCAGCACAAAAGGCTTGTCATGCTTTGTTCTATCTATAAAAGTTCTAAGAAAGAAGGCACATATCTTTACATCCCAAAAAAAGATGATTTTTCACAGGTCCCTGACACATTGATGCAGATGTTCGGTAAGCCTTCTCATGTGATGACGGTGAATCTTGAAGGGCGTAGTTTGGCATTAGTGAACATTGAAAAAGTAAAAGAATCGCTCAACAACGAGGGCTTTTTCTTGCAACTGCCACCTCCGCCAGAAAATCTATTACAACAACATAAAGAGCGTAAAGCGCAGCAGAAAAACGACTAAGGCGTGATTGCCCTGAGTTAAAGTCAGCTCGATTGCTCAAGGAGGGCTATTTGAAAAAATTGGTAACCGCGATACTCAGCATCGGACTTTGTTCATCGGCGTGGGCGAACACTGAAAGTTTTGAGCAGTATCTTGAGCGTTTAAAAGCCCAAGCGGCAGAAGAAGGCATTTCGGCTCAAACCATAGAGCAAGCCTTTCGCGATGTGCAATTTAAGCCACGAGCGGTAAAAGCCGATCGCAACCAACCGGAGAAAAAACAAACGCTGGATGAATATCTTCCTCGTGCGGTGCCCGATTGGAAAGTGAAACAAGCCAAAGATCTCTATGCAAAGCATTACGCTGAATTGAGCCAGATTGCGGATCGCTATGGCGTACAAGCGCGCTTTATTGTCGCGTTGTGGGGCGTTGAGAGTAACTTTGGTAAGTTCACCGGCAATTTCCCTGTGGTCGATGCTTTATCAACCATGGCCTATGAAGGGCGTCGTGAAGCCTTCTTTCGTGCAGAAACCATGGCAGCGCTGAAAATCTTAGACCAAGGGCATATTGAGTTTGAAAACTTCAAAGGCTCTTGGGCAGGTGCGATGGGGCAGTGTCAGTTTATGCCAAGCTCTTTCCTTGCCTATGCGGCAGACGGTAACGGTGATGGCAAGAAAGACATCTGGAATACCAAAGCCGATGTGTTTGCTTCAACAGCCAGTTACCTCAGCCAATCGGGTTGGGATGATAAATACACTTGGGGTCGCCAAGTGCGCGTGCCGAAAGGGTTTGATCTTGAGCTAGAAGGGCGAGAAGAGGCGAAAGGCAAATACCTGCAGGAATGGAAAAAACTGGGTATTACTAGTATCAATGGACGCCCATTACCTAAGCTAAACGAAGACATTAAAGCTTGGTTAGTGATGCCCGATGATGAAAATGGCCGCGCTTATCTGGTCTACAACAACTACAATGTGTTGATGAAGTGGAATCGCTCGCATTACTTTGCACTGGCAGTGAGCCATTTGGCTGACCGCATCAAAAATTAATTCAATTCGGCTTGTGGTGTTAGCCACAAGCCAACAGCGATAAACATGTTATCTGAACGCGCAGCACAAATGGTGGTTTTTGCCGCCCTCGTCAAACATCAAAACTTCACTTCTGCCGCTAAGAGCTTAGCGGTGTCGGTTTCTCATGTCAGTAAGCAACTGGCACAACTCGAAGCATCGTTGGGGATCAAGTTGATCCAACGCACCACGCGCAGCTTTACACCAACTGAAGCAGGATTGGCCTTCTATCACCATTGCCAGCAAGTGGTGCAGGCGGTGAATAATGCGCAGCATGAAATGGAGAGCCAGCGCGATGAAATTGCCGGTTTAGTACGAATTGGCTTGTCGCAATCCTTTGGTACTTTGCATATTCTCCCTGCCATTGATGAACTGCGCCAGAAATACCCGCTACTGCAAGTGGAAATGCATCTGTTTGATTACAAAGTCGACATGCTGCAAGAAGGGTTGGATCTCTGGATCACCAATCATGAACATTTACCAGAAGGCTACATTGCTCAGCGTTTAGCGGATTGTCAGTTCGTTGTCGCGGCGTCTCCTGACTATTTGCTGCAGCATGATGCACCGAAGGAGCCCAATGATCTCGCCAATCACAACTGCCTGATTTACCGAAGCTGGGAGCGTGATTACACCAGTTGGGCGTTTCGCCGCCAAGGGGAGCACCTTAGCGTCAAGGTATCGGGCAATTATTCGGTTGATCTGGCTGAGGCGGTTCGAGACGCGGCGATCTCAGGGTGGGGGATTGGCTATCTGGCGACCTACTTGCTTGGTGATGAGTTTAGAACTGGGAAACTGATTCAACTGTTGCCAGATTGGCGCGCGAATCAGGAAATGCCATTTTATGCGGTGTATCCTAGCCGCCAGCATATGCCGAAAAAAACCTCCGCTGTCATCGATTTCATTAAACAAAAAATCGGTACGCCGTGTCATTGGGACAAACAGCTGGAGCCCTATGTCAGCTTCCCTGATTAGAGTGATTTGAGTCACAAATATTTTCTATTTCCAGAAACATATTTTCCATATGGAAACAATAAAACAAAGCAAACGTTTATCTTGTTTTTATTCAATAAGTTAAGACTTGTGGTTTTATTGCGTTTTTCTAATGAACCACCTTGTTAACATTCTCGACTTGCATCTTACGACGCTGGTAATACAATCCGCGCCTTCCTTGTTCCCCCTCTCTGGAAATAATCACTATGAACTCACTCTTGGGTGTCGTAGCCATTTTGCTTTTTGCTTGGCTGCTTTCTACCAATAGAAAAAATATCCGTCTTAAAACGGTGGGATTGGCGTTTGCATTGCAAGTGGCCTTTGCGTTGTTGGTGCTGTATGTGCCTGCGGGTAAAAATGCGCTAAATGGCGTGACGGGCGCGGTTTCAAATTTGATTAACTATGGACAGGAAGGCATCGCTTTTCTGTTCGGCGGTTTGGCAACCGGCGGTTTTACTTTCGCGATTAACGTTCTTGGTATCATCATCTTCTTCTCTGCCTTGATCTCAGGCCTTTACCATATTGGATTGATGCCGAAAGTAATCAACTTGATTGGTGGCGCCCTACAAAAGTTGTTAGGGACTGGCCGTGCTGAATCGCTTTCTGCAACCGCCAACATCTTCGTTGGCATGATTGAAGCCCCGTTGGTGGTGAAACCTTACTTAAAGCACATGAGTGACTCGCAATTCTTTGCCGTCATGACCTGTGGCCTTGCTTCGGTAGCAGGCGGTACCTTAGTCGGTTACGCCTCTTTGGGGGTGGAACTGAACTACCTGATTGCTGCGGCATTTATGTCGGCACCTGCTGGTCTTTTGATGGCCAAAATCTTGATGCCTGAAACTGAAGCTCAGGCGGAAGATGTGCAGATGGAAAACGTTGAGATGCCAAAAGCGACCAACGTGGTGGAAGCGATGGCAGACGGTGCGATGTCGGGCTTGCGTATCGCGGTAGCGGTAGGGGCAACCTTACTGGCGTTTGTCAGCGTGATTGCACTGCTGAATGGCCTGTTGGGCTGGGTCGGCAGTTGGTTTGGCATCTCTCTTAGCTTTGAGTTGATTTTGGGCTACCTATTCGCGCCAGTCGCTTGGTTGTTGGGTATTCCATGGCATGAAGCCATTACCGCGGGTTCTCTGATCGGCAATAAAATTGTGGTGAACGAATTCGTAGCGTTTATTCAGCTCATGCAAGTGAAACAAGATCTGAGTGCACACTCACAAGCGATCGTGACTTTTGCTTTGTGTGGTTTTGCTAACATCTCCACAATGGCGATGTTGATCGGTGGTTTGGGTAGCTTGGTGCCTGAAAAACGCTCGTTCATCTCGAAATACGGCTTCCGTGCAATTACCGCAGGTGTCTTGGCGAACTTGATGAGCGCATCGATTGCGGGCGTGATTTTAAGCCTGTAAGCGATAAGAAAACAGATGGCAGTCGATGCTTACGCGCTTCTGGACAAAGTGAAGCATCGAACTGTCATTATTTTTTTATCCGCTATCATTATTGATAAATAAGAAAAAGGCAGAGGATTTCCTCTGCCTTTTTGCGATTGAGTGATGACGACGTCAACCACTCACCTGCTGTGCAATATCAACGCGGATTAATCGATATCGCGTTCAATTTCGCGTGCAACGTATTGTTGATTCAACATGATGCCTTCGGCTTCAATGTAGGCACCTTGCAGCTCCGACTCTTGAATGTGCTCAAAGCGCGTATTGGCATCAATATAGATAATTTTCTCGCCAAGACTAACGCCGTCATCGGAACATTCCATGGTGATAGTACGTTGCTCGTTATCGTGGAGAGTCACCAGGCCATCGCACTCAAACTCATGATCGTCCCAATTGCTGTCGTGATCTTGTTCGTCAAACTCCACCACACGCGCAAGCAGCTCGTTGCTTGTACTTGATTGCGCGGTGACTTCCACTTCTGCCCCTGCGACCAATAGACCTTTGTGGCCATCTTCAAAGCGAGTGTGAGCATCGACGGTAAACATGCCACGGTAGTTCAACTCGAACTGCGATTTATCGCCTGCCACCCAAGTGACAATGCCTTCGATTTCGTTGTCGTCATCAAGATCATCGTAAGATTCGATCTCAATCTCGCTGGCGGCAAACACGTTATTGGCAAATTGGCCTTCAATTTCTACCCATTGACCGTTTTCAAGTGGTTGATGCGGTTTAATAAAGGTACCATTGTCGTAATTTACTGTAATGCCAGCGCCCAATTTAAACGTACCGTTGTTGTCATCGAGGCTGTTGATGCGACCTTCGATTTCAACATGGCCAACAAGATCGGGATCATCAAACTTCACGACCGACAGAACTTTGTATCCTGCGTCGGCGGTCGGAAGAGAAGAGACCATCACCCAGTCGCCATTTTTAATCTCTGGGCTGAGCTTAGCAAACGTCAGTGTTGCTCCATTAATGCTAAAAGTGTGGTCTGTAGGGTTGATGTTACTGATCACCCCGGTCATGGTTGGCTCTAATTGCGCCGAAAAAGTGCCTGCTTGGCCGCTGGTGGAATCGCGTTGCACACCGGTGTTTGGGGCGATGCGAATCATCATATTGGGTTGCAGTGCACTTAACTCAATGTTGGCCGAGGAATACGATACTTGCTCGACGGTATATTGGTGTCCATTGACCACAAGTGAGCGGTGTTGTGGGTCGACGGAATCAATAGTACCGGTGATTGTTTTGGGAGCAACATCGGGTTGCGCTGGTGTTGAACTGTTACTTCCTCCACAAGCTGATAAAACTAAGGTTAACGCGCTTACTAAAGTCAGCTTCTTCATCTCTATCTGTACCCTATATGAATGGTGGATGTTTGGTTTTTCGCTATGTTAGGAAATGAGATGTGAAGCGATCGTGAAGAGATAAAACTGAATGAAAATTTTGTTAGTGGATGATAACCACAATGTGGCAGAAACGATTGCCGACTATCTGGAGCTCGAAGGCATCACCATCGATTGTGCGTATCATGGTGAAGCGGCGCTGCGATTGATTGAAACGAACCACTACGATGTGATTGTCATGGACATCATGATGCCTAAGCTTGACGGCATCAGTACGGTGAAGAAACTCAGAGAAGACTATCTTTGTGGGACGCCCATCCTATTTCTAACTGCAAAACAGGGCTTGGATGACAAAATCGCGGCTTTTACTGCTGGTGGCGATGATTACCTATTGAAACCTTTTGCGATGCAGGAACTGAGCTTGCGACTGCACGCATTGGCGAACCGAGGACCAAGACAAGATATTGGTGTGTTGAAATTTGCCGACATCACCTTGGATGTCAAAACCGAGCAGGTTGAACGCCAAGGTCAGCAGATCAAACTGAGCCGTATTCAGACGCGAATTTTGAAGTTATTGATGAAGCGAGCGCCGGCAATCGTGTCACGCGTTGAAGTGATTGAAAGCGTGTGGGGCGATGAACCGCCGGGGAGTGATGCTCTGCGTAGCCACATTTACGGTTTGCGCACCGCATTGGACAAAGGTTTTTCAGAATCACGATTAGAGACCATTCATGGACAAGGTTACCGACTCAAAGCATAGCGCCTATCCTAGTATTTACCGCAAGATCCGTTGGAGCTTTGGTGTTCTGACCTTTCTGATGTTCACGCTGTTTTGGAGCTTGATCTATGTGGCGGAAAACAAGCTAGAAGTATTGAGCTTGCACCACTGGTTAGACACAGAAGCCGCTCTGTACAAAGAGAATTATGCAACATTGCAGGACCAAGCACCGTTACCCAATCCGCAGGAGTTTGATAGTTACTGGAGCGAGAAAGAGATACCGAGCTGGCTGCTGGCTTTTTCCAAACCCGGTTTCTATGAATACCTGCAAGGGGAAGAGGACAAACACTTTGTTGTTTTTGCTCATCCTTCCGGTGTTGGCAATATGTACATCGTTTTCCAAGATGATTCGGATGATTACTTGGATGAGTATGAAAGCTCGTTGCACCAAGTGACTTTTGTATTGGGCGGCATACTCTCCATTGCCATGCTGCTTTATGGTGTGTATATGGTTCGCATTCTGTCGAAACCCTTGACGGAAATTGAACATAAAATTAGTCAAATGCCACCGGATTGTCCGCCGTTTAGCATCGATACTACGTTCAGCGAAACGCGCCATATTGAGCAGACTCTGTTAGACAGTAAAAATCATATTGCAGGATTTTTCCAACGTGAGCAGGAGTTTAGCCGCTTCGCTTCTCATGAGCTACGGACACCGATTATGGTGATCCAGGGTTCCGCCGATATTCTTAGCCGAGTGGAAGGGCAACCCCAAGTCGCGCAAAAAGCGATACGTCGTCTGCATCAAGCGGGTCAGGAAATGAAGGTGTTGACGGAGACGTTTTTGTTGTTGGGTAAATCGGAGATAGAGCCACATCACTTTGGCAATCACGATCTTCAGCAGGCGTTGGAGCAGCAACTGGCGTTGCTAGAACCCTTGTTTGCTCGTCAGGGCTCGAGTTATGAGCTTGATCTGTCGCAGCCGAGCCAAGTTCGATCCCCAGAAAGCTTTGTCACCATCGTCATTAATAACCTCATCAAAAATGCTTTCAGCTATAGCGTTGGGAGTATCAATATTGCGCTACATCAGTGCTGTTTTGAAATTCAGAACCGACATGACGGCAATGAAACTTACAACGCAGGTTATGGATGTGGCTTGGTGATTGTTGAGCGAATTTGCGAGCGGATGAATTGGGCGTTTAGCATGGAAGATGACGGTACGCATTTTATCGCAAAAGTGCGCTTTCGTTCGGCAGAGACAGAGGAATAGACAGCACCTTGATAATGCCGAGCGCCAAATAGCAAAAAAGAGAGCCGAAGCTCTCTTTTTTTAGGTGTATGGTCGGACTGAGAGGATTTGAACCTCCGACCCCCGACACCCCATGACGGTTAGTTAAAGTGGCTAACTGTATGAATATAAAGAAATGTCGTTCTTTTTGTGCCTATTCCTATCGTTCATTTTGGTACAATTCGCCTCAATTAAATCAATAGGTTACAAACGAGTTTTGGAACCCAAAAATTAGATTCCAACCCTATTTTTCATCCAGCCGTAGACAAAGGTTTCGTTCTTCTCTCGGCTTTCGGAAATCTCCAAATATCGCCCACCTTGGCTTGCATTCAGTGACTTCCAAAGTACCTTTTCGCCCTCTTGGCCTCGTTTGGCCAAGAACGCCTTTAGTGCTGTAATTGTCGCTGGGCCTATGTGCCCATCTACCAGCAGATCTTTATAGTACTGCTGCTTGTTGTTGTAGACGTTGAGCCAGCGTTGAAGGAACTTTGCAGCAATGCCTTGCCCCATGTTTACGCCTGTATCAATGAGTTCTTCACCAATGATTTGGCTAACTGCATGCACCAGGTCAAAGCGCACTCTAAGCACGTACTCATGTAAATACAGCGTTTTGGCGATATCAGGGGTTAGGTCTGCCATCGAACCTTCATAGCCCAATCTGCGCGCTGTCGCTTCTGTAATTCCGTAGGTTGTGTCGCCGCCTAAGTCGTCTTCGTTATTTGAGCGGAAGCCTTCCTTTTCCATGATCTCGAGAATTATCTCATCAATGGTTCTTGCCTTGAGTAAGTCGCACATAGTCATCTCCTTAGGTTGATGTGTGCATTCTTACCTTGCTGGAAAACCCCTAAGAGGGCGTTCTTTATGAGGTCTCGGTATCTATTGATAAACGCTACCCCTATATAAAGAACGCCCATCATTAGACAGGCGCTTCATTCCTTTATTGTTGTTTCCCCCGCACCCCCTAGAGAGATATGGGCGCGCAGATAGGGGCTGTGGCTTGAAAAATAAGATGGCGGCTTGGGTGTGGGCTGTCAATTCTCATGTCACGCATACTTAGTCAAAACCTGTGAATATATGGGGCTCTTTGTCTCATCCCTTATTGTCTCTGGCTTTGTAAGAAAATTACCCCCATAAGTTAGCTTTGTTTTTCCATAGGTTTGCTCTCATTTCCCATGGGTCGCTGAATTGATCCTTTTTGCGCTGTTCTTCTTTCTTTTCTTTCTTTATTTAATAAAAAGAGAGAGATAGATAACTAGGAAGAGAGAAAGGTGCGCAAATTGGTCTCCATAGGTTAATTTTTCTGCTCATTTTTTGTCCCATATGTTTTTTGATAGCCCATAGGTTTTTCCATGGGTTTTTAAAGCCCCTCCAAATGACCGGAAGCCTTATGAATACTGGCTTTAGTGAGTTCTCACCCTACGAGATCAGAGGTCCATGGATTTTTCTGCCCCCGACCAAGAAATAAAAACAAACCAAGCTTCAACTGATCCAATTGATCAGTTTCTTACCTGGAAGAGAGATAGTGAGAACTGCAGCGCTAAAACGGTGCGCAAATATCGTGGCTTGCTTGAGCAGCTAAAGAAGTTTGTTGATGGCCAATTTGACAAGGTTGAACTGAAAGATTTGGAGCAGTTTTCCGGTGGTTGGCTGCATCGAGCTGGCTATTCTGCTGCGTCACGAAAGGTGGCCGTTGCGGCTATTCGAGGCTTTTACTCTTTTCTTGCTAAGCGGCGCCTTGTCGCTAAAAACCCTGCATCGGATTTGGTTTACCCTAAAATTGGGCGCAGATTACCGCGATTTATGGGGCTCAAAAGTGCAGAGGCGTTGTTGTTCCAACCTGAGTTAACATCGCTTTCTGGTGTTCGAGATAGTGCGATGCTGTCTTTGCTGATTGGCTGCGGTTTTCGTGTAGCGGGCCTATGCGGTTTGAATGAGTCACAGCTTATTTGGTATCAGTATGGTGAGGTTGAACGTCTGGCCATTCGCACCATGGAAAAAGGGGAGCGTGAGAGATTGGTACCCGTTCCCCTTGAAGCTATGCTGCTTGTTCAGGCTTATCTTGGCCATCCCGACCTTAAGCATGTTGATCGTCTGCTTGATGATGGTGACCAGGTACTGTTTGTTAATCTTCGTAACCGTCACGTTCCGGAATGGGAGCACCGTGGAGAACTGCGGCGCTTATCAACTAGAGCTGTTGACCGGATGATAAAGAAATATGCGATCGCCGCGGGAGTTCCGGAAGACCAAGCCCATGCTCATGCACTACGTCACTTGTTTGGTACAGAGTTAGCGGAGTCGGATTCCAGCACTCTGCAGATTCAAGCATTGATGGGGCATGCGGACCCTAAAACGTCAGAGATTTACACGCATATCTCGATGCGTAAGATGACGAACGTACTGGATAAAGGGAACCCATTAGGGAAAATTGATACGCCAGTTAGTGCCTTGTTGAATGAGCTTAGAAAAGGGAAACGCCTATGAAATTAAGACCACTGCATGATTGGGTAGTAATTCAGCGAGATGAACGCCCCAGAAGCTTGTTGTGGACGCCAGATAAGCCAGCTAACACTGGTGAGGTAGTCGCTGTTGGCCATCAGGTAAAGGAAGTAGCAGTAGGCGCGAGAATTCAGTTCAATCCTTATGCGGGGCTTGATGTCACCGCCAATGGCCATACCTGGCTGTTTATCAATGAAGCTGAGATATCAGTTATCTTCGACTAAAACCAACCCCTTACGTATTCCAAGCCCTGAATTTTTGAGAGCTCTACACAGACTTCCTTACTGCACTTTAACGTCTTAGAACTGATATAACCTGTCTTTAACTTATTTTCTAAACTCAGGTATACTGGATGTTAGCGGATGATTGCGGGAGCTTTGAGAACTCGCTTTCGAAACGACCAAAACCATCAATGTGATACATATCACTAGCTGCACATACTGACAGATTGTGCAGTTCATCA
This sequence comes from Vibrio vulnificus CMCP6, assembly GCF_000039765.1. NCBI lineage: Bacteria > Pseudomonadati > Pseudomonadota > Gammaproteobacteria > Vibrionales > Vibrionaceae > Vibrio > Vibrio vulnificus. Next base: position 107,930 of record NC_004459.3, on the reverse strand, counting down.
GTTTACTGTGGTGCCCGAGCCTTTGTGTTTACTGGATTCAGTTTTCATGAAGGATTAGGGAATGTGCAGCTCAATCTCAAAATATCTCGATGTACTCAAAGATCACCAGGTCACCGCTCAAGGGGTGGGGGCTCGGCATAGAGATATCCCCCTGCTTGCAGAGGGGGGACGGTACCTAGAAAACTGCACCAAATTAGAACTCTCACTAAGTGCGCCTGAGCTTGAAAAAGCCTTCGCATGCTTAGCATTGCCTGAGCATTGGGCAGAGATACAACGCCATCTCGGAGCGCTGAAGTTTTTAGAGCTTTGGCGAGGCCTTGAAACGCTGCGCACTGGCCATCGACTAAGAATCAACGTGGCGCGTATGAGTAGTGACCACCTCGAAATGTCTGATGACGACTTTGAACTGTGGCTAGATGCTCAACGCCTATCTAAGCCCTGGTTCGAGGTCTATTACACGACGACAACCGAGCAGTATCGGTATATTTGGCAAACGCTTTATCAAGCGGCTTATCACCCTGGGCGCCGCACCCTGCGCATTTACGTGCCGAGCTTTAATTTCTGGAACAAGCATTTAAAGCGTGTGCTGATGTTCAACCTTTTGGCCGCAGGCATGCCAAAAGATAAAGTTTCGCACCACTTGTTACTCTGGACTGGGCAATCTGCCTCTCTCACCCGAATCAACCTTGCTTCTAAGCTGCTAGCAGAAATGACTCCCTCCTTTCAAGAAACAAAATCGGGCGAAATGGCGTTATGAAACAGAATAATCAGCCTAAATCCATGGTTACATTCAAGTGCAATACCTGCGAATACACCTTCAAAAGCGAACCAACCCGCATTGAAGATGAGCCCAATCGCGCCCACCCATTTCGATACTTTGCGGTGTGTGATGGCTGTCAGCGAGAGGTGCAGCAAGTGCCTTGGGAAGTTGGTCAGTTTTGTGCGGTATTAGCTGCGACAGGCCCAAAAACAGCGGAAGGTAAGGCGCGATCATCAGCCAATCTTCAGGCTGTGAGCGACAGAGCACTGAGCCGATTCAATGCCCTGAAGCACGGAGCAACGGCGAGAACCGCCTTGTTTTTCCCCGCTCGCCCTGGCAAGTATCCGCAGTGTGCCACTTGTGATGTCGACCAAGCGTATTGCGCGACTCAGCCAGCATGTATTAAACGAACAGAACTGATGATGCAGCACCTTATTGCGTTTCAGTCCAACGACCCGAGCAAGCTCACCGAACTACACGCCATCAATCAGGCAAACATGGCGGCTATCTTCCAAGACATGATGCAAACCATTGTTGCTGATGGCGTTGCCTTGCGTAATCCAGTGTATGACTTCGACAAAGAAGGTGGTTTTCACATCGGTCAGTACACTAATGACCGTGGAGAAAAGACAATCATTGAAGAGGTCAAAGCACACCCACTGCTAAAACCTATGCTCGAGATGCTGAGCAAAAACAATCTCTCGATGTCCGATCTCAACATGACGCCGAAAATTCAAACTGACCACGGTTTGGAGTTGGGCCGGATGCAGGAGCAAGAGGATGAACGTGAATCTGCACTGGAATATCAGAAGCAGATGAAAGAGCAGATGTCGGGCCTGCGAGAAATGATTGCGCGCTCTCGTCAGCGTATCCGTAATGACGACATCCTTATTGAGCACAGCCAGGAACACGGCGCTGAAGATGGCGACTACATCGATGGAGAAGTCGATCGTGGCTGACCGTATTAGCGCGAAAGAGCGCGTCGAAATTCAGAGTCGAGCGCAAAAAGAGATCATGCGTTACGCAGACAACCACGGCATGTGGCACAAACACGTTCACAATGTCGAGTTGGACCCTGTTCAGCTGCTCAAAATGGAAGAGATGGATATCCATCAGAACACGGTTGATTTCAGTTGCCGCCGGACAGGTAAAACAGCCGTAAAAGAGATGTACTTTCTTAACTGGAACGCAATCAATGGTGATCAAGAGGGCGGTATCGTCGCGCCCAGAGAAGCACAGTCACTGGTGAACCTCGGTTATCACCTGGATGCCATTCGTCGTTCCGATATCTTGAGTGGCTTCATCGCTTACAAGTCAGGTCGCAAGCAGTTGGCCGATACCTACTATGAGTTTGCGAACCGCTCCAAAGCACGGGCTTACGGCATCATGGCCAACGTCGACGGTGGCGATTTGACTTGGGCGTCATTGGAAGAAGTGGACGACCTCGATGCCGATCGTCTCTATGGCCGTTTCTTATTGATGATGGGTTCAAGTCGTCGTTTAGGCGCGAGTAAAACCGCGATAAACAAACCACAAATTCGCATCACCGGAGTATTCAAAGGCGCCGACACGTTAAGCGGCTTGATTGATTCTGGCGAGTATCACTGCTTACCTACCGTTGATTGTTACCTCGGCATAGAGCTGGGTATTTTGAATGAAGAGTTCATTATGTCCATGCGTAAGCAGCTGCCTGAGGATGAATACATTCGTCAGTTGCTGTGTATCAACGTGGCGGCGAAAAACCTCATCTGGGAAAAGTACATTCGTTACGCCATTCAAGTTGGCGCCAAAATTGGTTTGGAACCTGCCGAGCCTGATCCCTATGCGGTGTACAAAAAGCGTGGTGTTATCGCTTGGGGATATGACCATACAGGCCACGGTGAGAACCTTGCCTCTTCGCGTTCGTCATTGGTCATTGAAGAGCAGGTGGGCAATTGGTCTGTCGTGATCTTCTGTAAAACGTGGCACCCGGGAACTGATGAAGGGGTGATTCGCAAAGACCTTGTCGGGTTCTGGCGTTACTTTCGGCCGGATTACGCGATTGGTGATGCCTTTGGAATTGGCCTTATCACGCAGGTTAACGATGATCTTTTTGCTGAAGGGCTAACGCAAATCGACCGCAGAACCATTGGCGGCGGCGAAAGCACCGCATCCACTTGGCCAGAGTGGGCATTCTCGCCGCTACGATTTGAAGGCATGGCCAAACATCAAATGGCGCAATCACTACGCAGCGCATACCACAACAGACAAATGGTGTTGCCGTATGTCGATGACAGGGAATCAGACCCACAGTTGGAAGACTATGTTGCCTTGCCACGGCAGTTAAAAAACATAAAACCCTCACCAGTTAAATCTGGCAGCTACAGCAGCTACCAAATGGTGAAGAAAACCATTGGCGATGACCTATTTGATGCACACATGGCAAGCCACTGGGCGTTAGTTACCCAAGGGGCTGCACCTGTCCCGAGCATCATCACCATCAACCACAAAACTCGAGAACAACTATTAGGCGCACCAGGCGCATTCAACTTGTTAAGGAACCTACGATGAGCAAGTTATCCCAAATTTGGGCCATATTGAGAAACAAGCCTCTCCCTTCCGCGCCTAATACCTCCGGTAATCAGCATGGCCATGTCACGACTGAGAAAGGCCACATCGCAGACCCTGAACGTTCAGTGCAATACCTTTACGACCAAATGCAGATAGATCCGAACCTACGCGCCGCTATTGTGATGCTGCGTTACATGGATAAGGTTGATCCACGGGTGAAAAAGATTCATCGCCGCATTGCGCGTGATGCCACCAAAGGCGGTTTGAAACTGCATTGGATTGGCAAAGAAAGCACCCGTGTCAGCAAACTTTGGCAACAGTTTACGCTTCGCTTGCAGCTCAACAACCGCATGAAGCTGATGAGTGATGCCGCAGGCTTGGCCAAAGAGGGCAACTTACCGCTGCAGTGGGTGGTCAACGAGCAGCGTCAGGTGACGAGCTCGGTACGTATGCCGACCGAAACGATTATTCCCATCGTGGACCGAACCGGACGTTTCAAAGACGTCAAACAAGCATTTCGTCAGGTAGACCCACTGACCTACGAAGAGCTGTGTACTTTTCCGCTCTGGCAGCTCACCGTAAGCCGATTAGACCCAGATAACTTTGATGATATGGGTTGTATGGGGCGCCCATATCTCGATGCCGCGAGGCCCATCTGGCAAAAGCTGATCATGACAGAAGAGGATCTGGTGATTCGTCGGCGAACTCGAGCACCGCAAAAGCTAGCGCATTCGCTCGATGGGGCTGATAGCAAAGCTTTAGATGAATACCGTGAACGAGTGGAAGGACAATCGGGAGAAATTGCCACTGACTTTTACGGTAACAAACTGAGCGTCACGGCTATCGGTGGTGATGCCAACCTAGAGCAGATTGCCGATATCACATTGCTCATCGATGCCTTCTTTTCCGGAGCGCCTGCACCTAAGGGATTGTTTGGCTATGTAGACGATCTCGCTCGAGACGTTCTTGAAGATTTAAAACGCGATTACTACGAAGAGATTGATGCCCTGCAAGATGCGCTGGCGTATGCCTATGAAGATGGTTTTAAACTGCAACTGCTGTTAGCTGGCATCAATCCGGATTCGTACCAGTTCCAGATCCAGTTTGCTGAACGAATGACAGACAGCAAAAACCAACGCGCAGACTTGGCCCTTAAATATCAGGCGCTGGGTATGCCGAGGAAATTGGCTTGGGAAGCTGCAGGCGTCGATGTTCAACGTGCAGAAGCCATGCGTGAGGATGAGGCAAACAGTAAAGACCCATACCCAGAAAACCACGACATCGATGACGAGGACAATAAGCCGGCGCATAAAGTCAGCATCACTCCAAACAATCAGCCGAAAGGTGAAAGTGCAACGTCCATCAGCAACGGGTAATACTCATGGCAGTCAATCAACGCACACAAGTTAAAGCGACTATCCGCAGAGCGATGCAGGCAGCGCAGCGTGCTACCAATGAGCTGGATGCGCAAGCCATGCAGGATCTCACCGATCTCTATCAGGCGGCACTGGTCGAAATCCAGTTTCTGATTAGCCACGCGGCCGATGAATTAGGTCAAGTTCGACTTTCCCAGTTACATACCCTCACTAGGCAGATAGAGGAGATTCTCAACCAAGTAAACCAAAAGCAATCGAGCATGGTGGAAGGGTATATTGTCGAAGCGGCCAAAAACGGTGGGAACACGTTCAGCAGCAGTATTCCTGCCGCAAAAGTTTCTGAGTCGATTGATGCTGCCGTTCTGGCAACCCGAACCATGCAGCAGAAAGATGGGTTACAACTGAGTGACCGCCTTTGGCGGGTTCATCGCAACGCAAAACAAGAGCTAACCAACGCGGTGGAACGCGCCGTTATCCTCGGCCAGTCAGCATCCGAAGCCGCGCAGGATTATCAGCGCCGCATGCAGCCTGTTCCGTCCCATATTGCTCAGCAAATGACTATGGCCAGCAGCTCTGGAATCAATAAAAAGGTCAGTGATGTGCTCATGGAAGATCAAGGTGCACCGTATCACCAAATCAAGCGAGTGATGAGAACGGAGATTAACCGAGCCTACGGCATGGCGTTTCAGAACTCTGCTTTTGAAGATGAGTTTGTAGTGGGGACTAAGTTCAAGCTAAGCCCGAACCATCCCAAAAGGGATATCTGCGATATGCACGCCATGGCAAATCTTTATGGCCTTGGCCGTGGCGTATACCCACGAGGTAAAAGCCCGTGGCCAGCGCATCCTAACACCTTGAGTTATGAGCAAGTGGTGTTTGTTGATGAAGTGACGGAAGAAGACAAAGCAGATGCAACAACACGAATTGATTGGCTGAAAAGCCAAAGCCAGGCGACACAGAAAGCGGTGCTAGGGCACAACAAGAAAGTATCCGCTTTACAACAAGGCCACTTAACCCAAGGGATGATTGCGACCCCTTGGAAGCACCTAGAGCCAGTGCTGAAACGAAAAGGCATTGATACTACAAACCTGTGAATAACTTGCCCCCTGTTTTCCACGTAGCAAGCTTTATAATACATACGTCAGTTAAAAGTAGGACTGGAAATAACCAGCCAACGCTAGGAGCTAATAATGAATACGTTAAAAAAACATCAGCCTCAGGATAACGGTCAGCGCGTCAGTGAAGTGATGTGCCTATGTGGTCATCGCATCTGCGATAGTGAAGGCATCATTCGTTCTCGATGCGTTAAGCTGCTCGAAGGGGAAGCACTATGCCGTTGCAAGCGTTGGGTAAAAGTGCCAGTGGTTAAAAAAGCCTGATGATTCAGGCTTTGGGATAATGAAGCAACTCATCTTCGAAAACTACTTCTTCACGAAACATATAAGTGGACCAAAGTGGATGAATGTATATTTTTCCTACTTTAGTCAGTCCATTTCCTAATCCATCGAAGTCTTGATATACGTAATCTCGAAGTACTTTATCTTCGACGAAAAGTGGTGAGATAACGTGTTTGATAGCTACAGGTAACTCTTCATGGAGTAGCTGTAGTCTTGAAATGACTGTTTGAAATAGATTGAAGTAAAAGTTTAAAAGAATCCCGTATCCGAGAGGTTTTTTCCCACCCGAGCACAATATAGTTACGGCTTTAATAAGGCGATATTTACTTTCAAAGTCGTTATTTAGAGTTATGTCTGCATCATCGTAGAGCGGTGGAACTTGAAATCCCTTGCTATCCCAAAGACACATAGCGATAAGTGAATAGGTTTGGTCATCAATTGGGTAGCTACCGTATCGCTTGAAAAACCTATCAATACCAACAAGCATTTGCTGTTTTTGCTCTAGTGTGAAATCAACCCTATCCATGCATCATTATCTCGATTTTTCGGTTTATTCAATGCTATAAGCATCAAAGTGCATTTTCATCTTTGATGTTGGATAATGTGCAGTTCGTCTTCTTCCTAACACCGAATGTTTGCTGGTGACAGGGCAGTTAGCCCTATCTTTCTATTCATTACTTCATATGTTGCTTTGTGCGACAAATTGTTGCATTATTGGTGTGCGGAAACATCGAAGTTCGCTTGGGAGTTGCTAATGTTTGCGAGGATGAGAATTATTGACTTTGGTTTTGAAGAGCTTGCCAAAAGAAGGATTGATTTTGAGCAGCAGCTAGAAAACATTGAGCGGATACTTGGCATATCTTGTGTTGTTGATACGCCAATTGAGTCTAATCAGAATACAAAGAAACAGAGAAACTTTTTAAATAAATACAGTCATTTACTTTGTCTTATTCGGATCATGGTTAAAAGCAATTTGCTTTTGAAGAGGAATCGATTATTTAAGCTTGATGAAGTTTTTAGGTTGTATAAAGCGATGCAGCAAATTTGCGTCATAGATGTGCGCTTAATTTTAGCAAATAAGCTTCCCGTTAAGTGCAATGATAAAGCTAGAGGAGAATTGCTATGGCAACAAGTATTCGCCTAGACGATGATTTTGTGTCTGACGTCAAGGTTCATGCGGAAGCAGAAATGCGTTCTGTGCCTAAGCAGATTGAGTATTGGGCTAAAATCGGAAAAATAATGACAGATAACCCAGACTTACCTTATAGCTTTGTACAAGAATCGCTTTTGGCTTCCGAGGAAGTAAAACTCGGTAAGGTAAAACGCTATGAGCGACGAACAAAACGAAAAGCAGATTGATGTTTACGAAACAAATCGTTTTTCTAAACAAATGAGCAAGTTATCTGAAGCTCAATGTGTAGTGGTGGAAGATGAGATTGATAAGATCATAGAGAATCCAGAGCTTGGTACACGTAAAAAGGGGGATCTATCCCATTTATGGGTACACAAGTTCAAAATGGATAAACAAGAGGTGCTACTTGGATACTCTTGGGTCGAAGATAAGCTGGAGCTCTATCTTTTAAACGTTGGGCCTCATGAGAATTACTACGAGTCTATGAAAAAGAGCAGGAAGGCTGATTTAAAGCTTATCGGATAGCTTACTCTTAGAACCAAAACAAGATTTTTAACTTACAGATAGGCTCCTGAGTTTCCGGGGGCCTTTTGTTTTTTGCAGCATGGTGCTGACGTAAAAGTTAAGTAAAAGTGTAATCTATATGGCAATAAGTGAATATATATAAGGATAGCATTGTAAACATTTGCTATCTTTTGTACTATCCCGCCTCAAATTTTATGGGAGTTTCCAATGGTCTCTGCTGATATCTTCGCAAAAGCATTGCTACAAAGAGCAAGCGAAAATGGCATACAAGTAAGCAATTTAAAGCTACAAAAGCTCGCTTACTATTGCCAGGGGTATCATCTTGCTCAATACGAAGAGCCACTTTTTGATGAAGATCTAAAGGCGTGGGATCATGGCCCAGTAGTTCGTTCATTGTACGAAGAATATCAAACGTACAAAAAAGGAACAATTACAGCATCGGTTGGTAATGCTATTTGTGAACTTTCAGACAGGGCTGTTCAAACCATAGACTTTGTTTTAATGACATTAGGTAACATGGGAGCTTGGCAACTTAGAGAGAAAAGCCATAGAGAGGCTCCTTGGTTAGCTCATGTTAGTAAAGAAAGTAAGAAAGTTGATTATCAAACGATAACTCATCAAGAGCTTATTGATTTCTTTGCTCAAGAGCTGAATGAGCAGCATGACAGATTGCTTTCAATTCACATGGACAGAATGGAAGCAGCTATGGAATCTGAAGTCATTGAAGTTCCGCAGACCATTCAAAATGCTGATGATTTCTATAACTGGATACAAAGCGTATAGTAAAAATGGAACATAAAGCTTACTTTACGAGAACCGTTCTTGATGAAATGAAAAAGCTGGAACGTGATGTGATTGACAGTGTTTACAAACATTTTGTTCAACCGATTAATTTCAATGGGCTGACTCCCCCTGATGAACTTAGAGGCAAATACAAACCAAGCTGGAAAATGAAAACGCCTGAACATAAACGAACTGCTTTTCAAAATACATTTTTAGAAGATGCAGAGAATAAGCGTCAGTATCATTACCATTTTGGTTATAAAATGTACTCGGATGGCAAAGACCCTGAGTTCCCAGGAGATGAATCTGCGGGGATTTTACATACAAGGATTGATGTTTCCAAAGCGGTGACCGAGCATGTGATTCTAGAAGTTTGCTTAAAACATCCATCTCCATTCAAATATCCTTTTTTCCGAGCCGATGATTTAGCTGTAAGGTCATGATAGCTATTATCTAACCCTCCCAACGGTTACTTTCATCACTCAAACTGCCCTTAATTGGCGACCGAGCCCCTGACATTTTCAGGGGCTTTTTTCGTTTTAAGGACAGGAAATGAATCAAAGACAATTGTTAAAAGCCTCTGGCGTTTTGGTACTGGGTGCAACCACAACACAAGGGGTGATTCATCTCTTATCTGATGCGGTCAAGGTGGATACCGGAGCCGCAAAACGCAGTGTTGTCACGATTACCCGAACCGGCAGATTTAATGATCCACGTTACGGCGAATTTGAACTGACCCAGAGCATGTTCGATTCCATGATCAAAAACTTTAACGATGGGGTTTATGGTCAGGAGATCTTTATCGACATCGCGCATAAGCCAGAAGATGGCGCAGGGGCGGTGGTGAAACGCCTGTTTACCGACCGTGGACGTTTACGTGCAGAGGTGGAGTGGTTCGAACTCGGCATTAATAAAGTCACCAAAGAAGGCTTTAAGTACTTATCCGCCGAAATACATCTCAACTATGTCAGCAACGAGGCCGGAACCAATGGCCAATATTCTGAGTTTGGCCCAACCCTGCTAGGTGCAGGTTTGGTCACGCGTCCATGTATCAAAAACCTAGACCAGATCGAACTCAGTGAAGCCTGCCTTCATGAATGCCCCACTTATCTTTCCGAGTCTCTTGCTCAAAAATTCTCTGAGGAACGTCAAACCATGTGGAAACAACTGATCGCCCAGTTTGAAAGCAAACTGAAAGGCATGAAACTCTCTGCCAAACAACACACAGCCATGGTCAAACTGCTGACTGATTCACTAAGCGGCATCAGTGATGAGACCCAAGCCACCAAATTGAGTGAACAGTTTGAAGGCGTGGCCATGCAGCTTTCAGAATCCGGCAACCCTGCGGTGCCGGTGATCAATTTAACGGGCGGTTCGCTCAGTGAAGCGGACGTGCTGCGTATTCTTGGTGAGCAAGCCAGCAAAACCGCGCAAGAACAGGCGGAGAAACAGCAAAAGCTCACTGCGAAAGTGAAAATCTTCACGGAAGCGATCGACAAAGCGGAAGGGCTCAGTGATGAAGTGAAGAAAGAGCTGAAAGAAGCGTCTGCGCTTATTAGCGTTGATATGTCGGATGAGCAGATCACCAAACTGGCAGAAAACCAAATTAAGCATGGCAACGAGAAAATGGTCTCCATTCAGTTGAATGGCTTAGGCTTTGGCAGTGTCACTGGCTCTCTCACTCAAACACCCGACCAGCAGCGTGAAAGTTTGCAGCTGCAAGCGCAAATTCACTCGGCGCTTCGCAACACCAATACCTATGCACTTGGTCAGTTGCGTTTAACGGAAGAGAAAGAACTGCCCGTGTTTGCTCGCCAAGTGCTGGCCGAGTTCGACCGCTTACATCATCACAAGATTCATGCTGAACGCTTGGCGTTAACAGGCCAAGGCAGCGCCAACATCGTGTCAGACAGCGAACTGCCTGTTTCTGTGCAGCGTGAAGTGATTCGCGAAGCGCTTTCTGACCTTAATGTGTTGCAACTGGTACAAACGCTGACCGACTTCAGCGCATCAGCGACAACCAATATCCCTTATGAAAACCGCGATGTGTCGGCGATCATGGGCGATGGCATTGTGTTTGAGCACGGTACCATTCCGAAAGTGAAGAACTCGCAGCGCATGGATTTGGCGTATGTCTTGCCAATGAAAGTGGCGTTTGAAGTCTCGAACGAGTTAATGCATTTTTCCAAGTCGTCTGCCATTAACTGGGATGCTTGGGGGCGCAACGTCGCGACAGCGAGCCGCATCATCAAAGAACTGGTCGCTCGCCGCATTGTGAACACCATGCAGCGCGTAGCGGACTCATACCTTGCGGCGCCTATCCAAGGTGAAGACATTGCCAACCAACTGCAAGACAAAGCGGAGTTTAAAACCGCTCAGTTCCCGATTGTGGCGCCGCATCAGCAGTATGATCTGCAAGGAAACACTGTGGGTAACGCTGAAAACCCAATCACACTACAAATTGATGGCACGACCATTCAGCCTTATGACGGCTCAGGCACTCAAGCCCCAGGCACATACTACATCGTGACTTCTTACAACCTAGGTAAGTTTGTCCTGGTTGATGAATCGGGCGATCTGAAACCAGTCACCGCGAATGCAGCGAGCGTTGGCTACAGTTTTGCAACCAACATCGTCAAAGTAGATAGCGATATTCCAGATGGTATGGCGCCAGAGAAGCACTACAACAAGCTGCTTCAAGCCATTGGTCGCCGTAAAGCCATCATGAAAGATGATCGCTTTGTTACGCCAGATTTCTTGCTGATGTCGAACACCCTCAATGACACCTGTACCAATGCGGAGCAGTTTGTCGCCTCGATGAAGCGCAACGGCTCTGATACCACCGCACAAGGTGACTTAGAGATGGTGAAAGCACTGCCTTCGTTTTCAACCAATGCGCCAGCCACGCACTTGGGGGATGAGCGGATCATCATGGGTCAGAAAGGTGCGCTCACTTACACGGTCGTTAAGCCATTCACGCTCAGTGAAATGCAAGAAGCGCGTGATGCTAATGGTCAGCTCAAAGGTGGTAAAGAAGCTTACGGTGAAGAGTACAACGCGATTCACTGTCCGAAGCCAATTCGTAACCGCTTTACCAGCGTACTCTTCTATTCACAGTCAGGCCGCTAATACGAGCCATTGCCCCGTTACTGCTTGTAAGGCAACGGGGCTTTTTTCTTACTCAAAGGTTTAGGTGACCCATCATGTCTATCACTACTGCATTTACCAACCATTCAGAACAAACCGTGAATATCGGTGGCCGCTCAGTTCAGCCCGGTGAAACTCGCGAAGTGGATGCCCGTTTTGTACCGGCATCCGCTGAAATCAATCGTAAGCTAATGGTGCTGTTCATTAACTTTGGCATTACGCCCAAGTACTTCGGTGAAACGGTTGTGCAGCCAATGCAAGCCGCACGCCTACCCATTATTCATTTTGAAAACCCTAACAAAGCCAATGCGGGTAAGTTTCAAGATCAGGTATTTGAGCAGCTACTGGCGCTCAAAATCGACGATATCAAGCCTTTCTTTTCCTCGTTAAACGACGACGAGTTAAAGCGTTTATCAGAACTGGAAACCCTCGACCAGAAGCGTAAAGGGCTACTCAAAGAGATCGAAGATGAACTGGCGGTACGAACTGCTGAACGCGATTTTGACCCTGCCTCTTATGCCAAAACGCTCGAAGGCAAAGATGAGAGTGAGCTGCAAATTGAGCTGCTGGCGGTTGGTGATGACCAAGTGAAGCTAGCCCTGATTCAAGACGCGCTATCTAAGTTAAAAGCCACCTCTGAACAATAAGTTAATGGTTGGTACCGTCATTGATGACGGTACCAACTAAGGAGCAACTATGTGGGACAAAGTGAAGTCTCTGATTGGGGGCGCAGCACCACTTGTCGGCAGTTTGGTCGGTGGGCCTGCAGGTGCTTCCGTTGGCGCCCTGATTGCCGAAACGTTAGGGGTGGAGAACTCGGCGGAAGCAATCGAAGCAGAACTGGTTCGTAATCCAGATGCTTTGGTCAAAATCAAACAGATGGAAAGTGAAGAGCGTGTTCGGCTGCGTGAGCTTTCCTATCAGCAAGCGGAACTAGAAAGCGCAGAACGCAAACTGGTGATCACTGAGCAGCATAAGTTGATGGTTGCTGAGCTGAACAGCGATGATGCGTATGTTCGCCGTTGGCGTCCGACGTTTGGTTATGCGGTTTGTTTAGCTTGGACATCGTTATTTTTTGGTATTGCAGGGCTGATGTTGTTTCATCCTGAATTTACCGAACAAGCTTTTACCGGAGCGGCAAAGCTGACGGCTTTGTTTTCTGTCGCACTAACGGTTCTTGGTTTGAACATTCATAAGCGCTCACAAGACAAACAAGTTTCCGCTGGTATTGCGCCAGCGGGCGTACTTGGTGGCATTGCTTCAGCACTCCGTGGAGGTGGCAATGTCCGGTAATCCTGTCTCTCAAGGCGAGTTTCACTCTTTTCGAATTGAAATGCGCGACTACATGAAACAGCAAACGCAGTTAATGAGGCAAATGGTTGAATTGCAAACCAAGCATTCGAATCTTGAAAGTCAATTCATGCGCTTAGAGCGCACGGTTGACGATGTGGAAAGCCGACTGCGGCCAGTAGAGCAAAGCCAAAGCGGAACCAATGAAAAAACCAAGTACAACCGTGATCTTATCTGGTTGTTACTTGGGGTTGTCTCTTCCGCATTCGCTTACTTCGTCCGTAAATAGGGGATGGTATGCAGATTTCTACCCTGACTGAAAGGCTCAAAAATGCGTTGATGGATAGTGCGGAGCTCATCAGTGGTGTTGAACAACAGGTGATCGAGGTTGCCTTAGCCGATTACAGCCGCTATCGGCCGCAAAAGAAGCTAGGTACCTTTTCGCTTATGACAGGCCAAATGCTCTATCTCGCACCTGCCGATCTCATGCAGGTGCGGACCGTTTTATACGGGCAAAGCCAGCGTGCGAAAAACCCTTGGGAAAGCGGTTACCCGCGCAGCTTGCCAAGGCTAACGGTGGTTGAAGATGACCAGGATAAAAAGTGGTTGCAGCTTTCTCATTTCCCCGCCGATTCGGTTGTGATGAGCTGTGGTCGAGATTTCTCTTACACCTATTACGCAGCACGTAAGATAAGTGGCGATAGCTTCTCGATTGATGCGCAAGATGAGCCGCTGTTGCTGCTTCGCTGCCTAGCCGAGGCGGTTAAGTACATCATGGTTCATCAGCTAAATAAAACTGTTTCGGTTCGTAACAGCATTGGTGGAGAAGCCAAGAACGGCACGCCCGCGGCGGTACATCAGCAATTGATGAATCAGTTTCTCGAGCAGGTAAACCATGCGTGAGCTTCATATCGAGATCAATACCTCTGCGCTGGATGAAGCATTTCGAACGGCTCCTAATGTTTTGAACCAGCATTTAAAATCTGCCGTTAGCTATGCTGGTTCGTTCGTCTCTCGAGCGGCGAGAGAAGAGGCGCCTAAAGCGGAAAGTCTATTAGTCAACTCAATACGTTCGAATGTTGTTGGGGAGCTTAGTCGTATGATCACCAGCTCACTGAACTACAACAATTGGGTTGTGCAGGAAACTGGCCCCCAAGGTATGCCGCCGATTCAATCTGTCTTGGATTGGGTGAAGGTCAAACGGATACAACCCAAAACACCCAATACCGACCAACGAGACCTGGCATTTATGATTGCTCGCTCAATTGCCAGAAATGGTACGCCAGCGGACGATTTTTACGACAGAGCGGCAGAGCAAACTCAAGACAAAGTGTCTGACATTCTCAATGCCTCGGTGCAGATGGCATTGAGTCGAGCAGGATTAAGGAGTGTGTGATGGCTCAAGAAGAACGCAACCTAAATCAGATTCTTGATGCAATGGTGGCGGGGTTTAGCACTCGTTATACAGAGCGCAACGTAAGCCGCAACTGGCAAGACAGAAGCGCCTACAAAAATAGCGACTTGGAGCGCGGAGAGCTCACTGTGATCTATATAGGTGAGATCCCCAATGACGCCTACAACACCTATATCAAGCTGCTGGTGATCGGCCGTATTTACTGTGGCTCCAAAGCCAAAGGGCTTGATGTTGAGAGAGCTGAACTCGAGTTCTTGCAAGAGTGGCGAAACTTCTGCAACTCAAGTGCGTTCGGCAATATCTCGATCCTGTCTGTTTCCACGTCTCAGCAACAGGAGGCACCGGATGGTTGGTTTATCTCTGAATGTCGAGCAGGCCCATTTGATTTAGCCGGCGAAATAGATTGGCTACCTGTTGGGCCAAGTGAGTTGCCAGAGGAGATATCCGTTTCGCAATCGCCGGATGTCGGCTTTGGCCATGAAGACGATTATTTCTCTGTGGACGAGAATTTCTAATGAGTCATACGCCTTCGCAACTTGTTCGCCTTCTCAGTGAAATGATCCAGTTTGGCACCATCATCGAAGTGCAAGCTAAGCCGCTGCGCTACAAAGTTCAGTTTGATGAAAACCGCGTGAGCGGCTGGATTCCCATGAACGTTAGCCACGCTGCCGAGGTGCGCAGTTTTAAGCCCCTGCAAGTGGGCGAGCAAGTTGTGGTGCTAAAACCGTTTGGGGCACAAGGGGGCGTGATTGTTGCCAGCCTAAACCAAACCAAGTTTGACCAGCCCAAAGAGCAACTGAACCTCTATTACCACGAGTTTCCTGATGGCACCTGGCTTGAATACGATATGGAAGAACACAAGCTGACAGGTCACGTCGAGGGTGATTTGATCTTAACCACGGCAGGCAACGCAAAGCTGACTGCAACACAAAATGTTGAGATAAAAAGTAGTGGTGATATGACTTTCAATAGCGAAGGTACGATGACCTTCCATAGCAAAGGTACGATGACCTTCCATAGCAAAGGGCAAATGAGCCAATCCACTGATGCCACTATGAATTTGCACAGCGCAGGAGAAATGACGCACTCCGCGGATTCTCCGATTAACATCAGCACACCTCGATTGAACCTTAACTGATATGTGGACGCCAGAAGAACCGCTGCTACTAGAAACGCTGGACACGGATGTTGATCAGCGTTTCTCGATCTATTACCAGGATGAAACCGTTGAAGTGTCTCGGTATGAGGTAACATTTTCTCCTTACTTTCCGGATGTTTTCAGTGCGCAAACCAGTGCGCAGTCGGCTGAAGTTCTTATTCACGATATGCCGTTGCTCTTTCGGCCACAGTTTATTGAATATCTCGAGAACGGCGTTCTCACTCGTGTTTTTTCCTGGCCTGATTTACCCCCAGGCAAGGATCTGGTTGAGTTTCGTCCCTCGGAACAATCCACCATCACGGTTAGTGTCACGGTTGAAGCCTACGGCACACAAACGGATGACACCGGACAAGAAACCGAATTCTTTACTTCTCGCTCTTGGAACGTAGTGCTTCACCACGATTACAGTTCAGGTAAACAAAAGCTTGAGGAGTACATGCATGCCAGCAGCATCCCGACAGGGTGACGGTTGTACAGGACACGGCGCCTTTCCACCTCGCACATCAACAAGCGGCAGCGGTAACGTCTTTATAAACGGTAAGCCTGCGTTAAGAGTGGGTGATTCATGGGCGGTTCACTGTAATCCTTCTCCTTCCTGCCACGCAGGAACTCAAGCCACAGGCAGCTCTACAGTGTTTGTGAATGGTCAGGCACTGGCACGAATTGGCGACAGTGTCGATTGTGGCTCTGCTGTCGCGGCAGGTTCTCCCAACGTTTTCGCAGGGTAAATCATGGCAACCGGAATTCATGAAACCACAGGTGAGCTCATCACAGGTGTAGAAGAATTGAGGCAGCGCATTCAGCGTTGCATGCGAACTCGTCGCCGAACCGTGCCCCTTAATCGCAGTTTTGGCTCAAATCTCCCTGAACGAGTGGACCGCAATATCACGCCAGAACTTGAAATGGATATCTATGCCGATATCGCTGAGATGCTGGCACACCCTCCCAATGGCTTTGTTGACGAGCTAAAACTCAACAAGGTTTGGTTGGAGCGCGGTGAGAATAGTGTCTCCATTTCGTTAGACGTAACGTTGCTGTTTGATGGCAGCGTTGAGCGCATCACAGGGCTTCGAGTTTGAGTCAGATTGAAATTCCTCAGCTACCGCCACCGGAAGTGGTGAAACAACTCGATGCAGCAAGCATTCGAGCGCGCATGCTTAATCGCTATGCGCAGCTGATGGGTATCGATGCTCCAAAAGTGGGAGACCCACTCTACAACGCTTTTTCCGCTATGTCTGAAGAAGTGACACGTGCTAGGCAAGAATTCCAAGACATGAGCTTGGATAACATGGTGGCATTTTCCGGTGGCGCGAATTTACAGCACTTAGGCGCTGCTCGCCCAGTTGAAAAATATGACACTGAAACGGATGAGCAATATCGCCGCCGCGTTCAGATGGCACCGGAAGGATTCAGTACTGCAGGGCCAGATGGCGCTTATATTTTCCACGCTTTGAATGCCCATGAAGATGTGCTCGATGCTTTCCCGCTTAACCCCATTGATCTGCAAATTCACCTTTATATCCTCAGTCGTAAAGATGAGGGTGTGGCGACACCAGAGCTCTGCCAGATTGTTTTTGACAACCTCGATGCGCAAACCAAAAGGCCATTAAGCGATCGGCTATTTGTGCTACCTGCTGAAATTTCCCGTTACCGAATAGAAGTTGCCCTGCATATGCCGACTGGCCCTGGCGAGCAACAAACGCTCCAGTTGGCACAGCAGCGTTTACAAAAGTTGGCAGATGATGCACACCGCTTGGGTGGCGATGTCTCGTTTTCCGCCATTTACGCTGCTGCCCACGTAAAGCGCGACAGTGTAGACAGCGTTTACCAACCTGTTTCAAAAGTTGAGCTGATTGCCCCGCAGGAAGAGATCGCCTGCTCCAAATCGCAAGCGCCATATTGCTATGAAATTGTGGTGAGAAAGGCAGGTGCATGATGAATGGCGAATTCGTAACGACTTTACCGCCTTCAGCTTCAAAGCTTGAGCGCGTCTTAGAGCAGATATTTTGGGAAGAGATTGGCTTGATTGAGCGCGATATTCGCGATTTTCTCAATCCGTGGGCGTGCCGAGAGGATCTTCTGCCTTATTTGGCATGGGAGCTTTCTGTCGATGACTGGGATGACAGTTGGCCGATTGAAACGAAACGTCGAGTTTGTGCCACTGCACTAGATATTCATATTTATAAAGGTACCCGCTACGCGATTGATAAGAGCATTGAAGCTATTCGTGCCGACTCGCTCAAAGCGGTGGAGTGGTTTGAAGATGAAGAAAATCTCATTCCAGGTCAGTTCCGTGTCGACTTAATTTCTGAACAATCGCCAGTGGATGCGTCTACCGTTCCTGAAATTGTTCGAGCCATTCAACATTCAAAAAATACCCGCAGTCGTTTGGTCGGTGTATCGATTAAGAGTCGGGTAGAGAACCCTGAAAAACACATTTCGATGAGCAGGCAAGCCCTGCAAGTCCGTTCCGGCCCTTGGAAAATCAGTTCCATGGTGAGTTCATCCAGCAGCGCGATGGCGTGTTTGTCTCGCGTTGCTGTCGTGGTCCGCTCTGGGCCGCTTCCGTTAGTTTTGGAGTAAAAACATGGCAGATTTAGTTCCTGAAAGCGAACAGCAATATGGATCGATTTTAACGGTATTAGGTGAGTCTG
The DNA here is from genome assembly GCF_000039765.1 of Vibrio vulnificus CMCP6. Classification (NCBI taxonomy): domain Bacteria; kingdom Pseudomonadati; phylum Pseudomonadota; class Gammaproteobacteria; order Vibrionales; family Vibrionaceae; genus Vibrio; species Vibrio vulnificus. The sequence continues at coordinate 89,743 of NC_004459.3, read as the reverse complement.
CTGAGCAAAACGGCAAAATGCTGAAAAAGCCCGTTGAGTTCACTCACATTGCATTCGGTGATGCCAACGACACCTATGTACAGCCCGACAGAAAATCCCAGTCACTGGTCAATGAGCTGTATCGTCTTCCGGTCAACTCAGTTGATGTTTTGCAAGCAACACCGGACTCCGTCCCGATTCTGACAGTAGAAGCTCTGTTACCTGATGATATTCATGATGTCGTTATTCGAGAATTTGCTGCCGTCGCGACTTTTAACGGTCAAGAATATTTTCATGCGATTGGAAACTGCGCTCGTATCTATGTTCCTAGCCCTGTCAATAATGGTCAGTTGAACAATCCAGTGTCACTTGAAATGACGTTTGTGATCACCAGTGCAGAGCCGATTGTTCAGATTAATCCGAATGTGATTACGGCGAGTCGAAACTACGTGAATACACAAGTTTCGAAATCCGATGAGCGAGTCGCCCAAGCCATCATCGACCAGAACGGCAAAGATTGGTTTATCGAAGACGGCTTCTTGGTCACGCCTCAAGTGAGTGCATTCAACATCAAAGCGGGTGCCGGTTATGTGTCGGGCAATCGTGTCACACTCGAATTTGACCGCAATGTTCAAGTACCTAACAAACCATCGTTCATCTACGTAGACGCGCACCGCAAAGGCACACCAACAGGCGAGCAAGTTACCCTGTTCGATTTAGTGGTGACAGCCGAAGAGAAAGATGATTACACCGATGCAAATGGCGTCAAGCACTTTGTCTGTAAGATTGCTCAGGTGTTGGCAGATGGCTCGGTGAGTGATTTGAGACCGAAAAGAAAAGATAGAATAAATGGTTTTAATTTTCGAGGTTGGCCAGGTGACTTATTGTCAGCTATTCAGTATTCAGCTGCGTCAGGAGCAATTTTAGAAATAGACGATGAGATATCAGGGATTAATTATACGGCTGTTGTTGGTTTGTCTGGGTTTAATATTCTTTTTCACCAGAATGCTAAGCTTAAACTTGCTGCAAATCAAAATAAGCCTTTAATTAAGATGCATGGGTGCAGTAAGTTTTCTTTATTGGGTGATGTGTTGCTAGATGGAAACAAAAAGGAAAACGAAGGATTGTCATCAGGAACATTTGCCGACTTTTTCTTGTTAGGTCTACAAGAATGTGAAGAATTCTCTTTGGGGAATGTGACTGCATTGGATGCGCATACAGGGGGGATCGGGTTTTATGCATGTACCGATTTTAATGCTGGAAGGCTATTTTCGAAAGGATCGCGACAAATAGGCGTCTCTGTGGATGGCGATTTGTTAGGGGGTAAGCCAACTAGAAACTGGTCATGTGTTGAGATGCGCGGCGATGGCTCAGAATTTAATCATGGACTGAGAATGTCCAATGTGGACAACTTCAGCTTATTGTCTGCCATAGGATTTAATAATGCCAGCAATGGAGCACTTTTTGAAAGAACGTGCATGAACGGTACTGTTACTTTAGTAAAAACAAACGAGAACGGTGTTAATGGAGGAAAAGCTGAAGAAACGCACAACATGACATTTGGTACCATAGATGCTGACAATAATGCTGTGCACGGTTGGGCATTTATTAACAATAATGATAGCACAACGGCGGTAATTAATAGTAAGGGAAATGGCGCGTCAGGTCTGTATTTATATTCATCAGATTCAAATAAATCAACTAAGCGGAACACTATTGGTGTAGCAAAACTATCGGAAAATGACAAGGGACTATTCGTTGAGCAATTAGGTGGTGGGGCGGTTTTATCTGTCATTATAGGAACTGTTGATATAAGTTTGAATAACTATGGAGTTTATTCGGAAGATATAATACTCGATAGTGAAGTTAAAATAGGTACTGGAGTAATTAAAAATAATACATTATTTGATGTTTATGCGAAGGATAAGACACAGCGACCATTATTAGGTGATGATGTGGTTGTTGGGAAAATTAATTACAGTACAACTCTGACGCTTGATGTAAACAATACATCACCAATATTAAAAAACTCATCAAAGACATTTAAAACAGCAAATACAACCAATACAAATATTAATAACATCAAAGATAATGATATTAAAGATAAGATGATATCAATAAGGATTGAGGATGAGTTTACATCTTTTACTAATGGGAGCGGTCAAGGTAGAGTTATTGTTAAAGGTGGAACTATAAATCCTTCTGTTGGTTCGATAGTGTTGGCTATAAAATCTACATCTGAAGATGGGAGTTCGTATTATTGGAATGTTAGGGAACTTAGCTAAGGAATCTATATGCTAACCCTATCCGGAACCCAGCTCACCCTTAACAACCTGACCGTCAGCGTACGTCAGTAACTCGCCGGACAAGATATGTCCGGCCAGACATCCGCAACCGATCAGGCTGAAACAGGCAGCAAAGGCAAAGTGCTCACGGTGAAAGGGGTCATCCCCTTCACCAAAAGCGCCATGTTGAGCAATCTGTTCACCATGGCCGAAGCCTTGGAAGAGGGTGCGCGGAAAATCTACCGCATCAGCAACCACACCGCTGACGCGCTGAAAATCCGCCAAGTCAAATTCCAAGGCGCCATTCGGGCCGACGAACAAGAAACCCCGCGCCAGCCAGGGAATCCCTCCCAACAACTTCAATAACACCTACCATAAAAACTCAATGATGCCGCTGAAGGTGAGTTTTCTTTCTACAAGAGGAACCCAACCATGGCATTTAAACATGGCATCTTCGGGTCTACAGACGAAAGCGGCGTGCGCCCAATGCTCATGGCAGACACCTCCTTTGCGGTGGTTGTCGGAACCGCTCCTGATGCAGACCCTTCTGTTTTCCCTGCTAAAAAACCTATCCTGATTGCTGGCAACCCACACAAGTTGGCCAAACTGGATATGGTGGGCAATAAGGCGGGAACCCTGCCGAACTTCATGGCAAGTGTCTACGACCAAAAGCGCTGCTCAATCTGCGTGATTCGTGTTGAAGAAGGCGCCGATGAAGCGGCAACCATCGCCAATATCATTGGTGGCGTTGATCCAGCAACGGGCGAAAAACAAGGTATTGAGGCGATTCTCGATGTGCAGGCGATTACGGGCAAACGCCCTCGCCTGCTGACTGTCGCTGGTTATTCGCATAACCAATCGGTGCTGACCGCGCTCTTGCCTATCGCGACCCGTTTGCGCTGCAAAGTCTTTGCGGACTGCCCTGGAAGCACTTACGAAGATGCCGTGGCGTATCGTCAACTGTGGGGCGATCGCCGTTTAGAGCTGTTCTGGCCAAGAGTTCGCAACAAGTTCGATGAACTGGTACCAATGTCCGCGTTTGCTCTGGGCGTTGAGATCCAAAAAGACCAAGACCCAAACTACGGCTACAGTGCGTCAATCTCCAATCTGCGTATTAACGGTGCGCTTGGCACAGAGTTCCCCATCGACTACGCAGACGGTGACACGAACTGTCTATCTCACCTGCTGAACGAAAACCAAATCACGACCATCATCAACGATGACGGTTTGCGCCTATGGGGGAACCTAAGCTGCAGTGATGATCCGAAATGGCAGTTCAACGCCCATGTTCGGGTAAATGACATGGTTCTGGATATGGTCACTGCTGGCCTGAAATGGGCACGAGACCGCAAGATCCTCACCACATTCGTTGAAGATGTCGTCGAGTCGGTGCAGAACGGTCTCGATGGTGAAACGCGTGCGGGGCACATGTACGGTGCCAAGGCGTGGGCAGACCCAGACCTCAACCCGCCTGAAGTGATCATTTCAGGAAATTTCTATCTCGATTACGACTTCACACCGCCAGGTCTTGCACAGGCGATTCACGTAACGAGCCATTTCACCAACGATTACGCTGACGTGATCTTCAAATAAGGACAATCACAATGGAACGCAGAACTCCAAAGATGTTGGTCGATTACGCTTGGTATCAAGATGGCGTCGGCATGATTGGCCTAGTACCGAAAGTTAAGCTGCCACCGCTCACTCGCGTGGTGGAAGAGTACATTGCAGGCGGCATGGTTGGCCCAATCAAAATTGATATGGGAACTATTGAAACGGAAGACGTCGAAGTTACCCTGGCAGAACCAAACCCAAGCACCATTAAGCTGTTTGGCCTGACCTCGGGCAACGAAAAGCCCTTTACTTTCCGCGCTGCTTACAAAGGCTCTGGTGCGGAAGTTGATGCGATGAAAGTGCAGATCTATGGCCGTGTGATTGGTATTGACTTGGGCGAGCTCGAGCGCAAGAAGCTGACCGAAGTCAGCTGCAAAATCACCTGGACCAAACTCAAGATGGAATACAAAGGTGAAGTCTTGGCAGATATCGATCTGATCAGCGGTAAAGAAGAGATTGGCGGCGTTGACCGTCGCGCCGGCATTAACGCGGCATTGGGAATTTAAGAGGTAACCATGAACAAATATCTACCGATTAACATTGTGCTGCAAGTGGCCAAAGAGTTTGATGGTAAGGAGTTGACTCAACTGACGATGCGACCTCCAACGACGAACGATGTCATTCTGTCTCAACACCACGCGACTCGAGTTCTGGCCGATGGTTCAAGCCACATGAATGAAGCAGAAGCAGAGATGCATCTGTTTGCGGCGCTAACAGGTACCACTCGAGAGTTTATCGGCCAACTGGAGTACTACGACTATACCCAGTTGGGAAAGGGTTACGACTGTTTCCTATTGCCACTGCCTCAGTATGCCGCCAGATGTGCCTTGCTCTTTCCCGATTCAGCAATGGAGTCTCACTCACCGAGCTCAGAAGCCTCAGCGTCGGAGAGCTCAGCGACTGGCTTGACGACTGCAGAAAGCTAATCGACGCACAATCTGACGACGATGATGAGTAGGAAATGCCATGACAGATAAAACTCAAACTGTCGGCATTGGAGTGGAAGCCCGGGTTGACCGAAGTGTCTCTCGGGCTTTTTCCGATGTGGAACAGCAAAACAAACGGTTGGGGCGAGAAACGCAAAAGCTCGAGCGCGATACGCGGCAGCTTGGCAACGAAAGTGTACAAACGGGTAGCCGAGTTGGTGGGCTGGGGCGCTCGATTGGCCGGACTCAAGCCAACTTAAAAAAATACGTTCAAAGCGTCGGACAAGCCATTCGTAAGAATGACTTGCTGCGCCGTTCTGCCACTGGCGCTGGCGAAGCGATTGATAACCTGGTTGGTAATCAGTGGTCAGCCTTGGCCACAGGCGCTGCAGGCGCGGGCTCTGCCGTCGCCGTGATGGGGCTTGAAGAACGTTATGAACGTTTAGGTATTCAAGCCGGAAAATCGCGTGAAGAGATGGCCGCTCTGCGCAAAGAGATGTTTGCGACTTCCCAGCAAGCGGACATTCGAGTCGATCAAGCCGAGATGCTTTCAGCTGTTGAGAAGATTGTTGAGAAGACGGGCGATCTCAAATTTGCACAAGAGAACATGGCTAACATTGGCCGAGTTATGCAAGCCACTGGTGCGGCTGGTTTGGATGTGGGCGAAATGTTTGCCGATATGCGCGATAAATTCGGCCTTAAAAATTCCGACGAGGTACTGAGTGCCATCGATACGTTAGTGGTGCAGGGCAAAGCGGGTGCATTTACCTTGCAAAACCTAGCTGCAGAAGGCGCATCGGTCTCCGCAGCCTATGCCGCAATGGGGCGAACTGGGCCGAAAGCGGTGCAAGAGATGGGGGCCATGTTACAAATCGCTCGGATGGGCTCTGGCTCTGCAGCAGAGGCCGCCAGTGCGATGGAATCCGTTTTAGCCGACATCACCGCCAATTATGAAGATATCGAAGCGCTTGGTATTCAGGTGTTTGATGAAGAAGCGCTGGCTCGTGGTGAGAAGAAGTTTCGAGATATTCCAAGCATTCTCAAAGAGATCATGGATGCAACGGATTCCGACATTACCCAGTACAGCGAACTCTTCGGCGATGAAGCCATGCGCATGATGAAAGTGCTGGCCAGTGCCGACGGTAAAACCAAGCTCAATGATTTCCTCGCTATTGATGGAGATGGCACTGCAGTACTGCAGGACTCTGCTCGAGCAGCGATGACGGCGAACGCTGCCATGATGAGCTTGAAAACCGCTTGGTTGAGCTTTGCTGATGACAACTTAGCCGAACCCATTGCCGCCGTGGCTGATGCGATTAACAGCATTGACCCTTCAACGATGCAAACCACGCTAAAAGTAGCGACCGGACTTGCGGCAACCTTGGCGGGGATATGGGCAACCCGCAAGGCAATGCGAGTTGGCAGCAGCATTATGGACTTTGTCCGTGGAGGCAGTGGTGGTGAGGGAGGCTCGCCAGATTTGCCAGGTTCTGCAGGCGTGCAAAAGGTTTATGTCACCAACATGCCAAGTGATGGTTTGCCCTCTTCCGGAGGCGGTCGCCGCCGCCGAGGTGGGCGAGGTCGGGCCGTTCGACCAAGAGCAGGGGCTTTAGGCAGTGCAGCAAACTTAGCGCGAAGCGGCGGATCATTGCTTTCTGGCGCTGCAAGAAAGTTGCCTTATCTAGGCGCCGCGCTCGGGATTGCAGATATCGGTGCTACCTTGATGGACAGCTCACTATCCGGTGCAGATAAATCTCGTGAAGTTGGCGGCACCATCGGCAACATGGGCGGCATGGCCGCAGGGGCGATGGCAGGCGCTGCTCTGGGGTCCGTTGTGCCGGTGATCGGCACGGCCATTGGTGGTGTTATCGGCGGTGCATTAGGTGGGCTCGGCGGAAGTAGCATTGGCCGCTGGATTGGTGGCTGGTTTGGTGGTGATGATAAGCCCAAAACTGAAGTGGCCGACTCTGCTAAGAGTGCTCAAGTTGTTGCCGCTTCGCCAAGTGTTTCCTCAGCCAAAACACCACCGTCAACCTTTGCGCCGGTATTCCATATAACCGGAGATGTGAGTAACGAACAGATCCAAAAACTGGAAGCAATGGTTATTCGAGTGAAAAAGCAGCTCGATAGACAAAGTCGCTCTGGCGGCCCAGCTTTCGCAGACTAGGAGAACTTATGGCAGATGTCATGATGGCGTTGGGTGATTACCGTTTTTCCATCAACACCGCAGCGCTGAAAAGCATTAGTGAAACCCACTCTTGGCGATGGACCGATCACAACGTCGCCGGAGCAAAACCCAAACCGCAGTTTATTGGCCCCGACCTTTCCTCGCTGCGCTTTATGGGCATTATCTACCCTCATTTTCGTGGCGGTTTAGAGCAAACCGACAAAATGAAAGCCGAAGGCGACAAAGGCGCGCCGCTGCGTTTGGTCGATGGTACAGGGCGCGATTGGGGCTACTGGACTATTCGCCAGCTGCAAGTCGAGAAGCAAGAGCTCTTTACCAAAGGGGTAGCAAGAAAAATCGAGTTCACCATTGAACTAAAAGAACATCCGGAAGGTGGCGCATGACAACTTACATCACCAAAGAAGGCGACCAGATTGACGATATCTCCGACCGTTATTACAACGGCTTACCAGGCGCGTATGAGCAGGTGTTAAAAGCAAACCGAGGGTTATCGGCTTTGCCGCACCCGTTGAAAGCGGGTATCGAGATACACCTGCCTAAACTTGAAGCGCCAACCGCCGAAGAGGAGATTAGCTTGTGGGATTAGCCGCGTTTAAAATCGTCGCCGATGGCAAAGACATCACCGATGTCATCAAGCCGCGCTTTATCAGTTTGAGCATTACCGATGAAGCCGGCACAAACTCAGACAGCTTCACACTGGTACTTGTGGACGATGGAAAAATTGCCTTTCCCAAGACTGAAGCCAAACTGCAGATCTCAACGGGCGAGAACAATAAGGCACTCACCAACCGAGGCACCTTTGTGGTGAACTCGGTGAAACTGAGCAGCCCAGAGCAAACCATCACCCTCTCGGGGGATGCGGCCAACCTATCCGGCGAGTTCAAAAACCAACGGGATCATACTTGGGAAAACACCACGCTCAAATCTTTGGTTGAGACCGTTGCTTCTCGATGCGGCTATCAACCAGCGGTGGCCGATGCCTATGCGTCGGTGGAAATCGTCCATCGTTTGCAGACAGGCCAGAGTGACGCCGACTTACTCACCGAACTGGCGGCAGAAAACAACGCCACTATGAAAGTGGCCCAAGACAAACTGGTGTTTTTCCCCAAAGGCGACAACCAAAGCGTGAGTGGTAAAACGCTCTCGGCCATTGCGGTTCGGCTTACCGACCAAGTGCAAGCGACGATTACCCTATCTGGTGCGGCCAAGTTTGATGCGGTTGTGGCCAAGTGGCGAGATACCGATTTAGCCGAAACCAAAACCGTGCGAGTGGGGGAAAGCTCCGGTAAAGCCAAAACCCTGAATACCCTGTTTCAAGATGAAGCGACCGCGCGTTCTGCCGCCGAAACCGAGCTGCACAATCTAAAACGAGCAGAGTACACCTTGGAGATAGATGAGTTGCCGTTCATTCCTGGCGTGATTGCCGAGCGCAATATTTCGCTCAGTGGTCATCACCGTTCCCAGTTTAACGGCGAGTGGATGTGTGAGAGCGTCACCGAAACGTTAGATGCAAACGGCCACTTACTCAGCGGCCGCTTTGTGGCTCCGAAAAACGAGATCGGACTTATTCCAGCTTTAAAGTAATGCATCTTGTTGTGTAGCGCTGGCGTCTAGTAATAATATAGTTTCATTACTTAAGTGAAGGTGAATGAGCCGATGTCAGAAAAGCTACATGCAATAGGATTTAAAGTTTTCAAACCTTATTTAGGCGAGGTGGACACAGAAATTGGTAAGCTAGCGGTTTTCAATTATGTTGTTCGCGCTAATTTAGACCTAATGAAATCTTTTAAAGGTGACATTGAGGGGCTGTCTGGGGAAGAATATCTTCGGTTATTGGCTCGGTTTACCTGCTACCCAATAGATACATTGTCAGAAGATAAACAAAGACCTGATAGCTATGTTTTAGACGAAGAACTCTGCGCTAAACTGAGCCGCAGCAGTCTAGAAAATATTGCAAGCTTAATTCTGAAAAAGGGAGAGGAGAAAACGAGCGGGAATGAGATGAACGCAATTGAAGCTCTTCATAAACGGCACGTGAAACAGCATAAAGATACTGTTTCTCGAGCGAAGACCTATGCTGAATCAGTCTTTTCTAATCAAATAGGCAAGCAGTACCAAGACCTAAACATATTAGGGAAGAGTTTAGAGGAACAGCTTAAAACTATTAAATCGAGTACCTATCTGGTTGATGATACCATTAAAAATATCATGCAGAGTTCGCCAGAGCAGGAGTGGATGCATAGATTAGCAACTCAAGGGAGTGTTGCTCGCGATACGTGGAGTGACTACGTGAAGTCTATTATTCCAAACTCCCCAACTAGTGATATTCAAAGCTTCCTATCCCAAGATAATCCAGCTCTATCGGCAGTTAAAAATATCGAGTACTTTGCTTCATTGCCGCCACACTTGAAAGCTATTCACGATATTATGCCTGCCAACCTAAAAAGCATAAATGACGCTGTATTAGCAGCGAATCAAGTTGGAAAAGCTGAGCATATTAAGCCAATTATCTCCTCTGAGTCTCATTTGGAACTTCCTACATTGTCAGACCTTGCATATACAGTCGGTCCAACAGCTGTTGATAGAACCAACGAACGATTGGATACGCTTATAGATGTCAGTATTGAGAACAACTCGTACATTCAAGAGCAAACTAATGTTCAACGCGAAACGGCGGAAGAGACCAAAAAATCTAGTGATGCAGCGAAGAAATTTTCTTGGTGGACGTTCATTATTTCCTTCATTGCGGCCGTTGCAACGGTCATTGGCGTGGCTTTAACTGTTTACAGTCTGTATCAAGATAAAGAGTTGGAAATTCAAAGAGCCTCATACGAAGAGTTATTGCAGCGGAAAAATAACGAGCTAGAAAAAATAAATCTTGAACTCGACAAACTGAAAGCAAAGTCATCAAGCCTAGAACAGACGCCAGAATTAGAGGCTAAGGCTCCGGTCTCTACCCCATCACCTTAATCAACTCCAACACCGCACTTTGCTGTTCATCGCTTAGCCCTGAAAACAGGGCTAGCAGTTCCTGCTCTCGTTCACTGGGCATAATTGGTTTCACCGGAGGCTGGCCCGTTAAATACCAGCTCACTGTAATCCCCAAAATCGAACACAAGCGTTCAACCTCACGTAGCGTTCTTGGCTGACGTGAGGTGGTTTCCCAGGATTTAATGGTATGCGGAGATTTGTGCATGGCCTTAGCAACCTGCTCCCTGGATAACCCCGCTGCCTTTCTCGCTTGTTTTAATCTTTGGCTCTTCATTTCGCTGCGCATCATACAGGGAAAAAAAACACCGCAAGGTGAAGGGAGACAATCCGTCTCTGATATTTAAGTCAGTGTCTACAGTTTCGCTATGTGAGCGATAGCACTGCAATCTACGTTGCAAAAATCAGTAAACTGTACGGCAAAAGAGAAAAACATAAATCAGGACGCAAATGGTTAGGTCATTCAATAAAAAAACGCCAGAGCAACAAGTGTTGGCTCTGGCGCTAGCACGTTTGGAACAAGCAGTAGAGAATCGACGTAAAGGTGATCAGTCACTTAATACATCGAAGGATGTTTCTATGGTGGCTTGTATCTCTTCTTCAGTCAGTTTGAGGCGTTCCGCCTGACGGTACACAGCAGTGATCACTCTTGCTCGTTGGTCGCTGGTGAGCGATGTTCCTAGCGTGTGCTCGCAATCGTCTACCAGACGAACGACGGCACGCATGATGGTGATATCCACCGGCTTCTCTGTGCGTTCACCACCTGTAAATTCAATTTCAGTTATGTGAGTTTCTACTCGTATGGTGTTTAGCATCGGGTTCATTTGTTCAAACATCAGGTAAGTACCGACTTGGCCTTGGATAACAGTTTCACGTTCTTCCTCGGTCAATTCTGGTACGAAGATGTGCCCACCGCCTTTGTGGTAATCATGCAGCAGATTGGTTAACACCTCATCACCTGGGCCAACCACAACGTGGACGATACGGTAATCAATCCATTTTCCTTTGAACTCGTATTGCCCTGGTTGCGTGAACACCACGCAGGCAATTCCACGGTATGAGCAGACATGTACCACCCACTCTTCTTCATGGAGCATGGCACAGACGTAGTCGGATAGAGCGTCAGCAGATTGGTAGTACTCAACGATATAAGGCGCACCTTCACCCGTCAGCAGCCAGTTCAGGTTAACGTTTTCGGCACGTCGGATGGCTTGGAGGAACTCAGGGCCAGGAATTCTGCCGCCAGAAAAAATGTGAGATATCGAAGCGCCAGTAAACCCCAAACTCTTTCCCCATGGAGTTTGTTTTCTATCTTTAAGAACGAAATTTAGACGCTCATCAAAAGAAAGATCCATTTTTTTACCTTCCTCGGCTTGTTTTGTTCCAGAAACGGATCTAGTATCTACATCGAACGTTAACAAAGTTAAATATCTGGAACTTTTGTTTTCAGTTAGCTTCAAAAATTGAGCTTAACATATTAGGAGTAACAAGTGGCTAATTTAAAAAATCCAAATGCGGATCTGGTTGCTACGCGTGATTTAGATTTAAGACGCAGAGTCGAGCGTTTAGCAACGTTAGATGAACGTAAACCGGCACAAATGACCCGGATTCTTCTGAAAAAAGCAGTAGCGGAGAAAGAGGAGGAGTTGGGATTGCCACCATTAAAGGAGGCGATGTGAACAGGTATTAAAAAACCCTTACCAACGGCAATCGGTAAGGGCCGTAGAAGTCTGAATTTCACAGTCAACCACTAGGATAACGAGCGAGGCGGCAACCTCTATGCTCACGGCTCCAACACCATTTCATCCTGAGGTAGATTGTAGCGCAGGCTTCAAAAAATGGAAACGTACCAATTTTTGAGGAGCTTACGATGCATACTGCTATCGTCCCATCACCTACCTGCGTTTTTCCGCAGGTGGTACATGCTTTGTACCAAACGCTAAAAGATTATGGCCATAACGAAACGGTTGAGCAGCACCTAAATAAAAGACCTGGTGTGTTGCTAAACGAGATCAACCCCAATCAAACCAGCCATAAACTGGGTTTGTTTGATGCTATTAAGCTGATGCAATTCACGGGGGATGTGCAAATTCTCCGCTCCATTGCTTCCGAGCTGAACCATTCCATCTACTTTCTTGGTGACTACCGAGCTATTTCCGACATGGAGCTGCTCAACTGTTACAGCCGTTGGCACGCCGAAATCGGCGATGTGAACCGCGCCATTGCTGATGCCCTCGAAGATGGGGACATCGAGCGCCATGAGTTCGATCGTATCGAACGCGAACTGCAAGAAACGTTTGCCGCGGCACTGGAGCTGCTCGAGCGTTTGCGCGCATTGGTTAACGGTTAATTCAACGGCGAAGCCAAAGGAGGTAGGCCATGACAACCCTAATTTCACACTCTCAAAACCAATCATCGACTCAGTTCTTTCTTCACTACTTTACTGAGCAGGAAGAGAAGCAGTTGTTTAACACGGTTAAGCAGACTTACGGCATTTATGCACAGCGTGATTATTACTGGATGCTGCTGATGCGCGAAACCGCCGTTCGCCTCGGTGTGCTGGCTGGCCCCGATGCCGATAAAGCCAAGCGTTTTAACCTGCCAATGCTCGGTTTAACGGTAGGTGAAGCGGAGCAAAGCCTTGAAGAAGGCTATCTGATTTACCGCAGTGAAAACGCCAAGAACCAGAAAAAACACCCGATTGCTCTCAACAAATCCGCCATTCATGCGCTCAAGCAGTTGCTGAAAATTCATGTCGAAATGAGCCAAGGCATTGAGTGGGATACCCCTCGTTTAGAGCGTCCGCTTTTTCTCAGCCGTAACCGTCAGGCGATGAGTCGCCGATCGTTTCAATCTCGCTTTTCGACTTGGTGCCGTTTGGCCAATGTGCCGGAAGGGACACCACACTGGCTGCGCCACAGTTGGGCTAAGCGCTATTTGGAACGCACCACATCACCGGATGCGCTTCGCCGTGTTCAGGCGGTGCTTGGTCATTCCAACATTGCGACTACCTCGGTGTATACCACGCCGGATCGTGAATCATTGTCGTCAGCTATGCGGGAGGCCAGCACATGTTTTCGCTAACTCAGCCGCGTCTGCAGCATATCTCGGCCGAGCACATTTGCCGTGGCCATGTGGTCAGTTTTGAGGGGAATCGTCATAACGCGTCGATTGTCGAGTGGTGTAAGGACAATGGCGCCAACGTGATTGTGAAATTGGTTGGCGAGGCGCCGATGTTGGTGAGTAAAGACCGCAGAGTTTCTATTTTTCAAACGCAGTTCTACTAGGAGAAACAGCATGGATTCAGCATCAGAATTACGTGAACGAGTCAAAATTATGCGCCGCAGTGCGATGGCCGCTGCGCTACGCAACATCAACCTTCATGTGTTTAAAGGTAAGGCTTCGACCAAACAGCTGAACGAATATGTGGCCGACCGTTTGGCGGTTGAACCGATTGATGTTCGTTTGTGGTTGATTAGCGAAGGCGTTCCAGAGAGGCACGTGGCAGGGTTGCTAGCTGTGCTGAATGAGAACTCGGTTTGGGCGCGCCATCAGCTGCTTCCCTCAGAGCGTTTAGCCAAAGCCTACGAGGAAGATCTTTATGCCTAACCCTGTTTTGGCCACCAAGCTTTCTGCACCGGAGCGTGCCTGCTTGTTCCGCTTGGAGCAACAAATGGTGCGCCAGCAGGGCTTTATCAACCGTCATGCGTTTATTGATGAGCAAGATGCTGTGTTCAACCAGTGGCTTGAGGCTGGACACATCAAACTCGACAGCAAAGAGCTGGACAATCTCCCCAAAGAGCAGGTTGAACAGCAGCAGCTGACGCACAGTTGCCATTTGAGCGTTGAGCTTTGGTTGGCATCTGCTTGTTTAAGGCGGTTGTATGCCTGCGACCTGTAAGCCCTATAAGGGTTGGCAATGTCCGCTTTGGTTTTCCGAGCCTGTTTTAACCCGTACGGCAATGCCGACCGTTATTTTAAGCGAGCTGCCAGCAGACAAGAAAAAACAGGTTTGGCAACGCATACAGCACGACTACGCACCGATGGCTGACCTGCTGAAATCTCAAGAGTTTCAGCAGGTAAAACAGAACTTAGAACGTCTTTTTGGCCCCGTCTCGATTGGGGTGGAACTACACAGAATTGGAGGCACGCTGTATGGCGTCCGCAGAACAACTAAAACAGATCATTAATTTACACGAGTTGGCTGACCGTTTAGGTATGGAAAGACCCGATCCATCCGGCAATTACCGCGCACCCAACCGCCCTGACAAGCACCCAAGCGTGAGCATTTTCGAGGCAGGTAAAGCCGGATACATGATGTGGAAAGATCATGCTTCCGGTGAAAAAGGCAGTTGTATCGACCTTGTGATTTATTGCGGTCAGGCGATGGATGCCAGTGAAGCGATGAAGTGGCTGCACGAAGAGTTCAATATTCCTACCGATGAGCTAGCCCCTCAGCAGCCTAAGCAGCAAAGCCAAATTGCGTGGGTTGCTGAGAAGCAGTTAGCGGTTGCGGGTGATGCAAGAGCCTATCTGATTGATGTGCGCGGCATTCCGGCCGATGTGGTGGATATGCTGCAAAAGCGCGGTGCATTTGGTTACAGCGATTGGACAAGCCCAAGCAAAAACCCTGGTGAGTTGGGTTACGGTGGCCCTGCCGTGACGTTCCCGAGCCGATGCCTATTTACCAATGAAGTGGTGGGGATAGATTTCCGATTTTTTGATCCTGCGCTAAATGGTGATAACAAAACCAAGGCGATGGGGGAAAAACGCGGCTTCCCGTACATCCCTGACAAAATGGCGCTTAGGCGTGCCAAAACCGTGATTGTGGTTGAATCTGCGATTAATGCTATCTCGGCGATTGCTGCTTACGATCCTAAGGGGAAAGGGAAAGTACCAGTGACGGCGATTGCGACTCGCGGTCTTGCGGTCGACGAAATCGACTGGCGATTCCTATCTGGCAAGCGTGTGGTTTGTTGTTTTGACAATGACCAGCCTATTGCGGAAGGGCCAAGAAAAGGCCACAGACCAGGGCCAGAGGCCGCGTGGATCGTGCACGAGCGATGCACGGCGCTCAACATTCCTTGTTACCTTGTTGATCAATCCGGTGGCAAATGGGACGAGATCAACGACCTTAACGATTATCTACGTAAACACGGTACGCAAATGACCAAGTATGCGCTGGATTACTTTGAGCCTTGGCTTATTGCAGGGCAAGAAGGGGAGTTTGAGAACTCCCAGTTTAAGCGCTTGCCGCTGCCACATCATGATCAATCACTGTACTGGCTGTTTCGAGTGAAGCCCGACTTTACCAGTTATTTGAAAATCGTGACCAATGAAGAAGGTGAGCAGAAGATCCCACAGGATGTGTGCTCGTTCCGCATTGCTGGCTTATCGAAAGTGACGATTTCATCGGCGAATTCAGCCATGACAGGCGAACCCGATTTGCAGCCGACGAAAGTATACTCAGCCACGATTCAAACGCCCGATTCACCGACGGAGCTAACCCGTTTTGTGCTCAAACGTGAGCAGCTTTACAACATCGATGTTTGGCGTCGGGTCGGCGGCGGGATTTTCAACCCGAGCAAGTTCACCCGAATGATCTCGATACTCGAGCGCGCCACCCACCTTGGCGAGCGCAACGCGGTCAATTTCGTTGGGCTTGCCTGGCACAATGGCCAAGCGATTTTAAACGAAGGACCGGACTCGTTCTTTACTGACCCAACGCAGCAGTGCCCATACCACAATTTGCAGTTTCCATCTGGCTCTCCAGAGCAGGGATTGCGTGTGATTGAAGCGTATCACGCCACATTCAAAAACAACGCGGCTTTGATGCTGTTGGTTTGGGGCTTGGGTGCGCACATCAAAACTTACTTAGGCTTTTGGCCTCATTACATGCTGAATGCAGGGAAAGGCGCGGGTAAATCGACGCTGGTTAAGTCGCTCGAGCGCACGTTGGCATTCACCATGTTTTCTGGCCAGAGCTTGAAAACCGAGTTCCGTTTGCTGACATCGATATCGCACACCTCTCACCCGGTCGGTTGGGAAGAGCTCTCCGCTCAGGGTCAAGGCGTAATTGATAAAGCGGTGGCCATGCTGCAAGAGAGCTACCAATACACCATCACTCGCCGTGGTACGGACATGACGGAGTTCTTGAGTATTGCGCCAGTGCTGTTGGCGGGTGAAGACGTGCCGGTGCAATCGTTGCTTGGCAAGCTGGTGCGTTCTGACTTGACCGGACGCAAGGGCGACATGATTCCCGATGAGTTGCCTCGTTTCCCTGTTAAAAACTGGATCCTGTACCTGACCTCTTACACTCGGCCACAAATGAAACGCGCTTATCGCGAGTGTGTTGATTACCTTTCGAAGCGTTGTATGGCTAAGCCTGACGACAACGGCGCGAACCGTATGCGTGATAACTATGCCTGTTTGATGCTGACGTGGCGTTTGCTGTGCGAATTCACGGGCGTTGCAAGTAACTATGGTCACTTTATTCAAGATTTGGTGACAGAGATGAATGCGCACATTCGCGAAACAGAAGCAGAGCGCGAGCCGTGGGTGTGGATTATGGAGCTTATCCTGGGCGAGATGGATGCTGGGCATTTCCGCCACCCGTTCTCTTTCGATTGGATTGAGGGCGAGCTGTGCTTGCTGGTTCGTACCAGCCACATCATGCAGCACATAAGCCAAAGCCCTGCATTGAAAGCCAAGTTTGACAGCTTGCCTGTGAAGAGCGATCGCATTCTGAAGAAGCAGCTCAAGGAGGCCAAAGTGGTGCTGAAAGATGGCCACGAGAAATCGATTAACGGCAAACGCGTTGCCAATTTTGTCGCCCTGGGCGTTGAGAACCTGCGCGAGTTCGGCCTGTTCCCAACCATTCCAGACGATGTTCGTGAGAAAGAAACTAACCAGTAAGGATATGACTAATGAAAAACCTAATGATTGACTTAGAGACAATGGGGAATAGCAGCAATGCAGCGATCGTCGCTATTGGTGCTTGTTTTTTCGAGCCTTCAACCGGAGAAATCGGAGAAAAATTCTCCCGTATTATTTCTCTAGAAAGCTCTCAAGAATGTGGATGTATTGATGCCAGTACAGTGCTTTGGTGGATGAAGCAAAGCAGTGATGCCCGAGCGGTATTGAATAGTTCAGAAGCACAAAATATCAATATTTCTCTGCATGAATTTCGAGAGTTTGTTAACAGTGGTTCAAGGCAACCGCTAGTTTGGGGCAATGGCTCATCATTTGACTGTGTAATTCTGAAAAACACGATTATCCAGTGCTTAGGTGAGCAGTTTGTACCTTGGCAGTTCTGGAATGAACGTGATGTTCGAACGATGGTTGACCTAGGAAAAAACCTACTTGGTTTTGATCCTAAGCGTGACATGCCTTTTGAAGGTGTTCGCCATGACGCCCTATCTGATGCAGTTCACCAGGCTAAGTATGTTTCAGCCATTTACCAACGCTTAGCCGAAAAGGTTAAGGAATGAGCCATGGCATACCATCAACTCAAGATTAAACCCGAGCACCTAGAAGCCATTATCGCTGGCGACAAAACCTTTGAAATTCGCAAGAACGACCGTGATTTCAAAGTAGGTGACCGAGTGACGCTGATTGAAACCAACGGAAAACGCTATCTCACTATCCGGATTAAGTACATCACTGATTACGCACAGCAAGATGGCTATGTCGTTTTCTCATTTGATTGGATCGAAGGAGGACTCATTGAATAACTACATTGCAGCTTACTTAAATGAAAATGGTGCGGTTTCGGTAAGTTCTAAAACGAACGAAGTCATTAATCTCGAGCTTGGGTCTTTTCCTAGCTTCAATGATGCTGTTGAGCATGCATGTGAGGTTTTGGAAGGACGTATTATCGCCGAGGGAGTACTCCATAGAGAAACTGGCTTTGGTGGCTTCCTGATTTGTAACGAAGAAGAGTTTGAACAACTCAGCCAAGAGGTAAAGAAAGATGCCTAAATCTAAGCAAAAACCCCTAAACCATGTCGCGAAAATGATCGTTGAAGTCTATGAAGAGGCAGGACTTGATCAACCTTATATCAACGGTAAAAAGCACGATATGAGTAGCCATGAGAATAAGTTCGAGACGTTGGCCAGCGCCATCAATCTCGATGCCGGCAATCGTAAGCGCTTGGCTGAAAAGCTAGGCATTTCCTCTCTGCACCTCGATGTCACTGTTCGAGTGCTTAATCATCATTGTTAGTACAAGTTGTAGAGACCGTAGAAGGTAAAGACCATGAAGAATCAATTAACGGATTTGAATGACCATTTGTTTGCTCAAATTGAACGTTTGGGTGATGAATCCTTAAAAGGTCCGGAACTGGAGATGGAAGTCGCTCGTTCAAAAGCCATCACTGCTGTATCTAATCAGATCGTCAACAATGCTCAGCTTGTTCTCGAAGGGGCGAAGTTTAAAGCCGAGTACGCAGGAAAGTATAAGGTTCCGATGATGGAGGACAAGCGACATGCCTAAAGGAGTCTGCCATCAATACACGGAAGAGCAGAAGACTTTTTTAAAGGACCATGCATTTCTTCCTCGGAAAGAACTTACTGAACAGTTCAACTCTAGGTTCGGTCTTGAACAGACTCAGAAAGCTATCTCTGCATACTGCAAGCGTTATGGCTGGTTAACTGGTCGAACGGGTTGTTTTGAAAAAGGTGAGTTGCCATGGAATACAGGTACCAAAGGAGTGTGTAAACCAAACACCGGAAGCTTTCAATCAGGTCAGGTACCACACAACAAAAAGCCTATTGGCCATGAACGTATTTGTTCAAAAGATGGATACATTCTTATCAACGTAGCGGAACAGAACCCGTATACCGGCGCGAAGACTCGCTATCGCCCTAAACACTATGTCATTTGGGAGCAAGAGCATGGTCCTGTCCCCAAGGGGATGATCTTGCGCTTTATTGATGGAGATAAGTTGAACTGCAAGTTATCCAATCTTGAATGTGTCTCTCAGTCTGTGAACTTGAGAATGAACCAAAACCGAGTTAACGACTTACCAAGCGAGCTGAAGGAAACCGGACGTTTGGTATCCAAACTCGAAGTCGCTACTTTTGAAACCAACAAACGCATTAATTAGAGGGCAATATTATGCACATATCAAATCTGCAACTTGTCTTGATGGCTGAAGTTGGCCAGCAGCAAATGACTGGTTATGACTTAGCAAAACGTTTACCAGCAAAAGGTTGGAAAGCGTCGCATCAGCAAATTTATCGTGAGCTGGCTAAACTTGAAACATTCGGTTTTTTGTCTCTGGAAGTGGTTCTGCAATCTGGAAAGCCCGATAAGAAGCTCTATCAGCTAACAGAAATGGGTAAACAGAAACTGACGGACGCGTTGGATGTTGAGCCTTCCATCTCACGTGTCCAGGATGAAACCTTGGCCCATTTGTTCCTAGCTAACGCGTACTATTTTGAGCAGTTGGAAGTTCAACTTACTCAAGCATTGGACAGTGCTCAAGAGCAGCTCGCAGAGAAAATGGCTCAACAGGAACAACTGTCCGTTCTCGCCATTACTCGAGAGTGTGATCGTTTGAAAACAGAGCTCAGTTGGGTGGCCGTAGTGCTTCAGAATATCGGCTCGGAGGTTAACTCGAAAGCGGCATAGGCGCCAAAACTATGCTCATGGCTCCAACTAAACCTATGGGAATCCAGTGATCATCCCATAGGTTTTTAAAGCCCTCTTGCGGCAACTTGAGGGCGAAGAAATAAACAATTTGAATGCAAGTTACTGAATTCAAAAAAGTCTGTAAATTTCATTCCATAGGTTCAGAGGTTTTTTCAAACGTCTGTGGGTGAGGATCTTTTATGTTGGTGAAACTCAGCCTTTGGCGAAAACTCCGGTTTACTGAGGGCAGTGCGCCAGATGTGCGTATCTGTCGTAGGGAAATCGATTTAGGCACGTTGCCAGGGAAAAGAATTGGACGTTCATATTACGTTGATTTGGAAAAAGAGAAGAAATCGAGCGGTGATCCTTTCTTGGATGACCTGCTTTCTCACTAATATGTACTGAGGTGACCGTGCCACGTCCAAGAAGTAGTAAGTATAGAGACCTCCCTGAAGGTCTCTATTTTAAAGGTAAGAAAGGGTACGTCTTTCGGCGTATCGATAACAGCTGTAAATCTCTCGGCCACGACAAGAGCCGAGCAATCGCTCTGGCCAGAAGATACAACGCCACTTATCGGGTTGACCCTGAAATCGCTCATCCGGTCAATCTCGACCTCATTAAACCGCATCATCGCAAGTCTGTTGAACGGCTTTCTACGTTCTTTGCTCGAGTATCGGCGCGATATGCGGCCGATGAAAAGCCGACAAAAGAGACGTTGGCCATGTTTGATAGCCGTTTAGAAAAGCTGGATACCTTGCTTGGTGACAGAGTGGGTATGTCCATCACTTTGGACGATGTGAACCTGGTGCTCGATGCCGTTGCTGCAGGTAAATCAAATAATGTCTTCAACCGCTGGATAGCGTTTATGTCGAAGGTGTTTGATTACGCATCGATGAATCGGTGATTGGTCGACAATCCGGCCAAACGCAAAAACGTAAGGCCGAAGGAGGAGAAGCAACGCCGCGACTTAACGCTCTCTGAATATAAATCGATTTGGGCATCGCTCCTCAGTGGGATGAGGGTTGCAATGGACCTCTCTCTCGAGACAACGCACGCGGTTAATGAGATATGTGCGATGAAATACGAGGATATCACCATGCTCGATGCTCCAGTTCTGGAAGATGGTGTTGAGGTGTTTGGGTATCTGCGCATTCATCGCCGTAAGGTAAAAAAGAAGGAAGCAAGCCGAGTTGTTATCCCTGTGACAAGGTCACTGCTGAATATTATTGAAGCGAGCAAGGACAATATTGATTCACCTTACGTGGTGCATCGTCTGCCGGAAAAACGCAGCAATGATGTGAGCCAGTATTGTGATCACCTCACTCAGGTGAACCGAAAATATCTGAGCCGCTTTTTTTCCAAGTTACGGGACCAGGTGAAGGTCAAAAAAGGTGTGCCTGCAGACTGTCGGCCAACGTATCACGAGATTCGAGGGCTGAGTATTCACTTGTACGATAAGGCTGGCCACGACGCTCAAGCACGCGCTGCACACACGGATTCTCGCAGTACCAAGATATACAAAGAGGGCCATGAGAAGTGGGTTCAGGTACCGGCTGTTGAGCTGGCGATTTGGGGGTAATATTGGAACCAGTTTTGGAACCATTTTGGAACCGCCTTGTTTTGAGGCGGTTTTCTTAGGGTGTAAAAAAGCCCGTAACTCATTGAATTACGGGCCTTAGGTGTATGGTCGGACTGAGAGGATTTGAACCTCCGACCCCCGACACCCCATGACGGTGCGCTACCAAGCTGCGCTACAGTCCGATGGCAGTTACTGTAATGGTAAGGAGGTGACTCGTCAACACTTTGTTTATCAACAATAAAAGCTAGGCGACAGAATGAACAGTTTGTGTGAAAAAACAGCAGTGATTTTTGAGGGGAACGGAATCAAAAACGGCTGCCTAAAGCAGCCGTTGAGTACGCTAATCGCGAACGCGTTTAAAGATGAGGGAAGTATTGATGCCGCCAAACGCAAAGTTATTGCTCATCATGTAATCAATATCCATCTCGCGGCCAGCACCAGCAATGTAATCCAGATCACCACAATCTGGGTCTAGGTTAGTGAGATTCAGGGTTGGGCTAAACCAGCCACTGTTCATCATCTCAATACTCAACCATGCCTCGATGGCACCGCATGCGCCCAATGTGTGGCCAAAATAGCTCTTTAATGAACTGATTGGCACCTTGCCAATGGCATTTTGCGTCGCGTTACTTTCGGCAATGTCACCACGGTCTGTCGCAGTGCCATGCGCAGAAACATAGCCAATGTGTTTTGGATGTAGATCCGCGTTTTGCAGGGCCATTTCCATACAGATCTGCATGGTTTCCATCTGTGGCTGAGTCACATGTGCCGCGTCACAGTTGCTGGCAAAGCCGATGATCTCAGCGTAGATTGTCGCACCGCGTGCTTTGGCGTGTTCGTACTCTTCTAGCACCAGCGTGCCAGCGCCTTCACCGATCACGAGGCCATCACGATCTTTGTCGTAAGGGCTTGGCGTTGTTTTCGGCTGATCATTTTTCAAGCTGGTCGCAAACAAGGTATCGAATACCGCTGATTCGGTTGGGCAAAGCTCTTCTGCTCCCCCTGCCACCATAACGGTTTGATAGCCGTGTTTGATCGCTTCATAGGCGTAACCAATAGCTTGGCTGCCAGATGTACATGCGCTGCTGGTCGGAATAACGCGGCCACGCAGGCCAAAAAAGAGCCCGACATTGACGGCGGTGGTGTGCGGCATCATTTGAACGTAGGTCGTCGCGGTGATCGCTTTGGTGGTTTTGTCGTTCAGCATCACGCCAAATGCGCCTATGGCGTCAGTTGAGCCAGTTGATGAACCGTAAGCAATGCCAGTTTGGCCATTCGTTAGTACGTCTTCACCAATTAAGCCTGCTTGGCGTAGCGCGTTTTCAGTCGCCACGGTGGCTAATTTGGAGACGCGGCCCATACCGCGAACTTGCTTGCGTTTGTAATGCGAAGGGAGCTCAAAATCGACCACGGGAGCGGCAAGTTTTGTGTTCAACCCTTCGTACTGTTGGTAATTTTCCATAAACTGAGTGGCATTTTCTAGCGCGCGTAATTTGGGCTCGACACTTTGCCAATCATTGCCAAATGCAGTGACACCAGACATACCAGTGACAACAACTCTGCGATTCATATTAGGCCTCCATTAACCGAAATCACTTGGCGAGTGACATAACCTGCAATGTCAGACATCAAATAACTGACTAAGCCAGCCACTTCTTCCGGCTCACCCATGCGGCGTAGCGGTACTTGAGGTAAAGCGTGCTCTTTGACATGCTCATCCACCATGCCTGTATCAATCAGCCCAGGGGCGACACAGTTCACGGTGATTTTGCGTTTCGCCAGCTCGAGAGCCAATGATTTGGTTGCGCCAATCACCCCCGCTTTGGCAGCGGCGTAGTTGGTTTGACCTCGATTGCCCATTAATCCGGAGACGGAGGCCAAAGTAACAATGCGTCCACCTTTGCGTTTTTGCACCATCGGCATCACGCAAGGGTGTAAGACGTTATAAAAACTGTCGAGGTTGGTGTGAATTACGCCATCCCATTCTGCTTCGGTCATCGCTGGGAAAGCGGTGTCTTTGGTGATACCCGCGTTATTGACCACGCCGTAGTATGCGCCGTGCTCTGCGATGTCGGCTTCAATACGCTCACGACATTGTTGACGATGGCTAATATCAAACTGAATTAAACGGCCACTGCCACCGTTTTGTTCAATCATGGCCAATGTTTGCTCGGCACCTTGCTTATCGCCCATGTAGTGAACGACGATGGTAAAGCCATCTTTCGCTAATTGAATGGCGATGGCTTTGCCGATGCCTTTACTGGCCCCTGTGACTAACACTTGACGGGTCATTCTTGACTCCTGATTTTCATTTCTTGTAATTTTTCTTCCGTTGGAACATAAACGTTCAACTGACATTTTGCGACTGTCTCACCTGAGATATCGATTCGACCCGTAAACACGGCCATGCCGTTGTCTTCCATCAACTGCTCTGCGTAGATATCGAGTGTCTGCCCTAGCTGAAAGGTATCGCACATCGCTTGATAACGCCTGCCACCAAGGAGAAAACCGATCGGTGGTTCTTGGCCTTTCTGCTGCGCATGATAGCCAGACCAAGCCGCGATAGATTGCGCCATAAACTCGATACCCACATAACCCGGTACGCTTTGCGTTTCAGTATGGAAGAAGGCGAGGTGAGGGCCAATGTCTACCTGACAGTGAATCGACTCCTCCGCAACGCTGATCGCCCGATCAATTAAGATCATCGGAGCGTCGTGGGGCAGCAAGGTCTCAATGCTGGGCAGCTTATTCATGAGGATATCCAAATATCAGACTGATGTTATTTCCGCCAAAGGCGAAAGAGTTGCTAAGTATCGCCTTGTGTGCCAATTTCATTGGCTGTTCGACGAGCGTGACCTCTATGTCATCCGCTTTGTTCTGACATCCTTGTTGCGGTAAATCTAAGTTGTATTTCAGTATATGCCATGCAATGGCCGCTTCAACGGCACTGGCTGCGCCCAATGTGTGGCCTGTTAGGTGCTTGGTTGAACTGACGGGCACTGATTGGCCAAAAAGACGAAAGATGGCTTTGCTTTCCATGCTGTCGTTGAGTGGAGTTGCCGTGCCATGGGCGTTAACGTAGCCAATTTGTTCTGGTTTCAAATTGGCGTCTAGTAGCGCTTTTTCCATTGCCTCTTCAGCCCCATTACCTTCAGGGTGTGGAGCGGAAATGTGGTGTGCGTCTGAGCTGTCGCCACAACCGAGTAGGGCGATCTCTGAAGGGGCTTTGCTGAGCAGCATAAAAGCGGCGCCTTCACCAATATTAATGCCACTTCTGTCGGCACTAAATGGCTGACAATGTTGATTTGAGAGGGCCTCTAAGCCATTAAAACCATTTAAGGTTAAGCGACAGAGTGTATCTGCGCCCCCCACGATCACCGCATCGGCCATGCCACTGAGTAGGAGGCGTTTTGCTGAAATGAACACACGCCCGCTGGATGAACAGGCCGTCGAAATCGCGTAACAAGGTCCCGTTAACTGAAAGTAATCGGCGATAAAGTCGCTGACGTTGCCAAGCTCTTGTTTGCGGTAGTGATAATCACTCGGGAAGTGCTCTTGTGACAGCTTCTGCTCAAATGCGTTTTCGCCGTCGGCAATACCGGAGGTGCTGGTGCCGATAACCACGGCGATGCGGTTCGCGCCATATTGGCGAATGGCCTCTTGAATTGCGGGCTCAATTTGCTGCAGCGCTGAGAGGGCTAAACGGTTGTTTCTTGAGTCGTATTCACGTAGCGATGATGGCAGCTCAGGCAAAGTGTCGCTCACTCGACCAACGATGGTGGCGGTGCCAGTGTTGAGTTGATCCACGGCTTGCTGCATTTGCACACTGTGATTATGTTGCAGTGCGTGGTGGATCTGCTCTGCAGTTGCCCCCAATGCTGAGTGGAAGCCACAGCCATGAATATAAATGGGTTGAGAAAGGTGTGAATTCATTTGGCTCTACTATTTCGCGTCCGATAACTGATAATTCAGGGTTTGAATCTCGATTTTATAGTCGTTTAACAGCGAGTGAAAACGAATTGGGCCAGCAAAACTTCGGCCTTGCTCGTAATCAATCACAATGATCGTGTTGCCATGGTTATCGATAATGGTGCGCTGATTATCTCGGTCAATGAGTTGCCACTTTACCTGATTTAATGGCGCTTCCCAAGCTTGTTCAGGCCACAGCGTGATCATCAGATTAAAAAGTACCTGCTCGGGTTGAGGTAGGGTATTTTCTAAGCCATTCAATACTTGTGTTTCAATATGATTATCTTGGTAGGTGAGAGACAACAAACGTGTTCCCCACGAAGAAAAACCAGCCAAAACCAGTTTGTTTTGGTCAACTTGCAGTTGGACGGGCAATTGCTGAGTTTGTGTGCCGGTGTCGGTTTGCCATGTCGCGGTGATCAATTGGCTTGCCGTCACATCCAAGCCGAGCTCACTCGGCTGTGGGAGCGTGACAAACGTTTGATCGGCAATCTCAATTTGAGTGCTTTGCATGCGAGGTTGCATGCTGCATGCCGTGATGGAGAGCGCCAACAACAGGCAGAGGACAAGCTGTCTTATCATGGTTTTTTCTCTTGATTGGGAATGGCCATCGGTGCCAACAACCAAGCGACAAAGATACCGCTTAGCACGGTTAGCCCAAAGCTGTGAATGGCATGCGTGGCACTCAAGGCCAATAAACCAAACGACAATAAAGTGGTGATGGCCGATAAGGTGACGGCGAGGAGCGTGCTATGGCTGCCTTGTTGCTCCGCAAAGAACAAGGTGTAATCAATGCCGATACCAATAACCAGTACCAGTGCCAGTAAGCTAAACAAGTTCAAACTTGAACCGGTGACAACAGAAACCGCCAGTCCTGCGATACAGGCGATAACACAAGGCAGCATCATGGTTAGGCTGTGTCGGAAGCCATAACGCCAGCACAATAAAGCAAAAATCACCGCCATAGCTGCAACCAGTAACTCCATTACTTTGACGCGATACTGATTGAACAAGCTCGAAATTTCTTGTGCCTTATCGAGGTAAGAGACATCGCTGTGTTGCTGTGCAAATGTCATCACGACCTCGGGCTGCTGAAGATCTTTCAGTAAAATGGCTGCGGCCGTTTTGTTGTCCACTTTGCCCAAAGCAAGGAAACGTACAGGTTCGGATACGGCTGCCTTGAGGTAGTCTTGCAGCGAAATTGGCACAAATGGTTGGTCGAGCTCTGCGGTGGCGGGTAACCCAAGAGTCCGTGACAGTTGCGCCGCCTGAGTTTGGTACAGGGTTTCGACGAGTTGGTAATCGGCCCGCTGCTGCGATTCTGAACTCAGGTATTGAGACAGGCTCTGATAGCCCGCCAGCACGCCTTGCTGCTGCCAACCATCGAGTAGTTTGGTGATCTGTTCCAAGCGCTCCATCAAGGCGGAGTCGTTATCTGCGGTGACAACCAACATTTGTTGTGAGGATTGGAGCCCCGTCAGTTGGGCGATCTGCGCTTCTTGTGATTTGAGAGAGGCAGGTAGTGCCTGCAATTGGCGAATATCGTCGTCGTAATGCACTTGGGTTAAGGCGGCGACGCTGATGACGGCGATCGCCACGGGCAAGCCAATCGCCAGTTTGGGCTTTCGCCACGCGCTTAGCCAGCGTTGATAAAGTGGCAAGCCGAGAAGTGGTCTATCTGCCGAGGGTTTGACGGCCAACCAAGGATACCAAGCCACCACAGTGAGATAAGCGGCGATGAGGCCAGTGGCGGAAAACAGCGCCAATTGTTGCAATCCCGGGAATGGGGCAATAAGGAGACCCAAATAGCCAATTAAGCTTGTCACTAGGCCAAAGGTGATTGCGGTGAAGATATGCTTGAGCCCTGCTGTGGCGTTCCAACGCGAACCAGCCGCCAATCGGTCGGTCAGATAGTGAAAAGCATAGTCAATCGAGACGCCGATTAAGCTGGCACCAAACACCAAGCTAAAGAGATGTACTTTGCCAAAAATCGCAATGGTGATGGTGAGTGCCATCAAAAGTCCGATGCCAATCGAGAGTAGTGACAGAAACAATGGGGTCACACTGCGAAAAACCAGCAGGATGAGCAACACAATACCCAGCAGTGAAACAACACCGATGGTGCTGATTTCTTGCTTGGCGCTTTGGGTACCAAAATCAGCATAAAACAAGACCCCAGTGTGGGCTATCTCAGTGCCAAATGTTTGATGAATTTGCGCTTCCCACTGTAAGATTTCTGACACTGAACGCTGCGCCGCAACGCTGTATGGGGAGTCTTGAAGCTCAGCGCTGATCAGCACATACAAGCGCCCCTCTTTTTCTAAACTCAGATAGTTATGTTTAACTTTGAACTGGCCAGATAATGACGAGAGTTGGTTCAAATACTCTCGAAACAACAGAAAAGGATCGTTTTGTAGCTCGCTCCCCGTAACACCAGCAAAAGGGTTGTAGAGGGCTTGCAATACCTGCTGCACCTGCTGTTGCGGTTGTTGGCTGAGCCGTTCTCTTTGTTGCTCAGTTAAAAATTGGAAACGGTGTTCGAAGTAATATTTCGCCCATTGTTGCTGGGTATCTTGAGGGATTTGGCCCATCACTTGGGCAAAATAACCGCTTTGAGTGAGCTGCTGTGTGAGCGCATCGCTTGCTTGGTAAACTTTATCGATCTCATCGCCCGATACGATAAAAATCACCTTGTTGCCCATCGTCTCCGCAATGCGCTCAAACGCTTGTTCTGCTACTGGATTTTGCTGATTTTTAGGCAGCAGTTTTAAAATATCGGTTTCGATTGGCGCCGTTGCTTGCGCAAACCAGAGATAGCTCAGCAACAAACCGGCCATGATCACGGCCATAAGCCAGCTAACGGCTAACGTCGGGGATTTAAAACGCAAACTGCTTTTGCTCCGTTTCGCTCAACTGTTCTGGGGTGTGCGTTTGCTGTGAAAATTGAATATCGGTGCGATCGCCACGTTTTTCCACCAGTTCCAGTTGGTCAATTTCTTCGTTACCTCTGAGGGTAATTTTGCTGAATACCGCATTTAAAGGGGCTGCCGTCGGTGTCAGGTCGAGCTGCCATCCATTGTCGTCAACGTGTAACGTCAACTCGAACTCGCGCTGCAAAGCGGAGGTATCTCCATGAAACACGGAGAGAAAAATGCGGCTGAAGTAAAACGCCATTGGGTTTTGCTCTGCCGTGATCACTTGTGGTGCTTGCCCAGCAAAATTTTGTCGCAGTTTGTCTTGCGTTAAAACCAAATTCACAGGGAAGGGGGTTTGTTGTTGCCACAACAGACCATGGCTTTTGTCTAACACAAATTGCCCTTGAGAACTCAAGGGTTGGTTAAACATTTCCAAATGGCGTTGTTGGGTGAACTGGCCTCGCACCAGATCGTGTTTGGAAAGCTGCGCTTGCAATTCATCTAGGTTGCTCACTTGGGCCCAGCTCAGCGGAGAAAACAGTGTGCAAACCAGTAGCCACAAAGTGAGCGTGTGTTGTCGCCATGACATTAGCATAGGTACGCTCCGTTTTGATGCCATTGATGGACGCGTTCGAGAAACACCGAGGGCGATGCTAATCGCATCTCTTGATCTTCAATGCTGACGGCGACCTGAGTGGTATGCGCTTTACACATGCGTTGCCCAGTGGCGGCATCAAAGATTTGATAATGCACTCGTAAGCGATTTTCCCATTCGCTCAGCGTCGCTTTGACGCGAATTGCGTGATTAAAAGGAATGGCTCGGACGTACTTTACCTGAACATCAATCACTGGCCACATGAATCCTGACGCGCTCATTTGTTGATAGCCATAATCGATTTTCTCCATCATCACACGTCTTGCTTCTTCAAAAAATCGGAAGTAATTACCGTGATAGATAACCCCCATAGGGTCGGCATCTTGAAACGAGGTCACCAAAGTTACCTCAGCTTCTAGTGGATAAAGTACGTCTGTCATAGAACCTCTTAATACAGTGACCAATGACGCTGTTGAATGTGAGCGATGAACTGGCGTAGATCTTTTTCCAATGGGCGATCTTCAGTGACAAATTCAAACTCATTGAGTACCGAGCTGCAGATGGCTTTTAGGCGATCGCTCATGTGGTTTTCGTCCAGTTCACCACGACGGCGGCGAATTTCGATCCCTTGCGTTGCAGCAAGTAGAGACGCGGCTGCCACCTGTTCGGTCAGTTCCAATACTCGCAAACAATCGCGGGCAGCGATAGTCCCCATGCTCACTTTGTCTTGGTTGTGACACTCGGTAGAGCGCGAGAATACACTGGCAGGCATGGTGTGCTTGAGCGCTTCTGCGGTCCAGGCAGAAATACCAATTTGCACCGCTTTAAAGCCATGGTTGATGGGCTTGCGTTCCCCTTCGGCACCGCTCAAGTTAAATGGTAAGCCATTGTTGAACTTGTAATCCATCAATTGTGCCATTTGACGATCGAGCAGATCCGCGAGGTTGGCAATACCGGTTTTCAGTGTGTCCATTGCCATGGCAATGTGACCACCATAGAAGTGACCGCCGTGTAAAACACGTTCGTTGTCACCATCGATGATTGGGTTGTCATTGGCGCTGTTGAGCTCGTTTTCGATCATTTGGCGCAACCAAGGTAGTGAATCTTGGACAACACCAATCACGTGCGGCGCACAGCGTAATGAGTAACGATCTTGCAGACGGTCACTGTTGCGTGGTGGCTTATCGGCTTTCAAGTCATCTCGCAACCAAGCGGCGATCTGTTGTTGGCCAGGATGAGGTTTGACTGCAAAGAGCGCTTCATCAAAATGGAAGTCATTACCGTGCATGGCCACAGAGACCATTGCGGTGATTTTGGTGCTGAGCTGCGCTAGATACTCCGCGCGTTTGTAGGCAAGGCAAGCTAACGCGGTCATCACTGATGTGCCGTTCATGAGCGCCAAGCCCTCTTTAGGACGCAGTTTAATCGGTTGGATGCCCAGTTCGGCGTAAACCTCGGCGGTTGCACGCTCTTCACCTTGGTAGATCACTTCTCGCTCACCAACCAGCGCTGCAGCAAGGTAGGAAAGGGGAGTCAGATCGCCACTGGCCCCTACCGAACCTTCTTCAGGAATGCGAGGTGAAATATCGTGATTAATCAAAGTTACGATCTGATTAAGTAAGTCATGACTTACGCCCGAAACGCCTTGTGATAAAGAACACAGACGTGTAGCAAGCACCGCGCGCGCTTGCTCATGGGTGAGAATTTTGCCTAAGCCACAGCCGTGAAAGCGCGTTAGGTGAAGGGGCAATTCTTCAACCAATTGAGGCGGTATCGCGACTGTACAAGAGTCGCCGTATCCAGTGGTGACGCCATAGATCACCCCTTCTTCTTTAAGAAGGCGTTCTAGAAAGGCGACACCGCGGTCGATTTTGGCGGTAAATTCAACTGAGTTGTTTAACGTGGCCTTTGCGCCTTGAGCGATCGCCGCAACATCCTCAATCGTCAGTCTGCCTTGGCCAAAGGTAATATTATTTTCTGCTTGCATCGTCATGTTGCTGATCTGTTAGGTTCCAAAAATCAAAAAAGTTATACCACTGCAGAGGAGCCTGCAGTGTGTAATGTTCTAAACGTTGTGCGTACTGTTGCACAACCATTTCCAAAGCGGTTTGTCTCTCTTTGCGAGGCAGAACAATTTTGTCGCTAAAATGTTCGAAGTAGACATCAAAATGGGGGGTACTGCTGGAATCGTCACGCAGGCCAAAGAGTAAATACACAGGCGCTTTGAGAATCGAAGCCAACATAAATGGCCCTTGTGGGAATGGGGCAGGCTTGCCAAGAAAATCAGCCCAAACGGCGCGTGTTTCTTTGCTGGTGGAGGTGCGATCACCCACAATGACGACCCATTCGCCTTGCTCAATTTTCTGTTGTAGCAAGATAGCGGTATCAGGCCCCAAATGGCTCACTTGAATCAGATTGAGCTCAGAATTGGGGTTAACCGCTTTCATCACCGCATTAAAACGCTCTGCGTGCTCAGTAAAGACCAAGGCATTGATTTTGACGTGGGTATGACGTCGGCTTAAGGCTCGACACAGCTC
Organism: Vibrio vulnificus CMCP6; assembly: GCF_000039765.1. Lineage (NCBI taxonomy): Bacteria > Pseudomonadati > Pseudomonadota > Gammaproteobacteria > Vibrionales > Vibrionaceae > Vibrio > Vibrio vulnificus. Next base: position 58,534 of record NC_004459.3, on the reverse strand, counting down.
AATGTTGCCCAAATGCGAACCGAGAATAACCACACCTTGCTGGTTCTCAATCATTTTGTCGAACTGATTTTGCCCGTGGATAGTCAAATTTTGCGCTGAAAAATCGCCTTTCCAAGCCGCCAGTTTATCCAGCATGGTATGGCCAAAAGAGAGCAAATGGTTGTAACTGGTGAGATTATCCGGGAGTTCAATACGCTTTTCTCTGGCGTATTGCTCCAGTTGGTCGAGATAGCGTTGCGATGCTTGCTTGGCTTGTTTGCCCGTCGCATGATAATAAGCCATCACAACACGCAAGATCAGATTGAAGGTCGTTCGCCCTAGCAGCGAGTAGACCGCTAGCAGCAGTTTAATGCCCAGTACCGTGCCTCGCTCTTGCTGCTTGGACCAATGCACATTGTTTTTCGCATCAGGATGTTTGCGCATCATCAACTTCGGGGCTCTTGGCAGCATGCCAAAAAAGAGCTTCGTATGCATCCAACTGATTTTAACGTTGTCCCAAAGCGCATCAAAATGCGAAATGCCACCTTCAGGGTAGATCACGCGAGTTTCAATGAAATCAATGTCCACCCCTTCCCAGTACATGCGAACGAGGATTTCGATGTCAAAATCCATGCGTGTGCCAAGGCGATATTTGTCCAAAACCGCGACGGTTTTGTCCACTGGGTAGGCGCGAAAGCCGCACATGCTGTCTTGGATGCTCATGGAGAGTGTCTCAATCCACACCCAAACATGAGTCACGTAACGGCCATACAAGCGAGATTTAGGGACGCTCTCGTCATAAATTGGCTGCCCTGATATCAAGCGCTGAGGATGCATTTTTGAGGCGTTTAGCAACTTTGGCAGCGCTTGCAGATCATGTTGCCCATCCGAGTCGATTTGAATGGTGTGCGTAAAGCCAAGTTGTTGTGCATAGCGGATACCCGCCATGACGGCGCCGCCTTTGCCTTGGTTTTCGGCTAAGCGGATCAGGTATACCTTGTCGCGTGTTGCTTGCTGCTCGAGTTGCGTTTGTGTGGCGAAATTGCTGCCATCATCAACGATGATCACTGGCAGCGCAAACTCTTGCAGCGAGTCGATCACCTGACCAATGGTTTCACCATGGTTGTAACAAGGGATGAGAAAACAAGCTTGATAGTCAGTCACTGCTCGCCCCTAGTTTCATCTTGCCTGATGAGTGAGATACACGTTCGCCATCTCGAGAGGATGTATAGCTAAATTGCAGTTTCGCTTTGCTCTCATCCCAAACGAGCGAGAGTGTTACTTGCGCATCGGGCAGAATGGGTTCTTGGAACTTGATGACTTCCATTCCTTTAAATGCGGCAGGGCACTGCAACAGCGTTTGACCATAGAACATCGCCCAGTCGATTTGTGTGACACCCGGTAGCAAGGGAAAGTGAGTGAAATGACCAGAAAAATCCAGCAGATCATGATCAACGCGCAGCTGTAATGTGGCACTGTGTCCGTCGACCTGACTGGCAAGAACGGTTGGCTTTCTTTTTGTACTCATAGTGTTTTCGTTCTAATGAAAAAGTTGTTCTATTTGGTTGGTCAGTCTCTTCCCTTGGCTGTTCAAAGGAATTTCACTGACAACTCGGTAGCGACGTGGAATGGCGATCGGCTCTAACCATTGTCGCAATTCCCCTCTCAGCATAAGCCAAAACTTGCCTTTACCAAGCTCATTGAGTTTCGCTGTACCTGCTGAGGTTAATACTATCGCAGCCACCAAGGTTAATCTGTCAGATTCTGTCATGGGGATGACCACGCTTTCGTTAATCCAGTCGAGATGATCAAGGCGCTTTTCTACTTCGACCAGTGAAATTCGCTTCTCTTCCAGCTTGATCACGCGATCGGTACGCCCTTTCAACAAGAATTGACGTTCGCTGACCATTTCACATTCGTCGGCGGTTTGATACCAGTTCTCTCCATCAATGTGCGGAGAGCGCAGACGCAAACAGTTCTCTTGATTGAGCTCGACATCAATGCCAGGAAAGAGTTGCCATGGTGTGTTGGCTTGATGCTGTTGACGGCAAGCAATGCCCCCCGTTTCTGTACTGCCGAACACCTCCCAAGGTGTCTGTGAAAACAGCGTTTGAGCGTGCATCGCCGCTTCGTAACTTAACGGGCCGCCAGATGAAAAGACACACGCAAATGGCGAAGAGTGATGCTCGGAGGTTAATCGCTTAAGCAGTGCAGGGCTGCTGATGAGCGCGGTGTGGTCACTGGCGTGTGCGACAAGCTGTTCGGGATACTCTAAGTTGGTTTGAGCGAAGGCACGACCTGCACAAAGAGGCCAAAGTACACGGAAAAGCAAACCGTAAATATGTTGATGAGAAACGGTGCTTTCAATGCGGCAGTCTTGTAACTGCTGACCAAACAATTGCTCTAACACAGCGATTTCACTATCTAACTGTTGCAGCGTTTTGCGAATCGCCTTTGGTGTTCCACTGGAGCCCGAGGTAAATAAGGTGAGCACCACTTGTTCAAGTGACAAGTGTGGAAACAAGGCGGGTTTGCACGTGCTGTGCGTGTCCGATATTAATTGGTACGCTTGGCGCAAGTGGCTTCCCACTTCCTCATCACACAATAAGAGATCAAACTCGCAACTGAGCTCATTCAACGCCGCTGGTTGATAATTTCCAGGTAACACAATGGCTTTGCCACTAAAACACAGCGCAAAAAAACCAATGGCAAATTGGTAGCTGTTGGCGGCGCACAGGGCAACTCGTGGAGCTTCTGTTTGCTTCAATTGCTCGCAAAGTGAATGCACGTGGCACGTGAACGATGACCAATCATGGTGTTCATTCAGGGAAAACGCGACTTGGTGTCGTGGAGCTCTGCCGTGATGAAACAACGTGGCGAGTGAATGAAATGGTAGAGGGTGACTCATCTAATGCTCAGTCCTTGCGAACAAACTGGCGAACGATCCATTCCCCAGCAAATAAACTTCCGGCGGCTAAATAGCTAATCAAGCCGTTATACAGTGTCCACACCTGTAGTGATTGAAAACAGGTGTATAAAGCGATACTTGCATTGATGAGAAAAAACCAACACCACACTTTCGTGACTGTGCGAGTATAACGAACGCCACTTTCGGGTAACTCGGGCTCTTGTAGACGAGCCAATCGCTCTATAATCGTTTGAGGCTGAGTTAAACTCGAGGCAAAAAGCGTCAACATGGCGAGGTTAACGATCACGGGATAAAACGTCAGCCAACCTTGCTGTTTGAATATCGCGCCTAGCGTAACCAGCATCACACCGATCACTCCGCTTATCACCGCAAGTTGTTTGAATTCTTTAAGCTTGGCTTGATGGCCGGAAAGGATTCTGAGCAGAAACACAATGCCTAAAAGGAGTGCGACCACTTCTAAGCCAAGCTTATCGATACCGAAATAGACGGCAAAAGGGTAGGTAAGCAATACAATTGCAGACAAAACTGTCAGCAATGTGCGCATCTCTTATTCCTTTACAAGTTCAACGACAGCGTCAACGACGTCTTGAACCGTGCGTACCGCTTTAAACTCTTCGGGTTGGATTTTCTTTCCTGTCACTTTCTGCAGATGAACGACCAGATCAACGGCATCAATGCTATCCAGGTCTAGGTCCTGATAAAGATGAGCATCCGGTTGGATGTCGTCTTCTTCTAGTTCAAATAGTTCAATCAGAGCGGCTTTAACCTGCTCAAATACGGCTTGTTGATTAACTTCTGACATATCAGGGCCTGCTTAATTAATTTCCGGTTTGTGAAGAAATGTAGTTTGCCAAATTTGCCACAGAAGCAAAGTGCTGACGAGTATTATTGTCATCTGCATCAATAACAATGTTGTATTTCTTCTTAATAGCCAAACCAAGTTCTAATGCATCGATTGAATCGAGACCTAAGCCATCACCAAACAGTGGTGCTTCAGTGTCGATATCATCAATCGAGATGTCCTCTAGATTGAGTGCATCGATGATCAGTTGTTTAATTTCATTTTGTAGTACTTCCACTGGGACCTACTTATATTTACTGATTTTGGAAAATGAAACCTGAAATAAGCAAAAACAATATTGCTTGGGCAAAATCGGAGAGACATCTTTTGGCTTACTCAGGGAAGATTGCCTCAGCCAAATGTGTATTCAGTCTTCTGGCTGCTGACGTTGGGTTATTAGTTTGCTCTATAAATGGTTTTACCTCAACCTTATGTTTCACCTCAACGTGAAAGAACGGTTTAGTTTCAGGCACTTGGTACCACATTTTTTCTTTGGTCAAGAAACTAGGGGTAACGGTGATGTGCACGATGCGTAAATCTCGTTCGGTCCTAATCGCGATCTGAGAAGCACCGCGTTGTAATTGCGACTTCACTCCTGGGGTCGTTCGTGTCCCTTCGGGAAATACCAATAATACATTGCCGCGTTCAAATCGTTGTTCGCATTGGTTGAGAAGATCATCCGGTGATTTATTGGGTATGTAGCCTGCTCCTTGTACAACATATTTCATAAAAGGATTTTGCCAAATAGAGGCTTTAACTAAGCAATCGCATTGGCGTAACTGCGAGGCAATTAACACATAATCGATCAGGCTGGGATGATTGGCGACGATAAGGCAATTTTTATCGGCGGCAAGAATCTCACCACCGGTAATTTTATAGTCGATCGCGCCAGTGTATTTCATCAGTTTGCAGAACAGCGTAAAAGTGAATTTAATTGTATGTTGTACTTTATATTCTCTCGCGGTTTGCTCACGTATGAACAAATGAATCAGTGGAATAATGACCAAGCCGAGAATAAGACCACCAATGCCAAAGGTCGCAAAGCAAAAGCCTGTTGCAAACACCCGCCAATATTGATTCAGTTTTTTCACTTTTTATGCCATGTCCACGTTTGGCGAGAGCCAGTGATTGACCATTGTGTGACCTGCTCTTGGAGGAAACCGCGGAAAAATTGCAGCGCTTGCGGCAACTCATGCTCTTGTGGCTGCTGAGCGGAATGGGCCTCGATAGCAAATTGTTGTCCCGTGCTCACGATCATCGCGAGTGCATAACCGCGATACGTTTGTGTTTCAAATTCCGCATAGTCTTGTGGCAATGGTTCGTCGAAGTCTACTAATAACACTTTGGCATCTGGGTGGATAGACAAAAATAGGTAAGCCTCTGTAAGCGCGCTCAGGAATGTATTTTTCCCCGCGGCAATCGACGTCAGTGGAATAGGCTTTTTGGTTGCAATGGTGGTTAATCCCGCCGCCGTGTTATGTACCGATTGAGAAAAAGCCATTGGTGAGGCTTCTTCACCCAGTAATATATCTTTGACTAAGGCGATGCTGCGGTGTAATTCTCCGTGACGGCTTGAAAAAACCATATAGTCAACGTCGTTTTGGTTAAGCAACTCAATGGCAGCGTGCACCGCCAGTTTGCTTAACGAACTCATTCGGCGTCTCATCATCGCCGGTATATTACTTGCCGTAATATCGAAAGATTCAGGATAGCTTCCGGTATTTGCCCACTCTAGCCAGCGCTCTTTATTATCCAATCCAGGAGAGTTCGCATACCATTTTTCAATATTTACACAAAGAGATAGTGATGAATTTGACATAGATTGTTGATTTGTTTCCATTGGCGTTCATACTAAAGCCCTTATCAAAAAATAAGGACAATCTAATGAAAACCTTTAAAATTTTTATTTCTATATGTTTGACGTTGTTATTAGTTGGCTGTGGTCGAGTACAACCAATTTTGGAGATACAGGATACTCCAGTCAGTTATGATCTTCAAAGTAAACAAGTGAAAAGCGCGATCGTCTTGGCAGCAACGAAAAGGGGTTGGGCGATTACCGAAGTGGAACCTGGCGTTTTAAGCGCAAAATTGAATCTTCGCTCGCATTTTGCAGAAATAATGATCCCTTACGACGACAAATATTACTCAATTCTTTACGTTAAATCAGAGAATCTGAATGCAAGTGATGGCAATATCCATCGTAATTACAATCGCTGGATCAACAACTTAAATGTTGATATTCAACGTCAATTTGCGCTAGTCGCAGCGCAATAATTTCTTTTTAACAGTTAGTTAGGTTTTTTCGTGTTAAATCATAATTTTGATCCGTATAACGCTTTCGAAGCGAAAACAGAAGCTCAGAAACTTTCATTTGCTCCTATTCTTTTTCATACCGCTCGCACTCTCAGAGATCTTGGAATCCTGGCTGCCTTAGATAAAGCCGGGGAAGAAGGGCTCTCCGCAGAACAAATTGCTGAGCAAACTCAAGTCTCAGAATATGGGGTAAAAGTACTGCTTGATATGGCACTGAGTGCTCATGTTGTGATGTGGAAAAAACCTAACTATATCTTGGCAAACTTGGGCCATTTCCTTCTTCATGATGGCATGACTCAAGCCAACATGGATTTCACCGCCGACGTCTGTTACGCCGCGATGATGCATTTGACGGAAGCGATTCAAGAAGGCAAGCCGGCGGGCCTCAAAGAACTTGGTGACTGGGTCACCATTTACGAAGGTTTGTCTCGCCTACCTGAAAAAGCAAAAGAGAGCTGGTTTAAGTTTGATCACTACTATTCTGATCGCTCATTCCCGATTTTGCTGGAGACGGTGTTTACGGAGAAACCACAACACATCGTCGATATTGGTGGCAATACCGGAAAATGGGCGCTGCAGTGCTGTAACTATGATCCTGATGTCAAAGTGACGATTGTGGACTTACCTCGTCAGCTTGAACTCGCGATGGCCAATGCCGATAAACAAGGTTTTTCGGGGCGTATTGCTCCTTTCCCTGCGAACATGCTTGATAAGAATGAATCCTTACCGCAAAACGCGGACGTGTGGTGGATGAGCCAGTTCTTAGACTGTTTTTCGCCGATGGAAATATTGAGCATACTCAAGCGCGTAAAGGAGAACCTTCAACAGAATTCTATAGTGTATATTCTTGAACTGTTTTGCGATGCACAGAAATATGATGCCGCTTCATATAGCCTAAACGCAACCTCGCTTTACTTTACCTGTTTAGCGAATGGTAACAGTCGTTTCTATCGAAGCGAAGATTTCTTGCAAATCGTTGAAGAAGCCGGACTTGAGGTTGTGGAGCGTACCGACAATATCGGATTAGGCCACACTTTGCTCAAATTGGTTGCAAAACAATAAAGAAAATCAGGAATTACACTGAGTATGGAAAAGCAATCCACCCAGGTTGTCATTATTGGTGCGGGCCCTTCTGGCTCGACCGCCTCTGCGCTGTTACACCAGCGTGGCATCAAAGTCATTGTGTTAGAAAAAGCGCAATTTCCCCGCTTTTCGATTGGGGAGAGTTTGCTGCCGGCTTGTATGGAAGTGGTTGAACAGGCAGGCATGTTAGACGCCGTGAATCAGCATGGTTTTCAATTTAAAAATGGTGCTGCCTTTCGCAAGCAAGGTGTCTATACCGAGTTCGACTTTACCGATAAGTTTACGCCCGGCCCTGGCACGACCTTTCAAGTACAAAGAGCGACGTTCGATAAAGTGTTGGCAGATGATGCGCAGCGTCAAGGGGTAGAGATTCGTTACCAGCATGAAGTAACGGAAGTGACCTTTGAGGGCAGCAAGTCACGGCTTGTGGTGACGGACGAACACGGTCAAGCCTATCAAATTGAAGCCGATTATTTACTCGATGCCAGTGGGTTTGGACGAGTGTTGCCAAAATTACTGGCCTTGGAAGAGCCTTCTTGTTTACCTCCGAGGAAAGCCATTTTTACTCACATCGTCGATAATATCGATGGCGATGGCATCGCTTATACCCGTGATAAGATCTTGATTTCGGTTCATCCTGAAAACGCCGATGTCTGGTATTGGTTGATACCGTTTTCCAATGGTGTTTGCTCTTTTGGCGTGGTTGGCACTCCAGAGTTTTTCCAAAATTATCCAGATGATAAGTTAGCAGCGCTCCAGCAACTGGCGTCAGAAGAACCAGGGCTCGCTCAATTGCTGAAGAAGGCGCAATACCCGAATCCTGCTGGCGAATTAGGCGGCTACTCGGCCAATGTTAAGCACTTAGCAACACCACATTATGCGTTGCTAGGCAATGCGGGTGAGTTTCTTGATCCGGTGTTCTCTTCCGGTGTCACGATTGCGATGAAGTCGGCACAATTTGCCGTAGAGTGCGTTGAGAAACAGTTGGCCGGTAAAGTGGTCGATTGGCAAAAAGCGTATGCCGAACCTTTGATGGTCGGGGTGAATACCTTCCGCACCTATGTTGAAGGTTGGTATGACGGCACTTTGCAAGAGGTGATTTTCTTTGACGATCCTAACCCGCGCATCAAGCAGATGATCTCTTCTATTCTCGCTGGTTACGCGTGGGATGAGAGTAACCCTTATGTCAAAGAATCGAGACGCCGACTGGCAAGCTTGGCGGAGTTTGTTCGCGAGCTGCGCACTGAAACAGCGCTTTGAACGGAATCATCTGCACCCTAAGGAGAAGAAAGAGATCGTCTTTTTAGCCTAAATAGCGAGTAAATGGAAAAGGCCCATCAGGGCCTTTTTCTTTATCTTTCAACGCGGTTGTCATCAAGATTACACTTTATTACGTTTTTACTTATTCAAGATGGATTATTTTGCCAAACGATTCGCGTATTTTATAAAACCTCATTGATTTCTCGGCTTGAGTTACTACATTGGTGTGTCTTGGATTGACCACAGAGCCGAGCGATATCTTAAAGGGAGTTAGGGTTAAGAATGAACAAATGGCTGATTTTTACGCTTGCTTTGGCACTGTCTGCCTCTGCAACGGCAACGGTGCCACCAGCGCCGATTTGGCATGATGTCGAATTAAGTGACGGCTCTTCAACGAAAGTGCGCTTAACGGGTAATGCGGATTTCCATTGGTATGAAGACGAGCAAGGCAATGCACTGATTCAACAGCAAGATACATGGTTTTTCGCAGAAATAAAAAACGACGGTGCTAAGCCTTATCTGATTTCGAGTGGCGATGCAAAATTGGCCGACTCGCAGCCTCCTCTTTCGGCTCAAGATCGCTCGGCGTTACAAGTGACGCCATCTCACGCCAGTCTGCCGGATCGCCCCGTTACTCAACGCTCTCGTTCGCTGCAGCAAACTCTTTTTTCAACACGTTCCGCTTTCGCTTCCCGAGCGCAGCCGTTTGAGCAACCGTTGTTGGTTGTGCAGGTGTCGTTTAGCAACATTTCGATGGATCATGATTTTACAGAGTTGGTGTTCAGTGACGTCAACCAAAGTGTGGTGGATTACTACGACAAAAACTCTTTTGGCCAGTATCGCGTTGTACCAGCTCAAGAAACCTATGGTACGGCAAATGACGGCGTGATCAGCATTCGGGTTTCACAGCAGCATCCGAATTGTCACGACAGCCAAATTTGTACCAATCGTTTGAACAGCATCTTTAGTGAAGCATACCGACTGATCGACCAATATGTGGATTTTTCGACCTACGATCTCAACCGCGACGGCTCTATCGACCCAACTGAGCTGTCGGTGATGTTTGTTTTTGCTGGTGGAGACCGCTCAACCGGTGTGCTCACGAAGCCTGCAATTTGGCCGCACATGTATTTCCACAACACGGTTTATGTCGATGGTAAGCACATTTCTGCCTACTGCTTGTTTGCCGATTATCAAGTCAACCATCAATCCACCTTGGGGGTGATTGTGCATGAGCTTGGCCATCTCATGCTCGATCTACCAGACCTTTATTCTTATAACCACAAAGGTTCAGTGGGATCTTGGGGGGTAATGGGCGCAGGTTCTTGGGCAATGAAAGAGGGCGATCTGTATGCAGGAGAGACTCCTGTGAATATGAGTGCTTGGAGCCGACATGCGGCTGGCTTCATCAATCCACAGATCCTGACAAGCTCAGACAACGACGTACAAATCGTTAATCAGCAAGCGGCCATCGTCAATCTTGACCCCTATCTACAAGAATTTGGTCCGCGTTTGTATGTCGAGAACCGCCGCAAGCAGGATTACGATCGAGCGTTGACAGCGGAAGGGGTATTAGTGACCTCTGTTAACATCAATCATGCTTTTAACCATATAGGCCCGATGCAAGTGCAGATCATGCAAGCGGATGGCTTAGCTGAGCTTGAGAATGGCGGCTGGACTGACGGCGCGGATGTGTATCCTGGTGATAGCCAAAATAGCCTTATTAGTGATAGCTCGCACCCCTCGTTAACGTCAATCACTGGCTTTGCCACTGGCGTGAGCCTAAATAATATTGCGAGTTCAGATGCGTTTGCTTCGTTCCTCTTTCGTCGCCCTGTTGAAGGGTATGATTTCGCTTGGATGACCAGTCTTCGTCGTAGCTATGTTGTCAGTGAAGCGGAGAAGAACAGTGCCGCATTTGCTGTCACGCTAAATTCAGATTCGGTATTGGAGGGGGTGCAGCTTTATTACCAAGTACTCAATGCACTTCAGCCCGTTGAGTATGTGGTGGCAAGTTACCCGGTATCAAATGCCAATTTTGCTTCTTTGGTGCTCAACCCAGCTGAGCGTATCGTGCTTGCCCAAGGCTCGACGTTTGGTAATGGTCGCCTGTTATTTGATGCCCCTGCGAAACTGTCTATGGGGTCGCATACGTTAGTCATTGAGCTGACGAACGCGCAACTGGAGCAAAACTATCAGTTTAGTGAACTCCAAAATATGGAACCGGAAGGAAGTAAAACCATCTGGTTAGGAAATTCGCAAACCAGCAGCAGTGACGGCATGAATAAATTACTGCCATATCATCTCATTCCTTTTGCCGCGCTGCTGGACAGAGACATCAGCGAACTATTGCTACCGGTGAATGATCGCGTTGAAGTCAGCAAAAATGGCTCACTGCAACTCATGCTGACCAGCAACGATCGCATTGACGCCACCTTGGCAGGGCAAGTGGAAGTACACATTGTTACTCAGCCACAACATGGCCGTTTGAGTGGCTTAACGTACACTGCTCCCTCTTATTTTGTGGGTTCAGATCGTTTCAGCTATCGGTTGCAAACCGCGGATGGACGAATGATCTCTGACGTTGCAAACGTCGAGGTAGTCGTTGTCGGCGATAATGTTGCTCCTGTAGTGAACGTTGATGTGCAAGCAAGTCAACTGATTGCTGGTCAGCGTGTACAGCTAAACGGGACGACGACGCAAGATCCGGATGGAGACCCTCTGAACTATCAATGGCGACAGACGTTTGGTCCTTCGGTTTCCCTGAGTGGAACCGATAGTGACACCGCGCAGTTTACGATTCCAGCTTCGGCTCGTATGGGAGATGTGTTTGCGTTTACGTTAGAAGCGAGCGATCCAAGTGGACTGAGTCACAGCGATCATGTGCAGATTGTTATCGTCAATACACCACCAGTGGCGCAAGATGATCATGTGTCGGTTAAGGTCGGAGAGCGTATTGATATCACGCCACTGGCTAACGACAGCGATCACGATGGGCAAACGTTGCAAATAACCCAAGTATCACAGCCGACCTTCGGAAGCGTGTCGCTTATTGACAATCAGATTCGCTATCAAGCACCTGAAGAGATGGCATCCACCAGTGAGGTGGCTTTGCATTACACCGTCTCGGATTCTGAAGGCGCCACAGCGCAAGGACGAGTTACGATCACCGTGTTAGCAACAACGGCAGTGGTGGCAAGCTCCAGTTCCAGCGGCTCCTCTGGCGGCGGGATAGGTGGAGTGATGGTTGTTATTCTTGGTTTACTAGGTGTATGGCGAACTCGTAACCAAAACCACTAGTTATCAAAGCCACTCGTTAACAGAGCCATCAAATGGTGGCGAACGATCTTGTTATCCAAAGCGCACTTTGAGTGCGCTTTTTTATCGCCATTTCCTTGTGTAGGGAATGTTGCTGAGAAGAGCAGCGCCTACCTAAGCAAGCTGATGTGGGCAATGGAAACGCTTTTCAGTTGTCGCCAAGCAACAGGCTGATTTTGCTCTATAGTTAATTCATACCCCAAGTAAGCCTTGTTCTCAAAACCTCTAGCCAAGGCGCTAGAGTGTCATTGAGAATGGGCGATCAATCAGCGATGAATAAGGCCATTTATGTTCAATCGACTCTCAATTAAACAGAAGCTGATGCTGCCCATTGGCTTACTGACATTGGTGATCGTTGCGACGACACTGATCAATGTGCTGCAAGCCAATAAACAAGCTGAGCTTAATTCAATGCTCAATACTCAAGTGCAGCCGGTGATGGATAGCTTAGAAGATGGTTATCGAGACATTTACCAAGTGATCACAGCTGCTCAAGGAATATTACTGGCGCAGTCACAAAGCGAGGTGGATTATCACATTGGTGAGTTTAAAGATAATGCCTACAACGTCGAACCGAGAGTTGGCAAAGTCCGAGAGCTGTTTAATGCCGGTTTGTTGCCAGAATCGGAGCGTCAGCAACTGACGAATCTAACGAGTGCCGCAAAAGCGTGGTTAGCGCTTTATGAGCCGATGTTTGCCCAGCCAAAAAATGCGGCGGGTTACTACCAAGATAACCGTCGCCAGTTTGAGCAGCAATTTGCCGTATTGCGCCAGCAACTGGTTTCCATTCGCAGCTTAATCGAGCAAGTGCAAGGGCAACTAAGAGAAGAGGTTGAACGTTCGATTGATTACAGTGTGTATGTGATTGAAGCTGGGGCGGTTATCTCCATCGCATTGGTGCTGCTCTCTTTCGTCATGGCCAAGCAATTAATTCTTAAACCCATAGAAGGCATTAGTCACGCCATGGCGGAAATCGCGTCAGGGGATGGCGATCTCTCAAAACGCATGGTGGCGACCAGTGACGACGAACTCGGACTACTGGCAGGCGCATTTAATCAATTTGTTTCTCGGATCCACTCCACAGTCGAGCAGGTGATTATTTCCTCCAACGCGGTTCGCGCTGAAATGGAGAACATCAAAACGCTGACGCAAACGGTGGCCGAGTTCTCAGGCCAGCAGCAACAAGAAAGTGAGATGGTGGCCACCGCGGTTAACGAAATGCAGATGACCAGCCAGTCGGTTGCCGAGAATGCCAATGAAGCGGCGTCGGCCAGTCATAAAGCCAACCGCGAAGCGGACAACACCAACGCCATTTTGAAGACCACCGTCAGCTCTATTCAAAGTCTCGCCGGGGAAGTGGATAACGCCAGCCAAGTCATTCACAACCTGGATCTCGATGTAGCGAACATTGCCTCTATTCTTGATGTGATTCGAGGCATTGCCGATCAAACCAATCTGCTGGCGCTAAACGCAGCGATCGAAGCGGCTCGCGCCGGTGAGCAAGGTCGTGGCTTTGCCGTGGTGGCCGATGAAGTGCGTTCGCTCGCTAGCCGTACTCAAGAAAGCACGGGTGAAATTCAATCGATGATCGAAAAACTGCAACAAGGGGCGCGAGAAGCGGTTGCGGTGATGCAAGCGAGTAAAGAGCGTGGCCACGATACGATTGATAATGCAGGTAAAGCCAGTGATTCGCTGGCAGAAATCATCGGATCGATTTCGTTGATGAGCCAAATGAACTCACAAATTGCGACCGCCGCCAGCGAGCAAACCAGTGTCAGCGATGAGGTCAACAACAATGTGATGCACATTTTGGAAAACAGTCATCACATGGTGGAAATGGTCAGCAGTGCAGAAAATGCTTGTCTATCGTTGGCTGGTCAGTGCGAAACATTGGACGACTTGGTCGCGCAGTTCAAAGTTTAGAGCCCCTGATTTCTCTCGGTGTTTGTCGAGAGAAGTCTGTGGTAGCGTAGCGAAAAACTCATCAGGAAGAATGCGCTATGTCTCTTTGGTCGTCGGTGAAATTTGCTCAACGCTACGCTCAACTCCCCAAGGTATTTTATCGTTTGGTGACCCCTCAACCGCTCGACAATAACCGTTGGGTCATTTGGAATGGTGAACTCGCCCAAGGGTTTGCGTTACCCAAGCACGCTGACGATCCACAACTGCTCTCTGTTTTCTCCGGTGCGGAGCCGTTTTCTGCCTTCAAGCCCTTAGCGATGAAATACGCTGGCCATCAGTTTGGGGTGTACAACCCAGATTTAGGTGATGGAAGAGGCTTACTGCTGGGCGAAATGCAAAACCAGCAGGGGCAGTGGTTCGATATTCATCTTAAAGGCGCAGGGCTGACGCCATTTTCTCGCATGGGAGATGGCCGAGCGGTGCTGCGTTCCACCCTTCGTGAATACCTCTGCAGCGAAGCGATGGCCGCTCTTGGCATCGAGACAACGCGCGCGTTGGGCATGATGGTGAGCGACACGCCCGTCTATCGTGAGCAAGTCGAGCAGGGCGCTTGTTTGATTCGTCTTGCCCAAACGCACATCCGCTTTGGTCATTTCGAGCATTTTTTCTATACCGAACAATATGATGAGTTGCGCCTTCTCGCTGACAATGTCATCGAATGGTACATGCCTGAGTGCACCGCACACGACAAACCGTATTTGGCGATGTTTGAACAAGTGGTGGCGCGCACAGCGACCATGATTGCCCAGTGGCAGGCGGTGGGGTTTGCTCATGGGGTGATGAACACCGACAACATGTCGATTTTGGGTCAAACCTTCGATTACGGTCCGTTTGGTTTCCTCGATGATTATGAACCAGGTTACATCTGTAACCACTCTGATTATCAAGGCCGTTACGCGTTTGACCAACAGCCTCGTGTGGCACTGTGGAATCTCTCTGCACTGGCGCATGCCTTATCACCCTTAATTGAACGTGACGACTTGGAACTGGCCTTGGCTCAGTACGAACCGACACTCGGTAAGGTGTTTAGTCAATTGATGAGGCAAAAGCTCGGTTTGCTTAGCCAGCAAGAGGGAGACAGCGAGCTATTTAACGCCATGTTTGCTTTGTTGGCGGAGAATCACACCGACTACACGCGCTTCTTTCGTACCCTTTCTCAACTCGATAGGGAGGATGAACAAACGGTGATCGATCTGTTTATTGACCGAGACGCCGCCCATGGTTGGCTAAGCCGTTACCTTGAACGGGTGGCGATGGAGCAAACCGCCTCTGGAGAGGCGAAATCTGCCCAGCAACGTTGTGAGCAAATGCGCGCCGTCAATCCTAAGTACATTTTGCGCAATTATCTCGCGCAACAGGCGATCGACAAAGCGCAGCAGGGCGATTTTTCGGAGGTGCATACCCTAGCCAAGCTACTGAAAAATCCCTATGACGAGCAAGCCGAAATGGAAGCGTATGCTCACCTTCCTCCTGAATGGGGTAAGAAGATGGTCATCAGTTGCTCTTCTTAAGTTATGCCTGCTATACCCTTCCTACTTGAAGCTGCAGCGGTGTTGGCTGCATTCGTTCACTGGCACGCCAGCCCGGCCCAATCACATAGCGTATCTATGCTCATGGGGATTCACTCATTTGCCGCCTACCTGCAACTTCAAGTTGTTTGGGTATAAGTTGTGAGCTAGCTCCAGATCAGCTTCAAAAATTATTAAAACTTTCGTCAGTGGTTCGCGTTGAAATCGATACACTATGTAAATAAGTTGTAATTTTTTGGATGAGCTCAGATGCAGGATGTAACTCGAATTTTAGTGGTGGACGACGATAGCGAAATTCGCGAACTGCTGGATGAGTATTTGAGCCGCAACGGATACCAAGTGGCCACGGTGGCGGATGGGCATCAGTTAAAACACTACCTTGCAGAAAACGGCTATCCAGAATTAGTCCTGCTCGACATCATGCTTCCCGGTGAAGACGGTTTCAGCCTGTGCCAATTTATGCGCCGTGAATCGACTGTGCCGATCATCATGCTCACGGCGGTCTCGGAAGAGACAGACCAAATCATCGGTTTGGAGATTGGTGCCGATGATTACATTGCCAAGCCCTTTAACCCACGCCATTTGGTGGCGCGCATCAAAGCGGTTTTACGCCGCGTGCACGTCACGCAGGAGAAGCCAAGTGACACGCTGCCAAAGCAGATTGTTTTTGGTGATTGGCGGTTGGATACGTTAGCACACCGCATTGTTCATCAAGAAAATGGCCAGCAACACGAACTGTCAGGCAGTGATTTCGCTTTGCTGATGCTGTTTTTGACCCATCCCGATGAAATCCTCGATCGTGACACCATTTCTTATGCCACTAAGGGGCGTGAGTCGTTGCCTTTTGAGCGCGGTATTGATGTTCAACTGTCACGTTTGCGTCAACGCCTGGGCGACAGTGCACGCTACCCACACTACATCAAAACCATGCGCGGTAATGGCTATATTTTATCGGTGCCTGTTAGCTACGAACATTGAGGTGATTGGAGATGAAGAGGTTTCGCCCCAACTCCTTGGTTGCCAGAACGCTGTTGCTCACCTTGCTCGCGGTGGTGATAGCTCAAGGGATCGCCACCGCTATCTGGTATAGCGAGTCCAAACAGAAAGAGCTGCAAGGCATTCGCTCTGCGTCGGAAAGCATGGCGGGCATGTTTGCCTCGACGGTGACCTTTTTCCAATCCTTACCCGTGCGTTATCGTCATATCGTGCTGGATCAGATCCGCAATATGGGCGGCACGCGCTTTTTCGTCTCTTTCAATAAACAGAAGCTGACTGTTGAGCCGATTGCCGATACACCGTTAAAACTGGCTTCGGTGCTGGCTGTCGAAAGCGTGCTGCAGCAAAAACTCACCAAGGTTGCCTCAATCTCCGTTGACTTCTCGCATCCGCAAAATTTACGTTTGCTGAAAGACGATATCTATCTGCATGACCTACCCAAATCGTGGGCGCACCACACGCTTACTTTGGAGCCGATCAATCCCCCCGTGTTGGTGGTGCAAATTGAGTTAGAAAGTCACGAGTGGATCTACATTGCCGCGCTGCTTCCCGCACCTTATTTGACCTTAGATGACACCATTTTAGGGCGTGAGCAGATCTTGTTTCTCTTCTTCTCAACCACGCTATTGTTAGTGTTGACTTACACCATGATCCGTCGCCAGGTGAAGCCGCTCAAGCGCTTAGCCAAAGCGGCCAATGAAATGAGCATCAATATCGAGCAGCCGCCGTTGCAAGAGGAAGGAGCGAGTGAGCTGGTGACAGCCACGCGCGCGTTTAATCGCATGCAGCAGCGTATTCGCCGTTATGTGGCAGACCGAGAGCATCTTTTTTCCGCCATTTCTCACGATCTCAAAACGCCGATCACCCGTTTGCGCATTCGAGCCGAGTTGCTCGAAGATGACACCAAACGCAGCAAGTTCAATCGCGATCTCGATGATTTAGAGATGATGGTCAAAGGGGCGCTGCAGTGTGTGCGCGATACCGATTTGCATGAGAACAACGACTACATCGATCTCAATGCGATGATCGAGCATGTGATTGATACCTATAATCAGCACGATACTAAGGTCCATTTTCGTCCTATCATCATGGAGCCTATGGTGGCCAAGCCTCTGGCGATAAAGCGAGTGCTCACCAATTTGATCGACAACGCGGTGAAATATGGTGAACAAGCGGTGGTGACACTCGAACACAGTGAGGAGTGGATTTACGTCACCATTGATGACCAAGGGCCGGGAATTGCGGAAGCGCAATTAGAGGCCGTGTTTGAACCTTATTTCCGCTTAGCAAAGGACAGTGAAGGGCATGGATTAGGCTTAGGTATCTGCCGAAACATCTTACACGGACATGGTGGAGATCTCATTATTAGCAATCTGCCGCAGGGTGGTTTACGTGCGCAAGTGCTGATTCCTAAAGGGCTGGAAGTGTAATGTAACAAAGGTGTTACTTTGTGGTTACGGTTTGTTGCAATGCTTATCTCCAGTTATGGATAGACTGCTCAATATCAGGCACGACCTGATCTGTCTAATCCGATACATGGAAGATAACAATGAAAATGAAGAAAACCCTACTTACCCTCTCTCTTATTTCTGCTGCCTCTTTTGCACAAGCAGGCGAAGTAGAAGTGCTGCACTGGTGGACGGCAGGTGGCGAGGCGAAATCCGCTGCCGTACTCAAACAAATGCTTGAACAGCAAGGTCACACTTGGAAAGATTTTGCGGTTGCCGGCGGTGGTGGCGAATCTGCCATGACGGTACTGAAAACCCGTGCGGTTTCAGGCAACCCTCCGTCTGCTGCTCAAATTAAAGGACACGATATTCAGGAATGGGGTGGGTTAGGTTTCCTCACTTCTCTCGATGCGACAGCGAAACAAGAAAACTGGGATGGCATCTTGCCTTCCGTTGTCACTAAGGTGATGAAATTTGATGGTGAATACGTGGCTGTGCCTGTCAACGTTCACCGTGTTAACTGGCTATGGGCAAACCCTGATGTATTGAAAAAATCGGGTGTGAGCTTACCAACTACCTTGGATGAGTTCTTTGACGCAGCGGACAAAATCAAAGCGGCGGGCTTTATTCCTCTTGCTCACGGTGGCCAACCTTGGCAAGACGCGACCGTGTTTGAAGCGGTGGCACTGGATGTGTTAGGCAGCGAAGATTACAACAAAGCGTTTGTCGATCTGGACATGAACGTCTTGTCTGGTGACAAGATGGTGGAAGTGTTCACTAAGTTCAAAAAAATGCGTGATTACATCGACAGCAATGCGCCGGGACGTGATTGGAACGTGGCGACCTCCATGGTCATCAATGGTGAAGCGGCGATGCAAATCATGGGTGACTGGGCAAAAGGTGAGTTTAGCGCTGCGGGCAAAGTACCGGGCAAAGACTACATTTGTGCCCCAGCGCCGGGAACGGCTGGCCAGTTTACCTTCAACATCGACAGCTTTGCTTTCTTTGAACTGAGCGACAAAGCCAATCAAAAAGCCCAGCAAGATTTGGCTCGCACCATCTTGACCAAAGAGTTCCAAGAAGTGTTCAACCTCAACAAAGGCTCGATTCCAGTTCGCTTGGATATGGACATGAGTAAGTTTGATCAATGTGCGCTTGACTCGATGGCGACCTTCAAAGCCAGCGCGAAGTCGGGTGATCTCGTGCCAAGTATGGCGCATGGCCTCTCAACCACCAGTTACGCACAAGGTGCGATCTACGATGTGGTGACCAACTTCTTTAACGACAGCAAGGCGGATCCAAAAGAAGCTGCACAGAAACTGGCGAAAGCCGTGAAAGCAGCGATCTAACCCCCTAGGCGGGCAGGCGTTCTTTGCCTGTCTGCCTATCTCAGCTGATCTTCTCACTCTGAGCGTTTGCTCGGTAGGAAGTGTTTTTCGCTACAAGGAATCGTTATGGAGCATATTTTGAGTGGGCCAACGAGCAAAATCGCACCAAAACCTTCGCTAGCTGATCGCTTGCAACACTGGTTACCGAAACTGGTGTTAGCGCCGACCATGCTAGTGACGGTGGTGTGTATCTACGGATTTATTTTTTGGACAGCGGCGCTTTCCATGACTAACTCCCGTTTTCTACCCAGTTTTAAGTTTGTTGGTTTTGACCAATATGCCAAATTGATGGAAAACGACCGCTGGGTAACGTCGATTACTAACCTAGGTATTTTTGGCGTTCTTTTCATTGCGATTGCCATCGTCTTGGGTGTCGGTCTGGCCATTTTGTTGGATCAAAACATCCGTCAGGAAGGGGCAATTCGCACCATTTACCTCTATCCCATGGCGCTGTCGTTCATTGTGACTGGTACGGCGTGGAAGTGGATTTTGAACCCAGGATTGGGGATAGAAAAACTGTTGAACGATTGGGGATGGACAACCTTTAAATTTGACTGGTTGGTGAACTCGGAGATGTCGGTTTACACCTTAGTGATTGCTGCGGTTTGGCAATCGTCCGGTTTTGTTATGGCGATGTTTCTCGCGGGTTTGCGTGGTATTGATTCCTCGATCATCAAAGCGGCGCAAATTGATGGCGCGAGCCTACCGACCATCTATTGGAAAATCATTCTGCCGTGTTTGCGTCCGGTGTTCTTTAGCGCGGTGATCATCACCTCGCACATCGCGATTAAGAGTTTCGACTTGGTCACTGCGATGACCGCTGGAGGACCGGGCTATTCATCGGATTTACCTGCGCTCTTTATGTACGCTCATTCGTTTACTCGCGGGCAAATCGGCTTAGGTGCCGCCAGTGCGATGATGATGTTAGGGGGCATTCTGGCCATCTTGGTGCCGTATCTTTATTCCGAGCTTAGGGAGAAGCGCGCATGAACTCTTCAGTGAACATGGCCCGATGGTTTATTTACGGCGCATTGGTCTTTTTCTGCCTGGTCTATTTGATGCCGCTGTTTGTCATGGTGATCACCTCGTTTAAAACCTTGCCAGACATTAAGGCCGGTAACTTAATGAGCTTGCCACAAGAGTGGGTGTTTGACGCTTGGTACAAAGCGTGGAATGGCGCCTGTACTGGGGTGAAATGTGAAGGGGTAAAGGGCTACTTTTGGAACTCGTTTCAAATGGTGATCCCTGCCGTGGCCATTTCGACTTTGCTTGGGGCGTTCAATGGCTATGTCGTCACCAAATGGCAATTTCGTGGCTCTAACCTGTTTTTCAGCTTGTTGCTGTTTGGCTGCTTCATTCCTTTCCAAGTGATCTTGCTGCCGATGGCCGCGGTGCTTGGCAAGCTCGGTTTAGCCAATACCACCACCGGCTTGGTACTGGTGCATGTTATCTACGGCATGGCGTTTACCACACTGTTTTTCCGCAACTTTTACATCAGTGTGCCTGATGAGTTGATCAAAGCTGCCAAGCTCGATGGCGCAGGATTTTTTACCATCTTCTTCAAAATCCTTCTGCCTATTTCAACCCCCATCATTATGGTGACGGTGATTTGGCAGTTTACTGCGATTTGGAATGACTTCCTGTTTGGCGTGGTGTATTCCGGCTCAGAAACCCAACCGATCACGGTGGCGCTGAACAACTTGGTCAACACCAGTACTGGGGTGAAAGAGTACAACGTGGACATGGCAGCGGCGATCATTGCGGCGTTACCAACGCTGTTGGTGTATGTGTTGGCGGGTAAATATTTTGTACGCGGGTTAACTGCGGGATCAGTAAAAGGATAAGTAACATGGCAACTCTAGAACTCAAACAGATCCGCAAAACCTACCCAAAAGCGGACCAAGAAACCTTAAAAGGCATTGATATCAGCATCGAATCTGGTGAGTTTCTCATCCTGGTGGGTCCGTCAGGGTGTGGTAAGTCCACCTTGATGAACACCATTGCGGGGTTAGAAAACATTTCTTCCGGTGAAATTGTGATTGATGGTGTCGATGTGGCGCAAGTGGAACCGAAAGATCGCGACATCGCGATGGTGTTTCAGTCTTACGCGCTGTATCCCAATATGACGGTGCGTGGCAACATCGAATTTGGCTTGAAGATCCGCAAAATGCCACAAAGCGAGATCGATGCGGAAGTGCAACGTGTGGCCGAAATGCTGCAAATTGACCACCTTTTGGATCGCAAACCGTCTCAGCTATCTGGTGGTCAGCGCCAGCGTGTGGCGATGGGGCGTGCATTAGCGCGTCGTCCTAAGCTCTATCTGTTTGATGAGCCGCTTTCAAACCTGGATGCCAAATTGCGTGTGGAAATGCGCCATCAAATCAAACGGCTGCACCAAAAGCTCAATACCACCATCGTTTACGTAACCCACGATCAGATCGAGGCGATGACGCTGGCAGACCGTATCGCGGTGATGAAAGATGGCATCTTGCAGCAGCTCGGCACACCACAGGAGATCTACAACCAACCGGCGAATATGTTTGTGGCGGGCTTCATGGGGTCGCCGTCGATGAACTTTATTTCCACTATGGTCGATCTCAACAGTGAAGATCATCCAGTGATTAAGGTGAGTGGTGAGTGTGGTCAGGAGCATCACATCAAACTGCCTGCCTCCATGCGTGAGCAAGATGGCAAACGCGTGGTGATTGGTTTGCGTCCAGAGCACATTTCCGACAAGCCAAGCGATGATCAGAGCGCGTCGACGTGTTTGGATTTGAAACTGGAAGTGTTGGAACCGACAGGGCCAGACACGATTGCGATGATTAAAGTGAATCAACAGGAAGTGGCGTGTCGCCTCTCTCCTGAACTGCAAGCGAAGGCGGGGGAAAGTGCATCGCTCTACTTCGACTTGTCCAAAGCGGTCTATTTTGATGCCGAATCACAACAACGAATAGAGTTTCACTGATGAGGTAGGGTGAAACCCACAAGGGCGAAGCGTGTAGGGCGCGTTAGCCCATTATTTGCGTGTCCTCTATCGTGGCGATGCACATTATCACGGTGTCGCTATGGCATGATCGGGGGAGAATGATCAAACCAAGCTTGCGGTTTGATGTGAGGGCACGCCTTCCTTATGACTTCTTTTCTGCGCTCATCGGTCTTGAACCGCCTTTCCTTCTGTCAGCGCCGCTTTCTTGCAATTGGTGTTTCTGCTATCGGTTTCCCTACCATCAGCTTTCCAGTCATCCGTTTTTCTACAATCCATTTTTCTACAATCCGTTTATCTTGCTTGCCATTCGAGCTCTAAAGATAAGCGACACACCCAAAGCGTTTGATACTAATGTGTCACTTTCCACCCTTTTGTTCTTAATAGATGTGTCATTTCCCACCCATTTTAAACGCCGTAACGGGGTGTTGCTCATGGTTTGTTTGCTTATCTATTTGAATATTATTTAGTTTTTTTATTGGTCTGGTTATTGCTCTAACAGAAGTATCGCACCCAAAGATGGGGCGGTTCGATTAACAAGGAGAAGAATAATGTTAAAGCCTCTAACCCTACTTGCTGCTTCCGTGCTTGCTGTCACCAGTTTCAATGCGGCGGCCAACTGTGACCCAGGCGAGATCGTCATCAAGTTCAGCCACGTCACCAATACCGATAAGCACCCGAAAGGGATTGCAGCATCACTACTGGAAAAACGCGTGAACGAAGAGATGAATGGCAAAGCGTGTATGCAGGTTTACCCAAACTCAACACTGTACGATGACGACAAAGTGTTAGAAGCCATGCTAAACGGCGATGTTCAATTGGCGGCCCCTTCTCTTTCCAAGTTTGAAAAATTCACCAAGAAATATCGCATCTTTGACCTGCCATTCCTGTTTGAAGATGTCGACGCGGTTGACCGTTTCCAAAACTCAGACGCGGGCGTGAAGTTGAAAAATGCCATGAATCGTCGTGGTGTGCGTGGGTTAGAGTTCTGGCACAACGGCATGAAGCAAATTTCAGCCAGCAAGCCACTGATTTCGCCAGCGGACGCCAAAGGATTGAAATTCCGCGTGCAAGCGTCTGATGTGTTGGTTGCTCAGTTTGAACAACTGGGTGCGAACCCGCAAAAAATGTCGTTTGCTGAAGTGTACGGCGGGCTGCAAACCAAGGTTATTGATGGTCAGGAAAACACTTGGTCTAACATCTACGGTAAGAAATTCTTTGAAGTACAGGATGGTATTACTGAAACCAACCACGGCATTTTGGATTACCTAGTCGTGACCTCAAGCAAGTGGTGGGATGGCCTGCCTGCGGATGTGCGTGACCAGTTCGCGACCATCCTAAAAGAAGTGACAGAGCAACGTAACGCTGAGTCCAACAAGGTTGAGTTAGCCAACAAGCAGTACGTGATTGAAGCGGGGGGTGTGGTGCGCACCTTGACGCCAGAGCAACGTGAAGCGTGGGTAACGGCGTTGAAACCTGTTTGGAAGAAATTTGAGAAAGACATCGGTTCAGATCTGATTGATGCAGCATTGGCGTCAAACAAACAATAAATAAGAACGGGCTCTGACGGTCGAGTCAGAGCCCAGTTTTTAGCACAATAATGAGCGAATCGATTATGGAACAATCACTTTTGGCAAAAATTGGTCACTTCACCGATCGGGTAGAAGAAGGGCTGATTGCATTTTTCCTTGGTGCCATGACACTGCTGACTTTCGTCAATGTTGTGATGCGCTATCTCTTTAACGACAACATTCTATGGGCCCTTGAACTTACCGTATTTATGTTCGCGTGGATGGTGTTGGTCGGCGCGTCTTATGGTGTGAAGAAACACTTCCACATCGGTGTGGATGTGGTGATTGATAAAGCCCCACCACCGTTACGCAAAGTGCTGGCCTTGGTGGCCGTCAGTTGTTGCTTAACCTTTTCTATTTTACTTTTGATTGGCTCTTGGAATTACTGGTACCCCTTTGCGACTGAGCGTGCTTGGTATGAAACCGACGATATCCCGATGCCTGAGATTTTTCAGTTTATGTCGGATTGGTTCAATGAAGGCGAAGCGTACGAGAAGATCCCCCGTTTTATTCCTTACATGGCACTTCCCGTTGGGATGGCGTTGCTGACGTTTCGTTTTTTGCAGGTCGCGTGGCGAATTCTGAACAATCAACAAGATCGCATGATCGCGGGTCATGAGGCAGAAGAAGATCTTGAAGCATTGAAAGCGGAGATGGGTGATGCCGACGATTTGATGGGTGGTTCACGTCGTGATGGTAAGGAGCAGTAAGCGATGGATATTCTATTTTTATTTTTGTTAGTCATTGGCTTTATGCTGATTGGCGTGCCTATCGCGGTTTCTCTCGGCTTATCGAGCATTCTGTTTTTGATGTGGCACTCCGATGCGTCTTTGGCGTCGGTGGCGCAGACTTTATTTAATGCCTTTGAAGGCCATTACACCTTGTTGGCGATTCCGTTTTTTATCTTGGCATCCAGTTTTATGTCGACGGGTGGAGTAGCCAAGCGCATCATCCGCTTTGCGATTGCTATGGTGGGGTGGTTTCGCGGTGGCCTAGCTATGGCCTCGGTGGTGGCATGTATGATGTTTGCCGCGCTGTCCGGTTCTTCACCGGCTACCGTGGTGGCGATTGGTAGCATCGTCATCGCTGGGATGATCAAAAACGGTTACTCGAAAGAGTTCGCCGCTGGGGTGATTTGTAATGCTGGAACACTGGGTATTTTGATCCCACCGTCGATTGTGATGGTCGTTTACTCTGCGGCCACCGATGTCTCGGTTGGTCGTATGTTCCTTGGTGGCGTGATCCCAGGGCTACTTGCCGGTCTTATGCTGATTGTGGCGATTTATATTGCGGCACGAATAAAAAATCTGCCTAAGCAGCCTTTTGTGGGTTGGTCAGAAGCCATCAACGCGGCAAAGGAAGCGAGTTGGGGATTACTGTTGGTGGTGATCATCCTTGGTGGTATCTATGGGGGCATTTTTACCCCAACCGAAGCGGCTGCGGTGGCTGCCGTCTACTCATTCTTGATCGCTAACTTCGTTTATAAAGACATGGGGCCTTTTGCCGATAAGCAAAACCAACGTCCTGCGCTCGTGAAAGTATTTGAAGCCTTCTTTCATAAAGACACCCAACATACGCTTTTTGAAGCAGGTAAGCTGACCATCATGTTGCTGTTTATCATTGCCAACGCATTGATTCTTAAACACGTGCTGACGGAAGAGCGCATTCCGCAAATGATCACAGAATCGATGTTGTCAGCGGGGCTTGGTCCCATCACCTTCTTGATTGTGGTCAACGTATTACTGCTGATTGGCGGTCAGTTTATGGAACCGTCAGGTCTACTGATCATCGTGGCTCCGTTAGTCTTCCCCATCGCCATTGCGTTAGGCATCGACCCGATTCACTTGGGTATCATCATGGTGGTGAACATGGAAATCGGCATGATCACACCGCCTGTCGGGCTCAATTTATTCGTCACCGCAGGGGTGGCAAAAATGTCGATGATGAATGTGGTCAAAGCCGCATTGCCTTGGGTGGCGGTGATGTTCCTCTTCCTCATTATTGTCACGTACGTTCCTTGGGTATCGACTTGGCTACCAACCACACTGATGGGGCCGGAGATCATTACCAAGTAACCATGTCGCCTTACCGCAGATTCAATGCGATAAGGTCAAGTGGTAAGTCTCTGTAATAAGTACGAAATTCGTTAAACGTAACCCGCCAAAGCCCATTTGGCGGGTTTCTTTGTAAAGGGCTTACTATTTGCCGCTTAACTCGTTAGTATTCATCCGACTAATTAAATGAAATTAAAATATAGCGTTGGATAAATATGAAATTTGTATGGTCAGTCTGGCTTTTACTTGCGGCGAGCTTTTCTCTTTTTGCGGGTGAATCGCTTGTGTTAACCCCCACACCAGAATGGGTTGTGAAGCAAACTTTTGACAAAGAGAATCGACGAGATCGAGTGGATGGCAGCATTTTCCTGTTAGTGGACAAACAGTACAACTTTACGTTGCCCAAGCCGATGATGTACACCCACTATGCAACCAAATCCGTTAATTCTAAAGGGGTTGAAGACAACTCTCAGATCTCCATTTCGTTTGATCCTCATTATGAAAAAGTGCTATTTCACCACGTCGATGTATGGCGCGATGGTCAACGTATTGATAAGTCGCGAGAGGTGGAGTTAAAGCGTTTTAAGCAAGAATCCGACTTAGAAAAACTGTTGTATAACGGCACTGAAACGTATTACTTGGTTTTGAAGAATGTCCAAGTTGGCGACATTATTGACTACAGCTTTAGCATTGAAGGAGCCAACCCTGTTTTTGGTGATAAGTTTGATACATGGGTTAGATTGGGTTGGTCAGTGCCAGTGGCTAAAGTGTACGCACGCAGCTTGGTCCCTGTAGACAAAGGTTTTACCATCACACGCGTTGGGAACTCAGAGTTCGGTTCATTGACGCATCGCCAAGTTGGCGCGATGGAAGAGTACGTTTTTGAAGATGGTAGAAGAGCGTACGATTTTGATGAAAAAGATCAGCCAAGCTGGTTTATCCCATACCCTTATATCAATGTTTCGAACTACGATAACTGGCAAGAGGTGGCTCAATGGGCGCTTCCTCTTTACCCAAATTCTACCTCTGGGCGTTTGTTCGCTAAAGAGCTAGAGCTTTTGAAAGCTTTGCCTTCAAAAGAAGCGCAAATCATGGCGGCGATTAAACTTTCGCAGCAAAAAATACGTTATTTGGGTATTGAGAACGGTATCGGCTCACACGCTCCTCGTTTGCCTGAGCAAATCTTGGAGCAAGGTTATGGTGATTGCAAAGACAAATCTTTGCTTCTGGCGACCTTGTTAAACCAACTTGGCGTTGAAGCTTACCCCGCATTAGTGAGTACCGTTCATCGCGAGAAACTCAACGAACAACTGCCGGGTCATAGTGCATTCGACCATGTTATTGTGAATTTCTTCCATCAAGGTATTGAATATTGGGTTGATCCGACAGTTACAGAACAGGGCGATGCGTTAGATTCGATTGTACAGTCTGAGCTTGGTTACGCGCTGGTGATTAAGCCCGAATCTATTTGGTTGAGTGAGATGAATGTCAACAATACCAATCAGATCACCTCAAGTGTTGAATACCAGTTCAAGCACCAAAAAGAGGGTGACAGCACGATGAAGATCACGACTCTTTACGAAGGGCATCAAGCTGAGCGTATGCGTCGCTACCTAACGGCAAACTCAATGGATACGGTGATGGGTGAGTATGAAGACTACTATAGTCGCTTCTATCAAAGCGTTTATGCGGCGGAAGAGTTTGAGTATCAAGATGACCCTCAGAGCAATGTTGTGACCATGGTCGAAACTTACGTTCTCGAGAACCCGTGGATGGAAGGTGATGAGAATACTGTGCGAGTGGAAGTGACGGCGGATATCATCAATAACTCGCTCTATGCGCCAGAAGCTCAAAATCGTAAAACTCCGTACTACGTTGGATCGCCTTTGATGATAGAGCAGAATATCGTGGTGAACTTGCCAGATAGACTGAAGCTCGAAGAGGAAGCGTTTTCAGTTAAGAATGATACCTATTCGCTGGATGTTTCGATTAAGGGTGATGGGGAAGGGCTGTTACAGGTATTGGCGCCAGTTTATAAGAAAATCAACATGAACTACCGGTACCAAAGAAAGGCGTCCTCGGTTTCGGTTGATGAACTACCGAAGTACATCAAAGAGACAAAGCAAGCGAATGAGTTTATGACCTACTACTTCAGCTATGCCAAAGGAAAATAACAAGGAACCAAGATTCCTCATGTTTGCCCATTGAGTGCATCTGAGAGGAGTACAAGGGAAAAATGACACAAGGCCACCAATCATTTTGTGGCCTTTATTGTTTGTAGTTTTCTTTATCTAAACCATAGCGCTGCATTTTGTCATACAGGGTTTTTCTCGCCACTTGCAGTTTGTCCATCGTCTCTTTGATGCTGCCACCACATTCCATCAGCGTTTGCTCGATGACGCTTTTTTCAAATTCGGCCACTTGGTCAGAGAGCGCATAATGCACTGTTGTGCTTGCAGGTGTCTCACCGAGCTGCGCCAACTTGCCAAGCAAAATGTATCGCTCAGCCGCATTGCGCAGTTCTCGCACATTGCCTGGCCAATTGTGAGCTAACAGCTGCTGTAAATCGCTGGCAGAGAGCGCAGGGACGGTTTTTGCGTAACGAGCCGCCGCCACCAGTAAAAAGTGGTGAAAGAGGGCCGCGATGTCTTCTTTTCGTTCCCGAAGAGGCGGCAAGTTGAGGGTTACCACATTGAGACGATAGTAGAGATCCTGACGAAACTCACCGTTGGCTGCCGCTTGTTTGAGGTCAACCTTAGTGGCGGCGATAATACGCACATCCAAAGGCAGCAACTGATTTGACCCGACGCGTTCAATCACGCGCTCTTGCAACACTCGCAACAAGCGGATTTGTGCTTGCATTGGCATCGATTCAATTTCATCGAGAAACAGCGTTCCCCCCTGAGCAAATTCGAATTTCCCAATGCGTTGACTGTCTGCGCCAGTGAACGCGCCTTTTTCGTGCCCATAGAGTTCACTTTCAATCAGATTCTCAGGAATAGCCCCGCAATTGAGGGCGACAAAATTTTTCTCACGACGAGGACTTTGTTCATGAATAGAACGAGCAATCAACTCTTTGCCAGTGCCTGTTTCGCCAAACAGCAGAATATCAGCTTGGGTGTCAGCGATGTGACTGATGGTTGCTCGTAATTCTTGGATGGATGGCGTTTCACCAATGATTCTCGGTCCAAGGGTTTTGCTCGCTTTAAGTGATTGTCTCAAAAGCTGGTTTTCATTGGTTAATTGACGTTTTTCAATCGCTCGTTTAACGGTTTCCACTAGATGTTCAGAGGCAAAGGGCTTCTCGATAAAATCATAAGCCCCGTTGTGAAGTGCTTTCACCGCCATCGAGATGTCGCCGTGACCAGTGATCATAATGACGGGTAGATCGGGGTCACGATGAATTAAGGTGTTGAGCAAGTCCATACCCGAGATGCCGGGTAGGCAAATATCGGTGATGACCACCGCAGGTTGTGTTTGCGCTTTCATGGCCAACAAGGCACTTTCTGCATCAGCAAAAAAGTTTGCTTCAATCTCGGCCAACTCAAAACTCTGTTCCACGGCGAGTCTGAGATCGGATTCGTCATCAATAAAATAAACCAAGCTCATATTAAACCTCTGTATTGATAGTGGGCAGCATAATGGTGAAGCGAGCTCCGCCGAGCGGGCTGTGTGACACTTGAAGCTTGCCGTTCATACCCGCCAATATCTGTTGTGAAATCGATAGGCCGAGGCCTAAGCCGTTTTTCTTTGTAGTATGGAAAGGTTCGCAAAGCTGAGCGAACTTCGCAGGGTCGATACCTGGGCCGCTATCATCGATATGGACACGGATTTGCTGTTCAAGCGTCCGGTCCACGGTGATACGCAGTTGCTTTGCCTCTGTGTTCTCCATCGCTTCAATCGCATTGGTAATCAGATTGATCAGGACTTGTTCCAGCTGAATGGTATTGATCACCAAGTGGATATCGTGTTCTGGAAAATCGGTTTCGAGTTGCACACGCGCGGATTTGAGGGAGGGTTTCATTAGCTCGTTAGCTGAGAGTAGTACGGGCATCAAGCGCGCTTCGACAAGCTCATCACCCGCGGATTTTCGTGCGAAAGAACGCAATTGTTGGCTGATTTTGGCCATCCGCTCAGTCAATGCGGAAATGCGACTGAGATTTTCATCGACCCGAGGATACTTCTCTTTTTCTAAAAAGAGTCTGCCGTTATCGGCAAAGCTGCGAATCGCAGCCAATGGGTTGTTGAGTTCGTGGCTGATACTGGCGGACATCTGTCCGATAACTGCGAGTTTGGCGGCTTGAATGAGTTCATCTTGAGTAAGTCGTAAGGCTTGTTCGGTCTTGGTGCGCTGTGCGATTTCTGCTTGCAACTCGGCGGTGCGCTCCATCACAAGGAACTCCAGCTTTTGTTTCGCTTCTTGTTGCACCCTTTCGATCTGGCGATGCTTTTGCTGTCGGTGGTAGTAGAGTTGACCAAGTAAGAAAAGAATCGCAAATACCAAGGTTTCGACCAAAAGCAGGCCAAAGGTGGTTATTACCAAGTTATGTTTCGACGAGAGAACCCGAATCGTCAGTGCTAAGTCAGGTAAAGGCAGTGAAGAGACAATCATGGTGCCTGAACTGTAAGGTTCGCCTTGCTTGATTTCACTTTGCTTAGCGTTTAAATCACCGACGAAATCCAGTGATTCAATGCTTTTATCCAAATATTGTCGTGAGTCACGAATACGTTGTAGTTCGCTCTCTGACTTTGGTGTCAGGCTTTTAAATAACCAAGCAGGGTCACTGGACATAAAAACGATCTGATTTTCATCGTCTGCCACAAACACGCTGCGCTTTTCTCGCCAATTGTCCTCTATGGAAAGGAGCTCCATCTTAACCACCACAACCCCGATGATCGACCCTGCATAGGTGACAGGGTAGGAGTAATAGTAGCCCCGTTGGCCCGAGGTGGAACCGAGCGCGAAATATTGGCTGCGTTGGCCTACAATAGCCTGTTTAAAATAAGGGCGGAATGCAAAGTTACGTCCCACAAAAGAGCGGTCAATATTCCAGTTACTCGCGGCAATAGTATTGCCGTATTCGTCAATTAAATAGGTATCCGCCGCTTGAATCACCGCGTTCACTTCTTCGAGATAGCGGTTGGTCAGATCAATCTGAGCACTGTTGTTTGGCTGTTGCAGTGCATCGATGAGAGGCTCATCTTTGGCGAGCAATTGTGGAATGTGCGCGAATTTGTCCAGTTTGTTCTGGATGTGCCCGGCGAATCGCTCTAATTGAGAATGATGCTGCTGCGTCAACGCTTGGTAGCTAGTCAGCCATATGTAGCGGCCGCTGACCAACATGCAGAGCAGATAAATAACGAAGAACATAAGCACGATACGTGTGCGTTGAGACATCCTGATTCTCCGAAAACAAAATCGCAGCAAGCAATGACAGGGAATGCATTCTGTTTAACTTGCCACAAAACAGTCCAATTGGGGTGGATAGCCAGATGTTATCGGTTTGTAGAAAAGAGTGGCGAAAAAGATCTCAACTCTGTGGAGCAAAACAAGAGCAAGATCTCTTTTTACGCTTTTCGATAAAAAAAGCAGTCGATTCTCTTGAAAAACTCGTTATTGTCCCAATCTTAGTTGCTAACCGCCAAATTGCGACATGAATTCGAGATTTTAGGACAGACATTGCGCACATAGTGGTGATTGGCTCGACAGGGTTGGATCAGATCGTTAGAATGTCGCGTCTGAAATTTTGTCCTGAGACTAATGGGAGATACCTTTGGCCCTGCTGAAGATATCACTGATTAGTTTGGTTTCATGGCGAAACCGATACTCGATTTTAAAATAGGTGTTCGTAAAGAACACAGACAAGGATGCAGCCGTATTCGTTTGCTCTGGCATTCGTTAGGCTCATATGCTCAGTGAAACTGAGCCATTTTTGAGGTTTATATATAATGCAAGTTACTGTTGAAACGCTAGAGGGCCTAGAGCGCCGTCTGAATATTACTGTTCCTGCTGCTAACATCGAAGATGCAGTTACAGCTGAACTACGCAACATCGCTAAAAACCGTCGTTTCGATGGTTTCCGTAAAGGCAAAGTGCCAATGAAGATGGTTGCGAAAATGTACGGCAAAGCAGTACGTCAAGACATCCTAGGTGAAGTAATGCAACGCCACTTCATCGAAGCGATCATCAAAGAAAAGATCAACCCAGCGGGTGCGCCAACTTTCGCTCCGGTTGAAAACAAAGAAGGCTCAGATCTAGTATTCAACGCAACTTTTGAAGTTTACCCAGAAGTTGAGCTTAAAGGTCTAGAAAACATCACTGTTGAAAAACCAGCAGTTGAAGTGAAAGACGCTGACGTTGAAGAGATGATCGAAACTCTACGTAAGCAACAAGCGACTTGGACTGAAGTTGAAGAAGCGGCTGAAGCTGGTAAGCGTGTAAGCATCGATTTCGTTGGCTCTATCGACGGTGAAGAGTTTGAAGGCGGTAAAGCTGAGAACTTCCCACTAGAAATGGGCGCTGGCCGTATGATCCCTGGCTTCGAAGATGGTATCGAAGGCAAAACTAAGGGCATGGAATTCGAAATCGACGTAACATTCCCAGAAGATTACCACGCTGAAAACCTAAAAGGTAAAGCAGCGAAATTCGCTATCAAAGTGAACAAAGTTGAAGCACGTCAACTACCAGAACTAAACGACGAATTCGTTGCTAAATTTGGTGTAGCTGAAGGTGGCATCGACGCACTTAAAGCAGAAGTTCGTAAGAACATGGAGCGTGAGCTTAAGCAAGCGGT
This sequence comes from Vibrio vulnificus CMCP6, assembly GCF_000039765.1. Taxonomy (NCBI): domain Bacteria; kingdom Pseudomonadati; phylum Pseudomonadota; class Gammaproteobacteria; order Vibrionales; family Vibrionaceae; genus Vibrio; species Vibrio vulnificus. The sequence goes on along the minus strand of NC_004459.3, from coordinate 26,086 downwards.
TAAAAACCGTATCAAAGAGCAAGCGATCGACGGTCTTGTAAAAGAGAACGAAATCGACGTGCCAGCTGCGCTTATCGACCAAGAAATCAATGTTCTACGTCAGCAAGCAGCACAACGCTTTGGTGGTAACGTTGAAGCAGCAATGCAGCTTCCTCGTGAACTGTTTGAAGAGCAAGCGAAACGCCGTGTTGTAGTGGGTCTACTACTAGGTGAAGTGATCAAAGCTCACGAGCTAAAAGTTGATGAAGAGAAAGTGAAAGCTATCATCACTGAAATGGCGACTGCTTACGAAGATCCAACTGAAGTTGTGACTTACTACGAGCAAAACGAACAGTTGATGAACAACATGCGTAACGTTGCTCTAGAAGAACAAGCTATCGACGCGATCATTGCTAAAGCTCAGGTTTCTGAAAAAGAAGTTAGCTTCAACGAGCTAATGAACCAACCAGCTTAATAAGCAATATCTTGCGTAGAAGGTTGACTAAACGTTAACTATTCTGCTAACAATGGTCCGTATGATAATTATCATCCGGGCCATTTATTTTAGGGACATAAGAATATGAGCTACCAAGAAAAAAATGCAATGTCGCCAATCATCGACGCACTAGTACCAATGGTGGTTGAACAAACTTCCCGTGGTGAACGTTCTTACGATATTTATTCGCGTTTGCTAAAAGAGCGAGTGATTTTCCTCACCGGACAGGTTGAAGACCACATGGCAAACCTTGTCGTGGCTCAGCTACTTTTCCTAGAGTCTGAGAACCCAGACAAAGATATCTTCCTTTACATTAACTCTCCAGGTGGCAGCGTGACGGCAGGTATGTCGATTTACGACACAATGCAGTTCATCAAGCCAAATGTGAGCACAGTATGTATGGGTCAAGCATGTTCAATGGGTGCATTTTTGCTTGCTGGTGGTGCACCAGGTAAGCGTTATGTACTACCTAACTCACGTGTGATGATTCACCAGCCACTTGGTGGTTTCCAAGGTCAAGCGTCAGACATCCAAATTCATGCTCAGGAAATTCTTACTATTAAGACTAAACTGAACAAGTTGTTGGCAGAACACACTGGCCAACCATTGGAAGTGATTGAACGTGATACTGATCGCGATAATTTTATGTCGGCAGATCAGGCAGTAGAATACGGTTTGGTGGACGCAGTATTGACTCATCGCAGTGCATAATTTGCCTGCGCAAACTGATTCAAATTGTTATACACTCAAACATAAAGAGTAAAGGCTAAGAGGTTAGCGAATGACAGACAAAAGCAAAGAGAGTGGTAGTGGTAAGTTGCTTTACTGCTCTTTCTGCGGCAAAAGCCAGCACGAAGTTCGCAAGCTAATCGCTGGTCCATCCGTTTACATCTGTGACGAATGTGTCGATTTATGTAACGACATCATCCGTGAAGAGATCAAAGATGTGCTTCCAAAACGCGAATCTGAAGCGTTGCCAACGCCTCGTGAGATCCGTGCACACCTTGATGACTATGTAATCGGTCAAGACCATGCGAAAAAAGTGCTCGCGGTTGCGGTATATAACCACTACAAGCGTTTACGTAATGGTGACACAACGAGTGATGGCGTGGAGCTAGGTAAGAGTAACATCTTGCTGATCGGCCCAACAGGTAGCGGTAAGACGTTGCTTGCTGAGACGCTTGCGCGTTTCCTCGATGTACCGTTCACTATGGCAGATGCCACGACGCTAACAGAAGCGGGTTATGTGGGCGAAGATGTTGAAAACATCATTCAAAAGTTGCTTCAGAAATGTGATTACGACGTAGCGAAAGCAGAGCGTGGTATTGTGTATATCGATGAAATTGACAAGATTTCTCGTAAAGCAGAAAACCCATCTATTACTCGTGACGTTTCTGGTGAAGGCGTTCAGCAAGCGCTGCTTAAACTGGTTGAAGGTACGATTGCTTCTGTACCACCTCAAGGTGGTCGTAAGCATCCTCAGCAAGAGTTTTTGCAAGTGGATACGTCAAAGATCCTCTTTATCTGTGGTGGTGCATTTGCCGGTCTAGATAAAGTGATCGAACAACGCGTTGCAACAGGTACAGGCATTGGTTTTGGTGCGGAAGTCCGCTCTAAAGACGAAAGCAAAACAGTGGGCGAATTGTTCACTCAGGTAGAGCCAGAAGATCTTGTGAAATATGGTTTGATTCCTGAGTTTATTGGTCGTCTACCAGTGACCGCTTCGTTGACCGAGTTAGACGAAGAAGCATTAATTCAGATTCTTTGCCAACCAAAAAATGCGCTAACAAAGCAATATGCAGCGCTGTTTGAACTGGAAGGTGCGGATCTTGAGTTCAGAGAAGATGCGCTAAAAGCGATCGCGAAAAAAGCGATGGAGCGTAAAACAGGCGCTCGTGGCTTGCGTTCAATTTTGGAAGGCGTGTTGCTAGAAACCATGTATGAACTGCCATCGATGGACGACGTGAGCAAAGTTGTCATTGATGAATCGGTGATTAATGGTGAATCAGAGCCGCTTTTGATTTACACCAACAGTGATAGCCAAGCCGCTGGCGCTGAGTAAATTTAATCGATGTAGAAAAAGGAGGTAAGGAATTACCTCCTTTTTTATTTTCTTTTATTGAATCCAAATAATTAGCCCCCATATACTGCTCATAATAGTAAGTGGAAGAGAGAATTATATGAACTTGGAACGTTCCGAGCGTATCGAGATCCCCGTACTACCTCTACGAGATGTGGTGGTTTATCCACACATGGTTATCCCTTTGTTTGTTGGCCGTGAAAAGTCGATCAGTTGCTTAGAGTCGGCAATGGAAGCCAATAAACAGGTTTTGCTTGTCGCACAAAAGCAAGCAGACACAGATGAACCAACCGTTGATGACTTGTTCGAGGTGGGCACGGTAGCCACGATCCTGCAACTGCTTAAACTGCCAGACGGTACGGTAAAAGTACTGGTTGAAGGCCAGCAGCGCGCTAAAATCAATCAGTTCAAGGAAAGTGATTTCTTCTTAGCAGAAGCGGAATTTATCGTCACTCCTGAATTGGATGAGCGTGAGCAAGAAGTGATTGTTCGCAGCGCCATTAGCCAATTTGAAGGCTTCATTAAACTGAATAAGAAGATTCCACCAGAAGTCCTGACTTCCCTTGGTGGTATTGATGAAGCTGCCCGCCTTGCTGATACCATTGCTGCCCATATGCCACTGAAATTAGCGGATAAGCAGCAAGTACTAGAAACCGTAGATATTACCGAGCGTCTAGAGTTCCTGATGGGACAAATGGAATCGGAAATCGACATTCTGCAAGTTGAAAAGCGCATCCGTAACCGCGTCAAGAAACAGATGGAGAAATCCCAGCGTGAGTACTATCTGAATGAGCAAATGAAAGCGATTCAGAAAGAGCTTGGCGAATCTGAAGATGGCGTAGATGAGTTTGAAGCGCTCAAGCAAAAGATTGATTCGGCTAAAATGCCGAAAGAAGCACGCGAAAAGACCGAACAAGAACTGCAAAAGCTGAAGATGATGTCACCGATGTCAGCGGAAGCGACAGTTGTGCGCAGCTACATTGATTGGATGGTCAACGTTCCTTGGAACAAACGTTCTAAAGTGAAGAAAGACTTGGCGAAAGCGGAAGAAGTGCTTAATGAAGACCATTACGGCCTTGAGCGCGTAAAAGACCGCATTCTTGAATATTTAGCGGTTCAAAACCGTATCAATAAGCTAAAAGGCCCGATTCTTTGCCTTGTGGGGCCTCCTGGTGTGGGTAAAACTTCGTTAGGTCGCTCAATTGCCGCAGCAACAGGTCGTCAATACGTTCGTATGGCGCTCGGTGGCGTTCGAGATGAAGCCGAGATCCGTGGCCATCGCCGCACGTATATTGGTTCGCTTCCGGGCAAATTGATTCAAAAAATGGCCAAAGTTGGCGTGAAGAATCCACTCTTTTTGTTGGATGAGATCGACAAAATGTCATCTGACATGCGTGGCGATCCCGCGTCTGCATTACTTGAAGTGCTGGACCCAGAACAGAACAACTCGTTCAATGATCACTACTTAGAAGTGGATTACGATCTGTCTGACGTGATGTTTGTTGCAACTTCGAACTCAATGAATATTCCAGGTCCTTTGCTTGACCGTATGGAAGTGATTCGTTTGTCTGGTTATACAGAAGATGAAAAACTCAACATTGCGAAGCGCCACTTGGTTGCGAAGCAGGTCGAGCGCAATGGCTTGAAGCCTCATGAAATCAATATCGAGGACTCTGCCATTATTGGTATTATCCGCTTCTATACGCGTGAAGCCGGTGTACGTAGTTTAGAGCGTGAGATTTCGAAAATCTGTCGTAAAGCAGTGAAGAACATTCTGCTGAAGCCAGAGTTGAAGTCGGTGACAGTTAACATCGATAACTTGAAAGAGTACTTAGGTGTTCAACGCTTTGACTATGGTAAAGCGGATGACAGCAACCGAGTGGGTCAAGTGACAGGTCTTGCGTGGACGGAAGTCGGCGGCGATTTGCTGACGATTGAGACTGAGGCGATGCCGGGCAAAGGTAAACTGACCCAAACTGGCTCACTGGGTGATGTGATGCAGGAGTCGATTCAAGCGGCCATGACCGTTGTGCGCTCTCGTGCGGAGAAATTGGGTATTAACTCTGATTTCTACGAGAAGAAAGACATCCATGTGCACGTTCCAGAAGGTGCAACACCAAAAGATGGCCCAAGTGCCGGTATTGCTATGTGCACGGCGTTAGTCTCTAGCCTAACGGGTAACCCTGTCAAAGCAGAAGTCGCCATGACAGGTGAAATTACTCTGCGTGGTGAAGTGTTACCAATCGGTGGTCTAAAAGAGAAGTTGTTGGCTGCACATCGTGGTGGTATTACAACGGTACTTATTCCGAAGGATAATGAGCGTGATCTGGAAGAAATTCCAGACAACGTTATCGCTGATTTGAAAGTCATTCCAGTTCAATGGATTGATGAAGTTCTTAAAGTTGCACTAGAGCGAGACCCAACTGGGGTAGAGTTTGACGCTAAAAAATAGTGATGTGCAGCAAAAATAAGTAAAAGTTTACGCTGATAGGCTCGAAAAGGCTTGTCAGCGTTTTTTTTGGGAGCTAAGTTAGAGCTCGATGGCTGCCAGCCCTTTTAAGATAAGGCTTGGCGCTAATTTTTAGTATTAATGGAACGAAAGTCATCTAAAAAAATAATCACAGATGGCACAAAGGGGAATCACAGTGAACAAAACTCAACTAGTAGAATCAATCGCTGCAAACGCAGATATCTCTAAAGCGTCAGCAGGTCGTGCTCTAGATGCATTCATTGAAGCAGTAAGCGGTACTCTTCAGTCTGGTGATCAAGTAGCTCTAGTTGGTTTCGGTACTTTCAGCGTGCGTACTCGCGCAGCTCGTACAGGCCGTAACCCTAAGACTGGTGAAGAGATCCAAATCGCAGAAGCGAAAGTACCATCTTTCAAAGCAGGTAAAGCTCTTAAAGACGCTTGTAACTAATCGCGATAGTGTGAATTTTGTTCAATCAAACCCGTTTGAACACGATTTTGCGATGTGAAAGCCGAACTTTTTTAAATTATGCGCATCCTACTGATGCGCATTTCTTTTTTCTGGTATTATCGCGTGATTACATTTCAAGAGAAGCGTTGGCTTCGTGAGTGGAGAGCAGTTTAGTTATGATGGATCGATTGCGCGAAGGCGTGAATAGCATCGCGGTTAAAATTATCCTAGGATTGATCATCCTATCGTTTGTCTTTGCAGGTGTCGGCAGTTACCTCGTGAGTGGTAGTAGTAACTCTGCAGCAAAAGTTGGCAATGTCGAAATCGGTCGTGGTGAGTTTGAAATGGCTTACCAAAACGAGCGTAATCGTATGCAGTCGCAACTAGGAGATTACTTTTCTCAACTCCTTGCTGACCCTGCTTACGTAGAGTCTTTCCGTAAATCGGTATTAGACCGCATGATTAACGACGTTTTGCTTGATCAGCATGCAGAATCATTAGGTTTACGCATCAGTGATGCTCAAGTAAGAAGCATGATTCTAGCGATGCCAGAATTCCAGCAAGACGGTAAATTCAACCAAGACGTCTACCAAGCGACCCTACGTCGCGCGGGTTACTCACCAGATTCTTTTGCAGAGTACATGCGTCGTGAACTGATTCGTTCTCAATTGCTTGATGCACTACAAACCAGCGAATTTACCCTACCAGGTGAAGTGGATGCAGAAGGTAAACTGTTTACTCAAACACGTGATGTTCGTACGGTGACGCTAAATATTCGCGACTTTGCAGATAAAGTGACGTTGACAGAAGAAGATATCCAAAAGTACTACGATGAAAACAAATCACGCTTTACTCGCCCTGAGCAGGTGAAGGTGTCTTACATCGAGTTAGCGGCGGATTCACTCAAGCAGCAAATCACCATTTCTGATGACGAAGTGAAACAGTACTATCAAGAGCACCTTGATAAGTATTCCTCTGAGGAGCAGCGTCGAGTGGCTCATATCCTCATTGAGGGGGATGACCAAGCTAAAGCACAAGCAATTTTAGACGAATTGAACGCTGGCGCGGATTTTGCGACACTAGCTCAAGAGAAATCAGACGATTTTGGCAGTGCTGATAACGGCGGTGAACTTGGTTGGATTGAACGTGATGTGATGGATCCAGCGTTTGAAGAAGCGGCGTTTGCGCTAAAAAATGTTGGCGATGTCACTGGCTTGGTGAAGTCTGACTTCGGCTACCACATCATCAAACTCGAAGAGCTAAAAGAACCGGTTGTGAAGCCATTTAGCGACGTTGCTGCGCAAATCAAACAAGAAATGATCGACCAGAAAGCCGTCGACCAATTCTATGAGTTGCAAAGTGAGCTAGAGAAAGTGGCATTCGAATACCCAGATTCTTTAGAAGAAGCATCAAAAGCGGTGGGTCAACAAGTGAAACACACTGACTTTATCTCTCAAGTTGATGCGCCTGAAATTCTTCGTACACCTGCGGTTACTCAAGCGATTACCAGTCCAGAAGTTAAGTTGGATGGCCTGAACTCAGAAGCGATTGAAATTGCCCCTGAACACATCATCGTTGTTCGTGTTGATGATGCTCGTGATGAGACGGTGTTACCTTTGACTGAGGTGCAAGACCAAGTAGCTGCAGAGCTTTCTCAAGTGAAAGGTGAGCAACAAGCACTTGAGCTGGGAACCGAAGTCGTGACAGCTCTGAAAGCGGGTAACACAGCTATTTTACAAGAAAAAGGCTTATCGTTTGGTGAGTTAGAGAAGATTGATCGTCGTTCTCCTTTAGCTCAGACCGTGTTTGCTATGGCAAAACCAGCAGCAGGTAATGCGGTATACGGCCAAAGTAAAGATATGGAAGGCAATGTTGTTGTCGTGGCGCTTGAAAAAGTAGAAGAGAGCTTAGAGCCTGTACTAGCACAGCAAATTTCAGTGCAACTGCAACGCGTCTCTGCACAGCGTGACTTGAGTTCTATCGTCGCGATTCTTCGTGCTAACACCGATATTGAATACTTTGTTGTGAGCAACTAATCGTTCGGTGTGCAACTGATATGTAACTAAAAACAGGTCGCTTTCGCGGCCTGTTTTATTTTTGTCTCTTGTCTGTTTTGTGCTCTCGCTGGGTTAGGTATAACACCTTGCACCTAACATGAGGACACGACAATGAAACAGGTAATTACCCTTTTAGCCATGCTAATGGCATTCTCTTTTCCTTCCGTTTCTTTTGCGGACTCTGCAACGAAAGCAGCCGATAAATATGAAGGCATTGAGATTTCCGTCAATATCAACACGGCGACAGCAGAAGAAATTGCCATGATGTTAAAAGGCGTTGGTATTAAAAAAGCTCAGCAAATTGTTGACTTTAGAGAAGCTAATGGACCGTTTAAAACGGTTGATGAGTTAGCTCAAGTGAAAGGAATCGGTAAATCAACGATTGAGAAAAATCAGTCACGGATTAAGTTGTAATTGGATGATAAAGCAAGTTGGCGTGCTGTCAGCTTGCTTTATGTCTTTATTGCGCTTTGGCGTTAAGGTAACGCTGGTAAAGAGGGGGCAGCGAGGCTAAGAGGAAGCCGCTGCTCATACCAGCAAGATGTGCCTCAATGGCGACCCTTGCACCAATGAGTTCGCTTGTGCTTGCAGACGCTCCCATCCAATGCTCCCAAGCGACTTTCAACACGACACCAAGCACCAGAAGCCAACTGCTTTTTCTTCCTTCCAAGCTTTCTCTTAGCGCAAAATAGGCAAACAGGCCGTGCAACGTCCCAGAAAGGCCAACGTATATTTGCATTGAGGTTAAGAGGTTAGCGAGTCCGACCATGAAGCTGATCATCACTAGCAACAAAGCGAACGTTTTCCCATTGGGTTTGAAAAGGTGAGCAATTACCCAAAGCCCGGCCAGATTCATCAAAAGGTGAGGGTAGTTGGTGTGAGTGAAATTTCCTGATAGGATTCGCCACCATTCTCCATGATTTATCGCTTGGCGATGCCACTCCGTCCAATCAGACAATAATGGCTGCTGAAGCAATAGACAAAGCACGCTGGTTATCGTCAGAAAAATAGTAAGGTTCACAGTATGTCTCGGTATTGTTCTCAATGTGGTAAAGCGAAAAAAGCGTGTATTTGTCAGTGGATAGAGTCTCTTGCCTCAGATGTGGAACTTATCATTCTACAGCATCCGAGTGAAGAGCATCGCCCACTTGGCACGGCTCGAATTCTCGATTTGTCTTTGGCTAGCTGTCGCTTGTTCATTGGAGAAGACTTTTCGCAACACGCTGAGCTCAATCAGTTGCTAAGCGATGAATCCTATCACCATTGGGTGTTGTTTCCGAATGAACAAGCCGTCACTGTGGAACAAGTTGCTCAATCTGATGACAGTAACATGCGTCGTCTGCGCTTTATTCTCCTCGATGGTACGTGGAAGAAAGCGTTTAAAATCCGGCAACTTTCAAGCAATTTGCAAGTGCTGCCGTGTGTACAATTACCAGACAATCTCACTGGAAACTACCGTATCCGAAAATCGCCTAGTGACAATGCGCTTTCCACTGTCGAGGCCGGTTTTCACATTCTCAGTTATTTTCAGCCTGAAAACGATTTTACACCCTTAATTACGGCATTTGACAAGATGATCGAGTTTCAAATTGCGCAAATGCCACCTGGTGTGTTTGAACGAAACTATCGTTAGCGATGGCCAGATAGAGCGTTGTTAATGATGTGATGAAAACAACTGTTGGTGCAGTCGCTGCGCATGGCCATCGGTCATCGAAGAAATGTAGTCCGCTATCACTCGCATTTTGCTGGTGTCTGTTTCAGCCAGCTCCCAACGATGTCGAGTGGGCAAAGGCAGCAAGCGTTGAGGATCGGCACTGAGCGCTTCAAATAAATCCATGATGATCTGTTGTCCCTTATACTCGACAATTTGAACCTGAGGAATTTGAATCACATACTGGCTGACAAAGTGCTTCAAAATCGACAGTGCTTTCTCCATGCCGATATCGAGATAAGCATTAAAGGCCAACAGTGGACTTTCAAATTCACCGTCGACGGGCTTAACGTCGATGCTGGTGAGCAGTGCGTTAACCATACCGCCAATGGCATCTTTGCGTTGATGATGCTGGCCACTAAATAACATCTCGCCAATGGAACTAATGTGTTTTTCAAACCATGGGTCACCACAATCGGCTAACTGACTCGCTGCGCCTTCTTGCCATTGGCTACGTGTGACGAGTCCAAGCACAATGGCATCTTCAAGATCATGCACGCCATAAGCAATATCATCAGCCAGCTCCATAATCGAACAATCGAGCGATTTATAACGCGTTTTTCGATGAGATAAGGCGTCGTGGGGGCAATCCCGCATTGCATTCAGCTGTTGTTTATCGGTTTCACTTAATGGTGCTAGTACCCAGTCAAATAGGGCTTTATCGCAATCATAAATGCCTTTTGCTGGACTCCACTGCTTGGCTTTGATTTGACGTTGGTGGCTCACAGGAGCAGGCTGTGAAGCCGCGCGAGTCTGGCTGATAAAAGCTGGGTATTTAATTAACCCTAGCAGTGTGCGCCGAGACAAATTCATGCCGAAGTGTTCGGTGTAGGGCTCGAGTTGAGTGACGATGCGGAAAGTTTGCGCGTTACCTTCGAAGCCGCCATGGTCTCGCATCATATAATTCAGAGCCACCTCGCCGCCGTGTCCATACGGTGGGTGTCCAATGTCGTGAGCTAAGCACAAGGCATCGATTAAGCTGTCAGTGGGCAGAAGATCTCGATACTCGGGTTGTTTCTTCTTAATTTGTGCGACAATTCCGGTGCCCAGTTGCGCCGCTTCGAGCGAATGGGTTAATCGGGTGCGATGAAAATCTTCGAGGCTGTTGCCATGCACTTGGGTTTTGGCCTGCAGGCGACGAAAAGCGGCCGAATGAAGAATTCGTGCTCGATCGCGTTGAAAAGGGCTGCGATGATCATCACGACGAATTTTATGTTCATCATCATGGCGTTCCAGCCATTGTGAGCGAATAGTCAATGACAAAGTGGACTCCATATTTGTTAACTGATTTCGTCTAGGGATAGCTCAAAGCTTGGCGCAAACGTATTGAGGAAATAATCCATTTCAGGTGTTTTTCTTTCCGCTAACGTAATGTCTAAGCGCTTTTTCGCCAAAGCAAACTCGTGATTACCTGCACTGAGTTCTTCTAGACATTTGAGATAGGCACAAATGGAATCAGCTTGTTTGACGATTTGAGCTTCTTCTTCCGAAGTTTGTTGTGAGATGACAAATGGACGAAAGTCTTCCTGAAACTCTTCCGGCAGCATGGAGAGCAGTTTTTGCTCTGCAGCCGCTTCGATTTTCTTATACTCCTTCGCGATTTCAGGGTTGTAATATTTTACTGGTGTGGGCAAATCCTGATTAGTTCGCTTAAGCATCTGATGGGCTAAGCTAGTGAATGAGTGAATAATGCTGGTTAAATAATGAGTTAGAGCCATATTGGATAAACCAAACCTCGACATAAAGCTACCTATGCAACATTTGTATTCTCGCACACAAATGTTGCACCTATTTCTGTATTTTAATGTGGTTTGCAACATTTGTCGTTTTCTGATGTTAAATAGAATGCATAAAGTAGCATCACGGTCATCATACTCGTTGTTGTCAGCAGTGATAGTTCTGGCACGTCTCTGGACAATTCCGAGTTAAAGTCTTAGATCTAGCTCGTAAGTTCTGGATAAAAATTTCTATTGGTTAACTAGATGTATATTTTTCACAGAGTACCAAACATATCATCTATTTCTTTGTTCTCTCGTTGCTTTGTTTGACGAGATTCCCACACTGATTCTGAATATTCATCATCATCTGAGTCAGCCTCGGATTCCCCTTCTTCTAGCTCCGAGATCTTGTCTTGAACCTCGTCAAGCAAAGGTGAGCGAAGCATGCCAGTGTTCGAAATGAAATCGGAAATAGCCTCTTCTGTCTTTCTAGATTCATATTGACTTTTAAGCTCTTCAAACCTTTGTAATGTCAAATTGTGTTCTTACTCGTAATAGTTGGAAAGTAAACGATGAATATCGGACAACTCGGTAGGCTCGACATCGTTCGTGTACTGTAAAAAACGTACTCGGATCCGTTAGTAGACTTCAATAAGCGCTTCGGCGCCGAAGTGTTACAGCAGTGTGTTAACGACAAAATAGACATCTTATTAGTTTAGAATGGCTCATGCCGTTCCTGAATCGCAAGCCTCAAGATATTGTTTTTCACACTTTCCGATTAAATTGAGGTTATTCCTTAACCAAGTTTAGAACAAGGCGCAATCTGGTAACAATGGATTATATCTTCTTCCGCGTAGAGTATGAAAAACTTCTTTCAAGCTCGAGTGTTGGAAAAAGATTTTGTTGATCATAGTGATAGAGATATGATCCTTAATCTTTACTGCTGTTGTAGCGTTAGGGATGCCTTGAACAGCCCAAACAAATAGATCCCAGAATTTAAGTTCAGTAGAAAAGGAATGAATCCAGAATTTTGGGGATTGTGCAGCATAATCCGATATGGAGTTTTCTTGGTGAATATTTAAAGGCAATATTCTATTCTACTTGATTGTTAAACCCATCACATCAAGGCCAGAAATTTAGTTACTTCAGGTTGTTAGATTCAAAATTCCTGTCTAGTATAAAGCGATTGTCTAATTATTTGTCAGTCCTCTTAACATATTATACCAAGCATCTATACGCGGATAACTTTGAGGAAGAAGTAATGAGCGAGAACAGTTTGGAAATCGAGTTAGATGAAAGCATTACTTCTGAAATTGTTGGAAATTTATGGGAAAAAGCGAACAGGATTTTGGATACACATCCAAATTCTGCCATTGTTGTTAATGCGCACAATTTAACTTTTATCGACATATCTGGTATCGCGTTTTTATCAGATTTACAAACAAGATTTCGTGCGCCTGGTGCTGAAATTTCAATAGTTGGTCTTAAGCCCAGTTTGGCTGAACTTGTACCGCCAGCCCCGGTGGAAAACAATCCTAGTATTGTCGGTAGAGAAAGAGGTTTTTTTGAGCGCGTTGGGCGAGCTACAAAAGAAATGCTTATCGATGTCGGTTCTGTGGCTCGGTTTGTTAAAGATTGTGCAGTGGTTTTCAAAATAGGAATAAGCCGGAGGAAAAACGTAAATTGGGCGACAGTTTCTGATATTGCATCAAGGGCGGGTGCTGATGCAGTACCAATAATTATGTTAATTGGCTTCCTCATGGGTGTTATCATTGCCTTTGAAATAGGCCTAGTAGCTGAGCAATTTGGTGCAGTTCTTTTTGTGGCGGATGGAATAGGGATATCAATGCTCAGGGAACTGGGCCCATTGATGACTGCTATCGTTTTTGCTGGCCGGACTGGTGCTGCGTTTGCGGCTGAGATCGGCACTCAGAAAGTGAACGAAGAGATAAATGCACTGCGCACCTTTGGTATCAGCCCCGTTGAGTTCTTGGTCATACCTCGAATTTATGCTTCTATTCTTGTGCTCCCACTATTAACAGTATTTGCAGACATCATCGGTGTTTTTGGCGGTGCACTTGTATTGCTGAAGTTCGATATCAGTTTTGTTCAATATTATCATCAATTGCTAAGTGCACTTTCTATTTGGGATTTTGGATTTGGTTTGATCAAAGCCACGACTTTTGGCTTCATTATCGCTGTTATCGGTTGTGAAAGGGGGTTAGCTACAGGTCAAGGTTCTACTTCGGTAGGCTTGGCGGCAACCAGTGCAGTGGTGAGTAGTATCATTTGGATAGTGGTCATTGATGGCTTTTTTACCGTATTACTAACCTGAGGAAGCCTGATGAACTCGAAAATAAATGACCCGAAAAATGATGAGGCGGTCGTAGTAACCGGCTTAAAAATGGGTTACGGCGAGAAGATCCTACTAGAAAACGCCTCTTTTAGTGTAAAGCGAGGTGAAATTCTCGTTATTTTAGGTGGTTCTGGATGTGGTAAATCTAGCTTGATGAAGCACATTATTGGGCTGTATGAACCTATCTCTGGGGACATCACCATCAACGGTAAGAGCATTGTTGGTGCTGGAGAAACAGAGAAGGCGTCAATACAGCGTCAACTAGGCGTTATGTATCAAAGCGGAGCTTTGTTTGGGTCATTGAGCATTTTGGAAAATGTGCGTTTCCCATTAGATCAATTTACCGATCTCGGTATGGCGGAGAAAAATAAAATTTCTCGAACACTATTAGAACTATTGGAGATGGGCTATTCAGCTGAGCTGATGCCAAGTCAGTTATCTGGAGGTATGCTCAAGCGAGCAGGGATCGCCAGAGCCATGGCTATTGGTGCGAATATCTTGATTTTGGATGAACCTTCGGCGGGCTTGGATCCGATTACAGCTGCTAACTTAGATCAAACAATATTAAATTTAAGAGAGAGTTTAGGGTACACATTCATCATTGTGACGCACGAACTCCAAAGTATTTTCTCCATAGCCGATAGAGCAATTATGCTCGACCCCTTATCTAAAAGTATTATTGCTGAAGGACACCCTAGCGATTTACGTGACCAAAGTAGCGATACCCGAGTTCGCCAGTTTTTCAACCGGAAGCCCGATGTACAAAAATCAGATGAACAAAAAGAAGAGAGTGAGCTAAGTAATGGATGATTCAAAAGGCAGTTACAAGTTAGGGTTGTTTGTGGTCTCAGCGTTGATCTCGTTATTTATTGTCCTGTTTATCCTAGGTGGTCGGTCTTTATTTGAACCTAAGATAATTATTGAGACTTACTTTGATGAATCAGTATCTGGTCTTGATGTTGGAGCTCCGGTGCGCTTTCGTGGGATCACTGCCGGGGAAGTAGTGGCAATAGAATTGTCAGATGCGCTCTATGAATCAGCAGTACCAAGAGAAAATAGGAAGTCCTATGTGGTTGTTCGCAGTGAGATCAACGGTACGAAAAGTACAGCCGAAGAATGGAATAGAAATATTGAAATTTCCATAGAGCGCGGTCTTAGAGCGACAACACAATTAGCAGGTATCACCGGTCAACAGTATTTATCATTTGACTATACACAGGCAGATGTAGAATTAAATTTCGATTGGGATCCAGACTACCCCTATGTACCATCAACAAAAAACTCCACGGGAAAAATCGTTTCAGGCATACAGCGTTTAATTTCTCGTTTGGATGAGGCGGATATCAACACATTAGTATCTAATATCAATATTCTGCTTGAAACTTTAAACAAATCTATAGGTCTGGTGGATGTTGAAGCGCTGAATGCGCAGCTCCTAACGTTGCTGATAAATACTAACCAGATGGTGAAGGGTGTTGATGGCGTAGTTTCAGACCCAGAAGTGAAGGTTATCATCTCTTCAATCGCACAAATTAGCCAAAGTCTCAATTCATCTCTCAGTGATGAAGGTGATATCAATACGTTAATTAAAGATTTAGACCGTGCGGCTGTCAGGCTAGATGTGATCATGGCTGATAACCAGCCTGAAATTAATTATGTCATGAAAGACTTGAGAGCCACTGTCGAAAATTTAAAAAGCTTTTCCGAGACTTTGAAGAATCAGCCATCCAGTATCATATTTAGCTCTGAGCCTCAGAAGTTAAAAATAGATTAAAACGTGAATATTACGACTCCAAATAAAGTGTGGTTAGATATGAATAGAAATAAATATTTCCTAGTGATGTTGAGTCTTTTTGTTTTATTTGGCTGTGGGATGATGGCGCAGCCTGTAGAAAGTCCAAATAATTACGCTATTGTGGCTGATTATCCGGCGAAGACGTACACAAAAAAATATGAAACGTTACTTATCGATGGCGTTCGTGTGGAAAGCCCTTTTAATAACACGCAAATGGTATTCAGGTTGTCTGATGTCAGTTTCGAAAGTGATTATTATAATCGTTTTATTACTGAGCCTGGCGCTATCATCGAAAACCAAATACCGACCTTACTCATACGCTCTGGAGTGGTCGCTAATACCGTTCCCTATAATGCAGGTGTTTCTACTAACTTAGTCCTAAAAACCGTCGTCACCAAATTATTTGGCGACTTCAGAAAAGGCCAGACACCAACCGCCGTAATGGAAATACAATTCATTTTGGTGGACAGTTCTAGCGTTAGACCCGCTATCATATTTGATAAGAAAATATTAAGTAAAGTTGAACTGTCAGATAAAACACCTGAAGCATTAGCAAAGGGGTTGGGTAATGCTTTTAGCGAAATTATTGAAGAATTGGCAGAGGCGTTCAGTCAAGAATAGAAAAGAAAAGTAATGTCATTTTAATGAATGGCATCTTCTTTGTTTTGGCACTGGTGAGAAGGCAAAGTGATTAGAAAAAAAGAAACCTACTCATATATCATGGCATTCATAGCAATGATTGCCATGTCAATTGCTATCTATCTTCTGACCAGTGAGGATGAAAATTCGTACTCGAGAGTCCTCAATAGTGACAGTTTTATAGCTAAGGAGCTGGAATTTAGCCAAGAGAATTTTACAGATACTCACAAGCTTGAATCGGAGATTGAAAAAGTCAAACTTGAAATTGCTAAAACGGCCACCGATCTACAAAATGTGAACCTAGAATATACCGAACTTTCGGATGAAATGAAGGCAATAAAGGATAACCTAAATTGGCTTAATAAGACGACGACATTCGGAGCCTATACAAGGAATTTGCTGCAAGAGTTACCGAAAGGAATCAACATCCAAAGCCTTCACGATTATCGCTCACAGGTAAATCTTCGGTTCTATGAAATTACCAAAGCTTCAAGGGCTTCCGATTCGCTTGCACGAGACAGTTCTAATCTAAAAAAACTCCAAGAGTTAATGTCATTATATAAACAGCTCTCGACAGAGGTAGACAAGTTAATTGACGTATCTGAAAATTATTCTGTAACGCTTGAAACAGCCATAGCCTTTCTTAAAGAACGACAGGTCTGGACCTACAGTAATACACCTCTTTGGGAAAGCATTTTTAATCTGAACGGTAAGAAACTGTTCGGGGTGATATATTCGTCTGGTTCTAGTTCTAAGAATATTGATTGGTCAAAAATGAATGTGGCATTAATTTTTCTAGCCGTCTTCTCCCTAACATTGCTGTTTTTAAATTGGTGGCTTAAGTTAAAACTTGATCTTATATCACAGCGACAAGAAAAAATATTTGGTCATCCATTAAAAGACAGCTTTTCAAATAGCATCATCGTTTTACTAATAACCGTCTTAGCATCATCAATGCTCCCTATATTTTTCTTCAACTGCGTATGGTTTCTCGATTTCATGTCGCTGCGTCATCCATCAATTTTGTTTGATGAGATCATGATAGCTAGCTTTGTTCTATTGTGGAGTGTGGGTTTTCTTTATCATTTGAGTAGAAAAAAAGGGATGCTTGAATTACATTTTCGCTGGTCAAGCGAAGTGTGCCACACGATTCATCATCGAATACGGATGATAATGTTACCATTACTTATCATTCTTGTTTTATTCCACGTTTTCCGTTTGGTTGAGCATGAAAATGATGTCGAAATCCTTCGTATACTTTATCTGCTTGTGGTTGTTTTTCTCTTTGTATTTTATACGAGCACATTGAATTTAGACGACGTTAATACTCACTTCCCTGCATTTTTTCAATCAGGGCTTGGTTTCTTTCTTATTTATTATTCAGTGCAGGTCTCTTTCTTTGTTGTCATCGCGATGGCCATATTAGGTCTGTATGTCGGTTCGTGGAAAATACTGATACTCCAGCAACTCAATATGTTTGCATTAATGGGGGTTTTCTTAGTTTATCAGTTAGGGGAGCGGTGGTTAATCTTAGAGCAAAAACAATTGATTTATCAGCGCTTTCTTGCAAAGCGAGAGGAAAAAATCGCTCGTGAAAGCGAAGGTTTATCAGAAGAAACTGCGTCCTTTGACGCTGAAAGCCATGCTTTAGATAAAGCATCCATTAGCGAACAGTCTATGGCGTTGTTGAAAGGGCTGAGTTTAATTTTGTTAGTTACTGTTCTTTCGACAGTATGGTCAAGTCAGTTAGAATTAACCAACTGGATGGATAACGTTCTCTTATGGCAGGTTGCTTCGCCTACGAGTGGTGGTGAAGCGGTCGATATCACCTTGAAATCACTTATGTATGCGTTGCTTACTTTAGCTATTTCATTTGTGAGTATAAGAAATATCCCAGGCCTTTTAGAATTGTTGGTTTTACGTAGAATGAGCCTAGCACCTGGAACTGGCTACACGATTACTACTTTACTTCGATACATTATATTGATGCTTGGTATTGTTATTGCTTTTACCACCATCGGTATTGAGTGGGAAAGCTTGCAATGGTTAGTTGCTGCGGTTGGTGTTGGTTTGGGGTTTGGTCTGCAGGAAATATTTGCCAATTTTATTTCAGGTCTAATACTGTTGTTTGAGAGACCAATAAGGATAGGTGACACGGTTACTATTAATGAGCTTTCTGGAACCGTTAGTAAAATTCAAACTCGATCTACAACCATTATTGATTGGGACAATAAAGAAATTGTTGTCCCTAATAAAGTATTTATCACAGACAAGCTTATCAACTGGTCCTTGACCGATTCGGTTACTAGGGTAGTTATCCCTATTGGTGTTGCCTATGATTCAGATATAGATTTGGTTGAAGAGTTACTATATCGAGCCGTGGAAGGTAATCCTCACATATTAAACTCCCCTATACCGAAGGTATATTTTCTGTCTTTTGGTGACAGCAGTTTGGAGTTTGAGCTTAGGCTTCATATCAACTCAATTGATGATCGCTTACCAACTCTTCATTTGGTAAACAAAAAGATTAATCAGTTATTCAATGAGAATAATGTTGAAATTGCTTATCCACAAATTGATGTGCACATGAAAAATTAGCAATATCAGTAATCGTTCACCTGCCCTCATCGATAATCAAGTGTAATTCTTTGAACTTGATCCATTTTTCTTATTGAGTGACCATCTATGCACCACAATTCATCGTCAATCGTGGCTTCCTCTGCCCCCAACAATGTAGCTTGGTAACCCCATCTTGTGGTACTTAACCCGACGAAAAAAACGTCGTGTTAGTGTGGGACGCGATACTAGTATTTTCATGTGAAATAATCCTTATGTGCAGGTATGTGACAGAGTATCAACGCCATTGCGTTTCAGTCAGGAGTATGACAATCGTGAAGCCAGTGAGAATATGTTGAACCAATAAAAAATTGGAAATCGGATAAAAGCTGAGGTGATATAGGTTGATTACAATTGGACAAGAAGGCACAGTTGTTGGGCATCCACGCCAAGTTAACGCTGAAAATCACAATTTCGTTTAATGAAGCGTCCAGTCTAACTACTGGTTCAGGTCACGTGTTATCCGAAGTCCATACGCAGACAAACCGTTTAATTAGTTCTAGGAATAGAAAAGGAGGAAAGACTTGAATAATTCAAATGAGAACTTAGAAAAGGTATTAGTGAAAGCATTTAGTACTTCATTGATACGATTCGCAGCAATTACGCTTATTGTTATTGTCTGTTGGTGGGCGTTTTTGCCATTTTTACCTATTTTACTTTGGGCGCTGGTATTGGCTATTGCACTTTACCCTCTTAAGTTGGCTGTTGAACGTAAACTGGGCTTAAGATCTAGCCGTTCAGCTACTTTAGTCGCGGTGATTGGCGTGCTTGTACTTGGAACGCCTACCGCTATGGTTGGTAACTCATTTGCGTCTAAAACGTTAGAAGCACTCGATTCTTATCGAAATGGCACACTAGCCGTATCGAAGCCAACAGACAGCGTAAAAGAATGGCCATTAGTCGGGGAAAAAATATATGCTGCCTGGGATGAAGCCGCTGTCAATCTGCCTGTTTTCATAGACAAGCATCAGCCTCAAATAAAAAGCATTTTCGGTTGGGTGTTCGATAGTGCGGCGGGCGCAGCTAAGAGCGTATTTGTCTTGATAGGTGCTGTGATCATTGCTGGGATAATGTTAGCTTGGGCTGAACCCGCATCAGCATCAATACGTAAGATTTTTATAAGTTTTACAGATCCGATCAAAGGACCTTCGCTGCATAAATTAACAACCGCAACCCTAAGGCAGGTCGCTGTTGGCATTATCGGAATCGCATTTTTAACAGCAATGATATTTGGTGCTATCGTAGGGTTAGCAGGCGTTCCAGCGGCTTCTCTGTTTACATTAATCGCCTTAGTTTTTGCTATCGTTCAGCTCCCTGTGACCGTCGTGGCTCTGGTCGCTGTTGCAGTCTTGTGGTCAGGAGATAGTGGAACAGCACACAATGCTATCTTCACAGTGTTAATTATTGCTGCAAGCTTTATAGATAATTTCCTAAAACCGATTATTCTTGGAAGAGGGTTGGATGTTCCAATGCCTATAATACTCATTGGCGCTGTAGGTGGGGTCATGTCTGGAGGAATACTGGGTATGTTCGTTGGTGCGGCATTTTTCGCTACAGGATATCAAGTTTTTATGCAATGGGTAGAGTCAGAAAGCAAGCAAGTCTGAGAGATCGTTGAAAATTCGAAATCGAAAGGCGCTAAATAGCTGTTCCTAAATGTAGATCATTGGTGTGTAAAAAAGAAGGGAACTCGGTACCGTTTGAGCGATCTGATCAGTAGCCAAACATATAAACCCGCAACCGTTACCGAGTTCCCATGATTCTAACATTACCTGACCGCGTTGAGCGACGTCGTATCACTAAAAAGATGCATAAGACTAAGGATAAAGACCATTACCGACGCTTGAATGCCATATTGCTTCTTTACCAAGGACATTCTGTTACCACAGTCTCGAAGATTCTGGTTTCAGCTCGGTCTTCTATAGGACGCTGGATTCACTGGTACACGAAATGCGGCATCGATGGCTTGGAAAGCTCAACTCGAGGTAGAGCCGCGACGCTCCCATTTCTTCAAATTGCCGCTGTATTGACAGCTTTAATCGCACTGAATCCTCAAAGTCTGGGATATCAGCGTTCACGTTGGGATCGTTTGGTCCGGTGACCTCCATGGTAAGATCACCGAAAAATGAAGGACAACATGAACTTATTCAGCGCCTGTAAAGAATATCCTCATATGGATATGAATACCGCTGGCCGTGATGCGATGTATCGTGGTGCCGCAATCTTAGCAGGAGAATCGCACCCTACCGTTGCCTATCACAAAATGCCAATGCTGATGCCGATGAGCAATACCGAAGAAAAGGGCAGCTTTGCCAATCGACTCAAAGAAAAATGCATTCAAATAGAAAAGCAGCCAGGTGTTATCAGCTGCTCCGTCATGCATGGCTTCCCATATCAGGACAGCGATTTTTGTGGTGTATTCCCTATGGTGACCACAGAAAATAACCCCCAACTGGCACAAGACTTAGTCGACGACCTAGCAAGGTGGATCTGGAAACATAGAAAAGAATCACTTATTGAACTCAATGATATAGGCAAAACCATGGGTACTGTCCTGGCCATGCTCGAAAAGGACGGCCACTATGTACGTCAACCACCAACGAAAGGCGGTATCATTGAGCATTCTCCGATTGTGGTTGGTGATGCTGCGGGTAATCCCGGAGGTGGCGCAGGAGGATCAGGTACTCATCTACTGAAAGCTTTGCTAGAAACAAAAGGCTTGGGTAAAGTCGTATTCATGTCGATACACGATCCGGAGACCGCAAAGGCCGCAGTAGCTGCCGGTGTTGGAGCGACAATCAATGTGAGCCTCGGTGGTAAATTTGAGAAATTGGCAGGTGAACCAATTAAAACCAAAGCTTATGTCAAGTCCATTTCGGATGGCGATGAGATCGTTCGCGGGGGGAGTGCTTACAACGCTCCATTTAAGCTTGGCCCTACCGTTAGGTTGGTCATTGAAGCGGAGAATACGGTGGATGTCATTGTTATATCAGGCCTATGTCAGACGTATGATGATACCCAGGGACGCCCACATGGTATCGCGATTCAAGAATATGACGTTATTGGTGTGAAAAGCGGCATGCACTATCAAGCTTTCTATAAGAACTTCACCGACAAGTTACTGATCGTTGATGTTCCAGAGGCCACCAGTCGCGATGTGACTCTTTTCGAACATACTCAGTTAACAGCGCCTTTGTACCCTTTAGATAAAAACGCAACGTTTAATATTTGACGGAGTACTGCTGTTAACTTAGCCATAATCAGGTCAATCTCACGAGTGTTTGGTTTTTCGCCAACGCGTTAAAACAAGCGCTCAACACAGCTTCCAACATATCACTATTAACAACATAGCATTGATGATATCCAATCAACGAAACGTACGTGAAATTGAGCTGGTTCGATCGCCGATATAATACGAGCGATGCATCATCAACGGGGCCCCCTCCTTTTTAAAACAGAGCATTCCCTTGAAGCCTATGGTGGTAGCCAAGGATGTAGCTTCGGATGTCAAACAGCCCTTTCGTACCAGCTATAACAGCACACAATGACCCAAACAGGATCTCAAAAAGACAACATGTGACTTTTGTACTCCGACACTAGACAGCCACAGCTTGAAAATGTTTTTCAACATACTCAATTTGCACCAAGATCCATTATCTGGTGATGGCGCATATGACACAAGGTATTGCCACGATGAAACACGATTTAAACGCCCCGTTTGGCTCATCCCACCAGAGATGGTACTGCGTTGGGGGAAGATGGTTCCTGAAAAGCTTAGCGTTGGTAAATAATTTCTTGATTAAGTTAACAGAACTCATATACACCACGAAATACACTATAATATCAATCAACTTTAGGTAATGAGATAAGGGAAAAAATGAAAGATGACATCTTAACTGAACAGACTGGATCTCATGAGATAGACCATACAAAACGTTCAACGTTAACTAAATTAGCCTTTGGCGCAGCAACACTTCCATTTGCTTCGGTTCTGCATGCAGCTTCCGACAAACTGGCTGTACAGAATATTTCCCTAATGCCTAATGAAAAAGGCCCTTTTGATATTGTTATCGAAAATGGTCGTGTGGTTGATCCTGAAACGGGCTTAGATGCGATTCGTAATGTAGGGATCAAAGGTAAGCGTATTGCTGCTATTTCAAAAAATACCTTAAAAGGGGCCAAAGTAATTAATGCTGAAGGTTTAGTCGTTGCTCCAGGCTTCGTTGATTTACATGCACATGGTCAACAGCTTCCTGCGGCGCGCGCTCAAGCATTTGATGGTGTTACCACCCAACTGGAAATGGAATCGGGTTTATTACCCATCTCTAAATTCTATGATGATACGGCAAAAGAAGGTCGACCTCTTAACTACGGCGCATCGGTTGCTTGGACCTACGCACGAGTTATGGCAAAAGAACCAACAATGCCAGCAGCTGATGGTACGATTGTTTGGTTCCAAAAAGCATTTTCATACAACAATTGGCAAAATACTCTAGCAACACCAGATGAGCTAAAACAGATCCTCAATGATATCGAACAAGGTCTGAAAGAAGGTGGTTTAGGCATTGGGATTAACGCAGGCTATGCACCGGGTTATGGCCATAAAGAGTACTACGAGCTAGCGAAGCTCGCCAAACGCTATAATATGCCAACTTATACGCATGTTCGTTACTTAAACAGTGCAGAACCAAAATCCAGCTTTGAAGCCTATCAAGAACTCATCAGTTTATCTGCAACGACTGGTGCACACATGCACATTTGTCACCTTAATAGTACCTCTGTGCAAGATATTGATGATTGTGCGGACTTAGTACAATCAGCGATTGATAGAGGTTTGAATGTAACTGCCGAAGCTTACCCTTACGGTGCCGGTTCGTCACTGATTGGCGCAGAAGTTTTCCGTGGTGATGATTGGTTAGAGCGCTGGGGCGTACCAAGTGCAAGTTACATGGAAGCTAATGGGAAACCATTAACACAAGAAAAGATCACTGAGCTGCAAGCAAATGACCCAGGCAAAGTGGTAGTAATGCATTTCTTAAAACCTGATGATAATCCATCTGATCGTCAAAAAATGGATCGTTCAGTTCTGTTTCCTGGTGCTGCTATTGCTTCAGATGCTATGCCTTGGATGGACTCAAAAGGGAAAGTCATCGAAGGTGATATTTGGCCACTCCCTAGTGATGCCATCGCTCACCCAAGATCACTGGCTTGCTTTACCCGTTTCATTAGTAAATATGTTAACGAATACAAAGCGGTTACGCTTGTCGAGGCAATGGAGCGTTGTAGCTTAAACGCTTGTCGCATTATCGAAAACAGCGTCCCACAAATGAAAAACAAAGGCCGTGTTCAAGTAGGTAAAGATGCCGATTTAGTATTATTTAAACTTGAAGATATCAAAGTGCTTGCGACTTTCGAGGCCCCTAATGCACTTTCTGAAGGTATGCATCATGTCATTGTTAACGGTACACCCGTCATTGAAAATGGTCAATTACAGTTAGATGCCAATCCGGGTGAGCCCATTCGCAACCCTGTTATTGCATAATTAACTCTAAATATAATTAAGCTCGGCGCAAGTCGAGCTTTTTCATGAAATGATATAGAGAAATGTCGATGAGTAAAAAGCCAATTCCAGTCACTATCTTAGCCGGATTTTTAGGGGCAGGTAAAACCACCTTGCTCAATCACATTCTGACCAATGCCAATGGAATGCGCATGGCCGTTATCGTCAATGACTTTGGTTCGATAAATGTTGATGCTGAACTGGTAAAATCTGAAAGCGACAATATGATCAGCCTAGAAAATGGTTGTGTTTGTTGTAATCTCGCTGAAGGTTTAGTGGTTTCTGTGATGCGTTTATTAGCACTCGAACAACGTCCAGACCACATTGTGGTAGAAACGTCTGGTATTTCAGAACCAAAAGAAGTGGCGCTGAATTTTGAAGATCCTGAGCTGCAACAGCATGCGCCTCTCAATGCGATTATCACCACCATTGATGCTAAAAATGTACTCACTCTTGAAAAACAGATGGCAGAATTAGCTGAACAGCAAATTCAAGTAGCTGATATTGTTTTGATCAATAAAGTCGATCTGGTAGAGCCAGATGAGCTAGCAAAAGTTAAACAATGGTGTCAGGTACAAGCGCCATTTGCAAAGCTGGTTGAAATAGAGTTTGGTAAAGTCGATTTGCCTATTTTATTTGAAGTACCAGAGAGGCTTCAGGTTTCATCCCATAACAGAGAACATGGTGGCGAGCACCATCACTGCCATGATGACCATTGTGATCACGTTAACCATCAGTTTGAAACATTCAGTTTTGAAACAGATCGTCCCCTTTCACTGCAAGCCTTGTACCCTCTATTACAGCAGTTTTCTATCGATGCTTATCGCATGAAAGGCATCTTAAACCTAGATGATCGACCCGATCACCGTTGTATTTTCCAATGCACAGGACAACGTGCACAAGTGACCATTGGCGAACCATGGCAAGAAGGCGAAACAAGAGCCACGCGTCTTGTTTTTATCGGCCCAAAAGGGGGATTAGATAGGGATGGAATGCGCAAAAAATTGGACGCTCTTGTGATCCAACAATAAGTTTATTGGCTCGATAAATGTAACCAAGTGTAACTAATGAAAAATAGTGTGATAAAGTGCTGTTGGGGCCAAATCGAAGTGGAACCACGAAATCGTAGTAACTAAGATGATAAATAAAAAAACTAACCATGGAGAGGTTTATGAATCGTAGTATAGCACTTTGTTTTACTTTACTTATTTCGTCATTTGTTCCAATTCAACCAGCAGTTGCTAATGAGCATAATTTTAAAGATGTTTCGCAGAAACTTGAGACAATTTCACAGAGGCTAGTTGGCCGCATCGGTGTGGCTGCTCAAGAAATTGGCTCTGGGGAGAGAATAACAGTAAACGGCGATGAAATGTTTGTGATGGCCAGTACCTACAAGGTTGCTATTGCTGTCGCCTTACTGGAGCGGATTGATAAAGGCGAGCTTAAGCTTTCCGATTTAATTGATGTCCCACAAGAAACCATGGTGACAGGTGACGGTGCTATCGCGGTGAACTTCGTGCACCCAGGTATAAAGTTATCTATCGCCAATTTAATCGAACCAATGATAACGTTAAGTGACAACACAGCGACAGACATTTGTCTAAAACTTGCAGGAGGGCCTGAAGCAGTAACTAAAGTGATGCGAAATATTGGTATTACTGATTTACGAGTTGATCGGTATACCAGTGAAATTTTAAGGGACTTCTATGGTTTACCCGACAAGGCCTATTCATCTGTACTTGCAAAGGCTCTTGCCCAAGACCCATCACTCGCGTCAAAACAACCACTTAGAAACCTTAAGTTCGAACAAGAAGATCTACGAGATCAAAGCTCGCCTAATGCCATGTTGGAATTACTTCTGGCAATTGACAGCGGTAAAGTGTTAAGTGAGAAAAGCAGCGAATTTTTACTTGATGTCATGTCACGCACACGCACTGGTGCTGGAAGGCTAAAAGGTCTACTACCAAAAGGAACCCTCGTTGCCCACAAGACAGGGACAATTGGCGGTGTCGCCAATGACGTGGGATTTGTAACGCTACCCGATGGTCGACGTTTTGCGATAGTCGTATATTCTAAGAGCAGCACAACATCGGAAGCTGATCGTGATCTAGCTATTGCAGAAATTACCCGAACGTTATACGATTTTTATTATTTAAAGTAA